>NZ_JAWHTP010000011.1:0-99067 GCF_033052815.1 Chromohalobacter sp. HP20-39 | reverse complement strand
ACGAAGCCCGTCGCCGGCAGCGGATGCGTACTTTACGGATCCACCAGCGGGAACGCAAGGGGATGATGTAAAAATAGTTACCGCTCAATTGGCGAGAGCTAAGCGATGCCGCCATTCAGCTTATCCACATCCCCGCTGGGGCGGCGCATGAAAGGAGATGTGGATAATCGGCAAGCATTGGGTATGAAAGAAACGAACTCAGCGTATCTTACGTATGAGTGCGAGCAGAGGCCCCGACACCACATAGCAACCGAACAGGATCAGTAGCATGAGCGAGGGCTCGAGTGAGATCACCACGAATGCAAGCACAATCGCCAACAGCACGACGAAGGGAACGGGCCCCTTGAAATCGACTTCCTTGAAGCTGTGGTAGCGGATATTACTGACCATCAACACCCCCGCTGCCGCGACGATGAAGGCGATGAACAATTTGAAGCCCAAGGCGTCAGCATCGAATTTATGCAGCGTCCAGACACAGCCAGCGACGAGCGCAGCCGCAGAAGGACTCGGCAAGCCGACGAACCACTTCTTATCGGTACTACCGATTTGCACGTTGAAACGGGCCAAGCGCAATGCTGCACCGGAGGCAAAAATAAAGGCCGCGATCCAACCGATCTTCCCGACGTCTTGCAGGATCCAGGAGAACGCCACCAATGCCGGCGCCACACCGAACGAGACCATGTCCGCCAGACTGTCGAACTCGGCACCGAAGGCGCTTTGCGTGTTCGTCATCCGTGCCACGCGCCCGTCGAGCCCATCGAGCACCATGGAGACGAAAATCGCGATAGCGGCCCCGGAGAAGTTGCCATTCATCGCTGCGATAATGGAGAAGAAACCAGAAAATAACGCCGACAGCGTGAATAGGTTGGGCAATAAGTAGATGCCCCTCCGACGCACGCGCTTCCCATTCTCGATGGTCTCCTCAATGATTTCGTCTTCGTCCTGAAACGCCAAAGTATCCTCCGAGACATTCTCGGTGTCGGCATCCTTGGGCGATTCTGGCGTGCCCGATTCTTGCGTCATAAAAGTCATCCGTTGCCATGGGACGGCCCTTGATGGGCCATTCCGACATTCTACACACTGCAATCCTAGTCGACAGTCGGTCTCCTTGACGACCCAAAACGTAAACGGGCGCGACCAATTGGCCGCGCCCGCTCGCTACCGACCCACAGTAAGCGCTTAGTTCTTGCTCTTGTCGACCAGTTGGTTGGCCGCGATCCAGGGCATCATGCCACGCAGCTTCGCGCCCACCTGCTCGACCGGATGCTCGGCATTCAGGCGGCGACGCGCATGCATCGACGGATAGTTAGTGTTGCCCTCGTTGATGAACATCTTGGCATATTCACCCGTCTGGATGTCCTTCAAGGCATTGCGCATCGCCTCCCGCGACTGCTCATTGATGACCTTGGGACCAGTGACGTACTCGCCATACTCCGCATTGTTGGAGATGGAGTAGTTCATGTTGGCGATACCGCCTTCGTACATCAGGTCGACGATCAACTTGAGTTCGTGCAGACACTCGAAGTAGGCCATCTCGGGCTCGTAACCCGCCTCGGTCAGCGTCTCGAAACCGGCCTTGACCAGCTCCACGGTACCGCCGCACAACACAGCCTGTTCACCGAAGAGGTCGGTCTCGGTTTCATCCTTGAAGGATGTTTCGATGATACCGCTGCGACCACCGCCGATACCGGCTGCGTAGGAAAGCGCCAGCTCTTTGGCCTGGCCAGTGGCGTCTTGCTGGATGGCAATCAGATCGGGAACGCCGGCACCGCGCACGAACTCGGAGCGCACCGTATGACCCGGCGCTTTCGGCGCGATCATGATGACGTCCAGATCCTGGCGCGGCGTCACCTGGTTGTAGTGGATGTTGAAGCCATGCGCGAAGGCCAACGTCGCGCCTTCCTTCAAGTTAGGCGCGATATCCTGCTCGTAGATCGCTTTCTGATTTTCGTCGGGCGCCAGCAGCATCACCACGTCGGCCGTCTTGCAGGCCTCGGGCACGGAGGCCACCTTGAAGCCCGCCGACTCGGCCTTGGCCACGGACGAAGAGCCCGGACGCAGCGCCACGGTGACCTCGACGCCAGATTCCTTGAGATTATGGGCATGGGCGTGGCCTTGGGAACCATAACCCACGATGGTGACGTTCTTCGCCTGGATCAGCGAGAGGTCGCAATCTTTGTCGTAATAAACGCGCATGTCGTACTCCAGATATCGAAGAAGAAACGTATGAAGTGTCAGCGTTGATGGCTTTCCGCCATGAGCGTCGTCTGTCGCGACGCTTTGATGTCACTTTACGCCAGCCCCAAGCGTTGCGTAAAACGCTATATTTGCAATACCGTATGCCGAAAATTGAAATGATATTGTCATGGATACTCGTCCCTACCAGCAGTTCCTCAGCCTGGCCGATACGCTTCACTTTGGCCGCTCCAGCGAGTTGTGTCACGTCAGTCCTTCGACGCTGAGCCGCACGATCCGCCAACTCGAGACACAGCTCGGCGTCACCTTGTTCGAGCGCGACAACCGCAGTGTCCGCCTGACCCATGAAGGCCAACTCTTCCAGCGTTATGCACGCGATGCCCTGGAGCAATGGGATGTATTTCGTCACTCACTGATGGCGGAAAGCCGCGAACTGTCCGGCGAAATCAGCATCTACTGCTCGGTGACCGCCAGCTACAGCTTTCTCTATGAGTTGCTCAGCGAGTTTCGCCTGCGTCATCCGCGCATCGAATTGAAGCTGCATACCGGCGACCCGGCCAGCGCGGTTTCACGCGTTCTCAGCGGCGAAGAAGACATGTCGATCACCGCGCGCCCCGAAACCCTGCCCGCACAGCTCGCCTTCAAGCCAATCGCCACGTCGCCGCTGTTGTTCATCGCGCCACGCACCATGCCGGAATGGCTGGCCGGCCTCACCGCCACGACGGACGCCGCCAGTTGGGGTAGCATTCCCATGATCCTCTCGGAGTCGGGTCTCGCCCGCGAGCGAACGGATGCGTGGTTCCGCCAGTTGGGTATCAAGCCGCGCATCTATGCCCAAGTCGCAGGCAACGAAGCCATCGTCAGCATGGTCGGACTGGGGTTCGGGGTCGGCGTGGTGCCGCAGATCGTGGTCGACAACAGCCCATTGGCCGAGCGCATCCAGGCCCTCGAGGTCGAGCCCGCGCTGACGCCTTACGAGGTCGGGCTCTGCGTCACCGAGAAGAAGCTGCGCAATCCGCTGGTCAAGGCCCTATGGTCGCAAATCCGCTAGCCTTAACCTCTTAAAGTAAAAAGGCCGCTCGTGAGAGCGGCCTTATAATGTCAAGGGTATGCGGGCACATGGCTCAGAGGCTGAGTATCTTGTCACCTCGCGAAATGCCCGATACCCCGGTACGCGCCACCTCGAGAATGCCGATCGGCGCCATGGCCTGGACGAAGGCATCCAGCTTGCCGGCATCGCCGGTAATCTGCACCGTGTAGACACTCGGCGTGACGTCGACGATCTGCGCGCGGAAGATATCCACCGTGCGCTTGACCTCGTCGCGGCTAGCGCCCAGCGCCTTCACCTTGACCAGCATCAGCTCACGCTCGATGTGATTACCCTCCGTCAGGTCGACCAGCTTGACCACATCGATGAGCTTATTGAGATGCTTGGTGATTTGCTCGATGACGCGGTCATCGCCCTCCGTGGTCACCGTCAGGCGTGACAGACTCGGGTCCTCGGTAGGCGCCACGTTGAGCGTTTCGATGTTGAAGTTGCGCTGGGAGAACAACCCAACCACGCGGGACAGGGCGCCGGGTTCGTTTTCCAGCAGGATCGAGATGATGTGGCGCATCAGGTCCGCTCCGTCTTCGAAAGCAGCATGTCACGCATGGCGCCTAGGGGCACCTGCATCGGATAGACGTGTTCCCGGGGGTCGACGTCGATATCGAGGAACACCAGTTCGTCGTTGTCGGCGAACGTGCGCTCCAGCGCCGCATCGAGCTCGTCGTGATGTTCCACCTTGAGCGCCGTGAAACCGTAGGCCTCGATCAACTTCTGAAAGTCCGGCAGCGACTCCACGTACGAGTGCGCATGGCGCGACTTGTAGTTGAGGTCCTGCCACTGGCGCACCATACCCAGCGTCCCGTTGTTGAGGTTGATGATCTTCACCCCGGTACCGAACTGCTTACAGGTCGACAGTTCCTGCATCATCATCTGAAAGCTGCCCTCACCGGTGAAACACACCACGGTGTCGTCAGGGAAGTTCTGCTTGATGCCCATCGCCGCCGGGAAACCGAAGCCCATGGTGCCCAGCCCCCCGGAAGTGATCCAGCGATTGGGCTTGTCGAACTTGTAGTACTGCGCCGCGAACATTTGGTGCTGGCCGACATCGGTGGTCACGAAGGCCTCGCCGCGCGTGATGTGATACACCGCTTCGATGACTTCCTGCGGCTTGAGCCGCTCACCCGGCTGAGAAGCCTCGTAGAGCTTGCCTTCGCGTTCGGCGCGCCAGCCGTCGATGGTCGTCCACCACTCCGGCAGCGCCTCGGCGTTGGCCATTTCCCGGCCTTGCAGCAGGCTGATCATTTCATTGATGACGCTATCCGCAGGCCCCACGATCGGCACATCGGCGCGCACCGTCTTGGAAATCGAGCTGGGGTCGATATCCACATGCACGATCTTGGCCGTAGGACAGAACTTCGAGGTGTTATTGGTAACGCGGTCGTCGAAACGCGCCCCGATGGCGATGATCAGGTCGGCATGGTGCATGGCCATGTTGGACTCGTAGCTGCCGTGCATCCCCAGCCAACCCAGCGACTGCGCATCGGTCTGCGGATAGGAGCCGATGCCCATCAACGTGGTGGTAATGGGGAAGCCCAAGCGCTTCACCAACGCCGTCAGGTTTTCGCTCGCGCCACTGGTAACGATACCGCCGCCGGTATAGAACACCGGCCGCCGCGCCTTGAGCATCATGTCCACGGCTTTCTTGATCTGGCCACTATGGCCCCGCGTGACCGGATTATAGGAGCGGATCTTGACCTTCTTCGGATAGACGTACTCATAACGCTCGGTGGGCGCCGTCATATCCTTGGGGATATCCACCACCACCGGCCCCGGGCGACCGGTCGCGGCGAGGTAGTAAGCCTTCTTGAGCACCTCGGGGATCTCCGACGGGTGCTTGATGGCGAAGCTATGCTTCACGATGGGACGCGTCACGCCGACGATGTCGGTTTCCTGAAAGGCATCTTCGCCGATCAGGTGACTGGCCACCTGGCCACACAGCACCACCATCGGGATCGAATCCATGTAGGC
The DNA here is from genome assembly GCF_033052815.1 of Chromohalobacter sp. HP20-39. Classification (NCBI taxonomy): domain Bacteria; kingdom Pseudomonadati; phylum Pseudomonadota; class Gammaproteobacteria; order Oceanospirillales; family Halomonadaceae; genus Chromohalobacter; species Chromohalobacter sp. HP20-39. Next base: position 93,795 of record NZ_JAWHTP010000011.1, on the reverse strand, counting down.
GGTAGCAATACCGGTCACGGCATTGGTTGCGCCGGGGCCGGAGGTAACCAGCACCGTACCCGGCTTGCCCGAGGCACGGGCATAGCCATCGGCGGCGTGGGTGGCGGCTTGTTCATGACGAACGAGGATGTGTTTGACCTTGTCCTGGCGGAACAGCGCATCATAGATATGCAACGCTGCGCCGCCAGGGTAACCGTAGATACGTTCGACGCCCTCATCCTGCAGGAAGCGGGCGATCATATCGGCGCCGGAAAGCAATTCCACTGATAGTTCTCCCCTGGAGATAACGAGTGCCATTTCACTGCCACGTTACGGGCAGCGAAGTGTCGATGCGGCGGTACGCCGCTGCCGGCTACGCCGGCACCTGATGCCATAATCCTGGCTCTGGGCCCGGGGTGAGGACCCGCACTCATAGAAACCGCCGAGACCGGCTGGCCCGAGCGATTCCTGGCACGGCAGATCGCCGTGTCGGGGTTGGCGGGAACAGGCGTTTGGCCCATACCCTTGATCTCCTTCGACAGGCGGGTAGAGGCATTTTCCAACCTACCCTTCACGCAGCGGCCGGGGATCGCCCGTCAATGGCTGCGCCCGCAATCAGGAACCACCTAGATTCCATCAGCGCCCCCGAGCTGTCAACCTCCGCCGCTCACACGCGGCCGGCAGCGTGGCGCAATCTCCTATTGATGTACTAGCACTTCACTCAAATTTGCTAGTTGAAAACTGCGTTGTAGCTGGCACAAAAAGCCCGCGACGCAGCACGTCGCGGGCGAGAGAACGGTCAGGACGCGACCGTGTATCGAGAGCATCGAGCGGCCCGAGACGCCGGACCGCTCGCGTTACTTGGCGAAGACGAGGTGACCGTCTTCTGTGGTGACGCGGATGGTGTCGCCCGCCGCGAAACGTCCGGCGAGCAGTTCCTGCGCCAGCGGGTTCTCGATCCGGCTCTGGATGGCGCGCTTGAGCGGCCGCGCACCGAACACCGGATCGAAGCCTACCACCGCCAGTTGCGCCAGGGCGTCGTCGCTGACCTCGAGACGAATCTCGCGCTCGGCCAGGCGTGCCTGGAGACGCTCGAGCTGGATGGCCGCGATGGACTGAATCTGCTCCTGCCCCAAGGCGTGGAATACCACCACTTCGTCGATGCGGTTGATCAATTCCGGACGGAAGTGATCGCCCACCACCTCCATCACGGCATCGCGCATCACAGCGTAGTCGGCGTCATCACCGCCCATGCGCTGGATGATGTCCGAACCCATGTTGGAGGTCATCACGATCACCGTATTGCGGAAATCCACCGTGCGCCCCTGACCATCGGTCAGTCGGCCATCCTCAAGCACCTGCAGCAAGATGTTGAAGACATCCGGATGCGCTTTTTCGACCTCATCGAGCAGTAGTACAGAATACGGCTTGCGGCGCACCGCCTCGGTCAGATAACCGCCTTCCTCGTAGCCGACATAGCCCGGCGGCGCCCCGATCAGCCGCGCCACGGAATGCTTCTCCATGAACTCGGACATGTCGATGCGCACCATGGCCTCCTCGGTATCGAAGAGGAAGTTGGCCAGCGACTTGCAAAGCTCGGTCTTGCCGACCCCGGTAGGCCCCAGGAACAGAAACGATCCGTTGGGGCGATGAGGATCGGCCAGCCCGGCGCGCGAACGGCGCACGGCGTTGGCCACCGCGGTCACCGCCTCGTCCTGACCGATGACCCGCTCGTGGAGCGCCTCTTCCATGCGCAGCAGCTTGTCGCGCTCGCCCTCGAGCATCTTGGACACCGGGATGCCGGTCCAGCGCGAGACCACCTCGGCGATCTCTTCCTCGGTCACGTTGGAGCGCAACAGCTGGTGCTGGGCGGTATCCGCCTCGTGCTCACTGGCCTCGGCGATCTGCTGCTCGAGCTTGGGGATCACCCCGTATTGCAACTCGGACATGCGCCCCAGATCGCTCTGGCGGCGTGCCGCCTCGAGGTCGATGCGCGCCTGCTCGAGCTCCGCCTTGAACTGCGCCGCTCCCTGGATGCTGGCCTTCTCGGATTTCCAGACTTCTTCGAGGTCGGCATATTCACGGCTCAGCTCGTCGATCTGCGCTTCAAGCGAGTCGAGACGCTTGCGGGTCGCTTCATCGGTTTCTTTCTTGAGCGCCTCACGCTCCATCTTGAGCTGGATCAGCCGGCGGTCGAGGCGGTCCATCTCCTCGGGCATGGAGTCGAGTTCCATACGGATCCGAGACGCCGCCTCGTCGATCAGGTCGATGGCCTTGTCGGGCAGTTTCCGGTCGGTGATATAGCGCGTCGACAGTTTGGCCGCCGCAATGATCGCGCCGTCGGTGATATCGACGCCGTGATGCACCTCATAGCGCTCCTTGAGGCCACGCAGGATCGCCACGGTATCTTCTTCGTTGGGCTCATCCACCAGCACCTTCTGGAAGCGCCGCTCGAGCGCCGCATCCTTCTCGATATGTTGACGATACTCGTCCAGGGTGGTGGCCCCGACACAGTGCAGCTCACCGCGCGCCAGTGCCGGCTTGAGCATGTTGCCGGCATCCATCGCACCCTCGGCCTTGCCGGCACCGACCATGGTGTGCAATTCGTCGATGAACAGGATGACGCGACCTTCTTCCTTGCCTAACTCGCCGAGCACGGCCTTGAGACGCTCCTCGAACTCGCCGCGATACTTGGCGCCGGCCAGCAGTGACCCCATGTCCAGCGCCAGCACGCGCTTGTCCTTGAGGCCTTCGGGCACCTCGCCATTGACGATGCGCTGAGCAAGACCTTCGACGATGGCGGTCTTGCCCACGCCGGGATCGCCGATCAACACCGGGTTGTTCTTGGTACGCCGCTGCAGCACCTGGATCGTACGACGGATCTCGTCATCGCGACCGATCACCGGATCGAGCTTGCCATCCACAGCACGCTGGGTCAGGTCCATGGTGTACTTGTCCAGCGCCTCGCGGCTTTCCTCGGCCGAGACGTCGTCCACCTTGTTACCGCCGCGCAAGCTGTCGATGGCACTACGCACGGACTGCACGTCGAGACCGGCCTGCTGGAGCACCTTGCTAATCGCGCTTTTCATTTCCAGCGCCGCCAGCACCACCAGCTCGCTGGCGATATATTGATCGCCGCGTTGCTGGGCTTCACGGTCAGCGAGATTGAACAACTGCGACAACGCCGAGGAAAGCTGCACATTGCCGTCGAACTGACCGACGCGCGGCAAGTCGTCGAGATACTCGGAAAGCCCGTTGCGCAGGCGTGAAACATCGCCACCGGCCTTCTGCACCAGGCCCTTGATGCCGTTTTCTTGCGCCTCGACGAGCGCCATCAGCACATGGCCGGGATCGAGTTGGTTGTGACTGCGCCCTACCGCCAGGGACTGCGCCTCGCCCAGAGCGTTTTGCAATTTACTGGTCATGCGATCGATACGCATCGAAACCCTCCTTCGTTGCGGCACGCCATCGGCGTACCACACGGTTATTTCATATTGACATAATCAATGGAGGTATGCTCAGTGCGTTTCAAGGCATGGCGTGCAAAAATCGTTCCGATGTTCGAGAACACCCCGGCATGGTCGCAAGGCAACGGCTCACCGCAGCCAGATCACGCTGGCCATGCGCCCAGTGTGGCCGTCATCGCGGCGGTAGGAATAGAAACGCGACTCACAGGCGGTACAGAAATGCCCGCCTCCGATATGGCCGACCCCTAGTCGCTCGAGACGCAATCGCGCCAGGCGATAGAGGTCAGCCATATAGTGCCCGAGGCGGTAAGGGCTGGGTTCGAAGGCGCTTTCCGCTTCGGGTTGCACGGCCACGAAGGTTTCGAACACCTCAGCGCCGACCTCGAACTGCGCCTTGGAGATCGCCGGCCCCAACCATGCCATGAGCTCGTCCGGCGACTGCCCCAAGGCCGCCACGCAGGCTTCCAGCACGCCGCCCGCCAGGCTCCGCCAGCCGGCATGCGCCAAGCCCACGCGCGTGCCCTGGCGATCACAGAAGAACACCGGTAGACAATCGGCGGTCAGGACCGCACAGGCATATCCCTGGTCGAAAGCCACCGAAGCGTCCGCTCGCGGCGGCTGCTCGGCGAATGCCGCGCGGTAGTCCTGCTGGACGGCGGCACCATGCACCTGGTTCAGCCACAACAAGGGACGGGCGTCGTCGAGCTCGGCACTCAACAGGCGGCGGCAGCGGTCGACCGACGCGGCATCGTCGCCCACGTGATGTGCCGTATTGAAGGACGCGAAGGCGCCCTGACTGGGCCCGCTCTCACGCGTGGTGACGAAGGCGCCGACCGTACTCGGCGCCGGCCAGTCGGGCAGAATCAAGGTAGGGCGTTCGCTCATGTGAGGCTCACTCAGCGTGCGTGTTGGCTGCATCGCGCAGAAAATCCAGCAACATCAGCATATCGTCCGGCAACGCCGCGCGAAACTCCACCGCCTCGCCGGTACCCGGATGCACGAAGGCCAGCTTGCGTGCATGCAAGGCCTGACGCGGGAAATGCCGCAGCACATCCTTCAGTGCCTCGCTGGCCCCCGCCGGTAGCTTGAGACGCCCGGCATAGACCGGGTCACCGATCAAGGGAAAGCGGCGGTGCGCCAAATGCACGCGGATCTGGTGGGTACGCCCGGTTTCAAGCCGACAGCGGACATGCGTATGGGCAGGAAAACGCTCCACCACACGGTAATGCGTCACCGCCGGCTTGCCCGAGGGCGTGACGGCCTGGCGCTTGCGATCCTTGGGATGCCGCCCGATCGGCGCATCGATGCTGCCTCCAGCCGTCATCCTGCCAGTGACGACGGCATCGTATTCACGCGACACCGTACGCGCCTGCAATTGCTCGACCAGCGAAGCATGCGCCGACAGCGTCTTGGCCACCACCATCAAGCCGGTGGTGTCCTTGTCGAGCCGGTGCACGATGCCCGCGCGGGGCAGCTGCATCTGTCCGGGCGCATGGTATAGCAACGCATTGAGCAGCGTACCGTCAGGGTTACCTGCGGCGGGATGCACGACCAGTCCCGCCGGCTTGTCGATCACCATGACGTCGTCGTCTTCATGGACGACCTCCAGCGCCATGGCCTGCGGCGCGAAGCGCTTGTCTTCTTCAAGCGTGGCCTCGAGAGCTAGTTGCTCGCCACCACGCAACTTGTCCTTGGGACGCGCGGACGCGCCATCGCAAGTCAGCGCCCCTGACTTGATCCACGCCTTGAGGCGCTCGCGGGAGAAGTCCGCGAACAACGTCGAGGCAGCTTGGTCGAGGCGCTGGCCGGCCATCGTTTCGGGGACGCGCTCTGCTCGCTGCACGGTATCTGCCATGGCAATGCTCGGTTCCATTTCGCCACCGGGGGCGTTTGCTTTATAGTGACTCCGAACTGGCGGATTCTAGCACGGCCGCCCCGTATTGGTTGAACGAGGATGACGATGCGATTCCCTTCACTTGGCACGTTCGGTGCGTTGCTGCTTAGTGGCGCGCTACTCACCGGTTGCGCCAGCAGCGAGCCGGCACCGGACCTTCAAGAACAGGCGCTCTATCAGCAAGCGCAATCGGCGCTCGATGCCGGGCGTTATAGCACTGCTGTGACACGCCTCGAGGCGCTGGACACGCGTTACCCCTTTGGGCGTTACGCCGAGCAGGCCCAGTTGGAACTGATCTACGCGTATTATCAGATTGAGGATTGGGAGCAAGCGCGTGCCGCCGCCAGCCGCTTCATTCGCTTGCACCCCGATCACGAGCAGGTCGACTACGCGTATTACATGCGCGGTCTGGCCGCCTACCAAGCCGGGCGCTTCAGCCTTGAAGGTCTCGAGTTGATCGACATCTCCAAGCGCGACCTGGGTGCTTCACGTGATGCCTATGTCGACTTCGGCGAGCTGGTGCGGCGCTTCCCGGAAAGCCCCTATGCGGCCGACGCACGCCAACGCATCGTTTACCTGCGTAATGTGATCTCGCGCCATGAGCTGCATGTAGCCGATTTCTACCTGCGCAAGGGCGCCTATCTAGCGGCTATCAATCGTGGCAAATGGGTTCTCCAGCATTATCCGCAGACCCCCGCTACGCGCGACGCCCTGGCCGTCATAGTCGAAGGCTACATGGGGCTCAACATGCCCGAGCGGGCACGCACCGCCTTGCAGACGCTCATCAAGAACGACCCCGACAATCCGCGCCTCGATGGCAAGGCTTTCGATCCCAAGTATGTCGATGCCGAGCCGTTGACGCTCTAACGGCGCTCCTCCGGGGAGCTGTAAGTCATAAGAGGTAAGCTGGAAGAAAAATCAAACGCTAAAAACACCTGCCTTGGCAGATAGCGATTCTTCCAGCTTCCAGGCGCGCAGCGCCGCTCTTCCTTCTTATAGCTCCCCGGCGGCAGCCGGGGTTATTCCCCCGGCTGCCAGCCATTGACGATGGGATAGCGGCGATCCCGCCCGAAACCCCGCGCCGTCACACGAACCCCCACCGGTGCCTGACGCCGCTTGTATTCGCTGCGGTCGACCAGCTTCACGACCCGATAGACATCCTCGCTGGCGAAGCCGGCATCGATGATCGCTTCAGCGCTCATGTCGCCTTCGATGTAACGCTCGAGGATCGCGTCAAGCTCGTCATAACCCGGTAGGGAATCGCTGTCCACCTGATCGTGAGCCAGTTCGGCCGAGGGTGGACGCGTAATGACACGCTCGGGAATCGCCGGCGCCTGCGCATTACGCCAATTGGCGAGGCGATAGACCCACGTCTTGTAGACGTCCTTGAGCGCGTTGTAGCCGCCTACCATATCGCCATACAGCGTGGCATAGCCCACCGCCATCTCGCTCTTGTTACCGGTGCTCAACACCATCAGCCCTTTCTTGTTGGAAAGCGCCATCAACAGTACGCCCCGGCAACGCGATTGCAGATTCTCTTCGGTGGTATCGCGCTCAGTCCCGGTGAAGCTCTCTTCCAACGTTGAAGTGAAAGCCTCCACCATCGGTGCAATCGGCATGACCTCGTAATGCACGCCCAGCAACTCGGCTTGCGCGGCCGCATCCGCTTTGGAGATATCCGCGGTGTAGTGATAGGGCATCATCACCGCTTGCACGCGCTCGGGCCCCAGAGCATCGACCGCGATGGCCAGCGACAGGGCCGAGTCGATACCGCCGGAGAGTCCCAACACTACGCCCTGAAAGCCGCTCTTGTTGACGTAGTCGCGAAGCCCGGTCACCAGTGCGCAATACAGGCTTTCTTCCGAGGCCAGCAGCGGTTCGCATTCGCCGGCTTCGGGCGCCCAAGTGCCTTGCGTGTCGGTAAAACGCACCGGCATCAGCCCGACTTCCCAGAACGGCGCACGTACCGCGACCTCGCCCCGAGCATCGAGCACCAGCGAACCACCATCGAAGACCAGCTCGTCCTGTCCACCGATCTGGTTGAGATATACCAGCGGCCGCGCAGCCGCCTGAGCACGACGGGCGAATAACCGTTCACGTTCGAGCGGCTTGTCGCGGTGATAGGGCGAGGCGTTGAGTGTGATCAGGATGTCGGCGCCGGCTTCGACGCTCTGTGTCACCGGCGCGCCGTCCCATAGATCCTCGCAAACGAGGATCCCCAGCTTGGCGCCGCCATGCCCGATGACCAGCGGCGAGTGCCCCGGGGTGAAATAGCGCTGCTCGTCGAATACCTGATAGTTGGGCAGCGCCTGCTTGGCGTATTCGCCGAGCCATTCGCCGTTGTACAACACGCCCGCGAGGTTATGCAGCCGGCCATCGCGCCTGCCTGGATAACCGATAATGACCATCACGTCTCGCGATACCTTGCGCGCCATTGTCGCACGCGCCTCTTCCAGGCGTGTTTCCATCGACTCGCGCAGCAACAGGTCTTCCGGCGGGTAGCCGGTCAGGAACAGTTCAGGGAAGACCACTACATCGGCGCGATGTTCGATGCGCGCTTCGCGCACGGCTTCGATGGCCTGCGCGGTATTGCCGGGGATATCGCCCACCAGCGGGTCGAGCTGGGCCATCACCAGAGTCAGGTCTTGCATGAGCGGAAAGCGCCTCTCTCATTGCGATTGGCTGTAGAAACTGCCGTCGAGACGGCCTCATGGCTGTATTGTCACGCAACGCCGGCTCGCTGGCAAAACGCCGTGTCGTCAGACACCACCTAGCCGATAGGGGGCGGGATCGACCACCGGCGCGCGTTGCAGCAGTTGATCGGCCAGCAGCCGCGTCGAGGCCGGCGCCAGCACCAGGCCATTGCGATAATGGCCGGCGTTGACCCATAACCCCTCGATGTCCGGCACCGCACCGATATACGGCACACCGTTCGGCGACCCGGGGCGCAACCCGGCCCAGTGATGCTCCACCGGGCATTCGGCCAGTGCCGGCACGATCGACAGCGCGCTATCGTAAAGCGAGCCCTTGGCCACCTCGGTGGTGCGCTGATCGAAACCCACTTCTTCCAGCGTCGAGCCGGCGACGATTCGCCCGTCGCCCCGCGGGATCACGTAACGACCATCCTTCAGCACCACGCGCTCGACCAGGCCGGGCGGCGCCTTGAACAGGATCATCTGCCCGCGCACCGGGCGCACCGGCAACGTTACGCCGACACCCGCCAGCAGCTGGCCGGCCCAGGCGCCACCGCACACCACCACGCGCTCGGCCGCCTCGTGGCCCGCCGAGGTCCGTACGCCACGAAGGCGGCCATCCGCCACATCCAGCGCCTCGACCGCGACATGCTCGCGCAGGGTTACGTTGGGCATCGCCTGCAGGCGGGCCCGCAGCGCCTTGCACAAGCGTGGATTACGAATACTGCCCAAGGTCGGCATCCACAGCGCCGAGTCGCAACCGGGCGCGGCATTGGGCTCCTTGGCGTAAATCGTATCGGCACCGACCCGCTCCAGGGGCTTGCCGACCTCGCGTGCCCACGTAAGCGCCCGGGGTTCATCGTCGACCCGCAGATACAGCAAGCCTCGCTGGCGATACTCGGGATCGATACCCGTTTCTTCGAGCAAGCGCAGCGATAATTCGGGGTAGGCACCTTCGGAATAGCGCGACAAGGCGGAAATCGGCGCGCTATAGCGCCAGGGATACAAGGGAGAGACGATACCGCCACCGGCCCAGGAGGCCTCGCGGCCGCATTCGCCGCGTTCGAGCAAGGTGACGCGGCCACCGGCGTCGGCAAGTTGCAGGGCCGTCATCATGCCAATGACGCCGCCCCCAACGATCAGGAAATCACTCACGCGGGTACTCATTTCATCATTGCGAAACCCGTAATCTACCATGTGCCACTTGTGCAGGGCAGCGGCTAGGCGCCCCTCTTACCAGCAGTCCTCGCCCGCCGGCTCTCCCCGTTGGCCGGCCTGATCCAGCCTCATCCAAGCACAATCCTGCCCATCCTGGCTGTTCTTGAGCGTCGCCTTGAGCGTAAATTCGTTGGCCGAAAGCGCAGCGTAGCTGAACTGGTAAGCCTCACTCTCCGGCACCAGTTCATCAGTATCGCCAGCATCGTAGCGATTATATTGCGTGTACTGACGCTCCATCCGATACGCCCATTCCATCAATTTAGTCTGGGCCTTGGCGCGCTCCGCCTTGCGCACATAATCGGTGTACGAGGGGATGGCGATCGCGGCCAGGATCCCGATGATGACCAGCACGATCATCAACTCGATCAGGCTGAAGCCTTGGTGTCGACGCATGGCATGGGCTCCTGAAGATGGAAAACGAGACGTTCTACGCAAGGCACTCAACGCAAGACCTCGCGCCACGCCGGACGAAAGGGCCCTTCGGAAAAGGAGGTAACGCATGTGTCGTCATTATCGGCCTGCGCCTGCTGGGCTTGAATCAACGCCTCGCCTGACTCGCGAGGCAGTATCAGCGTGACACGACGCTCGAGTATCGCATGCGTCACCGGGCGCGTGCCCCAACCGAATGCCGTCATTTCGACACGCACTTGGCATGACGCCCCCGCCTTGGGGCACACACTCGCCAGCAGCGAGAACGTCACACGCGACGGTTCGCTGACACCCGCCAGTGGCGGGGCACCGCTGTCACCATAAGCCAATCCCTCACGCCGCCAGCGCGCAGCCGACCATTGGCTGGCGTTCGATAGCCGTGGTGTCAGACAATCCAGCGCCGTGCAGTCGCCCTCAGCATCCGGCAAAGTATACGCCGCGTGACGCAATCGCCATTCGCCTTCTTCAAGCGCCGCCTGCGCCGCTTGGAACGCCACCCGGCGATCCATGACATTGCGCGCCATGCGCTCCTGCAGGACCGCACTCTGCAAGCCGGCGAGCCCCAACGCCGTCATCGCCATCAGCAGAATCAGCGCGACGATCAGCGTCATGCCCCGCTCTCGAGAGGGTCCGCTGACGTTCACGGTGAAGACTCATCCCGCACGGAGGCAAGTGGTGGCGACGTCACATTGCGCAGGGCCACACTCGTGGTATACACCCGATACAGGCGATGATCCGACGCCGTGACGGTTTCGCCGTTGAAGACATACGACGATGCCGCGTCGACGAGCCCCTCCTGTCGCGAGGCCACCAGCAACTCGATGCTCACCCCCTTGACGCTGGCCCAGTCGCCGACGCGCGCGGCGCGACGCCAGCCGCCGACGAAATAACGCAGCGCCATGGCCTCGACATTCGCGTCGAGCGGCTGGGGAGACGCACCGTTTACCGCACAATCCAATCCCCGCGCGGCATTCAGCGACAACGTGGCCCGCGTGATGTCGGTGTTCTCGATGTGCCCGCCCAGGCAATCCTGCAGAGGCTCATCCGTGCTGCCGTAATAGCGGACCCGCAAGGTGCTATCGTCCCCCGCGACGATGGCGCCCTGGGCAAAACGCGATGTCGCCGGAAAGGTCTGCGCCTGTTCCCCTTCGGCATACCCCGCCTTGCGTAGTTCCCGCGTCAGTACGTCAGTGACGAAGCGGCCGCTTTCCTGCATCTGGGCCAGTTGCGTCTGCAAGCGATACTGCTGTTGATAGGCGATGAACAGGTCGATGACGCCGAGCAGCACGATCATGCTCAGCGCCAGGCTCACCATCAACTCGATCAGCGACACCCCACGTTGGCGTCGTCGCCCCGACGTGGGTCGCTCAAAGCCGGGTTTGCACTCGATATTGCCGCTGCCCATCGTCATCACTCCAGCGCGCACGGGGCGCTCGCCAGATCACCTTCACCGTGGCCGTCGCCACATCGTCATCGCCGGTCACCTCGATGCAGCCTTGCGCCTGAGGAAGTGCGTTCACGAGCCCCTTCAGCCAGGTGCGCACCTGGCCCGAGGCGGCGCTGGCGGGGTCGTCACTGCACGGCTGATCGTAGGCACCGGCCAACGCGCCGCGACGGTCGATACGCAAACGCTCGAGCATCGCCTCCACCCGCTGCACCGCCTGGGACTGGGCATCGGCATGCCGCTGAGCCCGCAGTGCCTGGGCCTGGATAGCCGCTAATCCCAGCATGCCGAAGGACAGAATGAACAGCGTGATCAGCACTTCGATCAGGCTGAAACCCGACCCATGCCCATCCCGCCATCGCGCATTCCTGTATGTCACCCGCATCGTATTTGCTCGCCTGCCCGGACTCCTTTATAAACATATAAAGTAATTTCTAATACATAGAAAGGCAATCGATGCATTCGACATCGTGGCGCATGCGAGGAATGACACTGCTCGAGTTGCTCGTGATCATCGTCATTGTCGGCGTACTCACCACCCAGGGCGTGCCCGCCATGGGTCACTTGCTACGCGATCAACGCTTGCAGGCCGCCAGTCACACGCTTTATCAGGCGCTCTACTACGCCCGCAGCGAGGCCATTCGCCAAGGCGTGCCGGTAATGATGATAAGCGAGCAGGAAGGATGGACTCGGGGCTGGCGCATATTCGCCGATCGCAATGACGATGGCGAGCAATCGTCCTCGGAGCCAACGCTACGCGCGGGTGGTGCACCGCCAGGCGGGCTCCGGCTGCACGCCAACCAGCCCTTGCGGCGCTACGTGCGCTACGCGCCGAACGGCTACTCGATTCGCGCTTCGGGCAGCTTTCAGATCGGCAGCTTCTATTTGTGCACGGCCAAGACGACGACACCGGCACGGCGCATCGTGCTGAGTCGCGGCGGACGGGTACGCATCGAGCGCCTGCCCGATGGAGACGCCGCCTGCGCGCGATGACTCATTCCTCCGGCTGGCCGTATGACAAGCCCACCAGTGTCCAGGTAGTGCCGCCGTTATTTTCGCCACCTTCGCCATCGCCAGCCTCATTCCCGGAGCCACCATCCCCGGTGCCGATACTCGACTCCATCAGTGCCTCGTCGTAGTGAATATCGCCACTGCCGGAAACCTCGACACGCTGCCCTTTCACGGCACCGAACAACTCCCCGCTACCACCGACATTAACGGTGCTGTACGGCGCGAAAATAGTGCCCCTGAAGGTGGAGTTGCCGCTGATATTGACGCCGGCGTTCCAGCCACTAGCGCCGCCGTCATCAAACGTCGAATAGATGGACAGGATCGGGTTGCCCTCGTCGTCGGTCCCGCTATCGGAAGCGATATCGAGGCCACTGGGCAGGTTGAAGCGTCCGTCGGTGACGATCTTGAGCGAGCTCCCCTCGGCCACAGTGAACGAGGCGCCGCCGCCGATATTGATATCGCCCTTGACGTAGAGGGTCATGTCGCCACCATCGACGACGAAGTTGGCACTGCCACCCAACGAGAAGCTGTCCAGCACCAGCGCATTGGTAGGCTCGGGAAAGACACCCTCGACGGTGACATCGCGCGTGACTTGGTAGCTATCGGGGTTGGGTACGCTATTATTGTTACGATCCGCAGGTACCTGCAGGCCACTCGGCGTCAGCGTGTAGGTCTGATTGCCGCCGCCAATCGACAGGCTCCCCGACGAGGCGTAAGGCGCCAGTGCATCGCTCAATTCACCGATAGTCGCACCTTCTCGCGTCGTGAAAGAGTCGCAGCTCGCCGTCGTCACTTCGCCCACGTTCGGCGATGTAAGGTTGATGGTGCCTTCCACCTGCTCGGCCACGTCACGATTGGTGGTCGTACGCACGACCGGCGCCGTGGCATCGCCCTCGATTCGTGAACTCCAATTACCGGTGACGATTTCCGTGTTAGCCTTCACGTTACCTTCCACAAGCCCGCTACTGCTCAAGCGCACCGCTTGGCGAGAGGCGACATTACCCAGGATTTTGGAACCACCGCCGCTGATAATGACATCGCCGTTAGCTTGGATATCGCCATGGATTGATGCCGAACCGCTAGCGGTGACATTACCGGTGGCACGCACTTGGCCGTAAATCGGCGACGACCCGTTGAGAGTCACATTGCCGTCTTTATCAGCATTAGTGGATATAATACCCTGGGTACCGTTACGGTTGTACCCACCATCTTCCAGCTTGGCGCCATAAGCCCCCTTGCGGGAATCATAGCTATCGATCTTGGCACTGCCGCTCAGGGACACGCCCTCGCAGCCTAGCAGGACTTCACGATAGGCACCGCCGGGCTCGTCACCGCCCCCTACGTTAAAATCGGCCTTAAAACTCGAAAAACCAACATTACTGGAATTGCCGTCGACTAAATTGCGTCCCGAAAATGTCACGCGGACCGTATCATTATCGACTTTTTCGACACGCTCGACCATGGGACGCGTGTATTGACCTCCGGATGCATATATCTTGCGGTCCTTCCAAGGTAAAGGAGGGTTATTTGGCAAGGTATTAAAATAACTTTTATTTAATATAATCGGGTCTGGATCTTCATCATCCGTCAGCAATTTCTCCCTTACCTTCGCCTTAACATAACCTACCCATTCGGCGTCATCTTTCATAAAATGCCGAAAGGCCTCATCGGCTCCTAGTTGAGCATTGTTGGCACGTACATAATTACCCGCCTGGCGCTCTTGGTACTTGTTGAAAGACATGCTGGACACGACAGCACCGGACGCCACTGTCAGCAGCATCAACCCAATGATAAGCACGAATCCAGACTGCTTATGAGGACGCATCACGGACCACCATCACTATCAGACGTTGCGCGAGAGGCAAGATTAAAGCTTAGAGTTTGTACATCACACTCATCTTTTTCGCGGCATGGGGTGTACTTCAACGTGACGCATACATATCGATTCTTGGCATCGATACATCCTTCAGACTCAGAGCTAGAGTCATAAAAATTCACACTGGTAATGCCTGGAGCCTCCAACCTCAGCACTTTTTGGTCATTGCACATCAGCTTCTGATCTCCACCATTACCAGCAACAACAGTCCACTCGCTCCCGCTTTGTGGGCACCCTGCGTCGCCACCACCTTCCGCCGATTCGAAAGGCGTAATCTTCAACGTCTTGTCGTCGATCACCTCTACCGTATCGGCCGTTGTCACAGCCTGAGCTAGCGTACGGTGCACATAGAGTAGCTCATCCTGCAATTGATAGACGGCATCTCGCTGCTCACCAAGTCCGCTGATGGCCTGGTACGCGGTCACCGTCCCGCCGAGGATAATCAATCCAAGCAACATGCTGATCATCGTTTCGATCAGCGTGAAGCCGCTTTGGCGTTGTTGATTATTCATTAGCCCTCCGTCTCACACGGCAAGAGGGCCACCAAGTTCACGTGCGGAGGCTCATAGTCTGCGTCATCCGGGTCTCCACGTCCCTGCCAAGTGATCTCGAGGTCATAAAGGCCGTTGCCGACATCATCAGGCCAACTACCATGGGGCGAGGGAAGGCCGTCAACCTTAGCGACATCTGTCTGCCACTTACTCAACAGAGCCTTACAAGTTTCATCCTGCTGCGCCCAGGCGCGTTCGTTCATGTCGCGGACCATGATGGTGGCGAGTGTCGTATTGAGACTCTCGCGGGCGGCCTGCAAGGATTTGAGCTGCATGGCGGCAAGCCCCAGCATGCCGATGGAGAGGATGGTCAGCGCCACCAGCACTTCGATTAGGCCGAAACCTTGCTGGCGATGAGGAGGACGCTGTATCGGTGATTCCATCACTCGCCACTCTCCTCGTTACACGTCTTGCCCGACTCGGCGACATAGGCCCGCCCGGTTACCTTCAAACATATCCAACGCGAGTCACCCGATAGGCGCAATTGCCAACTGGCCGCCTCCCCATCTTTCGGATATCCCAAGGACCCGAAGACAATTTGCGACCGAGCGTTCTTGTCTCCCACGCTAAGCTGGGCAGGTAGCGGCTGATGGACGGCGATAGGGTTATTACTATCCCCTCCACCTTCTATGCGCCAGCCTTGCGCCCAGCCACCGTCTTCGACTGCGCTCAGCGTGACCTCGTCTTCGCGCATGATGGCTTCGCCCCGCGCCAGGCGCAGTGCGGCGACCAATGCGTTGCTGGCGTCGGTGAGCTGCTGGTGCTGACGCAAGGACTGAAAGCTGGGCACGGCGATACTCGCCATGATCGCGAAGATCACCAGCACGATCAGCAATTCGAGAAGGGAAAAACCACGATGATGCGACACGTGGCGAAAGCGGCAAGCACGATGCGGCACGTACGACTTCCTGATGGTTGAGGCAAAGCGTCGCGCACGCGGCAAGGGGCGAACGTCCGGACGCCCCCAATGTAGCCTATTCTGCAACGAAATGTAACGACACATTGTGTCGCATACTACCAACGGCTTAAGCGCTGGCGATCACCTGCTCGCGCAGTTCCTTGGGCATGGAAAAAGTGATGTCTTCCGCCTGCCCGGCGAGTTCATCGGGGACTTCGGCGCCCAACGCCTGGAGCCGGTCGATGACCGCCTGGACGAGGACTTCCGGTGCGCTGGCACCGGCCGTGATGCCGATGGTGCCCACGCCGTCTACCCATTCGGGGCGAATCTGCTCGGCGGTGTCGATCAGATACGCCGGCGTACCGGTACGCTCGGCCAGTTCACGCAGACGGTTGGAATTGGAGCTGTTGGGGCTGCCCACCACCAACACCAGTTGGCTTTCGCTGGCCAATCCGCGCACGGCGTCCTGGCGGTTCTGGGTGGCGTAGCAGATGTCATCCTTGCGCGGCCCGTCGATACGCGGAAACTTCTCGCGCAGGGCATCGATGACCCTTGAGGTGTCATCCATGGACAGCGTGGTCTGGGTCACGAATGCCAGCCGCTCGGGATCGTTGACCTCGAGGCTCGCCACGTCCTGCTCGTCCTCGACGAGGTGGATCTGCCCACCGAAGGACGTATCGTAGCGCCCCATGGTGCCTTCGACCTCGGGATGGCCGGCATGCCCGATGAGCACGCACTCCTGACCACGCTTGGCGTAGCGCAGGACTTCCATATGCACCTTGGTGACCAGCGGGCAGGTGGCGTCGAAGATGCGCAGCCCACGCCGCTCGGCCTCTTGCTGGACCGCACGCGACACACCGTGGGCGGAAAAGATGACGATCACGTCGTCGGGGATTTCATGCAACTCCTCGACGAATACCGCGCCGCGCTCGCGCAGGCTATCCACCACGAAGCGGTTGTGGACGACTTCGTGACGCACGTAGATGGGTGGCCCGAACACATCGAGCGCACGATTGACGATCTCGATGGCGCGGTCGACACCGGCACAGAAACCGCGTGGATTGGCCAGCTTGATTTGCATGCTTACCTCGCCTCGATGCGTCGTGGCATCGTATCGATGGGCGGCGTGCGCCCGTCAAAGCTTAATGGGTCGTGGCCGGACGAACCTCGATCACTTCCACCTCGAAGGTCAGGGTACGCCCCGCCAGCGGGTGATTGAAGTCCACATCGACATTGCGCTCGTCGATCTCGGCAATGACGCCGGGCAGCTCGCCGCCGCCCGGGTCGGTAAACGACATCATCGTGCCGACCTCGAGCTCGTCGTCGAACTGGTCGCGCGGCAGACGCTGCACGTTCTGCGGGTTGTGCTGGCCGAAGCCGTGCTCGGGGGTGATGGTAAAACGACCGGTCTCGCCATCGGTCATGCCCTTGAGCGGGGTCTCGAATCCCGGGGGCAGATTACCATCGCCGACCTGGAACGTCGCCGGTGCCTTGTCGCGGGTGGAGTCGATCACCGTCTCATCTTCCAGTTTGACGGTAAAATGCAACGTTACTTCCATCCCATCGCCGATGTGGTATTCACTCATGGGGCGTCTCTCTTATCGGATGTCGCCGTGTGTCGTCGGCCGTCACGCAGGGAGGCCAGAATCAAGCCAATAGCCCCCAAGGTGATGGCGGTATCCGCCAAGTTAAAGGCAGGAAAGTAATATCCCTGCCAATGAAACGACAGGAAGTCGACTACGTAACCGTGCACCAGGCGGTCATAAAGATTACCCAACGCACCGCCGATGACCAGTGCAATCGCCGCCGCCGAGAGGCGTTCATCGGCCTTGAGCCGTGTCAACCACACGGTCAGGCCGATGCTCACGCCGATGGCGATGGCAGCGAACAGCCAGCGTTGCCACCCGGCGTGATCGGCCAGGAAGCTGAACGCCGCGCCGGTGTTGTGCAGCAGCGTGAAGTTGAACACCGGCAACACTTCGACCGGCTGTGCATAGATCAAATACGTGCTGGCGATCCATTTGCTGCCAAGATCCAGCACGATGACCAGTAACGCCAACCACAGCCAGCGCAAGGGCTGCTGCATGGGCGGCGATACCGATCGATCAGGCGTTGCAGCGTCGTTCATTCGAGCCTCTCATGTCATGATCAAGCGGCGCTATGGCCCGTGATGCGTCATCAGGCATCGCAGCTTCAGGCATAACGGCGCGTTTCGCCCGGCCCGTCGGGCAGGTTGCTCAGACAGCGACCGCACAGGTTCGGATCGGCAGCATGCGTCCCCACGTCCGCGCGATGATGCCAGCAGCGCTCGCACTTGGTGTGCGGGCTTTCCATCACGCCCACCTTGAGGCCGTCGAGCTCGCTGGCCTCGGCCTGCTCGCTGCCCGCCACGTTCAGCGACGCCAGATGCACCTCGCTGGTCAACAGTACGAAACGCAACTCATCACCGAGCTGCGACAAGGTCTCGCGCAAGCCATCATCGGCGTAAAGCGTGACCTCGGCGGCGAGGCTGTTGCGTACCGCCTTGGCGTTACGTGCGTCTTCCAGGCACTTGTTGACCGCCTGCTTGACCTCGAGCACCCGCGACCAGAACTCACGGCCCATGCCGGCATCCGCCTTCAGGGTCGTCAGATGCGGGTAGTATTCCTCCAGCAGCACGCTATCGCCGCGCGCCCCGGGGATGGCCTCGTAGATTTCCTCGGCGGTGAAGGACAGGATCGGTGCGACCCAACGCACCAACGCCTCGACCACATGATAGAGCGCCGTCTGGCAGCTGCGACGCGCGCGCGAATCGGCCTGGGTGGTGTACTGGCGATCCTTGATCACATCCAGATAGAAGCCGCCCAGCTCATGTGCGCAAAAATCGTGCACCTGCTGGTAGACGTCACGGAAGCGGTAGTCATCATAGGCCGTCCGCATGCGCTGCTGAAGCTGCGCGGCGCGATCCACCGCCCATTGATCCAGGGCCAGCATGTCCTCGAACGCCACGGCGTCACGCGCGGGATCGAAGCCATTCAAGTTGGCCAGCAAGAAGCGCGCGGTATTGCGAATACGGCGATACACATCGGCGGTGCGCTTCAATATCTCGTCGGAGACCGCCATCTCACCGGAATAGTCGGTGGAAGCCACCCACAAGCGCAGGATATCGGCGCCCAGCTTATCCATCACCTGCTGCGGGGCGATAACATTGCCCATCGACTTGGACATCTTGCGGCCCTTTTCGTCGACGGTGAAGCCGTGGGTCAGCAGCGCCTTGTAAGGCGCGTGACCGTCGATGGCGCACCCGGTGAGCAGCGACGAATGGAACCAACCGCGATGCTGGTCGGAGCCCTCGAGATACAGATCGGCGCGCGGCCCTTGTGCATGCCCCAGCGAATGCGAGCCACGCAGCACATGCCAATGCGTGGTACCGGAATCGAACCACACATCGAGGGTATCGGTCACTTTGTCATACTGCTCGGCCTCATCGCCGAGCAATTCGTGGGCGTCGAGACGGAACCAGGCATCGATACCCTCGGCTTCGACACGTTTGGCGACGTCTTCCATCAGTTCGACGGTACGCGGATGCCACTCCCCGGTCTTCTTGTGCAGGAAGAACGGAATCGGCACGCCCCAGTTGCGCTGCCGCGAGATGCACCAGTCGGGGCGGTTGGCGATCATCGAGTGCAGGCGCGCCTTGCCCCAGGCGGGGACGAATTGCGTCGCCTCGACGCCTTCCAAGGCGCGCTGACGCAGGGTGCGCCCCGCATCGTCCTCGCGGTCCATGCCCACGAACCACTGGGCGGTGGCGCGGTAGATGACCGGCGTCTTGTGGCGCCAGCAGTGCATGTAGCTGTGCGTGATCGGCGTATGCACCATCAGCGCATTCACTTCACGCAACTTGTCGACGATCTGAGGATTGGCCTTCCAGATCATCATCCCGCCGAAGAACGGCAAATCATCGCGGTACACGCCATTACCCTGCACCGGGTTAAGCATGTCATCGAAGCTCATGCCGTGCTCGCGGCAGGTCATGAAGTCATCCAGACCGTACGACGGCGCCGAGTGGACGATCCCCGTACTGCCCTCTTCCACGGTCACGTAATCGGCGAGATACACCGGTGCCACACGCTCATAGAACGGGTGCTGGAACGTGATGAATTCCAGCGCCGCGCCCGTGGTCATCGCCAAGACGTCGCCCTCAAGGCCGTAGCGCGCCAGACAACTTTCGACCAGTTCCTCGGCGAGCACCAGCAGCCGCTCGCCGGTATCGACCAGCGCGTAGGTGAAATCGGGATGCACGTTCAACGCCTGGTTGGCGGGAATGGTCCACGGCGTGGTGGTCCAGATGACGATCGCCGCCGGCTTGTCGAGCGAGGTAAGCCCAAACGCCGTCGCCAGCTTGGCAGGCTCGGCGGCGGTGAAGGCGACATCGATGGCATCGGACTTCTTGTCGGCGTACTCGACCTCGGCCTCGGCCAGGGCCGAGCCACAATCGAAGCACCAGTTGACCGGCTTCAGCCCCTTGAAGACATACCCGCCCTCGACCATCTTGGCCAAGGCGCGGATTTCGCCTGCCTCGTTGGCGAAATCCATGGTCCGGTAGGGATGCTCCCAGTCGCCGATCACGCCCAGGCGCACGAAGTCGGTCTTCTGCGCCTCGATCTGCGCCCCCGCGTACTCGCGGCATAGATCGCGAGCCTCATCGGCGGCGAGATGCTTGCCGTGGGTGGTCTCGACCTTATGCTCGATGGGCAGACCGTGGCAGTCCCAGCCAGGCACATAGGGCGCATCGTATCCTGCCAACGCCTTCGACTTGACGACGACGTCCTTGAGAATCTTGTTGACGGCATGACCGATATGAATGCTGCCGTTGGCGTAGGGAGGGCCATCGTGCAACACGAAGCTCTCGCGGCCGGCGCGCGCTTCGCGCAAGCGCTCGTAAAGGTTCATGTCCTGCCATTGCGATACCCGCCCCGGTTCACGCTTGGGCAACATGCCGCGCATGGGGAAGTCGGTCTCGGGGAGGTTCAGGGTGTGTTTGTAATCGCTCATAGCGGAAGGTCAGCCATCGTCTTGGTCGGCCGGGCGAGCGCCGGCCGAGGAGTCGGAAGTCGAAGGCTCGGGCGCCAGAGGCGCCGAGGCCAGCGGATAAGTCCAGCCAGTCGTAGTGCACGGCAGCTCGAGCGCGACGGCATCGAACGGCGTCGCCGCGCGGAAATAGCGACGTGCTTGCGCCAGATCGGCATGAATCTGACGCGTCAGGGCTTCCAGCCCCGCAAAATTGACCTCGCCTCGCAGCCGCGCGCAGGGCACGACCGTGAGGCGTTGGCCATAGAGGTCACCGTCGAAATCGAACAGATGCACCTCCAGCACCGGCCGGGTGCTGCCCACCGTCGGCCGCCAACCGATGTTGGCCGCCCCCGGCAACTCGCGGCCATCGGGCAGCCGCGTGACGCAGGCATAGATGCCGCGTAATGCCAGGGAACGCGACGCCAACGGCAGATTGGCGGTGGGCACGCCGATGGTGCGCCCCAGCTGCCGGTCGGCGACCACGCGCCCCGAGAGCTGATAAGGGCGCCCCAGCAGCCGCGCAGCCTGGGCGAAGTTGCCGCTGGCCAGCAGGGTGCGTATCCGAGTGCTCGAGACGCGCTCGTCGTCGAGTGCAAAGGTACGCGTATGCTCGACCTCAAACCCCCGGTGTGCGCCCACGCGTTGCAGCAACGCGAAATCCCCCGCCCGGTCACAGCCGAAACGGAAGTCGTCACCCACCACGAGATGCTTGACGCCCAGACCCCGGATCAGCACGCGCTCGATGAACTCGTCGGCCGTCAGACTTCGCAGAGCGGCATTGAAGGGCAGGCAGACGACGCGCTCGGCGCCGTATTCGGCCAGCAGTTCGACCTTGTCGCGCAACCGGCTCAACCGAGGCGGTGCCTGCTCGCCGGCAAAATACTCACGCGGCTGGGGCTCGAAGACGACCACCGTCATCGGCAGCCCCAGCACCATGGCGCGACTCTTGAGCTGATCGAGGATCGCCTGATGACCGCGATGCACGCCATCGAAATTGCCGATCGTCGCCACGCACGGGCCCGCCTCGCGCAGATTGTGCAGTCCTCTGATCAGTTCCATGTGCCGTTCATATGCCGGTGAAACGTTCGATTATAACCAAGGGGGCGGCAACTGACAGCCATCCGCCAGGCCTGCCCCACCCTCAGCCACGCAGGCGGAAATGCCTAAGGCGCACCCCACATAGCGCCAGCCATCCAAAATAGACCACTACGCCACCCAGGGTCAGCCCCAACAAGGTCGCGGCGCGCTGCCATACGTCCCAATCTAGCCAGGAGTGCCACTCGGGTATCAGCCACCATAGGCCGCCCCCCATGACCAGACAGCCGCCCCCCACCGTCATTGCGTAGCGTCCCCAGCCCGGCTGAAATATCAGGACGCCTCGCTGCCGTAGCCCCCAGCCTAGCAAGCCGGCATTGAGAAACGCCGACAGCGCCGTGGCCAGCGCCAGACCGGCATGTGCCAACGGCCAGATCAGCAACAGATTGAAGACCATGTTAGCGAGCATGGCGAAAACGCCGATCTTGACCGGCGTCTTGGTATCCTGGCGGGCGAAATAGCCGGGCGCCAGCACCTTGATGAGCATGAAGGGCAGCAGGCCCAGCGCATAGGCGCGCAAGCTGCGCGCCGCCATCACAATGTCGTGATCGGTCATCGCCCCGTAATGAAAAAGGCTCACCAGCAATGGTTCGGCCAGCAGCACCAAGGCCAGGCTCGCAGGCAACCCGATCAACAACACCGCGCGCAGCGCCCAGTCGAGCATCTTCGCGAAATGCTCGGGCGACTGCTCGGCGTGCCGCTTGGAGAGCGCCGGCAGGATCACCGTGCCCAGCGCCACGCCGAACACCCCCAGCGGCAATTCCACCAGACGATCCGAGTAGTAAAGCCAAGACACGCTACCCGACGCCAGCAACGACGCCAGCACGGTATCCAACAACAGATTGATTTGCGACACCGACACGGCGAATAGCGCCGGCGCCATCAATGCTAGAACGCGGCGCACACCCGGGTGCCGGAAGTTGGGCCAGGGACGCGGCGTCAGCCCCAAGCGCACCAGAAACGGCACCTGAAAGCCTAGTTGAACGACACCCGCGATCAGCACGCCCCAGGCCAATGCCATGATGGGGTCCTGCATCCAGGGCGTCAGCCATAGCGCCGCGCCGATCAACGACAGATTGAGCAGCACCGGGGTGAACGCCGGCACGGCGAAGCGGTTCCAGGTGTTGAGCACGCTACCCGCGAAGGCCGTCAGCGAAATCAGCCACAAATAGGGAAACGTCAGGCGCAGCATGTCAGCGGTCAGCGCCAGTTTGCCCGGGTCGGCGCTGAAGCCCGGCGCGAATAGCCATACCAGCCAGGGCGCGAGAAGCACCGCCACGGCGCTGAGCAACGCCAGTATCAAGCCGAGACTGCCCGACACCGCATCAAGCAATTCTCGCACCTCTTCACGGGTCCGCTGAGTGGCGTACTCGGACAACACCGGAATGAACGCCTGATTGAAGGCGCCCTCAGCGAACAGGCGGCGCATGAAGTTGGGGATCTTGAAGGCGACGAAGAAGGCATCCGCACCGCTGCCAGCGCCGAACAAGGCCGCAATCACGACATCACGCGCCAACCCGAGTACGCGTGAGAGCATGGTCATCGTGCTGACCACCATTCCTGAGCGTAACAGGCCGCCACGCGCCGAAGGCCGCGACGCCGCCACTGCTTCCGGCTGTGATTGCTTACCCGTCACCGACTACCTCCACGCCCTCGGAGTCGACACCCAAGAGGATGTTTACACAAGGATTGTGCTCGCCTGTTTTATAAACATCCTTCAAGCGCCACTTACAAAAAAACCGGCCGAAGCCGGTTTTTTCACGCGTTGCCGCCAAGTCCCGGCTTCAGGCAGCCAGGGCCTTAATTCGCGTATTCAGACGGCTCTTGATGCGTGCAGCCTTGCGCTTGGAGATCGCGTCCTTGTCGGCGATGCGGTCGATGACCGGCTGTGCCGCCTTGAACTCGGTCATGGCCTGACCGTGATCGCCGCTCTGGATCGCCTTGACGACGCGCTTGATATACGTGCGCACCATGCTGCGTTGGCTGGCATTGTGCTGACGACGCTGCTCCGCCTGGAGTGCGCGTTTACGGGCCTGTTTGGTGTTCGCCACCGTCTACTCCTTGGAGATGTTGACAGTCATGTTCTGTAAGAAATTGATTCGCATGACTATTATGCTATGTCACGCGAATCGGCCAAAATGGGATCGCCACTCACAAGGCGCCCCATAACGGGCCGTGTCTGAGAGGATGCAGTATTCTAGCATGCTTCGCATGGAAACGGCTATAGGTTCACCGACCGCCTCCTCGACATCACGCCCCTCAGATGATGACCAGATTATCGCGGTGAATGAGCTCCGGCGACTCCATGTAGCCAAGCAGCGTCTCGATGCGGTGACTGGGCTGGCCCACGATACGCCGCGCTTCGTCGCTACCGTAGTTGACCAGCCCCTTGGCGACCCGTTCTCCCCGCTCGTTGACACAGACCACCATATCGCCGCGCTTGAAGGCGCCCTCGGCACGCCGCACGCCCACCGGCAGCAAGCTCGAGCCATGGCGATGCAGTACCTCGACCGCGCCATCGTCAAGCACCAGCGTGCCGCGCACCTGAAGCTGTCCCGCCAGCCACCGCTTGCGCGCCGCCATCGGCGCATGATCCGGCATCAACAACGTGCCCAGCGCCTCGCCTTCCGCCAGTCGCGTGAGCACTGCCGCCTGACGCCCGCTGGCGATCACTGTCAACGCACCGGAGCGCGCCGCCAGGCGCGCCGCACGCACCTTGGTCGTCATCCCGCCGCGCCCCAGGGCGCCGCCATCGCCGGCAAACGCCGCCAGGGCAGGGTCGTCAGCGCGCCCCTCGCTGATCAGCCGCGCCTCGGGGTCGTGGCGTGGGTCGGCATCGAACAAGCCTTCCTGGTCGGTGAGCAGGATCAGCGCGTCCGCTTCCAGCAAGTTGGCCACCAGCGCGCCCAGCGTATCGTTATCGCCAAAGCGGATCTCGTCGGTGACCACGGTGTCGTTTTCGTTGATCACCGGCACCACGCGCAGCGCGACCAGCGTGCGCAACGCCGAGCGCGCATTGAGATAGCGCTTGCGGTCGGAAAGATCATCATGCGTCAGCAGCACTTGCGCGCTGCGCAGACCGTGCCGCGCGAAGTGGCCCTCGTAGCATTGCGAAAGGCCCGACTGCCCCACCGCCGCCGCCGCTTGCAATTCATACACTGCCGAGGGGCGGGATGCCCAGCCCAGACGCGCCATGCCCTCGGCCACCGCCCCGGACGAGACCAGCACGACCTCGACACCGCGCGCATGCAGGGAGGCGATCTGATCGACCCAACCGCCGATGGCCTCGGCATCGAGACCTCGGCCGTCGTTGGTCAACAATGCACTGCCGATCTTGATCACGACACGCCGCGCACCATGCAAAGCATCACGACTCGTCGACTGTGACTCATTCACCGGCTTCCCTCCCTTCTCGCTTCCGCTCAGGGGGCGTATTCAACCTCGACGTCGTAATCGTCATCGTCGAAATCATCATTATCTTCCTGGGCCGGCTTGCGCTTGCGCGACATGCGCGCTTCGGCGCGCGCCACGGCCTCATCTTCCATGCGCTGGCGCATCTCGCGCTCATGCTCGAAGGCCGCCTCGTCTTCCGCCTCGAGCTGACGCTGCTCGGTCAGCCAGCGATGTGCCGCCTGCACCAGCGGCTGAGTACCCTCGC
Organism: Chromohalobacter sp. HP20-39; assembly: GCF_033052815.1. Classification (NCBI taxonomy): domain Bacteria; kingdom Pseudomonadati; phylum Pseudomonadota; class Gammaproteobacteria; order Oceanospirillales; family Halomonadaceae; genus Chromohalobacter; species Chromohalobacter sp. HP20-39. The sequence goes on along the minus strand of NZ_JAWHTP010000011.1, from coordinate 68,530 downwards.
TGCTGATCGCCGAAATCCGGAACACTGGCCCCGTCCACTCCAGGCGCGAGACGATGTCATCGGCCTTAGCCTGACGCTCCTCCTCGGGAAGCAAGTCGAGCTTATTGAGCACCAACCAACGCGGACGCTCGGCCAGCGTGGTGGAGAATTGCTCGAGCTCGTGCGCGATGGCGCGCGCACTCTCCACGGGATCGCTTTCATCGAACGGCGCCACATCGACAACATGCAGTAGCAACCGCGTGCGAGTCAGGTGCTTGAGGAAGCGCAGGCCCAGACCCGCGCCGTCGGACGCGCCTTCGATCAGCCCGGGTACATCGGCCATCACGAAATGCTCGTGCGTGCCCAGCTTGACCACCCCGAGGTTGGGCACCAGCGTGGTGAAAGGGTAGTTGGCGACCTTGGGCTTGGCGGCCGAAACGGCACGAATCAGCGTCGACTTGCCGGCATTGGGCACGCCCAGCAGGCCGACATCCGCCATCACCTTCATCTCGAAGCGCAGGTTGCGGCGCTCGCCCTCGGTGCCCGGTGTGGTCTTGCGTGGCGCCCGGTTGGTGGAAGACTTGAAGTGAATGTTGCCCAGCCCCCGACGCCCTGCCTGCGCTACCAGCTCGACTTGGCCGATCTCGGTCACGTCGGCGATTACCTCGAGGGTATCCTCGTCGATCACCGTGGTCCCCACCGGCACTTTGACGTGCAGATCCTCACCGTTTCGGCCGCTCATCTGACGGCCTTGGCCGGGCTGCCCATTGGGCGCCTTGTAGAAACGCTGATACTTGAAATCGATCAGTGTATTGAGCGCGTCGTCACCGATCAGGTAGACGCTACCGCCGTGCCCACCGTCGCCGCCGTCCGGCCCACCCCTGGGAACGTACTTCTCGCGCCGGAAACTCAGGCAGCCGTTACCGCCCTTGCCGGCCTCCACAATGATCGAGGCTTCGTCGACGAATTGCATGGACACTTCTCCCGACGGCTACGGCCGCCCTATACGAAAAGGCCCCGCCTGAGCGGGGCCTTTTCCTTCATCGTTCATGGCGGTCTCAGGCGGAGACGACGCTCACGAACTTACGGTTTTTCGGACCCTTGGTCTCGAACTTGATCACACCGTTGTTCAAAGCGAACAGGGTATGATCCTTGCCGATGCCAACGCCACTGCCCGCGTGGAACTTGGTGCCACGCTGACGCACGATGATGTTGCCGGCGGTCGCCGCCTGGCCACCGAACAGCTTGACACCAAGGCGTTTGGATTCGCTGTCGCGACCGTTACGAGAACTACCGGCAGCCTTTTTATGAGCCATTGCAAATACCTCGCGTTATCTAGGGAATATCGCTTACGCGGAAATTCCGGTGATCTTGACTTCGGTGAACCACTGACGATGACCTTGACGGCGCATCTGATGCTTACGGCGACGGAACTTGATGATACGCACCTTCTCACCGCGACCATGGGAAACGACTTCCGCCGTTACCTTGGCACCTTCAACCAGCGGTGCGCCGACCTTGACGTCGTTGTCATCGGCAACCAGCAGCACTTGGTCGAGTTCGAGGGTGTCACCCGTGGCCACTTCCAGCTTCTCGAGCTTCAGGGTCTGGCCTTCCTGAACGCGGTACTGCTTGCCACCGCTCTTGATTACTGCGTACATGTCACTCTCCAGCACTCATCGGGATTGCGCTCTTCATCGGCCTGCGGCGAGTGGCGCCCCTTCCGGCAGCCATCTGACAGGGAGCATGATGAGTCGAGCCGCGTATTATAGCGACACACCGGCATACCGGGCAAGCGTCTTTCACACCACGAATGACGCGGCCTCGCGCAACCCCGGCACGCGCCTTGACGCCCCTCGGGGGGCCCCCTAGCATAGCCCGAGCCCAAGGCCGCAATGCGGCGGCCCAACCCCTTATTGCGACAAGCCGACCCATGCAGCCCAACGCATCGCCCATCCATGCGGCGGTCGCGGATGATTTCGCCGCCGTCGATCGTACCATTCTCGCCCAACTGGCTTCCCGGGTTCCCCTCGTCGAAACCATTGGTCACTACATCATCGAAAGCGGCGGCAAGCGTCTGCGCCCTTTGCTCGTGTTGCTCGCGGCGCGCTCGCTGGGCTATCCGGGCGACCGCCACGTGACCCTGGCCACGCTGATCGAGTTCATGCATACCTCGACGCTGTTGCACGACGACGTGGTCGACGAATCGCACCTGCGGCGCGGCAAGGCCACCGCCAACGACGCCTGGGGCAACGCCCCCTCGGTGCTGGTCGGTGACTTCCTTTATTCGCGCTCGTTCCAGATGATGGTCGAGGTCGGCTCGATGCGCGTGATGGAGATCCTCTCCGGCGCCACCTGCGTGATCGCCGAAGGCGAGGTGCTGCAGCTGACCAATATCGGCAATCCCGATATCGACGAGGCCGCCTACTTCGACACCATTCAGGGCAAGACCGCCATGCTCTTCGAGGCCGCCAGCCACAGCGGCGCGATACTTGCCGATGCGACCCCCGAGCAGGAAGAGGCCCTCAAACTCTACGGACGCTACCTGGGCCTGGCCTTTCAACTCGTCGACGACCTCCTCGACTACCAAGGCGATGCCGACGCCATGGGCAAGAATGTCGGCGACGACCTGGCCGAGGGCAAACCCACGCTGCCGCTCATCCACGCCATGGCCGCCGGCGATGCCGAACAGACCAAGCTGATCCGTCGCGCCATCCGCCAGGGCGGGCTCGATCATCTCGACGAGGTGCTGACCATCGTCAACGATACCGGCGCTCTGGAATACACCCGCCGCCGCGCCGTGGAAATGGCCGACCGCGCGCTCGCCCAGCTCGAGGTTCTACCCGAGAGCCGCTATCGCGACAGCATGGCCGAGCTCGCCCATCTCGCTGTCGAGCGCCAGACCTGACCCGCCGCCGCCTCGCAAAAGGGTTGCGCGCGCACCGCGGATGCGTATAATGCAGCCCCGTCGAGCCGGCACCCCGGCGCGAACGGAGTATAGCTCAGCTTGGTAGAGCGCTGCCTTCGGGAGGCAGAGGTCGTAGGTTCGAATCCTGCTACTCCGACCAAGAACATTTGTAAAAACGGCCACTAGCTCTTCGGAGCAGTGGCCGTTTTTTGTTGCTTTTCTCTTAGCTTCTACAGGATCCAAGCATCAGAAGGCTAGCTGACGCCATCACCTCACACCAAAGAGCCTGGTTAATATTCAAATCTCTACTGGAGATCTTCTCATGAATGAATTTCACTCATCTTGAGGATAAGAATCCTTCACTGGTGGTGAACATTAAAGGACTGCCAAAATGCAGCCAACTGAAGGCACATACCACCTCGGAGTATTCATGGCACACGACTTGCTCACCCAACGACTCGACCAGGGTCCCCTCATTTGTGCCGAAGGCTTTCTGTTCGAGCTTGAACGGCGCGGTTATCTCTCTGCCGGTGAGTTCGTACCCGAGGTGGCGCTGCTGCGCCCGGACGCACTGGAAGCATTGCACCGTGATTTTCAGCATGCGGGATCAGACGTTGTTCAGGCGTTCACCTACAACGGCCACCGTGAAAAAATGAGGGTGATCGGCAAGGAAGACCTGCTGGAACCGCTGAACCGGGCTGCCCTGAAGATTGCTCGTAAGGTCGCCAATAAACAGGTCGGCAATCTGATGGCCGGCAACATTTCCAACAGCAACGTCTGGGACCCTGAAGACCCTGCCTCACAGCAGAGTGTGCGCGCCATGTTCGACGAGATGGTGCAATGGGCCATAGAGGAAGGCGCTGACTTCATCATCGCGGAAACTTTCTACTATGCCGGAGAAGCCGAAGCAGCTCTGGACGCGATCAAGGCTAAGGGACTGCCTGCCGTCGTCACCCTGGCGCCGATGGCCGAGAATCGCATGATCGATGGTCCCGGCATCGTGGAAACCTGTGTTGCCCTTGAGAAGAAGGGAGCCAGCGTGGTCGGCATGAATTGCTTCAGAGGGCCGGACACCATGTTGCCCTGGATCCAGCAGATCCGCGATGCCGTTGCCTGCCATGTGGCGGCGCTACCGGTGGCCTATCGCACCACCGAGCAGGAGCCGACCTTCTTCAACCTCTCCGACAATCAGGGCTGCAGCTGTCCGGCTCCCCACGGACGTCCTTTCCCGACCGCCCTGGATCCACTGTTCTGCAATCGCTACGAACTCGGCGCCTTTGCTCGCGACGCTCATGCTCAGGGAGTCAACTATCTCGGAGTATGTTGCGGCGCATCGCCGATGCACGTGCGTGAGATAGCCATGGCGGTGGAGCGCGATCCGGAGGCTGCCCAATTTGCAGAGCGCATGGAGAACCACTTCATGTATGGCTCTCACGATCGCTTGCCGGACCATATTGCCGCCCTGGGGGAGAAGGCCTAACAAGGTGCAGATGGAAATCCGTTGATCTAGCAGCCACGGAAACCCCGACAGTGCGCCGCCGCACGGCCAACGATGCGGCACGCAGTCGCCAACACATGCCGGACCATGAGCACACAAACGGAGGTTAGTACCGCATGATATCGAGGTACAAGGGATCTGATACGCCGACGATTACCACTCCTTAACCCAGGTTATCGCTAATCCTCGCGTATAGGCTCACGGTAGACAGGCTAGGAAGCCCCAAGGCACATGGACGTGCCACCAGCCTTCTGTCCCTGATGCTTCACCAGAATGTTTTCCCCACAACATCGATAGGCATCGTGCATCCGCACCATAGTCATGCAGTGCTTCCCAGTGGCGCGTCAGCATCCATACTGATGGATACGCCCATCGGCGTCTTGGGAGTCCATCATGCAACGCTTATCGCTGGAACCCGCCGCGCTTCATGTCGCGCGCCTTGAGCCCTTGCTCGAGTGGTTACAGGCACACCTGGCGCTGCCGATCTTGTTGCGCACCCCGTACAGCGCTTATCTTGAACTGCACCGCGAAGGTCATAACAGCCATGTGCTACTGCTTGAGGAGCACCCCGAGGCACCCGCCAGCACGCTACGCCTGGAAGCCGACAACGTGGAGTTCGAACGTCTTGCGCCGCTGCTGACCCACCAGGGCGCACGTTGCGTGGAGGCGTCGTGCGAACATCCCAGTGCCTCGCGTGGCTGTGCCTGGCGGGTACTGACCATACCGCTACCCGGCGATTGGCAGCTGATGCTGCTGGCTCTCGATCCACGCCGCTGCCAACCCTTGGGGCCACACGGCCTGGCACCTTGATGAGCCCCCTCACTCATCGTCTTCGTGCGCTCGCCTGACCCGCTCGGCCATGGCCCGGCGCTGCTTGTTGCGACGATAGCGGCGCATCAGCGCCACCCAGCATGCAGCGAGAAGCATCAGTGCCAGGGTCACGCCCTGCCAGGGGCGTGCCGCGTCGCCCAGACACGTTTCCAGCGTCATGATCAGGATGAATCCCACGGCCTGACTGGCGATGGCTGCCGCGCGCAAACCATCGATCCCATAGCGCGAACTCACCATGCACTCTCCCCTGTCCGCCTCGCCCTGACGCCTCGCGAGAACTTCAATCTAGCCACCACGCTTTAAAGAGGCGACCCCAAGGGCGTTAGTGTAACGTGTCAGGCATCGCGATTCGTCATCGCCACCATGAGGATCTCATGCCGCCGATCATGCTCGGCCACGTGCCGTTACCATCCGCACCTTTCTACGCCGCCCTCACGGCGCTCGCACTATTGATGCTGGGCGCGTTGTTGCGCCTACCCCGCACACGGCAACGCCAGTGGTTGAGCGGTACGTTGGTGGCGGCGCTGATCGGGGCTCGCCTGATATACGTCGTGCTGCACCCCGAGGCTTATCCCCAGGCGCCACTCGAGGCCGTCACGCTGTGGCAGTCCGGGTATCATCCGCTGGGCGCCTTGCTCGGTGCCGGCGCGTGGACACTATGGCGCTTACGCGATCTTCCCGTGCGCCAGCGACGACTGGCCACCGGCGTGCTCGGGACATGTAGCGCGCTATGGTGGGGGCTGAACGCCTGGCAGCCGCTAGCGGTCGAGCCTCCGCCCACGCACTTGCCGAATCTGACCTTGAACGCACTCGATGGCACCCCGACGCGCCTCGATACGCTGACGTCGGGGCCTCCGCTCATCGTGGTACTGTGGCGCAGCGACTGCCGGGCATGCCGCCGCACGCTGGCGCGGCTTGCCGACCTGAATCGCGACGCTGCCACCGTGGTGACGGTCAACGAAGGCCAGACCCTACTGCAAGCCGCACGCTATCTCGACGCCCGGAATGCCTCCTTCACTCATGACTTGCGCGACCCGCAACAACGCCTGCAGGCCTATTTCGACATGCCCGCACTGCCGCTGACACTACGCCTCGACAGCCACGGCCGGCTACTCGATTATCAGATGGGCGATTTGTCTACGGCGCACCTCATGCGCTGGCTATCGCCCAGGACCTGAAAACGCAATCGCCTGTTAAGCCCTTCGCCGCTTTCCGGTAGAATACCGCGCCCCGCCGTCCTGCATGCTCCCCCGGCAAGACGGCGCGCCACGTACCGTTACATCATCATCCCGAGGCATCATGAGCGAATTCATTCCGGGCCAGCGCTGGGTCAGCGACGGCGAAGCCGAGCTGGGGCTGGGCACGATCCTGAGCTGTGACGTCCGAAGCGTGACCGTTCTCTTTGCCGCCAGCCAGGAAACGCGCACCTATAGCGTTCGCCAGGCGCCGCTGACCCGCGTCGTCTTCGGCGCCGGCGACCGGATCGAAGCCGCCGACGGCCGCACGCTGACCGTCGACGACACCAAGGAAGCCAACGGGCTGCTGGTCTATATCGTCGAAACCGAAAACGGCGAATACGACGAGCTTCCCGAAAGCCGCCTCGCCGACAGCATGCGCTTTCAGCAAGCGCGCGACCGACTGCTTACCGGCCAGGTCGACCGCAACGACTGGTTCGAACTGCGCTACCGCACCCTGCACCACTATCACCGCATCGCCCAGCATCCGGCGCACGGTCTGGCCGGACCACGTGTGGACCTCATCCCGCATCAGCTGTACATCGCCGACGAGGTCTCGCGCCGTCATGCGCCGCGCGTGCTGCTCGCCGACGAGGTGGGCCTGGGCAAGACCATCGAAGCCGGTCTGATCCTGCACCGCCTGCTGCTCACCGGGCGTGTCGAGCGTGCACTGATCCTGGTGCCCGACAGCCTGAGCCATCAATGGCTGGTCGAGATGCTGCGCCGCTTCTCGCTGCATTTCACCCTGCTCGACGAACAGCAGAGCCAGCACAGCGTCGGCAACCCTTTCGAGAGCGCCCAGTTGGTGCTGGCCAGTCAGCAATGGCTATTCGCCAATCCGCACCGTCAAACCCAGGCCCAGGCCTGCGACTGGGACCTGCTGATCGTCGACGAGGCCCATCATCTCGACTGGACGCCCGAATCCAGCGGCCCCGGTTATGCCTGTGTCGAACAGTTGGCGCGCGTCATCGACGGTGTGCTGCTGCTCACCGCCACGCCCGAGCAGATGGGCCAGGCCGGCCACTTCGCACGGCTACGCCTGCTCGACCCCGAGCGCTACACCAGCCTGGATGCCTTCGCCGCCGAAGAAGCGGGCTACGCCAAGGTCGCTGAGGCGGTGGACGCTCTCGAACGCCTGCCCGGCGATGCCGCAGATCGCGACGCCGTGGGCGCCGTCATCGACGACGCGGACAGCCAGGCACTGCTCGAGACGTTGTTCGATCCCGAAAGCGACGAGACGCAGCGCCATAGCGCCCGCCGCCAGCTACGCGAGCAGTTGCTCGACCGCCACGGCACCGGCCGCGTGATGTTTCGCAACAGTCGCCGTCATGTCGCCGGCTTCCCCGAACGCCATTTGCACGTCTCGCGCCTGACCCCGCCCGCCAGCTACCGCCGCGAACTGCGCAAGCTGGACCGCGACATGGACTACCTCGATGACCTGCTGATCGCTACCGGGCTCGATCATCCCGAGGTGCTGCTCTACCCCGACGCCATGTATCGCGCATTGAGCGACGATTCGCCGGGCGATGTTTCGCCGGGCGTCAGTGCGCTCAATACCGAACCCTGGTGGCAGATCGATCCGCGCGTGACCTGGCTCTTGGAACGCTTGACCGAGGTCGGCCGCGACAAGGTGCTGGTCATCGCCCACGACCACACAACCGCCAGCGAACTCAGCGAGGCGCTGCGCGTGCTGGGCGGGTTCCAGGCGCCGGTGTTCCACGAGGGCATGACGCTCATTGAGCGCGACCGGGCCGCTGCGGCCTTTGCCGACGACGAAGACGGCTGCCAGGTACTGGTATGCTCGGAAATCGGCTCCGAGGGGCGCAACTTCCAGTTCTGCCGCCATCTGGTGATGTTCGACCTACCGGCGCATCCCGATCAGCTCGAGCAACGCATCGGCCGCCTCGACCGCATCGGCCAGCAACACGCCATCGAGCTCTACGTGCCGGTGTTCGAAGACAGCCCCGGCGAGCGCCTGCTGCGCTGGTACGACGAGGGCATGCGCGCTTTCAACGCCCCGCATGGCATCGGCAGCGAGCTCTACGATGCCTTCGGCGATACCGTGGCCGACTCCCTGCTCGACAACGCTTCCCTCGAAGAGGTCATCGCGGAAACCCGCGCCTATTTCGAAAGCCGCCTCGCCGCGCACGAAGCCGGCCGCGACCGGCTGCTGGAATGGAACGCTTGCCGCCCGGAACGCGCCCAGGCCGTCACCGAGGCCATCCGCGAGCTAGACGAGGACACGACGCTTCCGCGCTATGTGGATAAGGCGCTGGACGTGTTCGGCGTCGAGAGTCGTGACCTAGGGGGCGATATCCAGCACCTGCTGGCAGGGCCGCACATGCTCGACGGCCTGCCGGGCCTGGTCAAAGGCGAGGAAGGCTTCTCGGCGACGTTCGACCGACAGCGCGCCCTGGCCCGCGACGACGTGCAGCGCCTCTCCTGGGAGCATCCGCTGGTGCGAGAAATGATGGAGCGCATCCTCGACGGCACCCTGGGCAACACGGCGCTGGCACTGCTTCAGCACCCCTCGATTCCCGGCGGGAGACTGATGGCCGAGCTGGTGTTCCGGACCCACTGCCCGGCGCCCAAACACCTAAATGTCGGGCGCTTTTTGCCACCCACGGCGGTGCGATTATTGCTCGACGAGTCGGGCGCCAACCTGACCCAGAAGGTCTCGTTCGGGGGCCTGGCGAAGAACCTCAAGAAGGTCAAGAAGGCCGTCGCGCGCGACCTGATCAAGTCGCGCCATGCACAATTGCGCGAGCTTTTGACCAACGCCGAAGGCGAGGCCGAGAACGAGTTGCCGAGCATTGTCGAGGCCGCACAGACGCGCATGCGCGAGACACTGGACACCGAGCTGGCGCGTCTCAAGGCCTTGGCACGTCACAACCCGGCAGTGCGCGACGCGGAAATCGATGCCCTCACTCACGAGCGCCAGGCGCTGGATACGGCCATCGATGCCACGCGTCTGCGCCTCGACGCAGTGCGCGTGATCGTCACCGTCGATCCGCCCGAGTAAGTCTACGGGAGGCCCACGCGTCAGCGGCCGAGAATCGCCTTCAAGGCGCTGTCCAGCGTCGGATAGTGAAACGTGAACCCCGCCGCCTCCAGGCGCGCGGGGCGCATGCGGGCGCCGGTCAGCAACAAGCGTGACATCTCGCCCAAGGCCAGTCGTAGCAACCCGGCGGGCACCTTCATCAGTGCGGGTCGATGCAGATGATGTGCCAGGGTACGCGTGAAGTCGGCATTAGTGACGGGATGCGGCGCGGAGGCATTGAAAGGCCCTTCGAGGTCATCCCGCTCGAGCAACAGCAGTACGATGCGCACCAAATCCTCGCGATGAACCCACGGCATGTACTGACGCCCGCTCCCCAGGCGGCCGCCCAGCCCCAGCCGAAAAGGCGGAAGCAGCTTGCTCAGCGTGCCGCCACCGGCGTCGAGCACCAGCCCGGTACGCAACAGCGCGACCCTTACGCCCAGCGACTCGGCCGCCCGTGCCGCCGATTCCCACTGCGCGCACAGGCGATGGGCAAACTCGTCGGTAGGTGGGGTCTGTTCGGTGACGTCGCGCTCCCCCTGATCGCCGTAGAAGCCCATGGCCGACCCGGATACCATGGCCCGAGGCGGCGTCTCCAAGCGTTCGCACAGCGTCACCAGCTCGCGCGTGATGTTGAGCCGCGACTCGAGCAATCGCTGCTTCTGCGCCTCGCTCCAGCGCTTGTCGGCAATGGGCTCGCCAGCCAGGTTTACGATTGCCTCGGGGGCGTCGTCGGCAAATGCCATGACCGACTCGCGGATCTCGACATCCTCGGGCAGGACCCTCCGCGCCCGACTGGGCGATCGTGATACCACCTGCAACCGATGGCCGGCCTCGTGTAGGCGTTGACAGAGCAGACGACCGACGAAACCGCTACCGCCGGTGATCAGAATACGCATGATGACTCTCCGAGCATGAGGGGGTGTACGAACACGTATTATACGAATATTGTACAGAGTATGCGGTGTTAGGCAGGCAAGTACATGGCATGCCCTGCCAGATAGCATAGCCGATGCTCACCCGTACGCTGTACGTCATCCACCGGCCAGCCAGGAGAACCTTGATGAGCCACGCCTTGATCCTTCTCGCCCATGGCTCCAGCGATGCGCGCTGGCGCGCGCCCTTCGAGACGCTCGAGCACGACCTGCGCGCGCGCCTCGAAACCCCCGCGGTCATCGCCTACATGGAGCTCAGCGAACCCTCGCTGGAAACTCGAGTTGCCGAGCTCTATGACCAAGGCCATCGACGTCTCGATATCTTGCCGTTGTTCTTTGCCGCCGGGCGCCATCTACGCCAAGACGTCCCGGCCCAGCTCGAGGCATTGCGTACGCAATACCCCCAGGCAGCACTGACACTGCTCGACCCCGTCGGCCAGCATCCCGCCTTCGTCGAAGCATTGGCAGGCATCGTGACGTCCCGCGCGGAAGCGTAAGACGTAATGAAGATTGTACAAAACTCTTGCGACGTACAACTTCATCCCCCATGCTAAAGGTTATACCTACAGGAGGAACCTAAGCGCATGAGTGAACAGGCGATGGATCCGGCCAGTTCGCCACTGTATCCGATCCGCGAGGTCTCACGGCTGACCGGCGTCAACTCCGTGACCTTGCGCGCCTGGGAGCGCCGCTACGGTCTGATCCGTCCGCAGCGCACCCCCAAGGGACACCGCCTCTATGCGCGGGAGGATATACAGCGGGTCGAACGCATCCTGCAATGGCTCAACCGAGGCGTCCCCGTCAGCCAAGTGCATGACCTGCTCGAACAAGCCGAACCCGCCGTCAATGACATCCCGCCGGCGGATATCAGCGACTGGGAAAGCCAGCGCCAGCGACTGCTACAGACCGTCGACGCGCTGGATGGCGACACGCTGGAAGTCCTGTTCAACCGCAGCATGGCGCTCTATCCCGCCAGTTTAAGCGTGGCCGCGCTTTGGCAGCCAGTGATCGATCAACTCGAGGAACGCTGGCACGAACAATTTGGTGCCGAGTTGCAGCGCCGGTTGCTGGAAAGCTTCTTGCGCACACGGGTCGGCATTCGCCTATACCACGCCAACCAAACCACGCCGGGGCCCCGCCTACTATTGCTGCGCCTGCCCGAGGAACGCGACCTGTTGCGCCTCCTGCTCTTGGCGCTGGTCGCGTCCGCCTCAGGATTTCGGGTCGAATGGTTGGATACCGCCCTGCCGTTCAACGAATTACCACTGGCCGCGGAACGCTTTAAAGCCAGCGCCGTACTCATGACCAGCGGATACGCCGAACGCAGCGATCTCATTCGCCGTCAGTTGCCACGCTTGGCGGAGCAGCTCGACATGCCGTTGTGCCTGGTCGGCCCCGTGGCACGCATCCGTGCCACGGAGCTGGAAAACACCCAGGTCGCGTCGCTCGGCGACGAGTTGCCCGCTGCAGTCAGCCGCCTGCATGGGCTGCTGGGACGCTAACCTTTATACCTGCGCCAGGGATTGGCTATGTCCGATGTGCAATTGATGTGGTTCCGCAGCGACTTGCGAACCTTCGATAACCGCGCTCTGCATGCCGCCACCGAACGCGGACCAGTAATCGCCGTTTTCTTGACCAGCCTTGCGCAGTGGCAACGCCACGACCACGGCGCCAACAAGATCGACTTCTGGCTACGCGGCGTAGCAGCGCTGCGCGAGCATCTGGCCGGTCTCAATATCCCCTTGCTGCAGCGACGCATCGCGACCTTCGACGAAGCGCCCGCATTACTGCTCGAACTGGCGCGTGAGCATGGCGCCAGCGCGCTGCACTTCAATCGCGAATATCCCCTCAACGAGCGCCGCCGCGATGCGGCAGTGGAATCTGCCTTCCAGGAAGCTGGGCTGGCGACATGGGGCCATACCGATGCCGTCGCTTACGCCCCCGGCGAGCTGCTCACCGGCAAGGGCGAACCGTATAGCGTGTTCACGCCGTTCGCCAAGGCCTGGCATCGCCAGCTGGCGTCACGCCGCATCGCCTTGGTGGAAGAACCGTCCCCCCAAGCCCAGTTGACCATCGACGCCGACCCGCCGCCCGCGCGCGAACTCGAAACAATGGACGACGCGCCACTCGACCCGAGTCTGTGGCCCGCGGGGCAGGACGAGGCCGGCGACCGGCTCGAGCGCTTCCTGCGCTTTCGCGGCTATCACTACAAGCGTCAGCGCGATTTCCCCAAGCTGCCCGGTACCAGCGAGCTGTCTCCATACCTAGCGCTGGGCATGATCTCGCATCGCCAGTGCCTGCACGCGGTGATGAGCAACAACGAGGGGCAGCTGGCCGACGGCGATGCCGGCCTCACCGCCTGGGCCAACGAATTGATCTGGCGCGAGTTCTATCTGCATATCGCCGCCAGTTTTCCCGACATCAACCGTCACCGCCCTTTCCAGTCGCACACCAAGGCCCTGGTCTGGCGCGACGATGACGCCGGGTTTCAGGCCTGGTGTGAAGGGCGCACCGGCTATCCGCTGGTCGACGCTGCGATGCGCCAGTTGGTCCAGCGTGGCTGGATGCATAACCGCCTGCGCATGGTCGTGGCGATGTTCTTGTCCAAGCATTTGCTGATCGACTGGCGACGTGGTGAAGCCTTCTTCATGCGCCATCTCATCGACGGCGACTTCGCCTCCAACAATGGTGGCTGGCAGTGGGCCGCCTCCACCGGCACCGATGCCGCACCCTATTTTCGCATCTTCAACCCGACCACCCAGGCGGAACGCTTCGATCCGGAGGGCCGCTTCATCGCGGAATACCTACCCGAGCTAGCTGAGTTGCCCCTCAAGTCACGCTTTTTCCCCAACGCGACGCAACGCCGGCAAACCGGCTACGCCGAGCCCATCGTCGACCACAAGGCTGCACGCCAACGCGCGCTTGACGCCTTCAAGTCACTGACGAAGTAACAGCCCCCCTTTTCGGAGGACAGCATGTGCCAGGACCCTGCCTTGGAGACATTTTGTCATGCCTTCAAAAAGCTGGACAAAACATGTACAAAAGACCTCGAAAACCTCTACACTGAAGATGTGTCGTTCACGGACCCGTTACACCATATCGAGGGACGCAACGCGTTACTGCACTACTATGCCGAGATGCTCGACAACGTCACCGAGTGCCGCTTCGACACCGGCCACTGCCAGCGTGAGGGTGATGACGCCTGCGTCGATTGGGTCATGTATCTTACGCACCCCCGGCTTGCCAGCGGGCACGGAGTCGAGGTCGCAGGGTGTTCACGGCTGACGTTCCGCGGCGAGAGAATCTGTCGGCAACGCGATTACTTCGATGCCGGCGCGATGCTTTATGAGCACCTGCCCATATTCGGCGCGCTGATCCGTTGGCTCAAGCGGCGCATGCGTCCGACGTCACCATCGCACTAGTCAGTGTGCATCACTTGGAGGAGAGCTCATGACCACATCAGCGGCCCCTCAGCGCATCTGGTTGACCGGCGCCACATCGGGCATCGGCGAGGCACTTGCCATGCGGTTTCTGCGGGAAGGCCACCGGGTCGCGCTGACTGCACGCCGACGCGATGCCCTGGAGGCGTTGGCGGCCCCCTTTGAGAATGCCCTGGTGGTCCCCGCCGACCTGACTGATCGCACCTCGGTCACCGCCGCCGGGGAATACATAGAAGCTGTCTTCGGGGGCCTTGAACTGGCCCTGCTCAACGCTGGAACCTGCGAATACGTAGACGCGCGCAACTTCGATGTCGATCTCATCGAGCGCGTGCTGGCCACCAACCTTCACGGCACGCTATACGCCATCGATGCGGCACTACCGCTACTGCGCCGCGCTCGCCATGGCACACAGCGCCCCCAGTTGGCGGCTGTTTCCAGTGCTTCGGCGTACTTTCCGTTGCCGCGCGCCGAGGCTTACGGCGCGTCCAAAGCCGCGATCAGCTACTTCCTCGCCTCCCTGAGACTCGATCTGGCAGCGGAAGGCATCGATGTCAGCGTCATACACCCCGGATTCGTGCGCACGCCGCTAACCGAGCGCAATGACTTCCCCATGCCCATGCGCGTCGAGGTCGATACCGCCGTCGAGGCCATCCTGCGCGGCCTGGAGAAACGTGCACTCGACATTCACTTCCCGCGTCGCTTCACCTTGCTGGTCAAACTGGCGGGTATCCTGCCGCCCACGCTACGTCATCGCCTGGGACGCCGCCTGACCCGCAACGCCGCCGAAGAGGATCGCTCATGAACGTGCCCACCTCGCGCATCGCGGTGGTCGGTGGCGGCATTGCCGGCATGGCCTGCGCCCATTACCTCTCGCAACGCCACGAGGTGACGCTGTTCGAGGCCAACGAGCACCTGGGCGGCCACACCGCGACCGTGGATGTCGAACTGGACGGACACCGGCATGCCATCGATACCGGCTTCATCGTCTTCAACGATCGTACCTATCCGCACTTTCAGCGCCTGCTGGCGCAGTTGGGCGTGGCCGCGCAAGCCACCGAGATGGGCTTCTCGGTGCATGCCACGCACGAGGACTTCGAATACAACGGCCATACCCTCGATACGCTGTTCGCCCAGCGCCGCAATCTACTGCGTCCCGGCTTTCACGGCATGCTGCGCGATATCCTGCGCTTCAACCGCCATGCGGTACGCGATCTATCACACGGCACCTTGCCGGAGAACATGACGCTGGGCGAGTACTTGACCCAGGGCGGTTACAGCGAGACTTTCCGACGCCGCTACCTGCTGCCCATGGGCGCTGCCATCTGGTCCGCCAGCGAGCGCGACATGGCGAATTTCCCGCTGACGTCCTTCGTGCATTTCTTTCATCATCATGGGCTGCTGTCGGTGAACGATCGCCCTCAGTGGTACACGCTAGTGGGCGGTGCACGACGCTATATAGCCCCGCTGACGGCCGCTTACGCCCAGCGCATCCGCCTGGCCTGCCCGGTGCTGGGTATCGAGCGCGATGCAACGGGCGTGACACTGACCACACCCCAGGGAAAGGAACGTTTCGATCAGGTGGTGCTCGCCTGCCACAGCGACCAGGCCCTGGCGATGCTGGCCGCGCCAAGCCAAGCCGAGCGCGAGATCCTCGACGCCCTGCCGTATCAGGACAACGACGTGGTGCTGCATACCGATACTCGTCTGCTGCCACGTCGGCGCCGCGCCTGGGCGAGCTGGAACTATCGCATCGACGGTAGGAAGGACAACGCGCGTGTCTCGGTAACCTACGACATGAACCGTCTACAGCATCTGCCCGGTGAAACGCGTTTCTGCGTGACGCTCAACGACAGCGAGGCCATTTCCCCCGAGTGCATGCTGCGGCGTTTCGTCTATCGTCACCCCTGCTTCACGCTGGCAGGCGCCGCCGCTCAGCAGCGCCATGCGGAAATCTCCGGCACGCAACACCGCACGCATTTCTGCGGCGCGTACTGGCGCCACGGTTTCCACGAAGACGGTGTATGGAGCGCGCTACGCGTGGCCCGCGCACTGGGCTGCGACGAACCCGATGCGCTGCAAGGGCGTCTCCCGTCATCCTCCGCCGTGGCGGAAGGAGCTCCGGCATGAGCGCCCTCTTGCATAGCCGAGTAGCCCGGGGCGAGCTGCGCCATCGGCGATTCACACCGCGCGCGCATCACTTCACCTACCGCGTGTGGATGGCCTGGATCGACCTGGACGAACTCCCCGAGCTCTTCGATGCGCTGCCGGGCTTTAGTGCACGACGTGCCGCGCTGGCGCGTTTTCGCCGCGAGGATTATCTGGGGCCTACGCATCTCCCGCTCAAGGCGGCGGTCCATCAGCGTTTGCGCCATGAGCTGGGCGAAGCGGTGCCCGAGGGTCCCGTTCGCATGCTGACCCAGCTGCGCCTGTGTGGCGTGCTCTTCAATCCCATCACGCTGTATTACGCCTACGACCACGACGAACGCCTGTGCGCCATCCTCGGCGAGGTCACCAACACGCCGTGGCGGGAACGCCACGTCTATGCCTATCTGGTGACGCCGACACGCCATACCCATGCCGCCCATTTCAACAAGGCACTGCATGTCTCGCCGTTCAACCCTATGGACATGCGCTATCGCTGGCGCTTCAACACGCCGGACGAGCACCTGCTGATGCACATGGAGGCATGGCGCGAGGACACGCGACATTTCGACGCCACGCTGAGCCTACATTTCGCGCCGGCGGGGCGGCGCGCGTGGCTTGCCGCCCTGGCGCGAGCCCCTTGGATGAGTCTCAAGACGCTGGCCGGCATTCATTTCGAGGCATTGCGCCTGTGGCTAAAGCGCGTGCCGCTCTTTTCACATTCTCGTGGCGAGGAGACACGCCCGTGACGACGACCCGTTCCGCCACCAAGACACCTGCCAGCACGCTCGACACGCGCGTGGCACGTTGGCTCAAGCCACGCCTGCTGCGCCAGCTATCGACCCTCGAGGGCGGCGTACTGATCGTCGAGGAAGCCGGAGGCACGCATCGCCTCGGCCGAGGTGGCCCCCTCACGGTACGCCTGCGGATACATCACGACCGAGTCTGGCGGCGCATCGCGCTGGGTGGCAGCGTCGCGGCCGGGGAAACCTACATGGACGGTGACTGGCACTGTGACGACCTGGTCGCGCTAATTCGCTTGCTCGCGCGCAACCTGGAGCACGTCAACGAGCGCCTGGAGAAGGGCCCCGCACGGCTGGCGCACGGCGTGCTCAGCGCGCTTCAGGCCTTGCAACGCAATACCACTGGTCGTGCCCGGCGTCATGTTGCCGCGCATTACGACCTCGGCAATGCCCTCTTCGAGACATTCCTCGATCGCGAGCACTGGCTTTACTCCAGCGCCATCTTTCCACGCTCCGACGCCAGCCTGGAAGACGCCTCAACATACAAGCTGGAGCTCATTCTCGACAAGCTGGACATCGGCCCCGAACATCACCTGCTGGAGATTGGCACCGGTTGGGGCGGGCTGGCACTGTACGCGGCGCGCACCCGAGGCTGCCACGTCACCACCACGACCATTTCCGAGGAGCAGTACGCGCATACCGCACAACGCATCCGCGAAGCCGGTCTCGAGGATCGTATCACCCTGCTCAAGCGCGATTATCGCGATCTCGAAGGGCGCTATGATCGCCTTGTCTCGGTGGAAATGATCGAGGCAGTGGGACATCAGTACCTGGCCACTTATCTAGCCACCGTCGACCGCTTACTCGACGACGACGGCCTGGCGCTGATTCAGGCCATCACCATTCGCGATCAACGCTATGAAGCAGCCAAGCGCGAGGTCGACTTCATCAAGCGCTACATTTTTCCTGGCGGTTTCCTGCCTTCCCACCAGGCGATGCTGGAAAGTATCGCGCGGCGCACGCAACTCAATGTACTCGCCCTGGACGAGATCGGGGCCCATTATGCGCGCACGCTTTGCGAGTGGCGCCAGCGCTTCGAGGCCCGCCTCGAGCACATTCGAGCGCTTGGCTATGACGAACGCTTCATCCGCATGTGGCGTTATTACCTGTGCTACTGCGAAGGTGGCTTCCGCGAGCGCACCATCGGCACCTCACAGTGGCTGCTGGCCAAACCCGGCAATCGGCGCGCGCCGCTTACCGGAGCGCCTTGATCCCATGCTTGGCAAGGTTATAAACGCACTCGCGTTTCAGGCTGGTTGGCTGGCCTGCGTGCTGGGCGGTACGCCCTGGGCGTTGCCGACGGTCGTGGTGATCGTGGCATGCCATTTGCGGTGGCTGGGTATGCCGAGAGAGTGGCGCTGGCTGGCGGGGTTCGCGCTGCTGGGCGCTGGCGTGGACGGCACATTGACGCTGCTCGGCGGTTTACGCTTTGCCGATGCCTCGGGGCTACCGATCTGGCTGTGGCTTCTCTGGCCGCTGTTCGCGACCACGATTCATCATTCACTCGCCTGGCTATGGCAGCATCCTCGGCTGGCGATGCTAGGCGGGGCGCTCGGGGGGCCAAGTTCCTACCTGGGGGGCGCGCGCCTAGCCGACGATGTCGAACTGGCGCCTTGGGCCGTGGTGGTGCAGGCCGTGCTCTGGGGCAGTCTATGCGGGTGGCTGGCGCTCAGGGCAGCGACATCTCGGGATCGCCTTTGAGCCGCTTCTCGACATCGGTGACCCGTTCGGGGCGGGCATAGAGGAAGCCTTGCACCATGGCACAGCCCTGATCACGCAAGTAGTCCCGCTGCGCCTCGGTTTCCACACCCTCAGCGACCACGTCCAGCCCCAACCCACGCGCCATGGCGAGCACCGCCGAAGTGATCGCGGCATCGGCGCTATCGTCAGGCAGAGCGCGCACGAAAGCACGGTCGAGCTTGAGTTTATCCACCGGCAACTGCTTGAGATAAGCCATCGACGAGTAGCCGGTACCGAAATCGTCGATGGCGATCGGATGTCCCTTGTCACGCAGCGCGACCAGGCGTGCCGAGATATCCCCCGCGCGCTCGTCTAGCAACACCGACTCGGTCAGCTCCAAGCCCAGCATGGTTGAGGGGACGTTGTGCTTGGCCAAACTGGACGACAGCCGCGCCTCGAGATCGCCCTGAATTAGCTGCACCGCCGAGATGTTGATCCATACCGGCACGAACGATAGTTCTTGCTGACGCCAGGTCGACAACTGCGCGCAGGCGTGATCGATCACCCAGTCGCCCAGCGCCGTCATCAGTCCGTGGCGCTCGGCCAGGGGGATGAACGTGCCCGGCGAGATCATGCCATGCGTGGGATGATACCAGCGCAGCAGGGCTTCCATGCCGGCCAGTCGCTCGTCGTCGAGGTGGTACTGTGCCTGATAGAAGAGTTCGAGTTGCGTGCCGTGCGCCAGAGCCTGGCGTAGTTCATTGAGCAACTCGAGTTGAGGATCCCCCGCGACTTCCAGCGAGGGACGGAAGCGTTGGCTATGGTTACGCCCGTGGCGCTTGGCGGCGTAGAGCGCTGACTCCAGGCGCTGGAACAAGACACTGGAATTGCGCCCGTCGTCGGGGGCGCGACAACTGCCGATGGTCAGCCCCAGGCGCAGGGGTTTGTCATCGATTTCGAACGGCTCACTGAGATGCCCGCGCAACTCATCCACCCAATGCTCGTGATCGTCGAAGGTCGTGGTGCGAATGACCATGAATTCGTCACCGCCCAGGCGACCCACTACGCCCCCGGCAACGAAAGCTGCAAGGCGCTGCCCGAAGCGCGACAGCAGGCGGTCGCCCTTGTCGACGCCCATGGCATCGTTAACCGCCTTGAAGCCATCGATGTCGATCAGCGCAATGTCCAGTTCTTCGCCGGCCCGCAAACGTTGCAAGCGCGAGGCCAGCAGGTCATGCAGACGCCGGCGGTTGGGCAAGCCGGTCAGCGGATCCTCGAAGCCGATACGCTGCAGGTCCTGCTCGCGCGCCTTGTGCCGACTGATATCGGTGAACAAGCCCACGTAATTCGTGACGTGTCCCTTGGTATCAGTGACGGTGCGGACCCGGAGCCATTCGGGAAATTCATCGCCGTGTTTGCGCTGATTCCAGACTTCACCTTCCCACTGGCCAGTGGCGTTGAGCGTTTGCCAATAGCGTTCGTAGAAAGCCTTGTCGTGGCGTCCCGAGGAAAGTACCGATGGATCGAGGCCGCGTATTTCCTCTTCGCTATACCCCGTGATCTGCGTAAAGGCCGGATTGACCGTCTCGATGCGATTGAGGGCATTCGCGATCAACACGCCATCGGGAGACAGCATCAGGGCGGCTTCGGTTAGTCGACGCCGGTTAGCTTCCAAGCGGATCTGCCGCCAGGCGTCCACCCCACCGATGATCACCACCACCAAGGCCGCCAACCGCAATATCAGCGTCGGCAGAAGGCACATGGAGGCCATGGCGGCAATGCCCGTCCAGATCAGGGGACGGTTAAGCGTGAAGGCTGACCACATGGCGTGTATCGGCTCAAGCAATGGAGGTTCAGTAAAGTGCAGGCATCATGCCCCTTCTCTTGCAACCGGCGCAACCCGCGCCCATGAGCGGATTGCACCGGCCGCGTCCGCCCGGTAGGCTGGCCCAGCGTGCATTCATCCGGCACTGTTAGTAGACTAGGGTGTCCGTGCTCTGCGACGCACCACAATTTCGACTCTCGGAAAGACTCAGTGACCAAGCAACATTCTTTCAGCTACGAAGAACTGCTGGCATGCAGCCAGGGCGAGTTGTTCGGCCCGGGCAACGCCCAGCTGCCAGCCCCCAATATGCTGATGCTCGACCGCATCACGCAGATCCAGGAGGGCGGAGGCGAGTACGACAAGGGCGAACTGATCGCCGAACTGGATATCCACCCCGACCTGTGGTTCTTCGACTGCCACTTCCCCGGCGACCCGGTCATGCCCGGTTGTCTGGGCCTGGATGCCATGTGGCAACTGGTCGGCTTCTACCTCGGCTGGCTGGGCCACCCCGGGCGCGGTCGCGCCTTGGGCTGCGGCGAGGTCAAGTTCTCGGGCCAGATAATGCCGAACGCCGATAAGGTCACCTACCGGATCAACCTCAAGCGGATCATTACCCGGCGGTTGATACTGGGAATTGCCGACGGCACCGTTTCGGTCGACGGTCGCGATATCTATCAGGCCAACGATTTACGCGTTGGCTTGTTTACCTCCACCGCGAATTTCTGATCAGGAGGCTTCCATGCGACGAGTGGTAGTCACCGGCCTGGGCATCGTGTCCTGCCTGGGCAACGACCAGCAACAGGTACTGGATGCACTGCGCAGCGGGCGCTCGGGCATCCGGTACAAAGACGAATACGCCGAGCGCGGTTTCCGCAGCCATGTGGCCGGTGTGGTCGACATCGACCTCGACACTCTGGTCGACCGCAAGCTGCGCCGTTTCATGGGCGATGCCGCCGCATTCGCCTATGTCTCGATGGAGCAGGCGATTCGCGATGCCGGTCTCGACGAAAGCGACATCTCCAACGAGCGTACCGGCTTGATTGCCGGCTCCGGCGGCGCATCCAGCGCCAACCAGGTCGAAGCCGCCGACGTGCTGCGCGAAAAAGGCTTGCGTCGCGTCGGCCCCTACCGGGTCACGCGGACCATGGGCAGTACGGTTTCCGCCTGTCTGGCCACGCCGTTCAAGATCAAGGGCGTCAACTACTCTATCTCCTCGGCCTGTGCTACCTCGGCACACTGCATCGGCAGCGCCGTCGAGCAGATCCAGCTCGGCAAGCAGGACATGGTCTTCGCCGGTGGCGGCGAGGAGGAGCACTGGACGCTGTCCTGCCTGTTCGATGCCATGGGCGCGCTCTCGACCAGCTATAACGACGCGCCCGAAACCGCCTCGCGTCCCTATGACGCCTCGCGCGATGGTTTCATCATCGCCGGTGGTGGCGGCATGCTGGTGATCGAAGAGCTGGAGCACGCCAAGGCGCGTGGCGCCAAGATCTATGCCGAAATCGTCGGCTATGGCGCCACTTCCGATGGCTATGACATGGTCGCGCCCTCCGGCGAGGGAGCCGCGCGCTGCATGCGGCAAGCCATGGCGACCGTCGACGGCCCAATCGACTATATCAACACCCACGGCACCTCCACGCCGGTGGGCGATATCGCCGAACTCAAGGCGATTCGTGAGGTATTCGGCGATACCACACCGGCGATGAGCTCCACCAAGTCATTGACCGGGCATTCGCTGGGCGCCACCGGCGTGCAGGAGACCATCTACTCGTTGTTGATGATGGAGCATTCCTTCATTGCCGCTTCGGCCAACATCAGCGAGCTAGACGATGCTGCCCAAGGCTTCGATATCGTCGACCAGCGCCGCGACGATGCGGCCATCGAGCGCGTGTTGTCCAATAGCTTCGGGTTCGGTGGTACCAACGCCTGCCTGGTACTGCAGCGCTACCGGGACTAGACGCGCGACCTCCGCGCCGTGTATTTCCCGGTAACACGGAAAAAGGGGCGTCTCGCGAGAGACGCCCCTTTTGCATGCTGGCATACCCTCTATCGACAGCGGTTCAGGCCGGCACCTTGCTGGCTTCATCCTCCTCAGCGGGCCGAGGTACCGCCGAGATTTCGCGGAGCTGCGCCTCGATCCAACGCTCGACCTCGACCAGAACCTCGTCGGTGGAACGCCCCTGCGTTGCGATCGGCTCACCGACCACCACGTGCACATCTCCGGGCTTCTTGACCCAATGCCGCCCCGGCCAGTGTTCGCCGGCATTGTGGGCCACGGGCAGCACCGGAACACCGGCACGACAAGCGATGACCACTCCGCTCTTGTTGTAACGCCGCCGCTGCCCTGGTGGCACGCGAGTGCCCTCGGGAAAGATCAGTACCGACAGCCCCTCGGACAAGCGCTGCTTGCCCTGCTCGAGCACCATGCGCATGGCCCTGGACGGCCGCGAGCGGTCCAACGCAATGGGCTTGATCAAGCGTAACCCCCAGCCGAAGACCGGCAGCTTGAGCAACTCACGCTTGAGTACTGTGCACACCGGCACCTTGATCAGTTGCAGGAACAGCGTCTCCCACTCGCTCTGATGATTGGCGAGCACCACGCATGGCCCCTCGGGCACGTTATCACGCCCACTCACGTGATAACGTACGCCGCAGGACACGGCAAACCACCCCACGATGAAACGGTTGTAAAGATTGAGTAGTCGAAAACGCGTAAACAAAGGCACAAACGGCGCGAGCGGCAGCAATACCAGCCCGCTGATCAGCAGCGCCAGAAAATAGCCGGCATAAAAGACAAGACTGCGTAATACCTTCACGTTGCCGACTCCTTGTCATGCAATAGGCACCAAGCATCCAGCATGCGACTCAGTTCGAGCCGCCAGGGCTTTTGATGAATACCGAAAACATCCAACACGCGGCGACAGTTCAAAACTCGCCGCAGCGGATGGTCGTGATGATGGCGCAAGGCATGCAACGCTCCCAGTGTGGCGTCGCGTTCCTGACGCTCCAGGTGTGTTCCCAACTGAGTACGTACGACGGAAGCGAAGGTGTAAGGGCTGACCGGCTCGGTGCCCGCCAGGTGGTAGGCTCCCCAGGCATCGGCGCCACAGCCTTGCTGCTGCATCATGCCGATCAACGCCATAGCCACCGCATCCACGGAGGTCGGACAAAGGATGATGTCTTCAGCGGCCCGCACTTCGTCACCCGTCAGCAGCGTATCGAGCAATTCGGGCAACCATGCATGCGCGCCATCGAGCGCGAACAGCGGCCCCAACCGCACGATGAGGTGCTTGGGCAGGTACTGACGCACCCGATCGCCGGTGGCGATCAAGCGTTTTAGGCTGTCATCACGCGGCGCGGGAATGACATGCTCATCGAGCGGCCCGTCGCCGCCCTCTTCATAGAGCTCATCGGACACACACCAGATCAATGGCAAGTCATACTCACGACACAACTCGAGATTGGCATCGACCGCCTCGACATGCGCCATGACCTCGGCCGGCGCCAGGCGCGATGGCGCCGATAACGGCGGCACCACCAGTGCATCGGGCCGGGCCTCGGCCAAGGTTTCCGCCGTAACCCGTGTCCCCTCAGCGATGGTCAGTTGGGTGTCGCGACGCCGATTGGCCTCGCGCGCCAGCGCCAGGCTCAAGCAATGTCCCGCACCCGCCAGCAACAGCTTCACGGCCTCTCCTTTCGCATGTTCGTCTCCTCGATTCGTCGCCCACCCCGGCGCCAGGGCCTCATATTCACCCATCACCGCATTGCCTGTCATCTTCATTGCCGCCGACAGACTGCGCACGGAGATGTCCTGCCGCCGTGGTGATCCGCAGACTTACATTCTACGCCAAGCGGACGGTGGACTCAGCCCGAGCCCCCGGGATGCCCCGTTACCAGGCCGCCCAGCACGCGCTCCATTTCCAGAGCAGGCATAGGGCGGAAGAAATAGAACCCCTGGACCAGGTCGCAGCGCATCTCCCGGATCAGCTCGAGCTGCTCACGGTTCTCGACCCCCTCGGCCACGACCTCCAGACCCAGGCGGTGACCGATGAAGATCGCAGCCTCCATGATCGCGCGATCCTCTGGCTGATCCGGGGCATCCCGCACGAAGGTTCGATCGATCTTGAGAGCCGTGACCGGAAAGTGCTTGAGGTAACTCAGCGACGAATAGCCGGTGCCGAAATCATCGATGGCGATACGAAAGCCCAGGCTATGGAGCCGGCGCAAACCCTCCAGGATACGGCCGTCGGCCTCGATGAGCACATTCTCAGTGAGCTCCAGTCCTATATCACGAGGGCCCAGGCCATGGCGCGCCAGACAGTCTTCGAAGCGCTGGAAGATATCGGGCCGACTCAACTGCCGGCCGGAGACATTGATATCGATGCGTTCGATGGCCAGGCCAGCATTCTTCCACAGCGCCCGCTGTTGGCAGGCTGTTTCCATGACCCAATCACCGAGACGGTGAATCAGGCCAGAACGCTCAGCAAGCGGAATGAACTCGGCCGGTGAGATCGGCGGCCCCTCCGCCGGCTGCCAGCGGAGCAGCGCCTCGAGATTCTCGATACGCCCGCTCGCGGCAGACACCTGAGGCTGGTAGTGCAGCGAGAGTTCTTCACTGTCCAGGGCCTGCGACAGGCGGTCAACGAGGCGGTGCTGGTAGAGCAGCTCGTCATGGAGCTTCTGGTCGAAGAACCACACGCTACCGTGGCCATCCAACTTGGCCCGGTTCTTGGCCACGTCGGCGTTATGGATTAGCTCGCGGGCCGTTTCACCGTTGTCCGGATAGAGGCTAATCCCCAGACAGGCCGTCACCTGATGCTGAGCACCATCCATCAGGAAAGGAGGGCGAAGGACCTGTTGGAGCTTGTGGACCAGTTGCAGGAGCACTTCCTTGCGCTGAAACATCGGGAAGGCGATCACGAACTCGTCGCCAGAGAGGCGCGACATGATATCTGACGCCCTCGTCACCTGATTCAGCCGCCGAGTCAACTCGATCAGCAGCCGGTCGCCCTGCTCATAGCCAAGGACATCGTTGACCGCCACGAAGTCATCGACATCCAGATAGACCAGCATCATCCCGGCACTCTGTCGACGACAAGAGATGATGACCTCGTCCAACTGCGCTTCGAAGGTCTGGCGGTTGGGCAGACGCGTCAGTGCATCGAAGCGCGTGGCGAAGTCCAGCTCGCGGTGCGCCCGCTTCTGATCCGAGAGGTCCACGTCGACACAGAACATCAGTGGCTCCTCGGTGTGCTCGCCGAGCATGACATGGTGGGAGAAGACCGGGACCAGCTCACCACTCTTGTGCTGAAGCTCAAGCTCTTCCGGCGGAATCTCGACCCCATCCCTCACCCAAGCCTGATGCGCTTGAACCACCGGTGCACGCATGGACTCCGGGATGATCAGTTCTTCCAGCAATCGGCCCTGCGCTTCCTCGGCGCCATAGCCGTAGAGCCGGGCGCTGGCCTCGTTCCAATAGATCACGCGGCGCTCGCGGTCATAGCCCTGGACCGCCACCCTGGGCAGGCTCTCCAGTAGAGCTCGGAAACGCTGTTCGCTCACCAAATACTGGCGGCGCACGAGTTCGATATCGCTCCGAACGCTATCGCTATGGGCGTCTAACCATCTCGCCCGGACCTGTTGCCACCGACGCACTAACCAGCGTCGGAAAACGAAATCGTGACCGCTCATCCACTTTATCCATCATCGAAAGGTGCTGTTGCTCGCACCATTAGGCCAGATGGCCCCCTTGCACCACCTCGATCCTCTCATCCTAAAGGCATACACAGAAATTCAGCGACACGGCAGCCAGGCTCGGCCTGACGTTGCCACCCAGCGTCACGAAGTGTGATCAAAGTCAAATCAATATGACAGGTTTTATACGTTTTTTGACATTTAGCGGCAGATATTCTCCTTTCCGAGGGTTGCTCGGACGATCCCGTGCAACCCTTGGGCAATCTCGCCCCACACTCTAATGGAGAAAATCTCATGAAACTCGACACCCTCAAGTATGGCTTCAATTCCAGCACCATACCTTCCGACCCACTCGCCGACTACTGGTCACCAGAGATTATCAACGCCCTGCAACAGCAGGACTGGGCCAGGACCGAGGTGCGCTCTCGGATTGATCTCGAGGCCTGGCAGGCATTCACCGCCGACCTGCCCCGAGATCCCTATGTCAACCGTCGCTGGAAACGCATGTCCTGGCTGACGCTGGATGAACGTGACGCCGTCGTCGATATGGGCCATTGCCCAATGGCTCAGGGCGGTGCCTTCAATGATGCCGAGAGCATGGCGGACCGCCTGCGCTACTATGAGCCACTGACGCCGGCATTCATGGCCCGGCCGGACGTGAAGGCCTTCGTGCGTGCCTGGGCGCGACTCTGGGATCTGAAGCCCAACGAGCCCATCCTGATGCAGATAACCGGCGTTCGTGGCGAAGGCATGATCGATCCTCTGCAGGGCCAAGGAATTCATGCCGACGGCTGCAAGGCGCTGAGCATCCTGGTGCTGAGTCGCCACAATGTCGCCGGGGGTGATAACCATCTCTATGCCGACAAGGCGGGCACTGCCCCCGTAGCCGACACGACTCTCGCGCCCGGCGATATCCTGCACTTGCGTGACGACCGTCTCTTCCACAGCGTGGACGGCATTCACCAGGAAGATGCCGGAGCGCCCTTCGAGCGCTTCATCATCATCATCAACAGTCGCTTCGTGGATGCGTTTCAGAATCAGATTCTACGCCGACATTTTCCCGAGGCGGTGCTCAACGAGACTCGCTGAGCCTCATCATCCATACCGATCAGACAAGCGCCGGGATTGCCCCGGCGCCCCTTCACCCCTCCTTTGAAAAGGCGCCCGTCAGGCGCCACGCATCATGCAAAACGCCACGCCGAATGGCGTGGCGTTTTGCATTTAAAACATCACCCCATGTCTTAGGCGACATCCGCCAGCGGCTCAGCCGGGCCGAAGAACTCATGATGGCGACGTGCCGCCTCGATCCCGAGCGTCCCCAGCACCGCATCGACGCAGCGCATGAAGTCCGTCGGCCCCACCGTATAACAGTCGGCGTCACGCGGCACATACTTCGACAGCAGGTCGGCATCCACGCGGCCGACATGATCGGGCATATCCTCCGCGCGCGGTCGAGAATAGACGCTAATCACCCGCAATAATGCCGGATACGCCTTGCGCAGTTCGGCCAACTCGCCAGCGAAAGCACGCATCGCGCCATCACGCGCCGCATGCAGGTAGACGACGCGACGCCCCTCGACGAGCGCCTGCCGGGCCAGCGGCAACATCGGCGTCTGCCCCACGCCGCCACTGATCAGCATCACCGGCGTATCGCCCTCGACCAAGGTCAAATGCCCCGCCGGTGGCAGCAGCTCCAGGGTATCGCCCACCGCCAGGCGGTCATGGAAATACCGGCTGACCTGGCCACCCTCCTCGCGCTTGATGGAAATCCGATAAGTCTTGCCATTGGGCGCCGCCGAGAGACTGTAGTGGCGATGCACGGTTTCGCCGTCGATGGCCAGCTTGAGACCGATATACTGCCCCGGACGATGCGCGGCGACCGCACCGCCATCCACCGGCGCCAACTCGAAGGAAGTAATGACGGCACTCTCGGGGCGCTTGGCGACGATGCGGAACCCGCGGGTACCGTCCCAGCCACCGGGCTGAGCGGCGAATTCGTGATAACGGCGTGCCTCCTTCTCGATCAGAAGCCCCGCCAGTTCCTCGTAAAGCGCGCTCCAGGCATCGGCGACCTCCGCCGTCACTGCCTCGCCCAGCACCTCGCCGATCGACGCCATCAAGCATTCGCCGACGATCGGATAATGCTCGGGGCGGATTCCCAGCGACACATGCTTGTCGACGATGATGCCCAGCACCTCGTCGAGACGTGCCGGCTCATGGCGCAGTTGCACATAGGCAACGACGGCACCCGCCAGCGCGCGCGGCTGCCCGCCACTTTGCTGATGCGCAGCATTGAACAGCGTCTTGACCTCGGGGTAGCGTGCGAACATCAACGGATAGAAGCGCTTGGCGATGGCCTCGATGTGTTCGGCGACCACAGGCGTAGTGGCGGCGATAACGGATTCCTGAGCGGATGTCAGCATGATGTCTCCTCGCGATACTTGCAGTATGTATCCCTGTTATCGCAATCGGAGTGCCAACTCGGAGCATTTCGCCGCCCCCGCGACATTGTGCCACGCCAGTGCCGGCAAGGCCGCGTAGTGGCCGCTTCCAGCGTACTTCAAGATGAGACCCGGTGAAGGGCGAACCCTTGCCTTTGCCATCGCAAGTGTCAAAATAACATTCATTTATGCGTGTCGTTATGACAACTTTCTTGGAAACTATGTATAAATGACAGCATTCCTGAATACCTTGCGCGGCCTGCTCGCCGACCTCAGCGTCGGACGTGGCAGCGATGCCCTGCCCGAGCGCTGGGCACAACTGCTCGCCGCACTGGTCGGCGCTTATCCCGCCGATGCCAGCACTTTGATGGTCGCCCACGACGATGGCCTGCAACCCGTTGCCGTGCTGGGCCTCGATGACGAAGTCCGCGGTCGCCGCTTTAGCCTGGCGGAGCACCCGCGTCTGGCCGCGATCGCCGCGCATCCCGGCGTGTGCCGCTTTCCGCTCGACTCGCCGTTGCCCGATCCCTTCGATGGCCTGCTCGACGACACCTTGAGCCACGTGCATGACTGCATGGGTGTGGCCCTGCGCGATGGTGACCGGCTGCTCGGCATGCTGACGCTGGATGCGTTGACACCGGGCTGCCTGGCCGCCATCGACGATGACGAACTGTTGGCTGCGGCAGGCCTGCTGGCGACCTGCCTGCGTCTCGCGCAACAGCTAAGCGATACCCGCTCGCGCCTCAACCAGGCACTCGACCAGCACTTCCCCGACCCCAACGCACCGCGCAATAGCACGCCCGATTGGCAAAGCCCCGCCATGCGGCGACTGGAAGAAAGTCTTGTCCTGGTGGCGCCCACCGACATGAGCGTGCTGCTGCATGGCGAGACCGGGGTCGGCAAGGAGCGGATCGCCCGGCGCGTGCATGCGCTTTCCTCACGCTGCGCAGGGCCGCTGGTCCGCGTCAACTGCGCGGCCTTGCCCGAGTCGCTGATCGAAAGCGAACTGTTCGGCCATCGACGCGGCGCGTTTTCCGGCGCCGTCCGCGATCATCGCGGCCATTTCGCCATGGCCCACGAGGGCACGCTGATGCTCGATGAAATCGGCGAACTACCGTTGGCCATGCAACCCAAGCTGTTGCGCGTACTGCAGGAAGGCGAGATTCAGCCACTGGGCAGCGAGGCGCCGCAGCGCGTCAACGTACGCCTGGTCGCGGTCACCAATCGTGACTTGAGCCAAGAAGTCGCCGCTGGACGCTTCCGTGAAGACCTCTACCACCGTTTAAGCGTCTTCCCCTTGCAGGTCCCGCCCCTGCGGGAACGTCGTGAGGATGTGCCGCTGCTGGTCGGCGGCCTCCTGGAGGACAATCGCATTCGCCTGGGGCTCGCCAACCTGCGCCTCGACGCCGCAGCCGAACATGCCCTGCTGGCCTGGTCGTGGCCAGGAAACATCCGCGAACTGGAACACACCCTGGGACGTGCCGCACTTCGCGCCTTCGGCGAACAGCCACCCTCAGGGCAGGGCGCGCGCCGCGACGCCGTGGTACGCATCACCGAGCATCATCTGGAACTGCCAACGACGTCCGCCGACGACACCGCGCCTCCCGAACCGTCAGCACCCGAGGCACGCCCCGCTCCCCCGGCGCCGCTACGCGAAGCCGTCGAAGCCTTCCAGCGCCAGTATATCGCCCACGCACTGGAGGCGCACGACGGCAACTGGGCCGCTACCGCGCGAACGCTGCGCACGGACAGCGGCAACCTTCACCGCCTGGCCAAACGCCTAGGACTCAAGTCTTAGAAGCTACTGGCTTGGGTTGGCAACCCGGCTACAGAAAAAGCCCCGCTACACGGGGCTTTACAAGCGACTATCGATTCACTACTTCGCCGGCGCTAGAACGGGATCTCGTCGTCGAAGTCATCGAAATTGCCGGGATTGGGGGCGCCATAATTACCTTGCTGCCCACCCTGCTGGGGCGGCTGTTGCTGAGGTGCCTGCTGCGGGGGCGGGCCACCTTGTGGCTGGCCGTAGCCGCCCTGCTGCGCCGCGGCGCCTTGCCCCATACCTTGCTGAGGCGCATTTTGCGAGGGCTGAGCGTAGTCGCCGCCACCTTGGCCACTGCGCGAATCGAGCATCTGCATGTCGTTGGCGACGATCTCGGTGGAATACCGATCCTGCCCATCCTGACCCTGCCACTTGCGTGTCTGCAGGCGGCCCTCGATATAGATACGCGAGCCTTTCTTCACATACTGCTGGGCGATTTCTGCCAGCTTGTTGAACATCACCACCGTATGCCATTCGGTACGCTCCTGGCGCTGACCGCTTTGACGGTCGGTCCAGGTGTCGGTGGTCGCGATGCGTAGATTGCACACCGGATTACCGGAAGGTAAGAAGCGGACTTCTGGATCCTGACCGAGATTGCCGATCAGGATGACCTTGTTCACGCCGCGCGCCATGTGAGTCTCCTTGAAATAGTACAGCGCCCGTTATCAGGCGCTCTTGTGATCTCGCTGGGATCCGAGGACGCGCTCTAACGCCTCGGCGTCCAGCCGCTGACGGTCGACCTTGAGGTAGGCGACACGCTCGTCGGGCACCACCATGACATCCTCGACGCCGGCCACGGCGGCGAATCGCTCCATCAGTGTATCCATCGTGCCCATCGAGTGCTCGTCCAGGGCGACGATCTCGCTCGAGAGATGGCGGGGGGCCGGCATCTTCCAGACAATCGCCAACCATACCGCACCCAGTAACGTCGCGCCCAGAAAGACCGC
The DNA here is from genome assembly GCF_033052815.1 of Chromohalobacter sp. HP20-39. NCBI lineage: Bacteria > Pseudomonadati > Pseudomonadota > Gammaproteobacteria > Oceanospirillales > Halomonadaceae > Chromohalobacter > Chromohalobacter sp. HP20-39. The sequence continues at coordinate 37,310 of NZ_JAWHTP010000011.1, read as the reverse complement.
ATCCAGGCCGAAATGCTGGGAGAGGAAGCCCCCGGCCGTTCCGCCCAGGAAAGCGCCCAGAAACTGGCTGGTGGAGTACACGCCCATCGCCGTGCCCTTGGCGCCTGCCGGGGCCAGCTTGCTGATCATCGACGGCAGCGTGGCTTCCAACAAGTTGAAGGCCACGAAGAAGCCCCAGAGCAGCGAGAACAACGCCCAGCGCCCATCGGAAAACTCCACCAGTCCGGCCAGGCACAGCGTCAACCACGCCACGGCACCGATGAAGATCGGCTTCATCTTGCGGTACTTCTCGGCCACGATCACCAGCGGCACCATGGCCACGAAGGCCAGCGCCATGATCGGCAGATACACCCAGCCATGATGCGCCGCCGCAATGCCCAAGGCTTCCAGACGAAACGGCACAGCCACGAAACAGGCGGTCAGGATGGCGTGCAGGGCGAAGATCGAGAAATCCAGGCGCAGCAGATCACGCCGCGCCAGCATTCCGCGCAGTTGAGTGCGGTCGAGCCCTACATCACGATGCGACACCAGGCGTGGCGCCCGCGGCACCAACCGCCATAGTACCAGCAGCCCCACCGCCGCGAGCACGGCCGTGAACCAGAACACGCCGGCCAAACCGAAAGGATCGGCAACCAGGGGACCTACGACCATCGCCACGCCAAATGCAATGCCGATCGACAGGCCAATGGTCGCCATCGCCGCCGTACGCACCTCTTCCCGGGTCTGATCGGCCAGCAGTGCCATGATCGCACCAGCGACCGCGCCACTGCCTTGCAGGCAGCGCCCGGCGATCACCCAGCCTATCGACGTCGCTTGGGCGGCGACCACACTGCCCAGCAGAAACAACAAAAGCCCGATGCTGATGATGAGCTTGCGACCGAACCGATCCGACAGCAGTCCGAAGGGGATTTGCAGAATCGCCTGTGTCAGGCCGTAACCGCCCAGCGCCATCCCCACCAGCAAGGGGGTCGCGCCATCCAAGTCATCGGCATACAGTGCCAAGACCGGCAATACCATGAAAAGCCCGAGCATGCGCGTCGCATATAAGCTGGCGAGGCCGAAAATGGCACGCCGCTCGGTGTGAAGCAATGATGAAGACATGATTGAGTCGCGTCGTTGAAGAGAAGAAACGTTCGATACCGAAACCGGCCCACGAGGCCTTGCCGCAGGGGCCGTGACGAACCAACACCTCGGCGTCTCGCACGCGCGCAGACGCCGACCAAGCGCATTTTACCGACTGCCGGCCTGTCAAGGAAAGGACGCGCTTTGCCCGGACTCCACTCCACCCTCTATAATCGATCCTTTGACCGCGCCACCGCCACGGCGCAACCGGCACGAGGTGGGCATGGACAGAATTCTGGTCAGGGGTGCGCGCACCCACAATTTGCAGAACATCGACGTCGAACTACCACGCAACAAGCTGATCGTCGTGACCGGCTTGTCCGGCTCCGGTAAATCATCGTTGGCGTTCGACACCCTCTACGCCGAGGGGCAGCGACGCTATGTGGAATCTCTCTCCACCTACGCCCGCCAATTCCTGTCGATGATGGAAAAGCCCGATGTCGACCACATCGAGGGACTCTCGCCGGCGATTTCCATCGAGCAGAAGTCGACATCCCACAACCCGCGCTCGACGGTCGGCACGATCACCGAGATCCACGACTATCTGCGCCTGCTCTATGCCCGTGCGGGGACGCCTCGCTGCCCCGAGCACGACATCGACCTCGAGGCACAGACGGTCTCGCAGATGGTCGATCAGGTCCTCGGGCTGCCCGAAGGTAGCAAGCTCATGTTGCTGGCACCGGTCATCAGCGGCCGCAAGGGCGAGCACCAGCAACTACTAGCCGAGCTGCGCGCTCAGGGCTACGTCCGCGCCATGGTCGACGGTCAAGCCATGGAACTTGATGAACTGGGCCCGCTCGACAAGAACAAGAAGCACGACATCAGCGTGGTGGTGGATCGTATCAAGGTCCGCGATGGGCTCGCCCAGCGATTGGCCGAGTCGTTCGAAACCGCGCTCGGCCTGGCCGATGGGATCGCCATCATTCAAGACATGGACGGTGCACGCGACAATATCGTCTTTTCGGCACGCTTCGCCTGCCCGGTGTGCGGTTACTCCATCGCGGAACTCGAGCCGCGCATGTTCTCGTTCAACAATCCCGCCGGCGCCTGCCCAACCTGCGACGGCCTCGGGGTACGCCAGTATTTCGATCCACACAAGTTGATAAGCCATCCCGAGCTGTCGCTGGCCGAAGGCGCCATCAAGGGTTGGGATCGGCGTAGTGTGTATTACTTCAGCCAACTCCAGGCTGTCGCCCAACACTACCGTTTCGCGCTGGAAACGCCCTGGCAAGATCTCGCTCGACATGAGCGTGACGTGGTGTTGCACGGCAGCGGACAAGACCAGATCGCCTTCAGCTACGTCAACGACCGGGGCCGCAAGGTCACCCGCGAACATGCCTTCGAGGGCGTGCTGCCCAACATGGAACGGCGCTACCACGAAACCGAATCGAGCATGGTACGCGAGGACCTGTCCAAGCACCTGGCGGTGCGGGCCTGTCCGTCCTGCCACGGCACCCGGTTGCGCCAGGAATCCCGCCATGTGTACATCGACGGGCGCCCGCTTCCCGAAGTATCGCAATTGCCGATTGGCGAGGCCTGGGATTACTTCGCGGCGCTGGAACTGCCCGGCCGCAAGGGCGAAATCGCCGTCAAGATCATTCACGAGATCCACTCGCGGCTCGAGTTCCTGGTCAACGTGGGGCTCGATTACCTGACCCTGGAACGCAGCGCCGATACCCTATCCGGCGGTGAGGCACAGCGCATTCGCCTGGCCAGCCAGATCGGCGCAGGGCTGGTCGGGGTCATGTACATCCTCGATGAGCCTTCCATCGGCCTGCACCAGCGCGACAACGACCGGCTACTCAAGACACTTGAGCGCCTTCGCGATCTCGGCAATACGGTCATTGTCGTCGAGCACGACGAGGAGGCAATCCGCGCGGCGGACCATGTGCTCGATATCGGCCCCGGCGCTGGCGTACATGGCGGACGCATCGTCGCCCAAGGCACCCCGGAGCAAATAACTCAATGCGAGGCCTCGCTGACCGGCCAGTACCTGTCGGATCAACGACGCATCGAGATTCCGCCATACCGCATCCCAGGCAACCCCGAGAAGATGCTGCATCTCACCGGTGCCAGCGGCAACAACCTGCAAGACGTCACGCTCGACCTGCCTCTTGGGTTATTCGTGTGCGTGACCGGTGTGTCCGGCTCGGGCAAGTCAACGCTGATCAATTCGACGCTGATGCCGGTCGCCACACGCGAGCTCAATCGCGCCACGAGCCTCACTCCCGCACCTTACGAGCGTATCGAAGGGCTGGAGCTACTCGACAAGGTCATCGACATCGATCAGAGCCCGATCGGGCGGACCCCGCGTTCCAATCCGGCCACCTATACCGGGATTTTCACACCGATCCGTGAGCTCTTCGCTGGCACCCAGGAGGCCCGCTCGCGGGGCTACAAGCTCGGTCGCTTCAGCTTCAACGTCAAGGGCGGACGTTGCGAAGCGTGCCAGGGCGAAGGGCTAATCAAGGTCGAGATGCACTTCCTGCCCGACATTTATGTTCCCTGCGATGTCTGCAAGGGCAAGCGCTATAACCGCGAGACCCTGGAGATCCAGTACAAGGGTAAAAATATCCATGAAGTGCTGGAGATGACCATCGAGGAAGCGCTGGAATTCTTTGCGCCGGTCCCCGCCCTTGCCCGGCGCTTGCAAACACTGATGGACGTCGGCTTGTCATACGTGCGCCTGGGACAAAGCGCCACAACTCTCTCCGGCGGCGAGGCGCAGCGCGTCAAGCTCGCCCGAGAGTTAGCCAAGCGCGATACCGGCAAGACACTGTATATACTCGATGAGCCCACCACCGGGCTGCACTTCGAGGACATCCGCCAACTACTCGGCGTGTTGCACCGCCTACGCGATCATGGCAACACCATCGTGGTCATCGAGCACAATCTTGATGTCATCAAAACCGCCGACTGGCTCATCGACCTAGGGCCCGAGGGCGGCTCCGGTGGGGGACGCATCATCGCCGAGGGTACGCCGGAGCAGGTCGCCAAGATGGACGTCTCGCACACCGGGCGCTTCCTCGAACCAATTCTGGCCAAGCGCACAATCTCCAAAACGACGCGTGAAACGAGTACTGCCGAGACCTAACTTTCGGTCTTAGCTGTGTACAGCGCATAGAAAAGCCGGCCCCAAGGGGCCGGCTTTATTGTGCCGAGATGGCGAAGCCTCGCGAAGATCACTCTTCGGCGGCTTCCTCCACGACCGGACGGTCGACCAACTCGACATAAGCCATCGGCGCATTATCTCCGGCGCGGAAACCGCACTTGAGAATACGCACATAGCCGCCCGGACGCTCGACATAACGTGGGCCCAGCTCATTGAAGAGCTTACCGACCGTTTCTTTGGAACGGGTACGGTTGAAGGCCAGACGGCGGTTGGCGACGCTATCCTGCTTGGCCAGGGTGATCAGCGGCTCGACGTGACGACGCAACTCCTTGGCCTTGGGCAGGGTAGTCTTGATGACTTCGTGCTCGACTAGCGACACGCACATGTTCTTGAACATGGCCTGGCGATGCGAGCTCGTACGATTGAGGTGACGACCACTCTTACGATGACGCATGGTTGAAATTCCTTACCAAACTGGGACTCGAGTCGGCGCTCACGCAGAGGCCTTATCGTCCTTCAGGCTCGCCGGCGGCCAGTTTTCCAGCCGCATGCCGAGGGAAAGACCGCGCGCTGCCAGAACGTCCTTTATCTCGTTCAAGGATTTCTTGCCGAGGTTCGGGGTCTTCAACAGCTCCACTTCGGTACGCTGAATCAGATCACCGATATAATAGATATTCTCGGCTTTCAAGCAGTTGGCGCTGCGGACGGTCAACTCGAGATCGTCTACGGGGCGCAGTAGAATCGGATCGATCTGATCCTCTTCTTCTTCGACTTCCTGTTCCTTGTCGGCTTCGAGATCGACGAACGCGCCCAGCTGCTCTTGCAGGATGGTCGCGCTGCGGCGAATCGCCTCTTCCGGATCCAGGGTGCCGTCGGTTTCCAAGTCGATAATCAGCTTATCGAGATCGGTTCGCTGTTCGACACGCGCGGCTTCCACGGAGTAAGACACACGACGCACCGGGCTGAAGGTCGCATCCAACTGGAGACGACCAATCGCACGCGATTCGTCTTCCTCGGAAGCACGGGTATCCGCCGGCTCGTAGCCACGACCACGAACCACCTTGAGCTGCATTTTCAGCTCGCCGCTGTCGTTGAGGTGCGCGATAACGTGATCCGGGTTGATGACGTCGACATCGTGGTCGACGGCGATATCGCCCGCAGTCACCACACTCGGCCCCTGCTTGCTCAGCGTCAGAACCACTTCGTCACGGCCATGCATCTTGACGGCGACGTCCTTGAGGTTCAGGAGAATCTCGATGACGTCCTCTTGGACGCCTTCGATGGCGCTATACTCATGTAAAACGCCTTCAATCTCCGCTTCCACAATAGCGCAACCGGGCATGGAAGACAGCAGGATGCGACGCAGAGCATTCCCCAGGGTATGGCCGAAACCACGCTCGAACGGCTCGAGCACGATCTTCGCATGATTCGCGTTGATCTCTTCGACCTTGATGTCGCGAGGACGGAGAAACTCTGTCACTGAACGCTGCATAAGAACACCTTTCAGGCTGCCAAACGGATACTCGGTACTCGAAACCAGGCCCTGGCATGGGGCCTGGCGGCATCACGCAATGGCTGCATGATTACTTCGAGTACAGCTCGACGATCAGGTTTTCGTTGATGTCGGCAGACAGGTCGCCGCGTTCCGGGACAGCCTTGAAAGTGCCTTCCATCTTTTTGGAGTCGATATCGATCCAAGCCACATCGCCACGATTGGCGGCGATGCCCAGGGCGTTCTGAATACGCGCCTGGTTCTTGGCCTTTTCACGAACGGACACCACGTCACCCGGCTTGACCTGATAGGAAGCCACGTTGACGCTACGGCCATTCACGGCAATTGCCTTGTGGCTGACCAGCTGACGCGCCTCTGCGCGCGTAGAGCCGAAGCCCATGCGGTAGACGACATTGTCCAGTCGGGATTCGAGAAGCTGCAACAACAACTCACCGGTCGCGCCCTTGAGGCGGGCCGCTTCCTTGTAGTAGTTACGGAACTGCTTCTCAAGTACGCCATACATGCGGCGCACTTTCTGCTTCTCACGAAGCTGCAAGCCGTAGTCGGAAAGACGCTGACGGCGCTGGCCGTGGACACCCGGGATCTGCTCGGATTTGCACTTTTTCTCGAAGGGAGTGACACCGCTCTTCAAGAAGAGGTCGGTGCCTTCACGACGAGACAGTTTGCACTTCGGTCCAATATAACGTGCCATGAATCTGTCTCCTTAAACGCGGCGTTTCTTCGGCGGACGGCAGCCGTTGTGGGGAACGGGCGTCGCGTCGGTAATGCTCTGCACGCGGAAACCCGCAGCATTGAGCGCACGCACGGCGGATTCACGGCCGGGACCGGGGCCCTTGACCAGCACGTCGACGTTTTTCACACCATACTCGGCTGCAGCGGTCGCTGCACGTTCGCTTGCCACTTGAGCAGCGAACGGGGTGCTCTTGCGAGAACCACGAAAACCCGAACCACCGGCAGTTGCCCAAGAAAGGGCGTTGCCCTGGCGGTCTGTGATCGTCACGATCGTGTTGTTAAAAGAGGCATGGATGTGGGCAACCGCATCCACTACCTGCTTTTTCACCTTTTTACGGTTACTACGCGGGTTAGCCATGTTGATGTCTATTCCTGTCTTAACGCCAGAACGTGCGTATTATTTGCGAATCGGCTTACGCGGTCCCTTACGGGTACGCGCGTTGGTCTTGGTACGCTGACCACGCAGCGGAAGACCACGACGATGGCGCAGACCACGATAGCAACCCAAGTCCATGAGACGCTTGATGTTAAGCGTCGTATCACGGCGAAGGTCGCCTTCAACGGTATACTTGCCGACTTCGTTGCGCAGAGTATCCACCTCGTCGGCGGACAGTTCCTGCACTTTCGCGGTCGGTGCGATGCCGGTAGCGGCGCAGATTTCCTGCGCACGTGTACGGCCAATCCCGAAGATGTAGGTCAGCGAGATCGCCGCATGCTTGTTGTCCGGGATATTGACGCCTGCAATACGGGCCATCAGCTTACTCCGAATGTTGAGCGGCTTGCTCGTTTAGTCGTCTATAAGGGCGCAATAGCATACCCCTTTGCCTCTGAGGAGACAAGGGGTATGACTGCACCCGCTTTTACGTCAGCGCAGGATCAACCCTGGCGCTGCTTATGCCGCGGCTCGCTACAGATAACGCGGACCGCGCCATTGCGCCGAATGATCTTGCAGTTACGGCACATTTTCTTGACGGAAGCTCGAACTTTCATCGTTCTCTCCAAAAAACCTAGCGGGGCTCGTTTAACGCAGGATACCGCCGCTGCCATAGCCTTTCAGGTTGGACTTTTTCATCACCGATTCATACTGATTCGACATCAGATGAGACTGCACCTGGGCCATGAAGTCCATGACCACCACCACCACGATGAGCAAGGAAGTGCCGCCAAAGTAGAATGGCACCTGCCAAGCCACCACGAGGAACTGTGGCATCAGAGAGACTGCGGTGATATATAAAGCGCCGAAAAGGGTCAGACGCGTCATGACCTTATCGACATAGCGGGCTGTTTGCTCACCCGGGCGAATACCCGGCAGGAACGCACCTGACTTCTTCAGGTTGTCGGCCACATCCTTGGGATTGAAGACCAACGCCGTATAAAAGAAGCAGAAGAATAGCACCGCCGCCGCGAAAAGCAAGATGTAAAGCGGCTGTCCTGGCCCGAGAGCCTGTGACACCGCCTGCAGCCAAGCCATGTTCTGCCCTTGACCGATCCACTGACCGATCGAGGCCGGGAACAGCAGGATACTGGAGGCAAAGATCGGCGGAATGACGCCGGCCATATTGACCTTCAGCGGCAGATAACTGCTCTGTCCGGCATACATCTTGTTGCCTACCTGACGACGCGGGTAATTCACCTTGATGCGGCGCTGACCGCGCTCAATGAAGACCACGAATGCAACAGTCGCGACCCCCAGGACCGTCAACGCCAGTAACGGCAGAATATTCCAGGCACCATCATTACGCGCCAGTGTAAACGACTGACCGATGGCATTAGGAAGACCTGCAACGATACCCGCGAAGATGATAAGGGAAATGCCGTTACCGATACCTTTTTCGGTGATCTGCTCACCCAGCCACATCAGGAACACAGCCCCCGCGACAAACGTCATGATCGCCGTGAAGTAGAAGCTGAGATCGCCGCTATAGGCGACGCCCTGTCCGACCAGACCGACTGCCATGCCGGTCGCCTGGATCAATGCCAGCAGCACCGTACCGTAGCGCGTGTACTGGTTGATCTTGCGCCGGCCAGCCTCACCTTCTTTCTTCAGCTGTTCCAGCTGAGGCGAGACCGCCGTCAGGAGCTGCATGATGATCGACGCGGAGATATACGGCATGATCCCCAGCGCAAAGATACTCATGCGCGACAGTGCACCACCCGAAAACATGTTGAACATGCCCAGAATGGTGCCCTGATTTTCCCTGAACAAGGCAGCGAGCTGGTCAGGATTGATGCCAGGCACCGGGATATGGGCACCGATACGGTACACCACGATGGCGATGAACACGAAACGCAGACGCGCCCAAAGTTCACTCAGACCACTTCCACTGGCCGGCATGTTTCCTGACTTAGCCATTAGTCCTCTACCTTGCCACCGGCAGCTTCGATCGCGCCACGGGCACCTTTGGTGACCTTGAGACCGCGAACCGTCACTGCTTTGTTCAGTTCACCGGAGAGAATCACCTTCGCGTACTGGGTGTTATCCTTGAGTACGTTGGCTTTCTTCAGGCTATCCAAATCGACGATATCAGCGTCGACCTTGGCCAACTCCGCAACGCGCACCTCTTCAGAGGCCAGCGCCTTGATGGAGGTGAAACCATATTTCGGCAGACGACGCTGCAACGGCATCTGACCGCCTTCAAAACCGGGCTTCACCGTACCACCGGAGCGTGACTTCTGGCCTTTATGGCCGCGGCCACCAGTCTTACCCAGACCGGAGCCGATGCCACGGCCGACGCGCTTCTCGGCGTGCTTTGAGCCCGGTGCCGGGCTCAGGCTATTGAGTTTCATGGATTACTCTCCCTCAACACGCACAAGGTAATTAACCTTGTTGACCATACCGCGTACGGCGGGGGTGTCTTCCAGCTCAACCGTGTGACCGATTCGACGTAAGCCCAAGCCACGCATGGTGGCCTTGTGCTTTTCCAGAATGCCGATGGTACTACGGGTCTGGGTAACCTTGATCGTTGCTGTTGCCATGATGCCTTACCCCGCGAGCTCTTCGACGGACATACCACGCTTGGCGGCAATATCCTCCGGAGACTGCATGGCGGCGAGACCGTTAATGGTCGCGCGCACCACGTTCACCGGGTTGGTGGAACCGTAGCACTTGGCGAGAACGTCGTGGACGCCTGCCAGTTCGAGTACGGAGCGCATGGCACCGCCAGCAATGATACCGGTACCCTCGGACGCCGGCTGCATGAACACCTTGGAGGCGCCATGACGGGCCTTCGTCGGGTACTGCAGCGTCGAGCCACTGAGGCTTACCTTCACCATGTTGCGGCGAGCCTGATCCATCGCCTTCTGGATCGCGACCGGCACTTCGCGTGCCTTGCCACGTCCAAAGCCGACACGACCATTGCCATCGCCAACGACGGTCAGTGCGGTGAAGCCGAAGATACGACCACCTTTCACTACCTTGGCGACGCGGTTTACCTGCACGAGTTTCTCTTGCAGATCGCCGCCCTTCTGTTCGTTATTCGCCATCGTAAAACCCTTTAGAATTCCAGGCCGCCTTCACGAGCGGCATCTGCCAGGGCCTTGATACGACCGTGGTATTTAAACCCGGCACGATCAAAGGCCACTTCGGTGATGCCCGCTTCCTTCGCGCGTTCGGCAATCAGGGCGCCCACCTTGGCGGCAGCGTCCGCATTACCCGTGGATCCTTCGCGCAGGCTCTTGTCGAGCGTGGATGCGCTGGCCAAAACTTGACCACCATCCGGCGAAATGATCTGCGCGTAGATGTGGCGCGGCGTGCGGTTGACGCTCAAGCGAGACACGCCAAGCTCGCGGATCTTGGCGCGAGCACGGCGGGCACGACGGAGACGAGATTCTTTCTTCGCGTTCATAACCCTGCCTTACTTCTTCTTGGCTTCTTTGCGGCGGACAACTTCGTCGCCATACCGAATTCCCTTACCCTTGTAGGGTTCGGGCGGACGGAAGGCACGAATTTCCGCTGCGACCTGGCCGAGCTTCTGCTTGTCCGCGCTTTTCAGCACGATCGTGGTGTTCTTCGGCGTTTCAGCCGTCACACCTTCAGGCAGCGTATACTCGACGGGGTGCGAGAAGCCTAGTGTCAGGTTAAGCGTGTTGCCGCTTGCTTGCGCGCGGTAACCGACACCGTTGATCTCGAGAGACTTGCTAAAGCCTTCCGAGACGCCGGTGACAATGTTCTGCACCAGCGCACGGGTGGTTCCGACCATCGCCCAGCTTTTGGCGGACTCGCTCGGATTAAATGTCAGTTGGCCCTCTTCCTGACCAATGGTGACATCGGAATGCACGGTCATGGAGAGCGTGCCCTGACCGCCCTTGACGGTCAGCTTGTTGGCATCGAGTTTGACCTCGACACCACTCGGCAGTTTCACCGGATATTTGGCTACGCGGGACATTCCAAACTCCTAGAATACGGTGCAGATGACTTCACCACCGACACCGGCCTGACGCGCCGCACGATCGGTCATCACGCCCTGGGAGGTGGTCACGATCGCAATACCCAGACCATCCGCGACTTTCGGTAGCGCGTCCTTGCCCTTGTAAGAGCGCAGGGACGGCTTGGAAAAGCGCTGGATGTGCTCAATGACCGGCTTACCCTCGAAGTACTTGAGAGTCACGGCCAACTGGGGCTTGGCGCCTTCAGTAACGGTGAAGTCGTTGATATAGCCCTCTTGCTTCAATACGCCGGCCACCTCGACCTTGAGGTTGGAAGACGGCATGGAAACCGTCTCCTTGGTGGCCATCTGCGCATTGCGGATACGGGTAAACATATCCGCTAGAGTATCTTGCATGCTCATTACGTTGCGCTCCTGATTCTCACGTGGCTTACCAGCTGGACTTCTTCAGTCCAGGGACATCGCCACGCATGGCGGCTTCACGCAGCTTGTTGCGGCCCAAGCCGAACTTGTTATAGAAGCCGTGCGGACGACCGGTCACGCGGCAGCGATTACGCTTGCGTACCGGACTGGAATCGCGCGGCAATTCCTGAAGTTTCAACTGGGCGTCGAAGCGTTCTTCATCAGAAGCGTTGACGTCATAGATGATGGCCTTGAGCTCTGCACGCTTGGCAGCGTACTTGTCTACCAGCTTTGCGCGCTTGAGCTCACGCTGCACCATGCTTTTCTTTGCCATGATCCAACCCTTATTTCTTGAACGGGAAGTTCAGCGCGCTCAGCAGCGCACGGCCTTCTTCATCGGTGTTGGCAGTAGTGGTGATTGTGACATCCAACCCGCGAATACGATCAATCTTATCATATTCGAGCTCGGGGAAGATGATTTGCTCACGCACTCCCATGGAGTAGTTGCCACGGCCATCGAAGGACTTGGGGTTCAGACCACGAAAGTCTCGAACGCGCGGTATCGCGACGTTCACGAGACGGTCGAGGAAATCCCACATCCGTTCGCGACGCAAGGTCACCTTGATGCCGATAGGCCAGCCTTCGCGGACTTTGAAGCCTGCGATGGACTTGCGTGCCTTGGTAATCACCGGGCGTTGACCGGAAAGCTTCTCCAGGTCGCCCACGGCGTTATCGATCAGCTTCTTGTCGCTGGTCGCATCGCCGATGCCCATATTAAGGGTCACTTTGGTGATCCGCGGTATCTGCATCACGTTGGCGTAGCTGAACTGCTCTTGGAGCTGAGCTGCCACCTCGTTCTGATAACGTTCTTTCAAGTTCGCCATTTTGCTACCCGACTCGCGTTAGGCGTCGATCTGCTTTTGCGTCGACTTGTAGATACGTACCTTGGTACCGTCTTCCTGAATCTGGAAGCCGACGCGATCCGCCTTGCCGGTCTCCTGATTGAAGATGGCCACGTTGGATGCGTGAATCGGGGCCTCACGCTCGACGATACCCCCCTGCTTGCCTTGCATGGGGTTAGGCTTGGTGTGACGTTTGATCATGTTCACACCGGACACGACATAAGACCCATCCAGGACCCGTTTAATCGTGCCGCGCTTGCCCTTGTCCTTGCCGGCAATGACGATCACTTCGTCGTCACGTTTAATCTTTCGCATATCCGCCTCGCTCCTCACAGCACTTCAGGCGCCAGGGAAATGATCTTCATGAACTTCTCGTTGCGAAGCTCACGCGTAACCGGCCCGAAGATACGGGTACCGATCGGCTGCTCGTTGGCGTTTTGCAACAGAACGGCCGCATTTCCATCGAAGCGGATCAGTGAACCGTCTGTGCGACGGACACCACTCTTGGTACGTACAACGACGGCCTTGAGGACCTGGCCTTTTTTGACCTTGCCTCGCGGAATCGCTTCCTTGACCGTCACTTTGATGACGTCACCAACTCGGGCGTAACGGCGGTGCGACCCGCCCAGCACCTTGATGCATTGCACCCGGCGCGCGCCGCTGTTGTCGGCGACATCCAGCATTGTCTGCGTCTGAATCATCGGTTTTCTCCAAACCTAAACTGACTGCACTGGTGAAAGGCGCTGGCCTGCTCAGCCCTTGGCCTGCTCGACCACCTCGACCAGCGTCCAGGCCTTCAACTTGGAGATCGGACGGCACTCTTCGATAGAGACCGTGTCCCCGAACTTCGCCTGGTTCGCCTCGTCATGGGCGTGCAGTTTGGTGGAGCGCTTCACGTACTTGTCGTAAATCGGATGCCGGACACGGCGCTCGATCTGAACGACGACGGACTTGTCCATCTTGTCGCTCACGACCTTGCCAGTCAGTGTGCGGGCATTATTTTCTTCAGCCATCTCAGTCACCTGCCTTCTCATTGAGCACAGTCTTAACGCGAGCGATATCGCGACGCACCTGCTTGAGCAGATGGGTCTGGCTCAGCTGACCGGTGGCCTTCTGCATACGCAGGTTGAACTGCTCCCGGAGGAGCTCGAGCAGCTGCTGCTGAAGCGCTTCGACTGATTTTTCACGAATTTCCTGGGCTTTCATCACATCACCGTCCGTTTCACAAAGGTGGTGGAGACCGGGAACTTCTGGGCGGCCAGGGCAAATGCCTCACGCGCCAGCTCCTCGGAAACGCCTTCGATCTCGTAGAGCACCTTCCCGGGCTGGATTTGGGCGACCCAATATTCGACGGAGCCCTTACCTTTACCCATACGGACTTCCAGCGGCTTCTCGGTAATCGGCTTGTCCGGGAAGACACGGATCCAGATCTTGCCGCCACGCTTGACGTGACGCGTAATGGCACGGCGGCCGGCTTCGATCTGGCGAGCGGTGATACGTCCGCGACCAGTGGCTTTCAGGCCGTACTCGCCGAAGCTCACTTGGCTTCCGCGATGCGCGAGTCCGCGGTTACGGCCCTTTTGCACCTTGCGGAATTTCGTACGCTTGGGTTGTAACATCGATCACTCTCCCCTTACTTGGAACCTTTCTTCTTGGGCCCCGGTGCCTGAGCTTGTTTCTGCTTGGCACGCACTTCCTCGATACCGCCGAGGATCTCACCCTTGAAGACCCACACTTTGACGCCGATAACGCCGTAAGTGGTGTGCGCTTCGTAAGTGGCGTAATCGATGTCGGCGCGCAGCGTATGCAGCGGCACGCGACCTTCGCGATACCATTCGGTACGGGCGATTTCAGCGCCACCAAGGCGGCCGGAAAGCTGTACCTTGATACCGCCCGCGCCCAGACGCATGGCGTTTTGCACGGCACGCTTCATGGCACGACGGAACATCACACGGCGTTCCAACTGACCGGCAATGTTCTGCGCGACGAGTTGTGCGTCGAGCTCAGGCTTACGCACCTCTTCGATGTTGACGTGCACAGGCACGCCCATCATCTCGGAGAGGTCGCGACGCAGACGATCGACATCCTCGCCCTTCTTGCCAATCACGATACCCGGACGGGCAGTGTGAATGGTGATGCGTGCGTTATTGGCTGGACGCTCGATGGTAACACCGCTCAGGGAGGCGTTCTTCAAACGCTGCTCCAGGAAACGGCGCACTTCGAGATCATTATTCAGCTTATCGGCATAAGCACCACGCTCCGCATACCAGACGGAAGTGTGGTCTTTGACGATGCCTAGCCGAATACCTGTCGGATTTACTTTCTGACCCATCTGGTCGACTCCTACTTCTCGGCTACCTTGACGGTGATGTGGCAAGTGCGCTTCAAAATGCGATCCGCACGGCCCTTGGCGCGAGGCTGGATGCGCTTGAGCGTCATGCCCTCATCGACGCAGATGGTCGAGACACGCAGCTCGTCGATGTCCATGCCATTGTTTTCTTCCGCATTCGCGATGGCGGACTGAAGCACTTTCTTGACGATCTTCGCCGCTTTTTTCGGCGAATATGTCAATGTATCCAGTGCTTCGGCGACCGGCTTACCGCGCACCAGGTCAGCCACCAAACGGGCCTTCTGGGCGGATAAACGAGCGCCACGCAGCTTTGCTGTGACTTCCATCTCTCTAACCTCTCTGGCTTACCGTTTGGCTTTCTTGTCCGCCGCATGACCACGGTAGGTGCGGGTGGCAGCGAATTCGCCCAGCTTATGGCCAACCATTTCCTCGGAGACATGCACCGGGACATGTTGACGCCCGTTATGGACTGCAATGGTGAGCCCGACCATATTCGGCAGGATCATGGAGCGACGCGACCAGGTCTTGATCGGTTTGCGATCGCTCTTTTCCACTGCAGTCTCAACCTTCTTCAACAGATGAAGGTCAATAAAAGGACCTTTCTTCAGTGAACGTGGCACAGCCGTTACCTCTTAATGTCTTGGCAATTTCGATCAGCTACGAGCCTTGCGGCGACGTACGATCAGCTTGTCGGTGCGCTTGTTCTTACGGGTCTTGTGGCCCTTGGTGGGGATACCCCACGGGCTCACCGGATGACGACCACCGCTTGTGCGGCCTTCACCGCCACCATGCGGGTGGTCCACCGGATTCATCGCGACACCGCGAACCGTCGGGCGCACGCCTCTCCAGCGCTTCGCACCGGCCTTGCCAAGTTGACGGAGGCTGTGCTCGGAATTGCCCACTTCGCCCAATGTTGCACGGCATTCCGCCAGAATCTTGCGCATCTCGCCGGAGCGCAGACGCACAGTGGCGTAGTTGCCTTCACGTGCGACCAGTTGGGCACTGGCACCGGCACTCCGCGCGATCTGAGCACCCTTTCCGGGCTTCAGCTCGATGCAGTGCACGGTAGACCCTACCGGAATGTTGCGCAGCGGCAGCGCATTACCACGCTTGATCGCTGCATTGACGCCGGACTCCAAGCGATCGCCCGCCTTCACGCCACGCGGAGCAATGATGTAGCGACGCTCACCATCCAGGTACTTGAGAAGCGCAATGTTGGCGCTACGATTGGGATCGTATTCGAGGCGCTCAACGACGGCGGCAACGCCATCCTTGGCACGTTTGAAATCGATCACACGATAGTGCTGACGGTGACCACCCCCGACGTGACGGGTAGTGATACGACCGTTATTGTTCCGACCGCCGCTCTTGGACTTCTTCTCCAACAGGCCGTCATAAGGGCGGCCCTTGTAGAGTTCGTCGTTGACGACTTTGACGACGTGACGACGACCGGCGGACGTGGGTTTGGTCTTAACAACTGCCATGATCCGTACTCCTGCCTTACTCGGCGCCAGAGAAGTCTTCGAGAGTCTCGCCGGCCGCCAGAGTGACGTATGCCTTGCGATATCCCTTGCGCAGACCAACACCGTGCTGCGTGCGCTTGGTCTTGCCCTTTACGTTCAAGACCTGCACACCGGCGACCTTCTTCTCGAAGAGCGCTTCGACGGCTTTCTTGATCTCGGGCTTGGTCGCGTCCTGGGCCACCTTGAACACGTACTGGTTGTTTTCGGCGGCAAATGCGGCCTTCTCGGTCATGTGAGGCCCGAGCAGAACCTTGAATACGCGTTCCTGGTTCATCCCAGCTTCTCCTCGAATTTACGCAGAGCGGAAACGGTGACCAGCACCTTGTCAAAGGCAACCAGGCTCGCCGGATCGGCAGCCGCGACATCCACCACATCGACGTAGGGAATGTTACGCGCGGCGAGAAACAGCTTTTCGTCGATATCTTCGGTGACGATCAGCGCTTTCTCGAGATCCAGGTCCTTCAGCTTGGCAATCAACTGCTTGGTCTTGGGGGCATCCACCGCAAAGCTGTCAACGACGACAAGACGCTCCTGACGCACCAGCTCGGAAAGAATCGAGCGCATGGCAGCGCGGTACATCTTGCGGTTGACTTTCTGGGTGTAGTCTTGCGGGCGCGCCGCAAAGGTCACGCCACCACTGCGCCACAGCGGTGAGCGGATAGTGCCGGCACGCGCGCGGCCGGTTCCTTTCTGACGCCACGGCTTCTTGCCGCCGCCACGCACTTCGGCGCGAGTCTTCTGTGCACGAGTCCCCTGGCGACCGGCTGCGAAGTACGCAGTCACGACCTGGTGAACCAGCGACTCGTTAAACTCTTTACCGAAGGTAGCGTCGGACACTTCGACAGTGCCGGCTTCGGCACCTGCGAGATTCAGATTCATCGGTCTCATACCCCTCAGCGAGCTTTAACGGCACTGCGTACGATGACTTCGCAGTCGGTCGCGCCCGGTACGGCGCCCTTGACCAACAGCAGGTTACGCTCGGCATCGACGCGCACGATTTCCAGGCTCTGGACAGTGACACGCT
Organism: Chromohalobacter sp. HP20-39; assembly: GCF_033052815.1. NCBI lineage: Bacteria > Pseudomonadati > Pseudomonadota > Gammaproteobacteria > Oceanospirillales > Halomonadaceae > Chromohalobacter > Chromohalobacter sp. HP20-39. Next base: position 20,245 of record NZ_JAWHTP010000011.1, on the reverse strand, counting down.
CATTGCCCAATTGACCGGCCATCTTCTTGCCCTTGAAGACGCGACCTGGCGTCTGGCACATACCGATGGAGCCCGGTGCACGGTGCGCAAGCGAGTTGCCGTGACCATTGTCTTGAGTGCGGAAATTCCAGCGCTTGACGGCGCCCTGGAAGCCCTTGCCTTTAGAGGTGCCAGTCACATCGACTTTCTGACCGGCTTCAAAGAGGGATACGGTGATATTGCCGCCCACTTCAGGAGCCTCTTCGCCTTCTGCCAGACGAAACTCCATCAATGCACGACCAGCCTCGACACCCGACTTGGCGTACTGCCCTGCGGCAGCTTTGGTCAGATGCTTGGCCTTGCGGGATCCCGAAGTCACCTGAATCGCACTATAGCCGTCGCTTTCGACGGTTTTAACGCGAGTCACGCGATTCGGCTCGACTTCGATAACGGTTACGGGCACGGAGGCACCATTCTCGGTGAAGATACGGGTCATGCCGCTCTTCTTACCGACCAAACCGATAGTCATGTTCAGTCTCCTTTAGTGTACGGGGCTATCACCCGCTATGGCTGCCCTTTCCAGAGCATTCCACTAGCACATTGTGTGACGCCGTCGCGGCGTGGCGACCTTATAAAAAGCCGCTAGTGACTAGTGTGATCAGTCGAGCTTGATTTGCACGTCCACGCCAGCGGCGAGGTCGAGCTTCATCAGCGCGTCTACGGTTTTTTCCGTGGGTTCGACGATGTCGAGCACACGCTTGTGAGTGCGAATCTCGTACTGATCGCGCGCGTCCTTGTTGACGTGCGGAGAGATCAATACGGTATAGCGCTCGCGGTTGGTCGGTAGCGGGATCGGACCACGGACCTGAGCACCAGTACGCTTCGCGGTATCCACGATTTCTTGCGCAGACTGATCAATCAGGCGATGGTCAAAGGCTTTCAACCGAATGCGAATCTTTTGGTTCTGCATTAGCCCTAAACTCCAATGGATGTCGACGGCGCGAGCCGTCTACCCACGCATTCAAAGGATGCGCATTATAGGCATGCAAGATCCCCGAGTCAAACAGGAAAACCAACATGCGCAGAAAAGGGGGCTCCTTGAGGAGCCCCCTTCGATCATCAGAAGTCCAAGACTTACTTAACGATCTTGGCGACGACGCCGGCGCCCACGGTACGGCCACCTTCGCGAACCGCGAAGCGCAGGCCGTCTTCCATGGCGATCGGCGCAATCAAGGTCACGGTCATCTTGACGTTGTCACCCGGCATGACCATTTCGACGCCTTCCGGCAGTTCACAAGTACCGGTCACGTCCGTGGTACGGAAGTAGAACTGCGGACGATAGCCCTTGAAGAACGGGGTGTGACGACCACCTTCTTCCTTGGACAGCACATAGACTTCAGCTTCGAAGACGGTGTGCGGCGTGATGGTGCCCGGCTTGGCCAGAACCTGGCCACGCTCGACGTCGTCACGCTTGGTGCCACGCAGGAGGGCGCCGATGTTTTCGCCAGCACGCCCTTCGTCGAGCAGCTTGCGGAACATCTCGACACCGGTAACGGTCGTCTTGGTGGTGTCCTTGAGACCCACGATCTCGACTTCCTCACCAGACTTGACGACGCCGCGCTCGACACGACCCGTCACGACGGTACCGCGACCGGAGATGGAGAACACGTCTTCGATCGGCATCAAGAACGGCTGATCGATGGCACGCTCCGGCTCCGGAATGTACGCGTCCAACGCCTTGATCAGATTGGCAACGGCGGTGGTACCCATGCCGTTGTCGTCCTTGCCTTCCAGCGCCATCAGTGCGGAACCGATGATGATCGGCGTGTCGTCGCCCGGGAAGTCATACTCGTTGAGGAGCTCACGAACTTCCATTTCGACCAGCTCGAGGAGCTCTTCGTCATCGACCATGTCGGCCTTGTTCAGGAACACGACGATGTACGGAACGCCGACCTGACGAGACAGCAGGATGTGCTCACGCGTCTGCGGCATGGGGCCGTCAGCAGCGGAGCAAACCAGGATCGCGCCATCCATCTGCGCGGCACCGGTGATCATGTTCTTGACGTAGTCAGCGTGCCCCGGGCAGTCGACGTGCGCGTAGTGGCGCTCCTCGGACTGATATTCGACGTGAGCAGTCGCGATGGTGATACCGCGCTCACGCTCTTCCGGCGCATTATCGATGGTGTCGAATTCGCGCCAGTCGCCGCCGAAGACTTCCGCGGAAACGCGAGTCAGTGCCGCAGTCAGCGTGGTCTTGCCATGGTCGACGTGACCGATGGTACCGACGTTGATATGCGATTTGTTACGTTCAAATTTTTCCTTAGCCACTGCTATAACCTCTTTACGTTAGCTAACGGTTAACCATTCTGGTTGATGACGGCTTCAACGACGCTGGAGGGCGCCTCTTCGTAATCCGCAAACTCCATAGTGTAGCTTGCGCGGCCCTGGGTCTGAGAACGCAAATCGGTCGCGTAACCGAACATCTCAGCCAGCGGCACCGTGGCGCGGATGATCTTGCCCGACGACGAGTCATCCATGCCCTGAACGAGGCCACGGCGGCGATTGAGGTCACCCATGACATCCCCCATGAACTCTTCAGGGGTCACGACCTCGACCTTCATCACCGGCTCCAGCAGCACGGCCTTGGCCTTCGGCGCACCTTCCTTGATCGCCATGGAAGAGGCAACCTTGAACGCAGTCTCGTTCGAGTCCACGTCATGATAGGAACCATCGAACAGCGTGACCTTGACGTCAATCATCGGGTAGCCCGCGATGACACCGTTCTGCAGCTGCTCATAGGCCCCTTTCTCGACGGCCGGCACGTATTCCTTGGGAACCACACCACCGACGATTTCGGAGGCGAACTTGAAGTTCATTTCTTCGTCTTCGCCTTTGTCTTCGGCCGTCAGCGGCTCAATGCGCAGCAGCACGTGACCGTACTGACCACGACCGCCCGACTGACGAACGAACTTGCCTTCCTGCTCGACACTAGCGCGAATCGTCTCGCGGTAGGCAACCTGCGGCTTACCGATGTTGGCGTCGACTTTGAATTCACGACGCAGACGATCGACGATGATGTCGAGGTGAAGCTCGCCCATGCCAGAAATGATCGTCTGACCGGTTTCCTCGTCGGTCTTGACGCGGAAAGAGGGATCTTCCTGGGCCAGCTTGCCCAGCGCGGTCCCCATTTTTTCCTGGTCGGGCTTGGATTTCGGTTCCACGGCGACCGAGATCACCGGATCCGGAAACTCCATGCGCTCAAGGATGATCTTGTCATTCAGGTCGCAGAGGGTATCACCCGTGGTGACATCCTTGAGCCCGATGCACGCGGCGATATCGCCGGCGTAGACTTCCTTGATTTCCTCGCGTGAATTGGAGTGCATCTGGACGATACGGCCCACACGCTCCTTCTTGCTCTTCACGGAATTGAAGATGCTGTCACCGGACTTGAGCACACCCGAGTAGACACGGATGAAGGTCAGGGTACCAACGAACGGGTCGGTAGCGATCTTGAAGGCCAACGCGGCGAAAGGTGCGCTATCGTCCGCTGCGCGCGTCGCAATCGTGCCGTCCTTATCGTCTAGTTCACCCTCGATGGCCTTGACTTCGGTGGGCGACGGCATGTATTCGATCACGCCATCGAGCACCGCCTGGACGCCCTTGTTCTTGAACGCACTACCGCACGTCACCAGAACGATCTCGTTATCCAGGGTACGGCGCCGCAAGCCTGCCTTGATGTCAGCCTCGGAGAGCTCACCCTCTTCAAGGTACTTGTCCATCAACTCTTCGGACGCCTCGGCGGCAGCCTCGACCATAGCCTCGCGATACTTCTCGGCAGTTTCCTTGAGCTCATCGGGAATATCGACTAGCTCATAGTTCATGCCGTGGTTGGCTTCGTCCCAGAGGATGCCTTTCATCTGGATCAGGTCGATAACCCCTTTGAAGTTATCTTCCGCGCCCCAGTTGATTTGGATCGGGACGGTGTTAGCCCCCAGCTTCTGCTTGAGCTGGTCGAGCACCATGAAGTAATCGGCCCCGGCACGGTCCATCTTGTTGACGAACACCATACGCGGAACTTCGTACTTGTTGGCCTGACGCCAGACCGTCTCGGTCTGCGGCTGAACACCGGAGGAGCCACACAGCACGACGACCGCACCATCGAGAACACGCAAGGAGCGCTCGACTTCGATCGTGAAGTCGACGTGTCCTGGCGTATCGATGATATTGATACGGTGCTCGTCGAACTGCTTGCTCATCCCCTGCCAGAAACAGGTGGTCGCAGCGGAGGTGATCGTGATACCACGCTCCTGCTCCTGCTCCATCCAGTCCATGGTGGCGGCACCATCATGGACCTCGCCAACCTTGTGCGACAGGCCGGTGTAGAACAGGACACGCTCGGTAGTGGTAGTCTTCCCGGCGTCGACGTGAGCCACGATACCGATATTGCGGTAACGCTTAAGCGGAGTCTTGCGTGCCACGATGGAATACCCCGTTGGTTAGAAGCGGTAGTGAGAGAAGGCCTTGTTGGCATCTGCCATGCGATGCACGTCTTCACGCTTCTTCACAGCAGCACCCTTGCCTTCGGCGGCATCCAGCATTTCGCCAGCGAGACGCTGCACCATGGTCTTCTCGCCACGGTTGCGCGCCGCATCCACCAGCCAACGCATGGCCAGCGCCTGACGGCGTGAGGGACGGACTTCCACGGGCACCTGATAAGTCGCACCGCCCACGCGGCGAGACTTGACCTCGACCATCGGTTGGATGGTTTCCAACGCCTTGTCGAAGATTTCCAGCGGCTCATCCTTGCTACGTTCGGCAACCCTGTCTAGCGCACCGTAGACGATGCGCTCAGCTACAGATTTCTTGCCGCTGATCATCAGGTGGTTCATGAACTTGGCCAGACGCTCACTTCCGAATTTCGGATCCGGGAGGATTTCGCGTTTGGCGACAACTCTTCTTCTAGGCATGATAAGCCCTCGATTCGAAGGGTCCTTCAGGTAAACTCGAGACGACGCATGGCGCGCTCGACCTTACTCTTATCTGACCGACAACAGTTAAATTCTCGACCGCTTGGCGATCAAGACTTGGGACGCTTGGTACCGTACTTGGAACGGCCCTGACGACGGTTCTGCACACCAGACGTGTCCAGCGCACCGCGAACGGTATGATAACGCACACCCGGCAAGTCCTTGACGCGACCGCCGCGGATCAAGACCACAGAGTGTTCCTGCAGGTTGTGACCTTCACCGCCGATATAGGAAGCGACTTCGTAGCCGTTGGTCAGGCGCACACGGCAAACCTTACGCAGCGCCGAGTTAGGCTTCTTCGGGGTGGTGGTGTAGACACGGGTGCAAACCCCGCGCTTTTGCGGGCAAGACTGCAGCGCCGGCACGTCGCTCTTGGCGACCGGGCGCTTGCGCGGCTTGCGCACGAGCTGATTGATCGTTGCCATATCTGTAGCTGACTCCAATGGTTGCCAAACCTTTCAACAATGGAGCAGGACGTACCCACCCCACTGTTAAAGGCTGCGCATTCTAATGTCTGGCGGCGAGCCACGTCAAGCCCACCACCCGTGGGCAGTGGGCTTGACGACCCACGCCTAGAGGTCTTCGTCGTCGGCGTCGAGCGCGGTGAGCTGCGCACCCAACTCCTGCTCGACATCCATTGCCGACGGCGCCTCCGCTTGATCACCGTCTTCACGCTTGCGACGCCGTTCGGCGTGGTGCGCCAGACCGGTACCCGCCGGCACCAGACGGCCTACCACGACGTTTTCCTTGAGGCCGCGCAGATAGTCGCGCTTGCCGGATACCGCCGCCTCGGTCAACACACGCGTGGTTTCCTGGAACGAAGCCGCCGAGATGAACGACTCGGTCGCCAGGCTCGCCTTGGTGATACCCAGCAGCAGGCGCTCGCACTTGGCCGGGAACTTATCTTCCTGGGCCAGGCGCGCGTTTTCCTCGAGGACGCGGACGTACTCAGCCTGATCGCCGGTGATGAAGGAGGAATCCCCAGCATCGGTGATTTCCACCTTGCGCAGCATCTGACGCACGATCACTTCGATGTGCTTGTCATCGATAACCACGCCCTGCAAGCGATAGACATCCTGGATCTCGGCCGTGATGTACTTGGCCAATTCCGCGATCCCGAGTAGACGCAGGATGTCATGCGGATTGCTGGGGCCATCGGAGATGACCTCACCTTTCTCCACCGTCTCGCCTTCGAACACGCCGATCTGACGCCACTTGGGAATGAGCATCTCGACCGGATCACTTTCTGCCGGCGTGATCGTCAAACGACGCTTGCCCTTGGTTTCCTTGCCGAAGCTGATCGTCCCGGTAACCTCAGCCAGGATTGCAGGCTCTTTCGGCTTGCGCGCTTCGAACAAGTCGGCGACACGCGGCAGACCGCCGGTGATGTCCTTGTTGCCAGACGCCTCGACCGGAATACGCGCGATGACCTCACCAACGCCCACCTGGGCGCCGTTTTCACCCGCGATAATCGCCTTGCCGGGCAGCATATACTGCACGGGGGTATTGGAACCCGGCAACGTGACGTGACCACCGTTGTCGTCGAGCAGCATGATCATAGGACGCTTTTCACGACCGGAAGCCGGACGGTTGGCACTCTCGATCACCTCGATGTTCGAAAGGCCGGTCATCTCGTCCACACTGCGGTGAATCGTGATGCCCTCTTCCATGTCACTGAACTGGGCCTTGCCCTCAACCTCGGCGACGACCGGGTGTGTATGCGGATCCCACTTGGCGACCGTCGCCCCACCTTCGACCATATCGCCGTCGCGCACCGATAGCTCGGCACCATACGGCAGCTTGTAGTACTCCCGCTCGCGGCCTTGCTCGTCAGCCACAGCTAGGGCGCTCGAACGAGAGACGACGATGAGCTTACCGTCATTGCGTTCGACATGCTTGATGTTGTGCAAACGTACCGTGCCACCGTGCTTGACCTGCACGCTGTCAACGGCCGAGGCACGCGATGCAGCCCCCCCGATGTGGAAGGTACGCATGGTGAGCTGAGTACCCGGCTCACCGATCGACTGTGCGGCGATGACACCGACCGCCTCACCGATGTTGACCTGATGACCACGCGCCAGGTCACGGCCATAGCACGACGAGCAAACGCCGTGTGCCGTTTCACAGGTAATGGCACTGCGCACGATGATCTCGTCGACACCCATGGTGTCGAGATCAGCGCACCAAGCTTCATCCAACAGGGTGCCGCGCGGGATCAACACATCCTCGGTCTGAGCATCGATGACGTCCTGCGCCACGACACGGCCCAGCACACGCTGCGCCAATGAGACGATGACGTCACCGCCTTCAATCACCGGATGCAGTGTCAGCCCCTCATAAGTACCGCAATCCTCTTCGGTAACGACCAGGTCCTGAGATACGTCGACCAGACGACGCGTCAGGTAACCCGAGTTGGCGGTCTTGAGTGCCGTATCTGCCAGCCCCTTACGCGCGCCGTGTGTCGAAATGAAGTACTGCAGGACGTTAAGGCCTTCGCGGAAGTTGGCAGTGATCGGTGTCTCGATGATCGAGCCGTCCGGCTTGGCCATCAAACCACGCATCCCCGCCAACTGACGAATCTGGGCGGCACTACCACGTGCCCCGGAATCGGCCATGATGAAGACGCTATTGAAGGAGTCCTGCTCAACCTGCTCGCCGTGACGATCAGTGACGGTTTCCTTCGAGATGCCCGCCATCATTGCCTTGGCCACCTTGTCGTTGGCCTTGGACCAAATATCGATCACCTTGTTGTACTTCTCGCCGGCGGTTACCAAGCCAGAGGAGAACTGGTCCTCGATTTCCTTGACTTCGTCTTCGGCCCCATCGACGATTTCTTTCTTCGAATCGGGGATGACGAAATCGTTGACCCCGATCGAAGCGCCCGACCAGGTCGCTAGGCGAAACCCGGTGTACATCAGTTGGTCGGCGAAGATGACCGTATCCTTGAGACCCGCACGGCGATAAACGGCGTTGATCAGGCCAGAGATCGCCTTCTTCTTCATCGGCTGGTCGACCAGCTCGTAGGGCATACCCTTGGGCAGGATACGGAACAGCAACGCACGCCCCACGGTCGTGTCGCGCAACGAGGTCGTAGTCGTACCGCTCAGCTCACCGCTTTCCTCGTTCCGCTCGTACTCGGTGAGACGCACCTTGACCCGCGCATGCAGCGACACGCTTTCGGTGCCAAAGGCACGCTCGACTTCCTCGAGGTTGGCAAAGACCATGCCTTCGCCCTTGGCATTGATCTTCTCACGGGTCATGTAATACAGACCCAGCACAACGTCCTGGGACGGTACGATGATCGGCTCGCCGTTGGCCGGTGACAGCACGTTGTTGGTGGCCATCATCAGCGTACGTGCCTCGAGCTGTGATTCCAGCGTCAGCGGCACGTGCACAGCCATCTGGTCACCGTCGAAGTCGGCGTTGTAAGCCGCGCATACCAACGGATGCAACTGAATCGCCTTGCCTTCGATCAACAGCGGCTCGAATGCCTGGATGCCCAAGCGGTGCAGTGTCGGCGCACGGTTGAGCATGACCGGGTGCTCGCGGATGACATCGGCAAGAATGTCCCACACTTCCGGCAGCTCGCGTTCGACCATCTTCTTGGCGGCCTTGATCGTCGAGGCATAGCCCAGCGACTGCAACTTGGAGTAGATGAACGGCTTGAACAGCTCAAGCGCCATCTTTTTGGGCAGACCACACTGATGCAGGCGCAGCGTCGGCCCTACGGTGATCACGCTACGGCCGGAATAGTCGACACGCTTGCCCAGCAGGTTCTGGCGGAAACGCCCCTGCTTGCCTTTGATCATGTCGGCCAGCGACTTCAACGGACGCTTGTTGGAACCGGTAATCGCACGACCGCGACGACCGTTGTCGAGCAGCGCATCGACCGACTCCTGCAGCATGCGCTTCTCATTGCGCACGATGATGTCCGGCGCGTTGAGATCGAGCAGACGCTTCAGGCGGTTGTTGCGGTTGATCACGCGCCGATACAGATCGTTGAGATCCGAGGTCGCGAAACGGCCACCGTCCAACGGCACCAACGGACGCAGATCCGGCGGCAGCACCGGCAACACTTCCATGATCATCCACGCCGGATCATTGCCGGACTTGTGGAAGGCTTCCAGCAGCTTCAAGCGCTTGGAGAGCTTCTTGATCTTGGTCTCGGAGTTGGTCTGCGGGACTTCCTCACGCAGGCGCTCGATCTCTTCCCCGAGATCGACATCATTAAGCAGCGCCTGTACGGCTTCTGCACCCATACGGGCATCGAAGTCGTCGCCGAATTCTTCCAGCGCCTCGAAATACTGCTCATCGTTGAGCAGTTGGCCACGCTCCAAGGTCGTCATCCCTGGATCGATGACCATGAAGCTCTCGAAGTAAAGCACGCGCTCGATATCGCGCAGGGTCATGTCCAGGAACAGGCCGATGCGCGAAGGCAACGACTTGAGGAACCAGATATGCGCCACCGGCGCAGCCAGTTCGATATGGCCCATGCGTTCGCGACGCACGGCGGCCTTGGTGACCTCGACGCCGCACTTTTCACAAATGATGCCGCGATGCTTCATGCGCTTGTACTTCCCGCACAAGCATTCGTAGTCCTTCACCGGACCGAAGATCTTGGCGCAGAACAGGCCGTCACGTTCAGGCTTGAACGTACGGTAGTTGATGGTCTCAGGCTTCTTGACTTCGCCATAGGACCAGGAGCGGATCAAGTCCGGCGACGCGAGCGTAATCTTGATCGCGTCGAATTCTTCGGACTGTGCCTGCGATTTGAGGACTTTCACCAAATCTTTCATGGGGTCGGCTCCGTAGCGGAGTTGTCATGAGCGGGGCCTCGTAAGGCCCCGCGGACCGTCATTCGTCAGCGTGAAACGCTTAGCCTTCCAGCTCGATATCAATACCCAGCGAGCGGATTTCCTTCACTAGTACGTTGAAGGATTCCGGCATGCCCGCCTGCATCGAGTGGTCACCGTCGACGATGTTCTTGTACATCTTGGTACGACCTTCCACATCGTCGGACTTGACGGTCAGCATTTCCTGCAAGGTATAGGCCGCGCCATAGGCTTCCAGCGCCCAGACCTCCATCTCGCCGAAGCGTTGTCCGCCGAACTGCGCCTTGCCGCCCAACGGTTGCTGGGTAACCAGCGAGTACGAACCAGTGGAACGCGCGTGCATCTTATCGTCGACCAAGTGGTTGAGCTTGAGCATGTACATGTAGCCCACCGTCACGGGACGATCGAAGACTTCGCCGGTCCTGCCGTCATAAAGCGCCATCTGGCCGGAATCCGGAAGGTTGGCCAAGCTCAGGAGATGCTTGATCTCATGCTCCTTGGCACCATCGAAGACCGGCGTGGCCACTGGCACGCCACTACGCAGGTTCTTGGCCAGCGTAATGATCTCGTCATCGTCGAGCGAATCGATATCCTCCTGGCGCGTCTCGGCGGTGTTGTACACCTGCCCCAAGAAGTCACGAATCTCCGCCACCTGCTGCTGACGCGCCTCGCGCAACATCTCGTCGATCCTCACTCCGAGCCCCCAGGCCGCCATGCCCAAGTGCGTCTCGAGGATCTGTCCGACGTTCATGCGCGAGGGAACGCCCAGTGGGTTGAGCACCACGTCGACCGGCTCACCATTGTCATCGAACGGCATATCTTCGACCGGCATGATCGACGAAATGACACCCTTGTTACCGTGGCGACCAGCCATCTTGTCACCCGACTGGATGCGACGCTTGACGGCCAGGTAAACCTTGACAATCTTGAGCACGCCCGGCGCCAGGTCGTCGCCCTGAGTCAACTTGCGCTTCTTGTCCTCGAAACGCTCGTCCATCTCCTTGCGACGATTTTCCAACTGCTCGTCGGCCTGGGCCAGCAGCTCGTTGAGCGACTCGTCCTGCATGCGCAGCTTGAACCACTGGCTACGCGGCAGCTCGTCAAGATAGGCCTCGTCAAGGACGTCACCCTTCTTGAGCTTGGGGCCTCCATTGACCGGCTGGCCGAGCAATGTGCGCTTGAGGCGCTCGAAGGTGGCTTCTTCGGCGATGCGATAAGTTTCCTGAAGATCCTTGCGCACCTCATCGAGCTGACTTTGCTCGATGGACAGAGCGCGCGCATCCTTCTCGACGCCATCACGGGTGAAGACCTGCACGTCGATGATCGTGCCTTTCATGCCCGTCGGCGCACGCAGCGAAGTATCCTTCACGTCGGACGCCTTCTCGCCGAAGATCGCGCGCAGCAGTTTCTCTTCTGGCGTCAGCTGGGTTTCGCCCTTGGGCGTGACCTTGCCGACCAGGATGTCGCCGGGGCCAACTTCGGCGCCGATATAGACGATACCCGCCTCATCGAGCTTGCCTAGTGCCGCTTCACCAACGTTGGGAATGTCCGAGGAGATTTCCTCGGCGCCCAGCTTGGTGTCGCGAGACACGCAGGTCAGCTCCTGGATATGGATGCTGGTGAAGCGGTCTTCCTCGACCACACGCTCCGAGATGAGAATGGAATCCTCGAAGTTGTAGCCATTCCACGGCATGAAAGCCATGCGCATGTTCTGGCCCAACGCCAGGTCACCCATGTCGACGGACGGGCCATCGGCCAGGATATCGCCACGCGCCACAGTGTCTCCCGGACGCACGATCGGACGCTGGTTCATGCAGGTGTTCTGGTTGGAGCGCAGGTACTTGGTGAGGTTGTAGATATCGACACCCGCTTCACCGCCGATGATCTCGTCCTCGTTGATGCGTACCACGATGCGCTTGGCATCGACAGAGTCGATCACCCCGCCGCGACGCGCCACGGCACAGACACCGGAGTCGCGGGCGACGAAGCGCTCCATGCCGGTACCCACCAGGGGCTTCTCGGCACGCAGGGTCGGCACGGCCTGACGCTGCATGTTCGAGCCCATCAAGGCACGGTTGGCGTCATCGTGCTCGAGGAACGGGATCAGTGCTGCGGCGACGGATACCACCTGACGCGGCGACACGTCCATCAGGGTGACCTTGTCGGGCGCCATGAAGGTGGTCTCGCCCCGATGGCGGACCTGGACCAGATCATCGACCAGCTTGCCGTTTTCGTCCACCGTGGCTGACGCTTGGGCGATGATGAAGTCACCTTCCTCGATGGCCGACAGATGCACGACTTCGTCGGTGACCTGACGTTCGTTCACACGGCGATACGGCGTTTCCAGGAAACCGTAGCTGTTGGTGTGGCTGTAGGTCGCCAGCGAGTTGATCAGGCCGATGTTGGGGCCTTCCGGCGTCTCGATCGGGCACAGACGACCATAGTGCGTAGCGTGAACGTCGCGCACCTCGAAACCGGCACGCTCACGGGTCAGGCCACCCGGCCCGAGCGCTGACACGCGACGCTTGTGCGTGACCTCGGATAGCGGGTTGTTCTGATCCATGAACTGCGACAGCTGGCTGGACCCAAAGAACTCCTTGACCGCTGCGGCAACGGGCTTGGCGTTGATCAGGTCCTGCGGCATCAGGCCTTCGCTTTCGGCCATGGAGAGGCGTTCCTTGACCGCGCGCTCGACACGCACTAGGCCGACACGGAACTGGTTTTCTGCCATCTCGCCAACGCAGCGAATGCGACGATTGCCCAAGTGGTCGATATCGTCGACGTCACCGAAGCCATTGCGGATGTTGATCAGTTCACTCAGCACATCGAGGATGTCCTGATTGTCGAGAATCCCGGAGCCCTTGTCCCCTTCGCGACGCAGACGACGATTGAACTTCATGCGGCCGACGCCCGATAGGTCGTAGCGGTCCTCGGTGAAGAACAAGTTGTGGAACAGCGTCTCGGCCGCTTCCTTGGTCGGCGGCTCACCGGGACGCATCATACGATAGATCTCGACCAGCGCCTCGAGTTGAGAACGCGTGGTGTCGATCTTCAATGTATCGGACACGAACGAGCCGGCGTCAAGATCGTTGGTGTACAACGTCTCGAGCGTGGTAATACCCGCCTGACCAAGCGTTTCAAGCAGCTCGGGCGTGATTTCCGTATTGCATTCGCATACCAGCTCGCCAGTATTTGGATCGACCTGATCCTTGGCCAGGGTCTTGCCAAACAGGTATTCCATCGGCACATCGAGACGCTCGAGGCCGGCTTTTTCCATCTGGCGGATATGCTTCTGGGTAATCCGACGCCCTTCTTCGACGATGAGGTTGTCCTCGCCGTCCTTGATATCGAAGGTCGCCGTTTCACCGCGCAGCCGCGACGGCACCAGCTCGACGCTGAAGCCTTTCTTCTCGATATGAAAGGTACTGGTGTCGAAGAAGGTCTCGAGGATCTCCTCGGCCCCCATGCCCAACGCGCGCAACAGCACCGTGGCCGGCAGCTTGCGGCGACGGTCAATGCGGACGTAGACGTTGTCCTTGGGATCGAACTCGAAATCCAGCCAAGAACCGCGATACGGGATGATCCGCGCGGAGTAAAGCAGCTTGCCGGACGAGTGGCTCTTACCTTTGTCGTGATCGAAGAACACCCCCGGCGAGCGGTGGAGCTGAGAGACGATGACACGTTCGGTACCGTTGACGACGAAGGTACCGTTTTCGGTCATCAGGGGGATTTCCCCCATGTAGACTTCCTGCTCTTTGATGTCCTTGATCGCCTTGTTGGACGAGTCCTTATCGTAGATGATCAAGCGCACCTTGACCCGCAGCGGCGCCGAATAGGTCACGCCACGCAGCTGGCATTCCTTGACGTCGAACGCCGGTGTGCCGAAGCGGTAGCTGACATACTCGAGAGCGGCATTGCCGGAAAAGCTCTCGATAGGGAACACGGACTTGAAAGCAGCATGCAAGCCGACGTCGAGGCGTTCTTCAATCGCCCGGTCCTGCTGGAGGAAGTCGTAGTAGGAATCAAGCTGAATGGCCAGCAGGTAAGGCACATCCATCACTTGTGGCAGTTTGCCGAAATCCTTGCGGATGCGTTTTTTCTCAGTGTATGAGTAAGCCATCTGTATTCCCCAGCTTGTTCACCTTGGGTGACCGGTGCGTGGTCGGCGCCGCCTGAAGGGACTTCCCATCAGGCGCTGACGGCAAGCTCTTACGAGAGCTCGCCGTCGGAATTCGTCTATCCAGACATGTGGCATTCTGGCTAGCAGCAACAGAAAAAGGCCGGCAGCGGGAATGCCCGCCGCCAGCCATGAAGCTTACGCAGCGCGTAAAGCCATGGTCACCGGAGTTACTTGAGTTCCACGGATGCGCCAGCTTCTTCCAACTTGGTCTTGGCTTCGTCGCCATCGTCCTTGGACATGCCTTCCTTGAGGGTCGCCGGCGCGCCGTCGACAGCTGCCTTGGCTTCCTTGAGGCCCAGACCGGTGATCTCGCGAACCACCTTGATGACGTTGACCTTCTTGTCGCCAGCGCTGGTCAGCACCAAGTCGAACTCGGTCTGTTCTTCAGCGGCTTCGGCTTCACCGCCGCCACCAGGACCAGCCACGACAGCAGCGGCTGCAGAAACGCCGAACTTCTCTTCCATCGCGGAAACTAGCTCAGCCACTTCCATGACGGACATTTCGGCGACGGCGTTGATGATATCTTCTTGAGTTAGTGCCATTGTCAGATTCCTAACTTTGCGGGAGCCTCGCCTCGCGAGAACTCATTGATACAGGGTGCGTGCCAGTGCGTTTCAGCCAGCCCTCAGGCCGCTTCTTCTTCCTGCTTCTGGTCACGCAACGCAGCGAGTGTACGAGCCAGCTTGCCAGCCGATGCTTCTTTCATCACGGAGAGCAGCTTGGCGATGGCTTCGTCGTGAGTCGGCAGCGTCGCCAGACGGTCAAGATCGGAAGCCGGGATGAACTCGCCTTCGTATGCCAGCGCCTTGACCTCGAAGTCCTTCTCACTCTTGGCGAACTCCTTGAACAGGCGAGCGGCAGCGCCCGGATGCTCATAGGAGAAAGCCAACATGGTCGGACCCGAAAACGTCTCGTTGAGGCACTCCCAAGGAGTACCTTCAAGGGCGCGGCGTGCCAGTGTGTTGCGCACAACACGGACTTGCACACCATTCTCGCGAGCCTGCTTGCGCAGTTCGGTCATGGCACTTACCGCCACGCCGCGAGAATCGGCAACGACGACGGAGAGCGCATCTTGTGCGGCTTCACTGACCTCGGCAACGATCGCTTTCTTGCCTTCGAGTGCTAGTGGCACAGTGATCACTCCTTCGTACCGGACACCTTATAAGGCATTCCGGTGGTTACCATCTCCCCCATCTTCGATTGCCACGAGAGGGGGCCGGGTGATGGTGCTCACCAGAAGACTGGCGGCACACCATCTGCGCAGGCGACTCTGAAGTCGATTAAGTCGATTCCCCTCAAGGAAGTGCGACACCTGCGGTCTTTGACGGTGCCCCGCCGTCACGCCTCGACGCTGCGCACGGGGACCGCAAAGTTACTGCCTGTTTACCGTAGCTCACACGAACGGCGTGTGGTCCACGGTCAACCCTGGCCCCATGGTAGTGGACAGGGTGATTTTCTTGAAGTAAACGCCCTTGGACGTGCTCGGCTTCAGACGCTTGAGGTCGCCGACCAACGCATCAAGGTTGCCCTTGATCGCACTGGCGTCAAAATCCACCTTACCGATAGCGGCATGGATAATGCCGTTCTTGTCGGTACGGAAACGTACCTGACCGGCTTTCGCGTTCTTGACCGCGGTGGCGACGTCCGGCGTCACGGTACCCACCTTGGGATTGGGCATCAGGCCACGTGGGCCGAGGATCTGACCCAACTGACCGACGACACGCATGGCATCGGGGGCCGCGACGACGACATCGAAGTCCATATTGCCTTTCTTGACGTCTGCTGCCAGCTCATCCATACCCACGATATCGGCACCGGCCTCTTTCGCGGCATCGGCGGCAGCGCCTTGCGCGAAAACGGCGACGCGAGTGTCTTTACCCGTACCATTGGGCATGACGGTAGCGCCACGCACAACCTGGTCGGATTTACGTGGATCGACGCCGAGATTGATCGAAACTTCGACGGATTCCTTGAACTTGACCGCAGACACTTCGGACAACAGAGCGACGGCATCTTCCAACGTATAGACCTTGGAGTTGTCGACCTTTTCCTGGAGCATCTGAGCGCGCTTGGTAAGCTTGGCCATGATCAGAGACCCTCCACGTTGAGGCCCATGCTACGGGCACTGCCTGCGATGGTGCGCACAGCCGCATCGAGGTCGGAAGCCGTCAGATCGGGCTCCTTGGTCTTGGCAATCTCTTCCAGCTGCTCGCGTGTCACAGTACCGACCTTGGTCTTGTTCGGCACGCCAGAGCCAGACTTGATTCCTGCCGCTTTCTTCAACAACACTGCTGCGGGCGGCGTCTTGGTGATAAACGTGAAGCTGCGATCAGAGTAGACCGTGATCACGACCGGCGTCGGGAGGCCCGGCTCGATATCCTGAGTTTCGGCATTGAACGTCTTGCAGAACTCCATGATATTGACGCCGTGCTGACCCAGCGCGGGGCCCACGGGGGGGCTCGGATTGGCCTTACCCGCTGCGACCTGCAGCTTGATATAGGCCTGTACTTTTTTCGCCATATTGGACTCCAGTTGGGTAATAACGCCTTGCGGCTCCCCGTTTCAACAAGACCCGAAGGTCTCTACGACATGCACCGGCTGCTACCGAGCCGGCGTCTTGAATTCAGTCTTTTTCGACCTGCGCGAACTCGAGTTCGACAGGGGTCGAGCGCCCGAAGATCAGCACGCTGACATGCAAACGGCTTTTCTCGTAGTTGACCTCTTCCACCACACCATTGAAGTCAGCAAAAGGCCCATCGACGACACGTACTGTTTCGCCTGGGTCGAAGAGCGTCTTGGGACGCGGCTTATCCGTGCCGTCCTGCACGCGGCGCAGGATACCATCGGCTTCTTTCTGCGTAATCGGTGCCGGCTTTTCCGGCGTACCGCCGATGAACCCCATGACACGTGGCGTCTCATTCACCAAGTGCCAGGTAGCATCGGTCATTTCCATCTCGACCAGCACATACCCCGGATAGAACTTACGCTCGCTCTTGCGACGCTTGCCGTCACGCATCTCGACGACTTCTTCGGTGGGCACCAGGATTTCGCCAAACTGGTCTTCCATGCCATACATCTTGACGCGCTCGTTGAGCGAGCGCATCACATGCTTTTCGAAACCGGAGTAGGCGTGGACGACGTACCAACGCTTGGACATGAAAACTCCTAACCTATGATGCCGGACATGGCCCAGCCGAGAAGCGTATCGATCAACCACAGCAGAATTCCGACCAGCAACACGGCTACCAGCACGATTGCGGTGGTCTGAATGGTCTCGGGGCGCGTCGGCCAAACCACACGCTGAATTTCTTTACGCGACCCACGCGCCAGCTCAGCCAGCGCGCGCCCCTTGGTGGTAGTCAAGGCAACCGCAGCAGCGGCCACACCAAGCACAACGACACCCAGAACGCGATAAAGTAGCGCTTGATCGGCAAAATAAGCGTTGCCTGCCACCGCCAGAACGACAAGAACGACGACGACCGCCCATCTAGCGACATCGAAACGCGACTCTTGCACTTCGGCGCTTTGTTTCATGGAAAGGAACTCCTAAAGGCGCGGCAAGCGTAACAAGAAATAATAAAGGAATAACCAGCGCTGAGGAAGGCTGGCAGGCCAGGAGGGAATCGAACCCCCAACCTGCGGTTTTGGAGACCGCTGCTCTGCCAATTGAGCTACTGGCCTATACTCTGCAACCTGGCGCTTTACTGATAGGCTTTTGCCACAGCGCGCGCCATGTTAGCTAACTACAACCAGGAAGGCAACCCAATTGTATCGCATCAAGGCGAGAAGCGAGCCTCGCCCAATAGTGGAGCTCATGGACGGATTTGAACCGTCGACCTCACCCTTACCAAGGGTGTGCTCTACCCCTGAGCTACATGAGCCTAACCTGGAGCGGGCAGCGGGGATCGAACCCGCATCATCAGCTTGGAAGGCTGAGGTTCTACCATTGAACTATGCCCGCCTACCCACTCTTGCTTGCGCTCTACAAGCTAGCGGTCAAGCACTTAAACTGGTGGAGGGGGAAGGATTCGAACCTTCGAAGCTTTCGCGGCAGATTTACAGTCTGCTCCCTTTGGCCACTCGGGAACCCCTCCAACGTGGCGACGAATTCTACGGCTTTTGAGAGCTGTGTCAAGCACTTAATTTACAATGCTTTTCTCTCTCCATGAGCCCGTCGACCCGAAACGCGCAGCATTGTGTCAAAGCAGCATTGAGAATGCAAGGCCGGCCCGGACTTTTTCCAGAGGCGGAACGGGAGGTGGCAACGGCGCGCCCGCCAGTCGCCCAGCGCGTTCTGCCGCGGTCAGCGGAAAGCATGTTTCAAGTCCTGCATAGACCATATCCGGCCATACCGCATGCGGGATACGCAGCCCTTGCGACACCACACGGGCATCGCCTCCAGTCAGGAGCAGCGGTAACGCGACGCCCTCGCGATCACACACCTCACTGTAAATACGATTGACGGCACTGACCGCTGACATGTAGATGCCGTGATTGACCGCTTCGACGGTATTGCGCCCAGGTGCCAGCAGCTCATCCGCCTCACTATCGGGATCTATGGCCACATTACGCGTCCCCAGCTTGAGGCTTTCCTTCATCAAACGCAGCCCAGGGATGATATAGCCGCCCAGATGATTGCCTCCGGGCAGCACGAAATCCATGGTGATCGCACTTCCGCAATCGACGCTGCAGCAACCCCCGGTCAACTGATAGCCGGCCAAAACCCCCATCCAGCGGTCGACGCCAAGCCGTCCGGGCTCATCGTAACCGCAACTGACACCGAGCGCCTCCGCCGTTGACCGCGCCACATGCACCACACCGACTTGGCGCCGGAGTAATGTCACGGTATCGCGCAACACGGATTCTCGCGCGACGCTCGAGATACGCACGGCCTCTACCACATCGAGATCCGGGATATCAGCACCGGGACGCCACTCCTCCCGCGTCCATACGGCACCACGTGAGCGGATTTCGCTACTGGCGACATCCTTTAGACGCCACTTCGACAGAGTGTTGCCTATATCGAGATCGAGAATCATGAGCGCGCGCGCAAGCTTATTTCACCACCGGCCAAGAGCCGGACGTCTCCATCCACACTGACTTGCAAATTGCCGGTGGCATCCACACCCTCGGCAACAGCCGTATAGGTGCGCCCACCCTGGGCGATATCCACCTCGCGCCCTGCATAGGCATTGCGACGATTCCAGGCATCACGCCACGGCTCGAAGCCATGTTGCTCGAAAAGAGGCAACATTCCCAGCAAGGCTTCTACCAGTGACGCGGACAGCGCATTGCGCGAAACGTCGGGCCTGACGTCATGTAGGGCGGCAACGGGCTGTTCCACGCGGTCTCGAGCCGATTCAGGCAAGGCCACATTGAGCCCGATACCGATGACCACCTCACAGGGCCCGGCGACATCGCCACTCACTTCCAACAGGATCCCAGCTAACTTCGCGAGATCGCCATTTCGTCGCAACAGCACGTCATTGGGCCATTTAAGCGCCACAGGCACGGAGAGGCTCTCGAGCACTTCGGCCAGCACCACACCCACGGCCAGGCTCAAGCCTTCCAGCGCAGACGCACCTTCATCGAAACGCCAGCCCAGCGAGAAAAGCAGACCGCTTCCCCAGGGACAGACCCAGTGACGACCGCGCCGCCCACGTCCATCACTCTGGCTCTCCGCAAGGCACACCTCGGCATGCCCTGCGCCCTGCTGAAAGCGCTCGCGCAGAAAGGTGTTGGTTGAAGGCAACGCATCTTCGACGAAAAGGCGGGTCAAATGATGACGCGGCTCTGCAGGCAGGCGCTCGATGATCGCCGGCCCGGACAACAGGTCCAGCGGCTCGGTCAAGCGATACCCCTGCCCTTTCACCGCTTCTAACTGCAATCCCATTTTCTCCAGCTTCTTGAGCTGCTTCCAGACTGCCGTACGTGAAACGCCCAGTTGCTCGCCCAATTGTTCGCCGGAGTGATACTCACCGTCGCTCAGTAAACGGATCAGATCACCAATCGTCATTCCGATCGTCCCCGTCGGGAAAAACGTCATTCTATCGAAATGCGCCCCGCTGGGGGAGCATAGCCGACCAAAGCGCAACGAATTGACTGATCGACGACTGCTGATCGTTCGCTGAACGATCCCGTATCTTTTTGCGGCCCCAAACGACAACACCCCCGACCAATGGCCGGGGGTGTCGAAATAAATGCCTGACGATGACCTACTCTCGCAT
>NZ_JAWHTP010000010.1:0-103835 GCF_033052815.1 Chromohalobacter sp. HP20-39 | reverse complement strand
TGGAGCGGGAAAGGAGATTCGAACTCCCGACCCTCGCCTTGGCAAGGCGATGCTCTACCGCTGAGCTATTCCCGCATCACGAACAATACTGCTACTGCGACCACAAACTGGAAGTGGCGTCCCATAGGGGGTTTGAACCCCTGTTACTGCCGTGAAAGGGCAGTGTCCTAGACCGCTAGACGAATGGGACGCATTTTGGAGCGGGAAAGGAGATTCGAACTCCCGACCCTCGCCTTGGCAAGGCGATGCTCTACCGCTGAGCTATTCCCGCATTTCCAGCCACACGAGGTGAGTTGGCGTCCCATAGGGGGTTCGAACCCCTGTTACTGCCGTGAAAGGGCAGTGTCCTAGGCCACTAGACGAATGGGACGTGTCGTCACTCGCCTCGTCGAGGTGCGGCGTATATTACTGGGGCCCCCTAAAGGTGTCAACCCTCTGTCACGGCGCCCTTTTCTCATGGTCGCTTCATCCCCATATTGTTAACTAAGTAGCGCCCGGCCCATCACGTCCTTAGAACGATTCAAGGGCCTCAGCATGGCGCATCACAGTACCCGTAACGCAGGAGGCGGCAATGAGCGAGAAAGTGCACAAAAGCGAACACGAGTGGCAGCAGCAGTTAACGCCCGAGCAGTATCGCGTGACGCGTGAGAAAGGCACCGAGCGACCTTTCACCGGTGATCATCAGGTCTCCGCCGAACAAGGCATCTACCACTGCATCTGTTGCGGCGCTCCACTCTTCGAGAATGAGCATAAATTCGATTCCGGATGTGGCTGGCCGAGTTTCGACCGCCCGCTCGCGGATGCCGCCGTCGAGGAGCACTTGGACACGACGCATGGTATGCGCCGCGTCGAGGTTACGTGCCGGCGCTGCGACGCACATCTTGGGCATGTATTCCCCGACGGTCCACACGAGACCACCGGGCAGCGTTATTGCATCAACTCGGTATCGCTCGACTTTCACCCCGGCGAGTGATTCATCTGAATGAGTCATTCATCCAGGAGGCGTTCATCTGGAGAGTGATTCGTCACGGCCGCCGCTCTGCTACCATAGGCGGCCGTTTGTTCGAGCTGGAGTAAAGACGATGCTGGGTTGGTATCCCGGACACATGCACAAAGCCCGCCGTCAGATAACGGAGGCGCTACCGGAAATCGATGTGGTACTCGAGGTTCTCGATGCCCGTCTACCCTACTCCAGCGCCAACCCCATGCTGGCCGAGTTGACCGAGCACAAACCCGTGCTCAAGGTGCTCTCGCGCGCCGATCTCGCCGACCCCGAGCAGACCGAGCGCTGGGTGGAACACTTCAACGCTCAGCCCGACATCCGCGCGCTGGCGGTAACTACCACCCAGTCGCGTGAGTTGAAGCGCATCCCCGCGCTGTGTCACGAGCTGGCCGGCCATGTGCGCGCCGACCGCGACGTGCGCGTGATGGTGATGGGCATTCCCAATGTCGGCAAATCGACGCTGATCAACGGCCTGGCCGGCAAGAAGCTCGCCAAGACCGGCAACGAGCCGGCGGTCACCAAACGTCAGCAGAAGATACGCCTTGATGGTCGCGTTGCGCTGATCGACACCCCCGGTGTGCTCTGGCCGAAGATCGAGGATCAGGCCAGCGCCTATCGCTTGGCGGCCAGCGGCGCGATCCGCGATACCGCGATGGAATACAGCGATGTCGCCATCGTCGCCGCCGCCGAGTTGGCCAAGCGCTACCCGGAGGCCCTCAAGGCGCGTTACAAGCTGAAAACGTTGCCTGCCTACACCCCCAACCCGGAGGCCGGCAGCATCGAGGCCGATGGACCGCCGCATCGTGACCTGCTGGCGCTGGCCGGTTTCGATGGCCAGGCCATCGTCGAAGCCATCGCCGCCAAGCGGGGTGGCCTGCGCGCCGGAGGCGTCGTCGACATGCATCGCGGCGCCGAAGTGTTACTGCACGAACTGCGCGACGGCAAGCTCGGGCGTCTGACGCTGGAGACGCCGGACGACATCCCTGTGCCCGAGGAAAGCGATCCCTCACTGGACGAGTCACCCTCCCCGGCCTAAACAACCAGGCTTTTACCCTTCTACTTCAATCGCCTATTCCGGTGCGGGCCATTTGCGTGGCCCGCGCGCCACGGTATGCTAGGAAGCGGCGCAGCAGCCCGCCCCGAACGGTACGGAAACACCGCCTCCACCCCACCGGCTGCGCAGCAAACGGAAGCCCCATGGATACCGACACGCCCATTCGGAAATCGCACAAGCTCGATAACGTCTGTTACGACATTCGCGGCCCGGTACTCGACCACGCCAAGCGGCTCGAAGACGAAGGTCAGCGCATCCTCAAGCTCAACATCGGCAACCCCGCATCCTTCGGTTTCGAAGCCCCTGAAGAAATACTTCAGGATGTGATGCGCAACCTGCCGACGGCCCAGGGCTACTGCGATTCCAAGGGACTTTATTCGGCGCGCAAGGCGATCATGCAGGAATGCCAGCGCAAGAGCATTCCTGATGTCAGCGTCGAAGACGTATTCGTCGGTAACGGCGTCTCCGAGTTGATCGCCATGGCCATGCAGGCGCTGCTCGACGACGGCGATGAGGTGTTGATTCCCGCGCCCGACTATCCATTGTGGACGGCATCGGCCAACCTTTCCGGCGGGCGACCGGTGCATTATCTGTGCGATGAACAAGCCGACTGGGCGCCGGACTTGAACGATGTGCGCGACAAGATCACCGCGCGCACCAAGGCCATCGTCATCATCAACCCCAACAACCCCACCGGCGCGGTCTATCCGCCGGAAGTGGTCAAGGAGTTGCTGGCGATCGCGCGGCGCCACGGCCTGGTGGTGTTCTCCGACGAGATCTACGACAAGATCCTCTACGACGAGGCCGAGCATGTTTCCACCGGCGCCCTGGCCGACGACGACCAGCTCGTGGTGACGCTCAACGGACTGTCCAAGAGTTATCGCTGCGCCGGGTTTCGCAGCGGCTGGATGATTCTCTCGGGGAATCGCGGCAAGCAGCGCGCCGACGACTTCATTCAGGGGCTCAACATGCTGGCCTCTATGCGCCTGTGCGCCAATGTGCCCGCGCAGCACGCTATTCAGACAGCGCTCGGCGGCTATCAGTCGATCAACGACCTGGTGTTACCCGGTGGGCGTCTGCTCGCCCAACGCGACATCACCTACGACAAGCTCAACGCCATTCCCGGCGTCAGTTGCGTCAAGCCCAAGGGGGCGCTGTACGCCTTCCCGCGTCTCGACCCCGAGGTCTTCAACATTCAGGACGATCAGAAGTTGGTGCTCGATTTGCTCCTGCAGGAGAAGATCCTGCTGGTCCAGGGCACGGCCTTCAACTGGCCGACCCCCGATCATGTGCGCATCGTCACCCTGCCCTGGGCCGACCAGCTCGACGATGCCCTCGACCGCTTCGCCAATTTCCTTTCGCGCTACCGCCAATGATCCGCCCCCCCGCCCGAGCCATGCCCGGTTCGGGTAGGGATCATCGCATTTTCAACGATTATCGATATTTGTCTTGAACCCCAAGGCAATACGCCGTATCTAATGGCCAACAAGAATCGACATGACCATTGCTGTCTCACTGACTGAGGGAACCCATCGATGATGCGAATCCTGCTGTTTCTGGCGACCAACCTGGCCGTGGTAATCGTGGCCAGTATCACCCTGCGAATACTCGGGGTGGAACCCTATCTCAACGCCAACGGGCTCAACATGAATAGCCTGTTGATCTTCTGTTTCGTGATCGGCATGGCCGGGTCATTGGTATCGCTGTTCATCTCCAAATGGATGGCGAAGAAGAGCACCCGGGCCAAGGTCATCGAGCAGCCCAGCAACGCAACCGAGCAGTGGCTACTCGACACCGTCCGCGAGTTGGCTCGTGATGCGGGCATCAAGATGCCCGAGGTGGCGATCTTTCCCGCACAGCAATCCAACGCCTTCGCCACGGGCTGGAACAAGAACAATGCCCTCGTCGCGGTATCCGCCGGTCTGCTCGAGCGCATGCGCCCCGAGGAAACTCGCGCGGTGCTGGCGCACGAAATCGGCCACGTTGCCAATGGCGACATGGTCACGTTGGCGCTCATTCAAGGCGTGCTCAACACCTTCGTGATGTTCTTCGCGCGCATCGTCGCGCAACTGGTGGATAGCTTCCTGCGCCGCGACGACGACGGCGGCGGCCTGGGCTTCTTCGGTTATTTTGCGGTGGTCATCGTCGCCGAAATCGTCTTCGGGTTGTTCGCTTCAATGATCGTGGCCTGGTTCTCGCGCTTCCGCGAATACCGCGCCGACGCCGCCGGTGCCAAGCTCGCCGGTAGCGGCGCAATGATCAATGCTCTGGGGCGCCTCAAGGCCGAAACACAGATGAAGGACCAGATGCCGGATACGCTGACGGCCTTCGCCATCACCTCCGGCCAGACCCGCAAGATCATGGAGCGGTTTTTCTCCAGCCACCCGCCACTGGATGATCGCATTCGCGCCCTCAAGGAAAGCGCTTACCGCGAATAATCGCGGCACGTGACCGCGCAACGCAAAACACCCACCGGTCCTGAATTCATCAACAGGTCGGTGGGTGTTTTCATCTAGGGGCACCGTATGACGCCACTTGCTACGGCTACGCTACTTCCACTTACTACTTGTTGGAAAGCTTGACCTTGAAACCGAAGCCTTCGAGAGCATCGCGCAAGCCACCCTTGTTCTGCTTGAGCTCGACACGCAAGGTGGAAAACTCACGGCGCAGCGGATACTCGGCACGGTAGGCGTCGAAGCCCGCCGCCATGCCCATGCGTCGGCGGTAGCGATCGAACGCCAGCATGTCGCGGCGCACGTCGTAGCAGGCCCGCGTACATAGCGACAACGCCTCCAGCGGCGGCGCCCAAGGCGTCAGGACGACCTTGCGTAGCCAAGGGTCCGGCTTGAGCTGGCCGAGCTTCTTGCGCGCCGGCAAGCCGAAATGGCGCATTGCCGCCTGATAGACCAGCTCGGTGCCACGCATCTTGCCGTCGATACTGTGCCCGGCGATATGCGGCGTGGCGATATCCACGAGGTCGTAGAGACCCTGATCGATACCCGGCTCGTGTTCCCACACGTCGAGCACTACGCGCAAGTCATTGACACGTTCGAGACGCTCACGCAGCGCTTGATTATCGAGACAGGCGCCACGTCCGGCGTTGATCAGTACGGTGCCCGGCGCCAAGGCCTTGATGCGCGCGGCATCCAGCAGATGCCGGGTCGCATGCTCCCCATCCGACACCAGTGGCGTATGCAAGCAGACGATATCGGCACGCTCGAGCAGGCTATCCAGCGCCAGGAAGTCTTCGCGGCCTTCCGCCTCGGCACGTGGCGGATCGCAGATCAGGCACGTCACGTCGAGATCGTCGAGGCGCTCCGCCAGTCGGTTGCCCACATTGCCGGCGCCGACGATGCCGATGGTTTTGCCAGCCAGATGAAAACCATCTTCCTCGGCCAGCAGCAGCAGGCTCGAGAGCACGTAGTCGACCACCGAGTCGGCGTTGCAACCCGGGGCGTTGGCGAAGCCGATGCCCGCCTCCCGCAGGTAATCGAGATCCACATGGTCGGTGCCGATGGTACAGGTGCCGACGAAGCGCACGCGGGAGCCGTCGAGCAGCGCCGCATTCACCGGTGTAATCGAGCGCACGACCAGCAGGTCCTGATCGCGGACCGCCGCCGCGTCGATATCGCGGCCGGGCAAGCGGGTGATATCACCTAGCTCCCCGAAGAAATCGTCCGCCAGGGGGATGTTTTCATCGACCAGGATGCGCATGACCTTCTCTTTTCTCCCTTGTTCACGTCCGACGGCCGGTTACAATACGCGCGGGGCGCATTCGCTCGTCTACGGCTACACCTTAGACGGCGCTCGCCGGGGATTCGATACCCGCCGGGAATGTCGATAGTAGGCCCGTGAAAGACACGTCACAAGCCCATTGCCAACCACAACGGCGCCACCAGGAGTTCTCGTGATCGTCCGCTGGGAAAGTGAACACGACTACGTTCTCGTGCATGTCCACCAGGATATGTTCGGTGACTGGATATTCAGCCGCGCCTGGGGCCAGATCGGCACCCAGTTCGGCGGCCTCAAGCATCAACTGGCCGACAGCTATGCACAGGCCACGACATGGCTCGAGGATGTCGCGCATATCCAGTCCTCGCGCGGCTTCGCCAAGGTCTTCGAGGCCAGCGACGACTCGAGCCCCGAGGCCCAGGAAGCCATGCGTCAGTTGTCACTGCTCGACGGCCTCTGACCCCCAGGCCCTCATCATAGGCCCGCTACCCTCAATGGTGTCGGATCAGGAAGCAATGATGCAGATCCGGGCGCCGTGCGAAGTCCGGATCGAACGTCCGCGCCGAGATATTCTCCACCACGAAACGCTCGCCGATGGCGGCGTCGAGCGTGAAGCGCCGCTGGTTGTTGGAGAACACCAGCGTGCCGCCTGGTGCCAGGCGCGCCATCGCCAGCTCGATGAGCCGCGCGTGATCGCGCTGCACGTCGAGCACGTCATCCATCTTCTTTGAATTGGAGAACGTCGGCGGGTCCATGAAGATCAAGTCGAACTCACTACCCGCCGTTTCCAGCCAACGCAGGCAGTCGTCACGGATCACCCGATGCCGGCTGGGATCGAGGCGGTTGAGTGCGAAGTTATCGCGTGCCCAAGTCAGGTAGGTGTTGGACAGATCGACGCTGACACTATCACTCGCCCCACCCAATGCCGCCTGAACCGTCGCTGTTCCCGTGTAGCAGAAAAGATTGAGAAAGCGCTTTCCATCCGCCATGTCGCGCAGCATTCGGCGCACGGGGCGATGGTCCAAAAACAAACCAGTATCCAGGTAGTCACGCAGATTGACCCACAACCGCGCCGGCCCTTCGCTGACCTCGAAACGTTCGCCGCTGGCGCCCTGCTTGGCGTACTGCGCCTTGCCCGATTGTCGCGTGCGCTGTTTATAGTGAACGTCCTCGGGGCGCACGCCGAGCACCTGGGGGATGACCTCCAAGGCATCGAACAAGCGACGTTGCGCCTGGCGCGGGTCTACCGAGCGCGGTGGCGCGTATTCCTGCACGTGTACGTGGTCGCCGTAGACATCCACCGCCAGGGCGTATTCCGGCATATCCGCGTCATAGAGCCGGTAGCAGCTCTCGCCGGACTGTTTGAGCCACTTCTTCAGCCGCTTGCGGTTCTTCTGCAGTCGGTTGGCGAACATCTGCGCGCCCTCGTTGCGCGGCGCGCCCGACGCCTCCTGAGCGCCCTTTTCGCCTGCCGAGTCGCTCTCGACCGAGTCCTTACCAAAAGCCCCACGCGAGGTACTCTCCGCCACGACCGGGATCAGCAGCAACTTGCAATCCAGCGGCCCGTTCTTGAACGCATACTGCTTGGTAGCCCGCAGCCCGGTGCGGTGGCCCAAGTCGGGGTTGCCGGTGAACAGCGCCAGTTGCCAGCCCTCGAACTCGGCGCGCAAACGCTCGCCGAGGGCGGTGTAAATAGGCACCACCTCGGGCAATTCACCCAGGCGTTCGCCATACGGTGGATTGGTGATGACCAACCCCGGCCCGTCGATGCCTTCAGGACGCGTCAGTTGTGCCACCTCGGCCCCTTTCAGCTCGATCAAGGCAGGAATCCCCGCACGCATGGCGTTGGCCTTGGCCGCAGCGATGGCCGGCGGGCTCTGGTCGCGACCGAACAGCGTTGACTTCACACGGCGTCGCCCCACACTGGCACGGGCCTGCGCCTCGCGCTTGAGCTCCTGCCACACGCCGGGGTCGTGGCCCGCCCAAGCCTCGAAGGCGAAATAGTGCCGCGCCAGTTGGGGGGCAATGTCCGCCGCCATCAAGGCTGCCTCGATGAGCAACGTGCCCGCCCCGCACATGGGATCAACCAGGGGCTCACCACGCCGTGCCCGTGCCGGCCAGTCGGCACGCATCAACAAGGCGGCGGCGAGATTTTCCTTGAGCGGTGCGTGGCCTGCATCGCGGCGATAGCCCCGCTGATGCATGCTGCCGCCGACCAGGTCAAGGCCCAGCAGCAAGCGCCCACGATGCAGATGCGCGTAGATACGCATATCGGGGCTTTTGAGCTCGATCACTGGGCGCTCGTGGCCAGCCGCCCGCATCGAATCGACGATGCCATCCTTAACGCTCTGGGCCCCAAAGCGCGTGTGACGGATGTGTTCGGATTGGCCATGAAAATCCACGGCCAAGCTGCTTCCAGCACGCAGATGTGCGCGCCAGTCGACCCGGCGGGCAGCCTCGACCAGTGCCTCCGGGCGTTCTACATCCTGTTCGCGCAGAAGACATAGCACCACACGATTCGCCAGACGCGACCACAGGCAGATGCGATAGGCCATCGCGACATCGGCCTGAACGTGGACACCCGCCACGGTGGTGCCGGTCACCTCCGCACCGAAGCCCGCGAGTTCGTCGGCCAGCAAGTCCTCGAGGCCTCGGGGAGAGGTGACGTAAAGCGTCAAGGATGGGGGTTGTACATCGGTCATAAAGTCGTCATCCCGGCGCCACGCACCGGTCATATTCCTGTGGTTTACATGGAACGTTTGGCTTATGCCAAATCGCTGGTCGACAAATCCGCGTCAAAGCACTAAACATTAAAGGTAGTAGCTACTGAAAACGCATGCGTTTCGTGTCCGGACGTTCCGGTTCATGGCGGTGATGGGTGCCCCATTGTCGGCATGTGCTGTCAGATCTCAACAATCGGTTCTTGATAAGAGGCCATCCGATGAAACGACAGAAACGTGATCGCTTTCAGCGTGCATATGTACACGGATATAAAGCTGGCATGACGGGGCGCTCTCGCGATGACTGCCCCAGCCAAGACATCAACCTCCGTGAATACTGGATGAGCGGTTGGCGTGAAGGTCGTGGGGACCAATGGGCCGGCATGACGGGGATTTCCGGCATCCATCGAAACCCCATGGTACTGTGATGGTAGAACCCTTCGTGGCACCTGGATCGACGCCCCATTGACAGGTCCATGACAAGGCCCGCTTCGCGGGCCTTTTTATTTCAAAGCACGCTACTTATGTCAAAGCACGCTACGCCAGCGCCCCAGCGCATTCGCCTACCAGCGCCGGCCCCCGATAGATGAAGCCAGTATACAGCTGCACGAGATCGGCCCCCGCATCGCACTTGGCACGCGCCGCATGCCCGCTATCGATACCGCCGACGCCAATGATCGGCAGCGTCGGTAGATGACGGCGCAACTCATGAATCACCCGATTGGAAGACTCGAACACCGGGCGTCCGGAAAGCCCCCCCTGCTCCTCGGCGTGCACGAGTCCCGCCACCGCCTCGCGTGACACGGTGGTATTAGTGGCAATGACCGCATCGACAGCATTGGCCGCCAGCGCCTGTGCAACGAGCGCGACGTCGTCGTCACTCATGTCGGGCGCGATCTTCACGGCCAGAGGCACGCGCTGGCCATTAGCATCGTCGAGGCGATGCTTTTCCTCGACCAGCGTGCCCAGTAACGCCTCCAGGTGCTCGCCGAACTGTAAGTTGCGAAGTCCCGGCGTGTTCGGTGACGACAGGTTCACCGTGACGTAATGCGCATGCGCATGCACCTTGCGCAGACACGTCAGATAATCGTCCACCGCGCGTTCGACCGGCGTATTCAGGTTCTTGCCGATGTTGATGCCGATCACGCCGTCGTAGCGACTCTTGCGTACATTGGCGACAAGTGCGTCGACGCCGGCATTGTTGAACCCCATTCGATTGATGATCGCCCCCTTCGCCGGCAGCCTGAACAGGCGCGGCCTGGGGTTGCCCGGCTGCGGCTTGGGCGTCACCGTGCCTACTTCGACGAAACCGAAGCCCAGCGCCCCGAGCGCGTCGAGGTGCTCAGCATTCTTGTCGAGCCCCGCCGCCAGCCCCACGCGGTTGGGAAACGTCAGTCCCATCAGCGTGACGGGTGCCTCGACATGCGAGCTCATCCACCTGCTCAGCCCCAGGCGATGACCGGCATCGAGTGACGTCAGTGCAACGCCGTGGGCAGTTTCAGGGTCGAGTCGAAAAAGCAACGAACGGGCCAGGGCGTACATGGATCCTCAGACAATATAATGAGCGGCAAGAGGTAAAATGGGCATGCAGTATAGCGTAGCCACGCCCAAAAGCGCAGAGCCCCGCGTTCGCGCACGGCGAAGCGGGGCCCGCGTCGAAGTGCGTCAGTCTCCGACTACCAAGCCTTACGGCTGAGTATCGAGCTGCTGCACGCGTAGCGTGTAGTTGTTGACGCCACTCATCGCGCTACCGAATTTCTGGCCTTTCACCCAGACGGTGTAGCGCCCCGGCTGTAGTGTGGTCTCGATATCGAAATCACCTTCGAAGCCTTCGCCTTCGTCGCTGGCCACGACATCGCCGTTCGCGTCGAGAATCCGCGCTTCAAGGCGGTAGGTGCCCTCGTTGCCGGGGAAAGTAGAGCTAGTCACCGACACTGTGCCCGCTTCCACCACATCGAAACTCAACACCTTGCCCTGCTCGCGAATGGCCAGGTCGGTCACGATCTCGTCGAAGGCATCGGGCTGAGCGACCTCGTCATTCGACGTCTGCGCACTGCTCTTTGCCGAAACGCCGGCTTGAGCGCCCTGCGATGCCGACGTGTCGGAAGCGGCTTGATCGGCTGACTTCCGGTCAGGTGCCGCAATCGCTGCCACCTCGTCGTCACCATCGACGAACGCCGTCGTACGGCCGTCCTCGCCAGGGCCACCAAACATGATGCCGCCACCGTTGTCGACACCGCTTTCTTCACTGGTCAGTTGATTGCCCTGGGCATCCAGGCCACTAACCGATACGGTAAAGCTGTTGCCACCCGACATGGCCGATCCAAATTTCCGACCGGAGACTCGCAACACGTAATCGCCAGGCTCCAGACGCTGTTTTAGCGTCAACCCACCGTTTTGTCCAAGCCCACTGCCTGAGGCGATTTCATTGCCTTGAGCGTCGAGCAAGGTCGCTTCGACCCGATACGCGTCGGACTCACCCGGCAGCGTCGAGGTCTGGAATTGATAGCGCCCCGCCTGCTCAACGGTGAAGGGATGCTTCTGTGTCCCACCGAAGAAAAAGCTCTGGCTATGTGCATCGGAGCTCGACTGAAAGAAATCGGTCAGATCGACCTTGCCGGCGGCCTCCTGCGCCTGCTGCAGCGCAGCGCTTTGTGCCATGACCGGCGACGCCGTTCCAGCCAATCCCAAGGCTACGACTACTGAGGTTAGTACGCGATAATTCATGGGGCTTCTCTACTTGGCTTCGAACCTGAGTCGGAGCACAGCATATCAGAGACCTCCGCGCCAATGCTCCATTCACGGATTCGACTAGGTAGGAAAAAAGACCACCCCGAGCACGAAGCGCGAGGTGGTATGCGTAGAATGACTTATCCCTCGCCGTTGCTCTCGGCGAGATCGACCAGTTCACGAATGGCCACTGCGAATAGCGGGAAGCCGCCTTGGGTGCCCGAGCGCACCTCGTCGAGCAGGCCGCTCCAGCGCTCGACCAGACCCGCGTGGCGCTCCAGCCATTGCTCGACACGGGGCTCCACCTCACGTGGTGCGCCATCCATCTTGAGCACGCTGACGGTGAGTGCCAGTTGCTGGCGATCGAGGTCGTCGCGGAACGTCTCGCGCGCCTGCGCCTGCCAGCTGTCGCGCACCTCCAGCGCATTGATCTGGCCATTCATCCACGGCAGTTCCAGACGATGGCCGATGTCGTAGTAGACCTCGGCGACACGCTGGATCTTCTCGTCGGTGGCACGCGCCGCCTCGATGATGCCCAGCCCGGCATACAGGCTGTGGGTTGCTGCGACGATGCTCGCCAGGGACGTCGGTACGCCGGCTTTTTCCAGCTCGCCACGACGCGCGTCCCACACTTCATGGTCCTCGCCGCGCAGACGCTTGCCGATGCCCTCTTGCAGTTGCGTGATACGCGGCGCGAAGTATTCCACCGCCTCCTGGATGCTCTGGTTGGCGCGATGACGCAGGAACCAGCGCGTCCCCCGACGCAGCAGCCGCATCAGATCGAGCATCATGCCGTACTGGACGCGACTGTCGATCTGATAGTCGAGCGCCTCGATCTGCTCCCACAGGCCTTCGAGATTGAAGCAATCACGCGCGATGAGGTAAGCCCGAGCCACTTCTGCTCGTGAGGCCCCCGTGGAGTCACGCAGACGCCGCACGAAAGTGACCCCCATATGATCGACCAGGTCGTTGGCGATCTGCGTCGCGGTGATCTCGCGCTTCAAGCGATGCTGATACATCTCGTCCGGGAAGCGCTTGACCAGTGTCTGCGGGAAGGCCCGCGCCATGTGCCGTTGGACATGCGGATTATCCGGCAGGTCGGAAGCGATCATATCGGTCTTCAGCGCGCTCTTGGCATATGAGATCAGCACCGACAGCTCGGGCAGGGTCAGGCCTTTTTCCATATTGCCGCGTTCGACCAACATCTCGTCGGTGGGCAGAAATTCCAGTTCGCGATCCAGTCCGCCAGCAGCTTCCAGTTCATTGACGAAGCGCCGATAGGGGCCCATGCCCTGCTGACTGAGAATCTCCGACAAGGAGAGTGCCTGAGTCTGGCGATAGTTATCGCGCAGTACTAATTCACTCACTTCCTCGGTCATGCTCGCCAGCAACTCATTGCGCTGCTTGTCGGTCATGTCACCGGCTTTGACGATGTCATCGAGCAGGATCTTGATATTGACTTCATGGTCTGAGCAGTTGACCCCACCGGCATTATCGATGAAATCGGTCGTGACGCGTACGCCCTGCTCTGCAGCTTCCATGCGCCCGAGCTGGGTAAAGCCGAGATTGCCGCCTTCGCCGATCACCCGGCAGCGCAATTCATGACCATCGACACGCAAGGCATCGTTGGCCTTATCGCCCACCTCGGCATGCGTCTCGTCGGACGCCTTGACGTAGGTGCCGATGCCGCCATTCCAGAGCAGGTCGCAACGCGAGGTAAGAATCGCGCGAATCAGTTCGTTGGGCGACAACTTGCCCGCCTTGATGCCGAAGGCCTTTTTCATTTGCGGCGTGATGTTGATGGACTTGGCATCACGCGAGAACACGCCACCACCCTCGGAGATCAAGGCGGTGTCGTAATCCTCCCAGCTCGAGCGCGCCAGCTCGAACATGCGCTTGCGTTCCTTGAACGACGCCGCCGGATCCGGGTCGGGGTCGACGAAGATATGCCGATGGTTGAAGGCGGCGATGAGGCGGATCTTGTCCGACAACAGCATGCCGTTGCCGAACACGTCGCCCGCCATGTCGCCGATACCCACCACGCTGAACGGCGTTTCCTGAGTATTGAGGCCCATTTCGCGGAAGTGACGCTTGACCGATTCCCAAGCCCCCTTGGCGGTAATTCCCATTTTCTTGTGGTCATAGCCATGCTCGCCCCCGGAAGCGAAGGCATCACCCAGCCAATGACCGTATTCCAGCGAAATGGCGTTGGCGATATCCGAGAAGGTCGCGGTGCCCTTGTCGGCCGCTACCACCAGATAGGGATCGTCCTCGTCGTGACGTACCACGCGCTCGGGTGGCACGGTCTCACCACCTTCCAGGTTATCGGTCACGTCGAGAAGCGCGCGGATGAAGGTCTGATAGCAGGCAATGCCCTCCTTCTGCACCGTGTCACGGTCGGCGCCTTCAGGCATCCGCTTGCAGATGAAGCCGCCCTTGGCGCCTACCGGCACGATGACGGCATTCTTGACCTGCTGCGCCTTGGCCAGACCCAGGATCTCGGTGCGAAAGTCCTCGTGACGATCGGACCAGCGCAGTCCGCCGCGCGCGACCTTGCCGCTGCGCAGGTGAACACCCTCGACGCGCGGCGAGTAGACGAATATCTCGAACATCGGCCGCGGTTTAGGCATATCCGGCACTTGCGTCGGCTCGAGCTTGAGGGCGATGTACTCCTTGGCCTCGCCGTCTTCGCGCCGCTGGTAATAATTGGTGCGCAGAGTGGCCTGAACCAGTGCCATATAGCGACGCAGCAACAGATCATCATTGAGGCTGGCGACCTCATCGAGCAGGGCCTCGATGCGCGCCACGCACGCCTCGATCTCGCTGTCACCCGCGGTATCGTCGGGATCGAAGCGCAGTTCGAACAGCGTTACCAGCTCGCGGGTGATTTCCGGGTGGCTGGCAAGGGTATTGGCGATGTAATCCTGCGACAGTCCGAAGCGCAACTGTTTGAGATAACGCGCGTAGGCGCGCAGCACCGCCACTTCGCGCCACGCGAGATTGGCACCAATCACGAGCCGATTGAAGGCATCGCTTTCGGCATCGCCTATCCAGATGCGCGTGAATGCTTCGATGAAGACATCACGCATTTCCTGCAGATTGACGACCCCGTCGCCGCGGTGCTCGAGCGTAAAATCGTGAATCCAGTACTCGCCGGCTGGACACTCGACATTGTAAGGGCGTTCGCTGATCACGCGGAGCCCTAGATTCTCGAGCACCGGCAACACATCGGAGAGCGGGATGGGTTGATCGGCATGGAACAGCTTGAGGTTGACCCCGTCGATGTTCTCCTCGACCAACCGATACAGGCTCAAGCTGATCGGCGCGTCGCCGTTCAATTCTCCGAGATGGTGGATATCGTAAACGGCAGTGCGAGCCGAGAAGTCTTCGCGATAGCTGCTGGGAAACGCCTCGCGATAATCCTGCATCAGGCGGTTAGCCTGTTCCTCGCCGTAGCCCTCGACCATGGCCGCGTGAAGATCGTCCCGCCAGCTACGCGAGAGCGCCGCGATCTTCTTCTCCAGGCGTCGTATGTCGTATTCGGCCGGGCGCTCGCCATTGAAACGCAGAATAAACTGGATCCGCGCCAGCACCGACTCGGACAGATACGTATTGAAATCGCCAAAGGTGGCGTCGAGCTCTTCGCAGAGCAGATTCTGGATGCGTACGCGCAATTCGGTGGAGAATACATCGCGCGGTACGAACGCCAGGCACGAATAGAATTTGCCGAAGCGGTCCTCGCGAATGAACAGGCGCACCTTGCGCCGTTCACGGATATTGAGAATGCCAAAAGCAGTCTGCGCCAGTTCCTCGGTATCGATCTGGAACAGATCGTCACGCGGATAGACCTCGAGAATCTGCGTCAGTTGCTTGCCATTGTGGCCTTTGGGATTGACGCCCGCGGCCTTGATGACGGCGTCGATCTTCTTGCGCAGCACCGGCACGTTGCGCGGCGATTCATTGTAGACCGTCGAGGTATAGAGCCCCAGAAAGCGCCGCTCGCCGATTACTCGACCGTCTTCGTCATAACGGTCGATGGAGATGTAATCCGGATAGGCAGGGCGATGCACGCGAGCATGATAGGCGCTCTTGGCGAAAGACAGAAGTTCCGGCACCAGCACGTACTGATCGTCCTCGACGCCTTCGTCGGTACTGATGCGCTCGCGATAACGCGCCTGGTCGAGCTTGAACACGCCCAGTTCGCTATTGGGTATCTGACGCAGTCGATCCTGGCCCTCCTCCTGAAGCACCTCATACTCGTCATAGCCCAGGAAGGTGAAATGATCGTCGAGTAGCCATTCGAGGAAGGCGATGGCCTCTTTATGGTCATCGGCCTTGACCTGCTTCGGGCGCTGCGCCTTGAGTTCCTTGATCGCCTGGCGCACCCGATCGCGCATGGGATCGAAATCTGTCACCGCTGCGCGCACGTCGCGCAGTATTTCTTCGAGGCTAGCGTGCAGATCATCCAGGGTCGCAGTGTCGGAATGGCGGTCGACCTCGACCAGGATGATCGACTCACGCGCTTTCGGCGCGTTCTTGGCCTGAGTCGACGTCACACGCTTGAGGTGATGCTTGGCATCGCGCTCCACCGCCAGCACGGAATTATGGATCGCATGCACGGTCAGCCCGCGGCGATTGAGCTCGATACGCACCGAGTCGACGAGAAACGGCATGTCTTCGTGCAACACAGCCACAACGGTATGCGGCGACTGCCAGCCATGTTCCTCGAAGTCGGCGTTGAAGACGCGCACCTTGGCCTCGCTGGGATCATGCGTCTGCATGAAGTGCCACGCTGACAACGTGGCGCCGTAGATATCATCCAGGCCGCGCTCGGCCGCTTCCTCGAACGGCGCCGAGGCATACAGGTCCTCGGCGAAGGCGGTAATCTGCTCCACTTTTTCCTGCGGCAGCCGCTTGGCCAGTTGTTCCTTGAGCTGGGCGAGAAAGTCTTCCTTGCCCTCGATCGCGACGTGTTGCATCAAGCACCTCGGCTACGACCGGCCACCCTTCATGGCGACCGATGAATGATCCTTCGGCGGCACGCACGCGTATCGCGTGCACCACCACGGTGACACGAGCTTACTCCCCTCGCGCGTCAAGCCCCACCCATGTGACGCACCCTCATGGCATATGCCGGTTATGCATGGGCCGTATCACGCGTGCGCTGGCGCTTCCCGGCGTTCCAGCAGCACGCCACATTCGCAATGATCGGTATACGGAAACTGATCGAACAGTGCGAAACGGGTCACGACATGCGTGGCGCTCAACGCGTCGAGATTCGCCTCGAGCGTGTTCGGGTTACAGGAAATATAGACGATACGTGAATAGGCTTTGAGTTGCTCGCAGCTATGCGCATCGAGCCCGACCCGCGGCGGATCGACCAGCGCCGTGGTAAAGGCATGCTCATCGAGCGCCATCTCCGCCACGCGCCGTCCGCTTTTCTCGCCGGCCAGGGCTGCGCTGAACTCCTCTGCGGACATCCGCGCCACCACGGCGTTGGCCACGCCATTGGCCTCGAGATTGACGTTGGCCGAGGCCACCGAGGTCCGCGAAATTTCAGTGGCCACCACGCGGCGGAAGTTCTCGGCCAGCGCAATCGTGAAGTTGCCATTGCCGCAATAGAACTCCACCAGATCGCCATCGCAGCTTTCGCGAGTCACGTCCCGCGCCCACCCTAGCATCGACCGGCAAATCGCCGCATTGGGCTGAGTGAAGCTGTTCTCGACCTGTTGATAGACGAATTCGTGGCCTTCGACATTCAGCCGCTCCCAGACATGATCGCGCTCGAGCACCAGACGCTGCTTGCGCGCTCGTCCGATGATCGAGACGTTCAGAGCTTCCTGTAACGCTCGTGCCTCTCGCTCCCAAGCCTCGTCGAGTTGGCGGTGATAGATCAAGGTCACCAATGCCTCGCCACTCAGCGTGGTCAAGAACTCGACCTGGAACAACTTGCGCCGCAGGGTATCGCTTGCCAAAAGCGCGTCACGCAAGGCGGGCATGAGCGCGTTGATGCGCTCTCCGGCCACCGGGTATTCATCCAGACGCACGATCTCCTTGCGCTTGGGATCGGCAGGGTCGACCTCGAACATGGCATAGAAAAGATCGTCGCCGTCATGCCAGATACGAAATTCGCAGCGTTGCCGATAATGACTCGGCGGCGAGGGAAACACCTCCAGCGGCGGTGGGGAGAAGCGCGCGAATTGCGCCGTGATGCGCTCGCGCTTGGCCTCGAGCTGAGACTCATAACGTTCGGGGTCGACGACGGGTACGGCCACGAAAACTCCTTTCAGCAAAAACTCGCGATGTCGCCGCAGCGACACCGTCTCATGGAAATCAGAAGGTTAAAACAGTGTCAGGCAATGCCAAAGAGTACGGTGCATCGAAGCCATAGCCCGCCAGGGTATGTGCCAGGCCCGCTTGTTGCGGCGCGCTGGCCCAGCTCGCGTCGCTGTCGCACGCTTCACGCCAGACCTGAGGAACGACCTGCGCCACGCGACGCGCGATGGCGTCACCGGAGTCGATCCACACGATTTCGCGAGGCGAATGTCGCTCGAGCGCCTCGCGCAGCAGCGGAAAGTGCGTGCATCCCAGCACCACGGTATCGAGACGCGACGCTTCCCATAACGGCGCCAGACTCGCGGCGATGACCACATCATCCCAGGGCATTCCGGTCAGGACGCGTTCGGCCTGCGCGACCAGAGGATCGGCGGCCAGCCTCACCACCGTGCAATCCGGCGCGAACTCATCGATCAAACGCTGCGTATAAGGGCGCGACACCGTCGCCGAGGTCGCCAGCAACCCGAACACGCCGCTGCGTGAAGCATGGGCCGCCGGCTTGATCGCCGGCACAGTGCCGATCACCGGAATACTCAGGCACTCGCGCAAGGTGTTTAGCGCCAACGTGCTGGCCGTATTGCAAGCCACCACCAGGGCGCGCGCACCACTCGCCTCCACCGCCGCGCGACACACCGCGACGATCCGCGCGACCAGCCAGGCATCGGGCTTGGTGCCGTACGGCAACGCAGCGTTGTCACACACATACGCCAGCGGTGCGCCGGGCAAACGCGTGCGCAAGGTGCCCACCACCGAGAGCCCGCCGACGCCTGAATCGAAGATCAGAATCGGCGCCGTCATGCACGGGTCTCCGCGAAGTGCGCCAACAGCATATCCACCAAGGCCCTCAGGCGCGCGGGGATGAATTCACGCTCGGCATACAACAGATGGACACTGATCGGCGCCACGCTGAACTCGTCCAGCACGCGGACCAGCCGCCCGGCCTCGACTTCCGGCTCCCCCAGGAACGCCGGCTTGTAGACCAGCCCCATGCCGCGTATCGCCGCCTCGGTCAGGGCGCGTCCGTTATTACAGGCCATGACCGGGCGAATACGCACCCGATACGGCGCTCCGTCGACCTGGAAGTGCCAATAGTGGCCTTCGCGCGCCAAGCTATAGTGCAGACAACGATGCCCGCGCAACTCGGCGGGATGCGTGGGCGTTCCGTGCCGCGCCAGATACTCCGGCGCGGCATAAACGTGGCGCGGCATGTCCATCAGCGGTCGCGCGATCAGACTGGAGTCTTCCAGCTCGCCGATACGCACTACCAGGTCGAAATCCTCGGCCACCGGGTCAACACGGCGGTCCTCGAGCACGACATCGAGCATCACCGCTGGATGACGGTGCTCGAACGCCTGCAAGGCGGGTATCAGCGCACGCACGCCGAAATCCAGCGGCGCGGAGAGCCGTAGCCGGCCGCGCACCTCGCCACGCTGCTCGCCGAGCCCGGTCTCCAGTTCCTGCAACTCATCGAGCAAGCGACTCGCCCCATTGAGATAGCGTTCGCCTTCGGCGGTTAGTTGCAAACGCCGCGTGGTGCGCGTTAACAACCGCACTCCCAGGCTGGCCTCCAGCTTGGCGATCTGCTTGCTGACCATGGCATTGGAGAGTTCCAGCTTGCGCGCACCGCCCGCGAAACTGCCGGCCTCGACCACGGCACGAAAGATGTGCATCGCCTGCAGGCGGTCCATACGACTTCCTCGAAAATACGTGCGCCCATTCTACCTTACCCGCCCATGCGATGAGATAGATCGACTTGCCTCGAGGCAAAATACTGTTTATTTTTACAGTATTCGTCATTTCGTTTTCGAGGTTCCGCCATGTCCATGACGCCTATCGCTCTCGCCGCGTCCACCTCGGCGCCAGCATCGAGCGACACCCTGCCACGCGGCGCCAGCGGCTTTCCGTCTCCGGCAGACGACTACCGAGAAGCACCGCTGGATCTACATCACCATCTGGTGCGCCGCCCGGCCTCGACGTTCTTCATGCGCCTGGAAGGCGATGACCATCGCCACGCCGGCCTGCACCACGGTGACTTGCTGGTGATTGACCGCGCCATTTCACCACGCCCCGGGCATTGGCTGGTCGCTGCCATCGATGGCGAACTGAGCGTGTTGCGCCTCGAACGTCGTGAGGCGCAGCTTTACCTCGCGCCGTCACGCCCCGGCCTGGCGACACTACCCTTCGAGGCCAATGACGACCGCTTGTGGGGGGTCATCTGCTATACCATTCACGCCTTGCCCGCCGAGGGCGAGCAACCGGCCGAGCCGTCATGTTCGCGCTGATCGACTGCAACAACTTCTATGCTGCCTGCGAGCGTCTTTTCGAACCGCGTCTGGAGGGCGTTCCGGTGGGCGTGCTGTCCAACAACGACGGCTGTGTCATCGCACGCTCCGAGGAGTTCAAGGCGCTCGATATTCCCATGGGCATCCCCACCCACAAGATCGACCCGACACTGCGGCGTCGCGTAGTGCTGAAATCCTCCAACTACACGCTTTATGGCGACCTCTCGGCACGCGTGCAACAGGTCCTGGCGCACCAGGTACCCACGCTGGAGCCTTATTCCATCGACGAGTGCTTCCTCGATCTACGCGGCTTGCAGGAGGACTGGCACGCTCTGGGCGCGCGCCTGGTGCGTAGCGTGGCGCGAGAAGTAGGGCTGCCGGTATCCATCGGTATCGCCCCGACGCGTACCCTGGCCAAGCTCGCCAATCGCCAGGCCAAGGCGCAGTCGACGCGCCCTCAGGTGTGTGTTTGGCAAAGCGCCAACGCGCCCGAATTGGCAGCCCACCTGGCTCGGTTGTCGCCCCGCGAGGTGTGGGGCGTGGGCGAGCGACTCAACGCACGCCTGGCCGGCATGGGCGTGCTCACCGCCGCCGCGCTGCGCGAGACACCCGACAGCGAGCTACGACGGCGTTTCAGCGTAGTGCTGGCACGCACCGCCAGCGAACTCAACGGCCATCCCTGCTTGTCGATGAGCGACCTGGAAACCCCGCGCCGCAGCATTCTCTGCTCGCGCTCCTTCGGGCGCCCCCTGAGCGACCACGCCGCCCTCGCCGGTGCCTTGCGCCATCACTGCCAACGCGCCGGCGAAAAGCTACGACGCGACGCCATGCAGGCTTCGGCCATCGGTGTCTACCTGCGCACCAACCCGCACCACACCGGCACGTTTCGTCATGCCTGCGAGTGGACTGCATTGCCCTTTCCCAGTGCCGACACGCAACAACTCAACCGCGCGGCGCAGCGCCTGCTGGCACGCTTATGGCAACCGGCAGCCTATCAGAAACTAGGAGTGATGCTCGCCGAGCTGACGCCCCGCCAACAAAGCCAGACGACGCTCTTCGATGGCGCCGAGCCCGCTAGGCGAGAGGCATTGATGGAAGCCTGGGACGCGATCCGTGCCCGCTACGGACGCCAAGCACTGACCCTGGGCCCGCAGCCCGGCGACGCCTCCTGGCAGATGAACAGCGCCTACCGCTCGGCATGCTATACCACGCGTTGGGACGAACTGCCCCGCGCACGCGCCCGATAACCGCTATGGCATTCACATGGCGACATCGCTCAACTCAACGGCGAAGGCGCCTCACGGAATTCGGCGTAAAGCTCCGGATAGCCTTCCTGCAGACGCGCCAGTTCGGCTTCGGCGCCTTCCGGCAGCGCCTTGGCCAACCGGTCCAGATCATCTTCGTCGAAGTGCTCGCGGATCAACGGGAACAATTCCTCGCGCTCGCCACGCAGATAGGCCCGATGCGCCTCGAGATAGGCCCGGAGGTCTTCGCTGAAGCGATCCATGGGCACTACCGCGTCCATCAGGATCATGTCGAGATCCTGAGAGAGCCGGGCCAGACGGGCATTGAGTGCCTGATAGTCGTCGGACAAACGCTGACACAGATCTTCGGCCTCTGGTGCCCGTGTGTTCAACTGCTCGGTGCACATTTGCTCGAGTGGGGCGGTGAATCCACTCATGTAGTCGAGGATGTAATCCACGACCTCTCGCATCAGCTGAAAGTTGGGACGCTCACCTCCCGCCAGAGTCTTCTGCTTGAGCTGCAACACATGCAGCAGACGCGCCATGTTGGCGTGGTCTTGGCGCAGTTGAGTCAGCATGGGCATGTACAGGCCTCCTTTGCTGTCGAAGCGTGGCAGCGCGGGGTATCCGGCAGCCTCTTTGCCAGTCTAGGCGAGAGCGGTCGAAGACTCCCACCTTCCCCGACGGGAAACATCCCATCGGGGCTCGAATGTTTTACCCTAGCGTGTATGACAAGATTACGCCTGTTGGCCGAAAGTCTAGAGACGATTTTCGGCGACTCGACTCACCCACCGGTGGCATACACATGGACCTGTTCGCTTCTTCCCAATCCGATAACACGCCGCTGGCCTATCGCATGCGGCCGCGCCGTCTCGACGACTACGTCGGCCAGGAAGCACTGGTCGGTCCCGGCAAACCGCTGAGCCGCATGGCGGAAAGTGGCGCGGTACGCTCGATGATCCTGTGGGGGCCACCGGGCGTGGGCAAGACGACCCTGGCCGATATTCTCGCCGATGCTTCAGGCGCCATGCTCGAACGCTTATCAGCGGTGATGGCCGGCGTCAAGGACATCCGGGCCGCCGTGGAACGCGCTCGCGAGGGGCAGGTGCGCGGACAGCCGACGCTGTTGTTCCTCGATGAGATCCATCGCCTCAACAAGAGTCAACAGGATGCCTTGCTGCCGCACGTCGAATCCGGGCTGCTGACGCTGATCGGCGCGACCACCGAGAATCCCTCCTTCGAGGTCAATTCGGCGCTGCTCTCGCGGGCGCGCGTCTATGTGCTGCGCAAGCTGGACGTCGACGACTTGCTGCGTGTACTGCATCAGGCCCTGACGGATACCCAGCGCGGCCTGGGAGAGCGCCATATAGAGGCCGACGAAGACGTGCTGGAAACCCTCGCGCGCTCGGCTT
Source organism: Chromohalobacter sp. HP20-39 (assembly GCF_033052815.1). Classification (NCBI taxonomy): domain Bacteria; kingdom Pseudomonadati; phylum Pseudomonadota; class Gammaproteobacteria; order Oceanospirillales; family Halomonadaceae; genus Chromohalobacter; species Chromohalobacter sp. HP20-39. The sequence goes on along the minus strand of NZ_JAWHTP010000010.1, from coordinate 81,322 downwards.
CGGGCGATGCGCGACGCGCACTGGGCCTGCTGGAGACGGCCTGCGACTTCGCCGAGCCTACCGAGAACGGCGAGCGCCTGACCCTGCAGGCGCTGCATGAAGTCCTGGGGCACCAGGCCAGCGCCTTCGATAAACAAGGCGATCATTATTACGACCTGCTCTCGGCGATCCACAAATCGATACGTTCGTCACGCGCCGATGCTGCGCTTTTGTACATCGCGCAATTCGTGCAGGGCGGCGGCGACCCGCTCGATGTGGTGCGCCGCCTCGCCGCCATCGCCTCGGAGGACGTCGGCAATGCCGAGCCCCGCGCCCTCCCGCTGGTGATGGCCGCCTGGGATGCCTACCTACGCCTGGGCGACTACGAAGGCCAACGCGCCATCGCCCATGCCGCACTGCATCTCGCCATCGCGCCCAAGAGTAACGCCATCGATCAGGCCTGGAACGCCGCCAAGCAATTCGTCGCCGCGAACCCCGACTTCGAGGTGCCCACCTACTTGCGCAACGCCCCCACCAAGTTGATGGAATCCCTCGGACATGGCGAAGGCTACCGCTACGCGCACAGCGAACCCAACGGCTACCCCGCCGGCCGCGCGCACGACTGCTGGCCCTCGGAGCTCCCCGCGACCACGTTCTTCGCGCCCACCGAATACGGCCAGGAAAAACGCTTCAAGCAAATGCAGGCCTGGCGCGCCGAACTCGACGCTCAGGCCGACGGGACGTCATGAGCCCCCGCCGCTTTCTCGGCCTTAACGACGGCGGCACATCTCGGCGGGGTGGCGTAGCTGGGTCAGTAGATAGCGCTTGAGGTCATCCGCTGCACCGATCTCATCCAGTGCCGTCGCCATACATGACAGCCAGGCATCGCGCTCCTCAGGGCCGATATCCAGATGGCGATGCGCCGCTGGGATGGCGATCGGTCCGAAACGCTCGCGATAACGGCTCGGCCCGCCCATCCAGCCGATCAGAAAGGTCGTCAGTTTATCGCGCGACTCGCCAAGATCGGCGGGATGCAAGGCGCGAATCCCTCGCGCCTCGGGCAAACGTTCCATGGCATCATAGAAGCGATCCACCAATTCATGTACCGCCGCCTCGCCGCCCACGGCACGCAACGTGCTGTCACCGACACCAAACACCATGGCGTCAGATATCTCATGCCGTCCGTCGTTCATGCCGAATTCGCCAGTTGCAGGGTAACGTCGTGAATCAGCCGAAGGTCATTGAAGCGGCTGGCCTGGCTCTCCGACTGATGTAGCTGAAAGGCGCGTTGCTCACTACGCGGTAGACCCTGGTACTCGGCGATCACCTGGAAAAGCCAGATCTCGTCGCCCCATTCCATGTCGCTTTCCTGCAGGTAGGCCAGCGCACTGATGCCCATGGGATCGGGGTGATCGATCACCGCCAGATAGAAACTCTCCACGTCCTGCTTGAGCGCCTGTTGGCGCGCCGCCACCCGGCTCTGCTCCTCGGCCTCGGCAGGCCGTGCAGCGGCGACCGTCTGCGGCTTGTGCACCGGCGTCGGTAGCTGGTGCACGAGGTCGGTCAGCACGTGAATGTCCGGCTCATGATCCTGGGCTGGCGCGGCAGCGGCAATCAAAGGCGCGGCTTGGTTGATCAGGTCGGGCACGTCGCTGCGCCGCGCATAGTTGCCGGGTACGAAGTTGGGATGCTCACGCAGAAACGCCGCCATGCCGCTAATCAGCCGGCTACGCGATTGCTGCTGGCGGAACCGGGCCATCAGTTCTGTCAAACGGCTCTGGACTTCACGCAGGCTGGTGTAATGCTGACTGACCTGGCGTTGCAATTGACTGATCAGCAGCTTGCGCAGGGTGCCGTCGCTACCGACCAGTTCGATCAGCTCGTCGAAGTCGATGAGTTGCAGGCCATCCAGCAGGCGCACGATCTGCTTCTGGGCACGGTCGTTTTCGCGGATCTTGTCGTTCAGGCGGCTGACGAAACCGAAATCGCTGTTGAGGCGTTGCCAGAGACTATCGATGGCATCGGCGAAACGTCCATTGAGGTCATCGACCGCCTGCCGCAGGCGCAGTAACTGCTGTTCCTGGCGCCAGTATTCACCCTGGCTCTGAGCCTCGCGGTAGCTCTGCACCAGCGTACGCACCAGCTCCAGGGTTTCGCCCACATCGGCGTTGACCTGGCGGCGGGTTTCGTCGGCCAGCATCTCGGCGATCAACTCGCGCACCCTGGGGGCCAGCTTGACGCCCCCCTGCTCGTCGGGCCGCCAGACGATGCGCGCTGCCAGCAGCCGCCGCAGTGCGCTGTCGCTCAAGGCCTCCAGCGGCACTTCATCGCGACTGTAACCCTGCATCAGGGCGTCGGCGTGCTTGCCAAGCAGCGCCAGACGCTCCACGCCAGTGCCGATCAGGCGACTTTCCAACTCATGCTCGTCGCGCACAGCAAACTCTTTCATAACAAGCTTTCCTGCGTCTGCGGGCTCTCGTCGTCGACAGGCAGGTTTTCTTCGTCGCGGATGAGCCGCACCAGATCGACGAGGTAATCGATCTTGCCGGTGACCAGATAGACCTGGCGGTCAGTGTGCGGCTGCAGCAGATAACCGTGTTCCTTGAGGCGTTTGAAGACCTGCTTCATCTGGGCGTCGAGCTGCTCGCTCTGTGAGCCGAAGAAATTATCGCCGGCGAGGCGTTCGAGCTGCTCGCGCAGGCTCTGGTTGTCCTCGCAGCGGGCACTGAGTTCGGCGGGCTTGAGCACATCGCCAGGTGCCACCAGGGCATCATGGCCCATCGCCTCCTGCATCAGTTGCAGCCATTCGAGCATCGGCATCAGGCTATGCAGCACATCGCCGAGTTGTCGCGAGAGCTGCTCGCGGGCCTCGTCGTTGAGCTGTCGCCAGGCCAGGAAGTAGACACTGCCCTCGGCATTGGTGGCCAAGCGGCGATTGAGCGGTCGCAGGTACGTGTCGATCTGCTCGCGCACTTCTTCGTCTTCGAGACGACGGAAGGCCCTGTCATCGCTCACGGCGCAGACGAACTCGCCGGCCAGCAAACGCTCCAGCAGCGGACCATGCTCGATCATGACGAGACCTCCTCGGTGGTGCGTTCCTGCAGGCGCTCGGCCAGGCGGCTCAGACGCGGTTCGATGCGCTTCAACCGGCGGCGACTGGGTTGCTCGGCGTCACGGTCGATCAGGTAGCGGTTATGGAACAACAGCAAGACGTCGGACTCGGGATTGGGAAACGCCCCGACGATATGGATGCGGTTGCTATCGCAGGCATCGAACAGCATCTCGACGTTGTGATAGGCCAGCGTCCCGATCTCATCGATGGGCCAGTGAATGGCGATCTCCGATGGTCCGCGTAACAACCGCGTGAAGGCGAGCAGGAACTTGCACAGGATCAGGTAGGCCATGCCGTGGCTCGAGGACTCGAGCAACTGGCGATCGCTTTTGATCACCAGGTCGGTGCCGCCCTCGTTCAAGTGCAGCTCGAGGCGCAGCAGGCTTTCGAAACTATATTGCTGGTCGTGACGCAGCAGGTCGACGACATCGGCCAGCGCATCCAGATAGTCATCACTGGGCAACGTCTGGCTGGAGTTCTCCCAGTCACGATAAAGCTGAGCGAAGCGCTTGAGCGGCTCCCAGAAGCCCAACTCGTCGATGGTCGACTGAATACGCACCTCGGCCTTGTTGATGCCCTCGAGGCGTAGGTCATCGGCCACCTCTTCGGACAAGCGACGGCTCTGGGCACTGATGCGTCGATTGAGGTCGCGGAAGACGGTGAAGAACTTGTCCAGATCGGCGCCCAGGTTACGTCCCTGCTGGATCAATTGCTGCTGCTGATCTTCGAGCAACTGCAGCATGCCCCGCAGCAGCGGTAGCTGACGGCGCGGATTGATGCCCTGCTCACCCGTCCCGTTGCCCGACCCACTGAACAGCTTGGCGCGCTCGGCTTCCAGGGTCTCGACGAATCCCTGACTGGCGCCCTTGATCAGCTCGCTCTCGACCTGCTCGCAGCCCTTGCGCAGGGTTTCCACCTCCCGGCTCCGATTGCTCAGCGCCTGGCGCGTACGCTCGATGCGCTCATGCACATCGCCCGGCGTTTCTCGAGGCGGCTCGCCGGCGGCACTCGGCGTTGAAGTAAGCCCTAGCCCGTTGACCTGACCAAGCAATGGCTTGAGGGCATCGATGACTTCGCGTTCATCATTACAGCGTGCCTTGAGCGTCTTGGCGGCTTGCTGGTGCGCCACCTTGGCGTCCTGAAAATCGCTACGGTATTGGTCGCGCTGGTGCTCGGCGGCCTGCTTGTCACGTGTCAGCGTCGCTTCGCGGTCGACCAGTTGCGGCTTGCGCTCGCCCCATTCGACACGCATGAAGCGCATGTAGGCATCGAGCTCGTCGCGGCGGCTTTCGGTGACGCGAATGCGCTCCTGCAGATCGCTGATGCGCTGGCGCGTCGAGCGCAGGGTTTCGGGATCACCTCCCTGGTCCTGAAGCTCCTGATCGAAGGCAGCTTCCAGTTCCTGGCGTTGACGCTGGTGCTCGGCCTTGAGGTCCTCGAGTTGTTGCTTGTACTGATCGATGCGTGCATCGAAGCTGGCCAGTTGGCTCTGGCCATCGGCCTTGAGTTCCAACAGTTGCGCTTGGTGGGTCTCATCGAGCGTACTCAGTGCCTCGCGCTTTTCCTCGCGCAAAGCCTTGTCGGCAGCCTGCTGACTGGCCAGTGCTTCTTCGGCGACTCGCCGGCGCTCCTGCTGCTGCCGAGCGTGACGTTCCTGAAGTTGATGTCGGGCATCCAGCGCGTATTCGACTTCGTCGTCGGCATGCTTGAGGGCGAGACGCGCCTGGCTCAGAGGCTCCTCGGTCCCCTGTACTCGGTCATGGCAGGCCTTGAGTTGTTTCTCGGCAGCCTGAAGGTCGGTTTCGGCGCGCGCTTGTTCGGCCTCGGCGGCATCGATAGCAGCATTGAGACTCGCCTCGTCGCGGGCATGATCGGGCAGTTCGATGGCGGCAAGATCGAGCGCCACGCCGAACAGGTCGTCGTGCTCGGTGTCGCCGAGCTGTGGCGAAAGATCACGGCGCTCGAGCAGTTCAGGCGCGATGACCTTGCCCAGATGATGCTCCCAGCCAGGACGGTGATAACGCATGAAATAGCGCAGACTGCCTTCGGCAGGATCGCGCTGACGCTGGAGTTCTTGAGAGCGCTGGTTTGCCCGATTGAGTTGCTGTTTGGCGTTTTCTCGCTGCTGCTCTGCCGTGTCGCGTTCGCGTCGCAGGGTCTCGTGCTCACGGCGCAAGCCTTCAAGACGACTGGCGGCAGCGTTGCGATCGCTCTGGGCCTGATCGACCCTGGCCTGCGCCAGCTCAGCTTCCTGAACTTCCTCGGGCACCTGGCCGGTCGAGGCGAGTTGCGCCTTGAGATCGGCCAAGCGTTCAATGCCTTGCTCGAGCCGTGTCTGGTAGGCGCCATCCAGTTCGCTGCGCTGCGTGTGGTACTGGGCTTCCAGTTCACGCTCGGATGCCCACTGCTGCTCCTGGCGAGCCGACTTTTCGTCGCCCAGTTCATTGATGAGCGCCTGGATGTCATCGCTGCGCCGCGAGAGGTTATCGGCAAGCTCGCGCAGGCGGCCATCAAGACGTGAGCGGTTGGCCGCAGAGGCCTCCTGCATCACCGCCAGATGCTCTTGCAACTGCTGGGCCTGTTCACGCCATTGCGGCAGTTCGGCCAGGTCCCGCTCCAAGGCGGGCATATCGGCCTCGGCATACTGCTCATATTGCTGCTGCAGGTCGTTCAGGCTGCGCTGGGTACGATCCAGCTCGCTGGCAAGCTCACTGATGCGGTCGTTGAACGTGTCCCGCGACTGCTCGTATTCCTGCTCGCGCGCCTGAAAGGCTTCCTGCTGAGTGTTCAGCTCGGCCTCGGTGTCGGCCAGCACGCGTTCCGCACGATGGCGGTCGGCATCCAGTTGCGGTTTGAGCTGCCAGAGTGTCGCTTCGAGATCGACGATATCGCGGTCGACATCGGCCAGTTCCGCCAGTGACTTTTGCAGCGGCTCCAGACGCATCGACTGGCGCATCTGCGCGATCCAGTCGCGCGCCTTGGTGTTGCGGATGCGAGTGACCGGCAGTTCGACGCCGTCTTCCTCGAAGATCGCCGCCAGCATGGTCTTGAGGGTGTCCATCTTGCCCTCTTTGGCATGCACCGCCGAAATCAACTTTTCCATGTGACGAATGCGCCGCTCGGGCTTGACCAAGCTGAATTTCGCGGCGGTCTGGCGCAGCTTCAAGGCCTCGCGCCGATTGCCCTGCTGCTGGGTGAAGTCATTCTGGATCACCGCGCGGTATTCGGAGGTCGCCCCGTACTTGGCCGAGAAGTCGATACCGGCGCGGCGCAACCCAGCCAACCAGTCGCCGTACTCCAGCGCCACGACACCGTCCTGGCTTTCCACCAGATAATCCTCGGGCTGGTACGGCGCACCGACGAAGCGATATTCCAGGCCGCCCTCTTTCTTGCGCGTCAGCACGGCCTGGCAGACATTGCCGGCTTCGCGACGGTATTCGTAGATCAGATAGCTGTTGCGATGCGGCAGGTAGAAAGCATCGAACTTCATCCGCGTCTTGGGGACGACCTTATTGGGAAGTTCGCCATAGAAGACCGGCACCAGTCGCTGCAGCGTGGTCTTGCCCGAGGCGTTGGTGCCACAGATATTGGTGTGGCCATCGACATCCAGTTCGACCACGCCTTCCAGATGGCCGTGGATCATCACGATACGTAGCAGGTGGGCCATGCCGCGTCCTTGGTAGTTTGCGCTTTTTTTGCAAAAGGCCATTCTACCCACCGCCGGCATGCACAACCAAGTTGGCACCTCCTCCATGCTCTCCATTGCAAGGAGCGCCCACTCACGTCGGCAGTCTCCGCAGTCTTCTGTCCCAGACTGCTTACAGATCGTCGGCCCGCGGGGGCTTGCCGACGGTTACTTCGCTGAGGTTCTCGTGGGACAAGCCGCGCAGCAACGCGAACATCATGGCGAATACCAGGATGAACATCGGCAGACCGACGACGGTGATGACCTGTTGCAAGGCGGTCAACCCGGCATCGCCGGCAAGTACGATCAACATGGCGGCCAGCGCCCCTTCGGACACGCCCCAGAATACCCGCTGATGCCAGGGGCCCGGCTCGGGCGTGCCGGTACATAGCATGTCGACCACCAGCGAGGCCGAATCCGACGAGGTGGCAAAGAAGATCGCCACGATGACCACCGCCAGGCCCTGAATCAGCGTCGCCGCCGGGAAATGCTCGAAGAAAGCGAACATCGCCAGCGGAATGCTCTGTTCCACCGCCGCGGACAACGAACCGGCCTGTGCGCCGAGCGCCGCACGCGCCTCTTCACCGATACCATCGATCTGCATCGCCGACCAGCCGAAGATTGCGAACCACACCAGGGTGAACATCGACGGCGCGAACAGTACCCCGAGCACGAATTCACGGATCGTGCGTCCGCGGGAGATGCGCGCCACGAAGATGCCGATGAACGGCGACCAGGTCACCGTCCAGGCCCAATAGAAGACGGTCCAGCTTCCCTGCCAGCCCCAGCCGCCTTTCTCGTGGGTATATTCCGCCAGCGCATCGTTCCAGAACGCCATGGGGACGATATTGGAGACGTAGATGCCAACGGTTTCGATGATCGAGCGCAGGAGGAACACGGTCGCCCCGGTGACCAGCACGAACAGCATCAAACCGACGGCCATGCCGATATTGATGTTGGACAGCACTCTCACGCCCTTGTCCAGGCCCGCCACGATCGAACACACCGCCACCGTCGTGAGAACGGCAATGATGATGACCTTGGGCAGGACGCCATCGGAGACACCCAGCAGTTCCGTCAAGCCGGCATTGATCTGCTGGGTACCCAAGCCAATCGACACGGCCACCCCGAACAGGGTGCCGAGAATCGCGAACACATCCAGTGCTTTACCCAGCGGCCCGTAGATGCGATCGCCGATCAGCGAGTAGAACACCGAGCTGAAGCGCATGGGCAGATCATAGCGGTAGATGAAATAGGCGAACGCCAGCCCGGGCAGCGTGAAGATCGCCCAAGTATGCAGTCCCAGATGATAGATCGCGAAACCCATCGCATCGTCGGCGGCTTCCACCGAGAAGGGCTCGACGTCCGGCCGTGGCGGGTTGGCGAAATGCGATATAGGCTCGGCCACCCCCCAGAACATCAGTACCGTGCCGATGCCGCCGGCAAACAGCATGGTAAACCAAGAGACGTTGCCATAAGCCGGCTTGGCATCATTACCGCCGAGGCGAATCGCACCGAAACGGCTGATGGCCACCCACAGCAGAAACACCACCCAACTGGTCACCCCGAAGATGAAGAACCAGCCGAGATTGGTGACGATCCAAGCCCGTCCGGCACCAAAGGCAGCACCGATGGGTTCAGGCGCCACGAGCAGGGCGATCAGGAAGATCACCATGATGCCGGCCGACACGAAGAAGATCGTCGGGTCGGTTTGCAGACCGAGTCTACGGGCCAGTTTTTCCATGGGTTATTCCTTTATATTTTATTGTCCTTCTAGAAATACCGTAGAAGCATATGGGCAAAGCGTCGAATGACGCGCTCAGCCAGCATCACCGGTTCCGACGATATGCGAGAATGAGCGAACTGGTGGAGTGCCAGCGGCTAGCCGCCTCCCCGTGGGTCGTATCGGCGGGTGCCAATCACCACGCCCCCGATATACTGGCCATACTCAGTTTTGCAGCGAGAGCGATCGATGATTCAGGACACCTTGCAACGCGTCTTCGGCTACGCCGACTTCCGCCCCGGTCAACGCCAGGTGGTGGAAGCCGTTACCCAGGGACGCTCGGCGGCGGCCATATTTCCTACCGGGTCCGGCAAGTCGCTCTGCTACCAGTTGCCGGCCCTGCATCTGCCTCACCTGACGCTGGTGGTCTCACCGCTGCTCGCGCTGATGCAGGATCAGCTCGATTTCCTGACCCGTCACGGCATCGCTGCGGCGAGCCTCGATTCGCGTCAAAGCCGCGAAGAAGCCTCCGCAGTGATGCGTGGCGTCAAGCAAGGCGAGATTCGCATTCTGATGATCTCGGTGGAGCGCCTCAAGAACGAGCGTTTCCGTGCCTTCCTGCGTCAGGTGCCAGTGTCACTGCTGGTCGTCGACGAGGCACACTGCCTCTCCGAATGGGGCCATAACTTTCGCCCCGACTATCTCAAGCTGCCCGACTACCAGCGCGAATTCGCCATTCCTCAGGCGCTGTTGCTCACCGCTACGGCGACGCCCCGCGTCATCGAGGACATGCGTGAAAGCTTCGCCATCGACGCCGGAGACGTCACCGCCACCGGCTTCTACCGCGCCAACCTCGAGCTCGAGGTATGGCCCACCGCCGCCGATCGACGCGCTCGCACCCTGGCCGAGTGGCTCGGCCCTCGCCTGGCGCAGACACCGCCACAGCCGAGCATCGTGTATGTCACCTTGCAGAAGACCGCCGAGCGTCTGGCCGCCTATCTCGGCAAGGCGGGCATCGATGCGCGGGCGTATCATGCCGGCCTCGACAGCCAGACCCGCGATACGCTACAACAGGCCTTCATGAGCGGCGAGGTGAATTGCATCGTCGCCACCATCGCTTTCGGCATGGGCATCGACAAGGCCGATATCCGCAACGTGGTGCATTTCGACTTGCCCAAGTCGATCGAGAACTACAGTCAGGAGATCGGCCGCGCCGGGCGCGATGGACAACCGTCCCAGTGCCTGATGCTGGGCGGACGCGACGCGCTCGGAGCGCTGGAAAACTTCGTCTACGGCGACACGCCCGAGCGCGACGGCATCGAGCGTGTCCTGCGAGACATCCATGACGCCGCGCCCCACGGCCAATGGGAGGTCCGCCTCAACGTACTCTCGCAGCACAGCAACATTCGGCCGCTACCGCTCAAGACCCTGCTGGTAAGGCTCGAACTCGAAGGCATCATCGCGCCTCGCTATGCCTATTTCGCCGAATACCGTTTCAAGTATCTGCTCGATCCGACGGCGCTGATCGAGCGTTTCAGTGGTGAGCGTCGCGACTTCGTCGCCGCGTTGATTGATGCCTCACCCCGCGCTCGGACCTGGTGCGAGCTGGATCAGGATGCACTGGCGACGCTCGGCGCCGAGCGCGGACTCGATACCTCACGCAGCCGCGTCATCAGTGCCCTGGAGTACTTCAACGACCAGGGGTTCATTCAGCTCGAAAGCAAGCAGATGACCGAGGTCTACGCCGTGCTCGCCCCCGAGATCGATATCGCCACGCTGGCCGAGCGGCTCACGGCGTATTTTCAACGCAAGGAACGCGCCGAGATCGAGCGCCTGCAGGCCATGTTGACGCTATTCGAGTCGACGACCTGTCTCAGCCGGCGCCTGGCCGACTATTTCGGCGACGCCAATGCGCCCGAGCACTGCGGCCATTGCTCGGTGTGTCGTGGCCATGTCGCGCAGTGGCCCGCAGACACAACGCGCGCACCGCTCGACCCGCGTCAGGTGGCCGCGCTGTGCGCGCCGCTGCATGAGCGACTGACCGCACTACCCGATGCACCGCCGCCCAGCGACGCGCTATTCACACGCTTTCTCGCGGGGCTCACCAACCCCGTGCTGACGCGCCTCAAGGCAAGACAGCTCGAAGGCTTCGCGGCACTGGAAGACTGGCCCTACCCGGATATCCTCTCGGCCGTGAAAGCCACATCTTCGACCCAGGCGTAAATCATGCTCCATTGCAGTAGGCCCATCCCGGCACTGGCTTCTACACTGATACAAATCACTCGAAGGAGGCGAAAACACCATGAGCGAGCTTGCCGAACTGAAATGCGAAGCCTGCAGTGCCGACGCCCCGACCATCAGCGAAGGGGAGATGCATAGCCTCGGCGCCGATATTCCCGAGTGGCGGATCGTGGAGCGCGATGGCATCATGCAATTGGAACGTGAGTTCACGTTCCGCAACTTCAAGCAGGCCCTGGCGTTCACCAACCAGGTGGGCGATCTCGCCGAGGCAGAAGGTCATCACCCGGCGCTGACCACCGAATGGGGCAAGGTTACCGTTACTTGGTGGTCGCACAAGATCAAGGGCTTGCATAAAAACGATTTCATCATGGCCGCCAGAACCGACGAGGTAGCGCAGTCCAATGTTCGAGCAGATTGAACGCGTACCCGGGGATGCCATCCTCGGGCTTATCGAAGCCTTCAAAAAGGATCCCAACCCCCAGAAGGTCGATCTGGGGGTCGGCGTTTACCGTGACGCGCACGGCAATACGCCCGTCATGCGGGCCGTCAAGGAGGCCGAGGCGCGGCTGCTGAAGAACGAGACGACCAAGAGCTATATCGGCTCGCACGGTGACCCGCGCTATGGCCAGGCAGTGCTCGAGCTGGTCCTCGGCGCGCAATCCCCGGTGCTGACCGCCAACCGCGCCAGTGCCACACAATCTCCCGGCGGCACGGGGGCACTACGTCTGGCGGCGGACTTCATCAAGTCACAACTGCCCGGCAAGGGCATCTGGGTCTCCGATCCGACCTGGCCCAACCACTTGGGTATTTTCCATGCGGCGGGCGTCGAGCTGAAAAAGTACCCGTACGTGGACGCCGACAACCGTCTCGACTTCGACGGCATGCTGGGCGCGCTGCAGCAAATTCCCGAGGGCGATGTGGTGCTGCTGCATGCCTGCTGCCACAATCCGTCGGGCTTCGACCTGTCACGCGAGCAATGGCAGCGCGTGCTCGAGGTCGTACGCGAGCGCCGCCTGCTGCCGCTGGTCGACTTCGCCTATCAAGGCTTCGGCGATGGCCTCGATGCCGACGCCTACGGGCCGCGCCTGCTGGCCGAGAACCTCGACGAGGTGCTGATCACCAGCTCCTGCTCCAAGAACTTCGGGGTCTATCGCGAGCGTACCGGCTGTATGATCATGATCGCCCGCGATAGCGAGCAGATGGAGAACGTGCGCTCGCAGATGGCCATCGTCGCCCGCGAGAACTACTCCAACCCGCCCGCCCACGGCGGCGCAGTGGTCGCCGAGATTCTCCATGACGAGGCGCTGACCAGCGTATGGCGCGAGGAACTCACCGAGATGCGTGACCGCATCAACGGACTGCGCCGCGATTTCGTGGAATCACTCAAGCCTTACGGGTTGGACGAGCGGTTCGCTTTCATCGCCGAGCAACGCGGCATGTTCTCCTACACCGGACTGAGCCCGGACCAAGTCGACCGCCTGCGCGATGAGTTTGGCATCTATATGGTGCGCTCCGGCCGTGCCAACATCGCCGGCCTGGCGCAAGAAAACCTGCCCTACGTGGCCAAGGCGATCGCCACCGTCGTCGGCTGATTGATAGCACCGCAAGCGCCCGATGCGTTCCCACGCATCGGGCGCTGTGTTTTATAACGTGCCTCGCGGAGCTTATTCCGCCACTTCGGGCAGCGTCTCCGAGCCGACCTCCTCTCGGAACATCTCTCGCGTGACCTCACCCTCGCCGCTCTCGAGTCGCTCAAAGAGCTCGAGCTGGCCGGCCTGACGCGCCTCCTCTTCGCTAAGCACGCCATCCTCGTCGGCATCCACCTGGCCGAAGGTCACCGCGTTGCGGCGCTGGTCGAGCGGGGTTTGCACACTCCCCTGACCGAAGCTGGCACCCGCGTCTGCTTTCTCGCTCACTTCGCCAGCCTCAGTCGCTTGTCCGCTCTGGTCTGGAGACGAGCCAATATCGCTTTGGGCTAGAACAACCCCGCTCATCAGCACCGAACTGCTCAATAATAACGCCAGCATGCCGGCATATCCGACACGTCGACCAGCGCGAATCGTCATCGCTGCCTCCTTAATGGCCCTCATCACACTCTACGTTGAGTACCCGGTACTGATGTACCGGGCCTGATGCAAGCCATTGGACAAGCGATACACGTGGGGATTCCATACCGCACAGGATCACGCAGCGTAACGCGCCACATTAAGCCCCTGAGGATCGATTTCCGGGCGGCGACCGGCAATCAGATCGGCCAGCAAGTGGGCACTGCCGCAACTCATCGTCCACCCCAGGGTGCCATGTCCCGTGTTGAGCCACAGGTTGTCATACCGCGTGGCACCGATGATGGGCGTCGAATCCGGCGTCATCGGTCGTAGGCCGGTCCAGAAGTCGGCCTTGGCCATATCGCCGCCTTCCGGAAAGACATCACGCACCACCATGCTGATGGTCGCGCGGCGTTTTTCCAACAGGCTCAAATCATAGGAGGCTAGCTCGGCGGTACCGCCGACACGGATCCGGTCATCAAAGCGCGAGATGGCTACCTTGAAGGTTTCATCCATCACCGTGGACTGCGGCGCACCGCCGTCGTCGACTACTGGCAGCGTCAGGCTGTAGCCCTTGACCGGGTAGATCGGCAGACGGATGTCGAGATCCTTCATCAGCAGCGGCGAGAAACTGCCCAGGCACACCACGTACGCATCGGCACTCATCGCGCCTGCCGACGTCATGACGCGTTCAACGCGGCCCGCCTGGCGCTCGATGCGCTGGATATCGACATTGAAGCAGAATTCGACACCCAGATGCTCGCGGCAATGATCGGCCAGGCGTTGAGTGAACAAGTGGCAATCACCGGTCTGATCGTCGGGCAAGTGCAGTCCGCCCACGAATTTACCCGGCACCCGCGCCAGCGCCGGTTCCACGGCGGTCACTTCCTGGGCATCGAGCAGCCGGTGACGTACGCCGCAATCGCTCAATACGCGCATGTCCTTGGCCACCGCCTCGACCTGGGAATCGTCACGAAAGAGCTGCAGTAGGCCACGCTGGCGATCCTCGTAGCGGATGCCCGTGTCGCGGCGCAAGATATCGATGCACTGCCGGCTGTACTCAGCGACACGCACCATGCGCTCCTTGTTGAGGGCGTAGCGCTCGGGCGTGCAATTATTGAACATCGCCATCATGAAGCGGGCCATGGCGGGATCGGCCTTAGGCTGAATCTTCAGTGGCGCATGTTCCTGGAACATCCATTTGAGCGCCTTGCGCGGAACACCCGGCGCCGCCCAGGGCGAAGAAAAGCCGAAGGATACCTGGCCGGCATTGCCGTAACTGGTTTCCATGGCAGGCCCGGCCTGGCGGTCCACCACCGTGACTTCGTGCCCCTGAGATGCCAGGTAATAAGCGCTGGTGACGCCGACGACACCACTACCGAGAATGAGTACGTGCATGGCCTTCCCCTGCTTGGCGCTGATTGGATGCTAAGCGAAGCGCCAGTATAGGACGGAGAAGTCAGAAAATTATGAGGTAATCGACCCAACAACCAGATTATGAAATCGATTCTTATCCACCATCTGGTTTTTACAACTTAAAGAACAGCGTTTTCAAGTACTGCCATTGGCCGCCATGCGCTGCGTCAGGGAACGCCGGAAAATACCCCAGGCGAGACCGCCTGCCAGCACGTTGCCCAGCGCGGCGCCCCAGGCAACCCCGAAGATCCCCGACAGCCAGGCGCCCACCGCCAGGCACGGCAAGTAACACACGAACAAGCGCATGAAGGACAGCAGCATGGCGCGTACCGGCCAGCCCAGCGCATTGGAGGCGGACACCACCAGCATGCATAGGCCCAGCAAGCTGTAGCTGGGCAACAACCAGCGAATCAAGGTCGCGAGTTCGTCGCGAATTTCCGGATTGCCCGACAGGGCGACCGCTATCCAAGGCGCCGCCAGTGCCATGACACATCCCAGCGCCAGTTGCCAGATCACCGCCGTGCGCACCGCCAGCCTCATCAAGGCGTCGATGCGTGGCCAATCACCAGCACCGTAGCAACGTCCCAGCCAGGGCGGCAGAGACATGGTCAGTGCCAGCACCACCATCAATGAAAGCGTTTCCAGACGGCTTGCCAGACCCCAGGCCGCGACGGCAGTCTCACCCAGTTTGGCAACGACCGAGGTCGCCAGCATCGCCGCAAGCGGCGGCATCAACTGGCTGATCATCGCGGGTCCGGCGATCGCCATGAACGGTACGGCCGAGATACGCACTTCATTGCGTAGCCCATGACGCGCCAGCCAGTCGTGGGCGCGCAGGCGCACCACCAGGAACCAGATACCGATGGCAAACGCCATCGCCGTCGCCCAGGCCGCGCCAGGCAGCCCCCAGCCCGACCAGTTACCGACACCGAAGATCAACAACGGATCGAGGACCAGATTGATCAGGCTGGTCAGTACCATGAGCTTGCCGGGCAAGCGCGTATCGCCATGTGCCCGAAACAGGCTATAGCCGAAATACAGCACCGCCCCCAACCAGTTGGCCACCAACTGCGGGCCCCAGTAGCCGCGAATCAGCTCCCGCGTGGGAGCATCGGCCCCCAGCAGCGTAAAGATCGGCGTCTGCGCGGCCCACATGATCAGCACCAGTAGCGCCATCAAAGCACTTCCACCGATCAGCACGAGACTACCCAGGCGCCTTGCTCGCGCCGTATCACCGGTGCCCAGGGTGCGCGAGATTAGCGCCGCTATGGCGATGCCCAGCCCCACCTGCACGCCGATGATCAGAAACGACAGCGGGAAGGTAAAGGTTTGTGCCGCGAGCGGCTGGGTGCCCAAGCGGGCAATGAAGGCACTATCGACGAGTTGAAAGCCCAGCAGCGAAAGCACACCGATGGCCATGGGCCAAGTTTGCTGCCACAACTGGCGACGTAGCGAGGACATGGATTCCGACACGGAAACCTCATTGCGAGTCAATGATCAAGGTATCAAACAGGGCGCCCCCGGTATCGGTCGATACCGGGGGCGCCAAGACTAGCAGAAAGCGCCTTCGTGAGTGATGACGATTCAGGCATCCCAGTCGGGAGCGAAGTCCGGATTGGCGATACGTTCGCCGCTATCCAGGGCATCGATACGCGCTATTTCTTCGGCACTCAGGGTGATTTGCATGGCCTCGAGATTCGACTTCTGATGCTCAGGCTTCGTGGACGACGGGATCACCACGATGTCTCGTGCCGCGACCCAGGCCAACGCGATCTGCGCCGGACTCACATCGTGCATCTCGGCAATCTCCTTTAGCACAGGCTCGTCCATCACCTTACCTACCGCCAGCGGCATGTAACCGGTGACTTGCAGGCCCAGGTCGTGGCAATGCTCGGCCACGGTGCGGTTGGCCAGGAAGGGATGCACTTCGATCTGGTTGGTGATCAGGTGCTCCCCACCGGGGACCGAGAGCGCCTGGTCGAGTTGTGCCACCGTGAAGTTAGAGACGCCGATCTCGCGCGTAAGGCCCTTCTCGCGCGCTTGATTCAAGGCGCCTATGTAATCGGCCATCGGCACCTCGTCGTTGGGCGACGGCCAGTGCACCAGAGCCAGATCGACGTATTCGACACCGAGCTTCCGGCAACTCTCTTCGAGACTCTCGAGCAATGCCTGCGGCTGCAATTGATCCCACCACACTTTGGTAGTCAGAAAGATCTCGTCGCGTGGCACATCGCTTTGCTCGAGCGCCTCGCCTACGGCGCGCTCGTTGTCATAGAACTGAGCGGTATCGATATGCCGGTAACCGAGTGACAGCGCTGACGTGACTGAGTCGATGACGTCTTGATCCTTGAGACGAAAGGTCCCCAGACCAATGCGAGGCAACGTGCGTTGGTTAAGCATGGTGACTCCTTGTCAGATAGCGAAAGACAGCACAAAAACCTAGTTACAAGATGAAAAATGACGCCAGGCAATCTGTCGTGCTCCTACATGAGTTGGGGACCGTTAAATTGACTTTCAACACCCGCCTCCCGCTAGATCACCATTGAGGTTGGCCAGCGACCTCCTTATGATCAACCTTAAGTAACCATTAGTTACGTTTTCGAGAAAGCTCAGCCTCATGCCTCATTCACTCTACGCACGCATGATAGTCGCCGCCATCGTGCCCTTCATGATCATGCTGACCGGCTGCCTCGCCCTCTATCAGGCGTCCCAGGTCGAGCAGCGCACTGCACGTAGCGTCGCCCAGACCCTAGAGGTGATCGCCGACGCCAATCACTTGATGCGTCTGTTCATGGATGCCGAAACCGGTCAACGCGGTTACGCCCTGACCCGGGATGACACTTACCTGGTGCCCTATCGACGCGCTCTGAGCGCCTTTCCGCGCACCTTGAAACGCTTGCACGAGGCCTCCAACGACGCGGCACAGCATCGACGCCTCGAGCAGGCCAAGCAGCTCTTCCGGCAATGGGTAAGAAGCGCCGCCCCCGACAGCATCACCGTGACACGCAACGAGAACACCGCCCTGCCCCGGGCAAGCCATGAAGCCAGCAAACGCCTGGTGGATGAGTTCCGTGCCGTCATGGAGGCTTTCATCGATACCGCACAAGCGGCCCTGCATGCACGTCAAGCCGATAGCCAGGAGGCCGCGCAACGTGCGCGGTACATCATGGTATGGAGCATCTTGCTGGCGCTGGCGAGCGCTCTGCTGACCTGGTGGCCATTGTTTCGTCGTACCCGGCAGGCCGTGGCAGAAATCATCCAGCGCTCGCAGCGCATGGTCGCGGGAGATCTCAGCCAGCGGGTGGCACTCAAGGGACGCGATGAGTTCGCCTGGATGGCGAATGCCTTCAACGCCATGGCGGCGCGCCTCGAGGCCTTGGTCGCCACCGAAAAACGCACCAATCGCGAGCTTGCCGAACGCGTCAATGTGCTGGTGCGTGACCGAACCCGCGATATGCGGGCACGCCATGATCTCGTCGAAGCCTTGCAAGCATGTCGCAGCACGCAGGAAGCGCAATCGACGCTTCAAGGCCAGCTACCTACGGTCTTTGCCAATACCCTCGGCGGCACCTTGTGGTTCCTGGGGGGACACCCCCTCGATGAACCCCATCGCATTTGCCAATGGGGCAAAGACCAGAGCGATATTGACCGAAGCGAATGCCGGGCCCTGCGCGATAACCAGATACACGATACCACCCTCCCCGTGACGAAAGACGCAGAGGTTTGCCCACACCTGCGCACCGCTCCCCCCGGGCGCCATCTTTGTCTTCCATTGAAAGGCTCGAAGGGGTCAGTGGGAGTGCTCCACCTTCACCTCGCCAGTACCTGCGATACGTCTGATAACGGCGACCCTCACGCTGAATTCGCCCAGGGCGTGGTCGAGGACATGGCGCTCTCGCTAAACAATGTGCGACTACGCGAGCAACTCGAGGAAGCCAGCATTCGCGACGCCTTGACCGGTCTCTACAACCGGCGTTTCCTGGACGATACCTTGACGCGCGAATTGGCACGTGCCGAACGTCAGCCCGGCCCCTTGTCGGTACTCATGCTGGATATTGACCATTTCAAGCCGATCAACGATGACCACGGCCATGCCTTTGGCGACAAGGCATTGATCGAGGTCGCCGATCTCCTGAGCGACAACGTCCGGCGCGGCGACATCGTTTGTCGCTACGGCGGCGAGGAATTCGTGATCATCATGCCCGGCGCGGGCCTGGCCGCCGCACGACAACGCGGTGAACACCTTCGGCAACAGGTCGCCGCGCTGGATATCGCCAAGGACGACGGAACGCCGATTTATCTTACCGTCTCCTTAGGGCTCGCCTGTTATCCCCAGCACGGCGAGTATGCTGAAACCCTCCTGCATCACGCCGACATGGCGCTTTACGGGGCGAAGCAAAGTGGGCGCAACCGCTTGACCATCGCCGGCGACTGAGTCCCAAACGAATCGCCCCGCACAAGGCGGGGCGATTCAGGCGCAACGCTAGGTGGCGTTTACTGGCGAATGCCTTCCACCACGAGGTACATGTCAACGGTGGACGCCGTCGGGCCCAACTTGCTGGTATCGATACCGAAGTTGGACAACGTGAGCGTGGTTTCACCTTCGAAGCCTTGACGATAGCCACCCCACGGGTCATCGCCCCCGCCGATGTGCTCGACATCGATGGTGATTGGCTGCGTGGTGCCATGCAGGGTCAACTTGCCCTTGAGCTCGCCCTCGCCCTCACCGGTCGACTCGAAACCGGTCGATTCGAACGTTGCGGTAGGATATTGGGAAGCATCGAGAAAGTCATCGCTCAAGATGTGCTTGTCACGCTCGGCATGCCCCGTGTCGAGACTGCTGACGTCGACTTTGACACTGGCGCTGGCGTTTTCCGGCGAATCAGGGTCGTAACTGAACGTTCCCGTAAAGTCTTCGAAGGTGCCGAGCACATAAGAATAACCCAGATGGCTAATCTTGAATTGGATGAAGGCGTGCTGACCTTCGCTGTCGATCTTGTACTCGGCGGCGCTGGCCTGGGTCATCGGCAGCAGTGCGGCCGCGCCGAGGGCGACACCGGTTACGGTCTTGAGTAGCGATTTCGAGAACATCGTCATCTCCTAAGATGAAGGATTGAAGTACTTACGTGGCGGCACACCGCCACCTATATCGAACTCATTGGCGTCGAGGCCCACCGGGCCACCACATGCGGCGCAAGGTGTCCCGACGATCGAAAATATGATGTTTAAGCGCAGCCAGCGTGTGCCCCACGGCGAGCACTATCAGTGCCCAGGCAGCGTACCAGTGCACTTCCCCTGCCAGAGTCGCCTGACTGGGCAAATCGCTGATCAGTGCCGGCAACTCGAAGACACCGAACACGCTGATGCCTTGTCCTTCGGCAGTGGAGATCAAGTAACCACTGACCATCACCGTCAACAACAAGACGTACAGCAGACAATGGCCGGCATGCGCCATCACACGCTCCCAGGCGACACCATGTGCCTCGGGCGTAGGCTGAATCAAGCGCCACACCATACGCACCAGCGTCAGCCCCAGTAGCGTCAAGCCCAGTGATTTGTGCCACCACGGCGCCAATTGATACCAATGGTCGTAATAGCCAAGGCCGGTCATCCACCAGCCAAGCACGAAAAGTGCCACGACCAGCGCGGCACTCAGCCAATGCAAAAGAATACTGGGCAAGCCCCAACCGTGTACCGAATTGCGCCACATGCGTGTCTCTCCACCGATCATGCCTTCAGCATAATGGCTATCGCGCGTCACGCCAGGACGCATCGAGGAAAGGCATCATTAACCACAAAGAAATAATGGCTCGCCAAGGCGAGCCATTATAAGAGAGGTGTGTAAGGGTCGAGGGTCAGAGTCAGCCTGTCAGCGCATCGAGCAACAACTTGGCCGTCGGCGCGCTGGAGGCCGGATTCTGACCGGTGATCAACAGGCCATCGCGCAGTTGGAAGGCGTCAAAATCCGCGTCGGCGCGCTCATAGTGGCCACCCTTTTCCTTCAAAGCATCTTCCACTAGCAATGGCACGACATCGGTCAGTCCCACAGCGTCTTCCTCGCTGTTCGAGAACCCTGTGACACGATGGCCCTTGACCACAGATTGACCGTCAGCGCCCTGAGCGTGTACCAACACGGCGGGCGCATGGCAGACTGCGGCGACCGGTTTGTGGGCCACGAGGAAATCGTGGATCAACTGCTGGGAATGGCGATCTTGCGTCAAATCCCACAGCGGACCATGGCCACCGGGGTAGAAAACCGCATCGTAGTCATCAGCGCGCACTTCGGCCAGCTTGCGCGTATTGGCCAGCTGCGCCTTGGCCTCGCTATCTGCCTCGAAGCGGCGCGTTTCCTCAGTCAGCGCATCGGGCTGCGTAGAGGTGGGATCGATGGGCGGCTGCCCACCTTGAGGCGAAGCCAGGGTCAACTCGGCGCCCGCATCCTTGAACACGTAGTACGGCGCCACGAACTCCTCGAGCCAGAAGCCGGTGGCGTGGCCGGTATCGCCCATGCGATCGTGCGACGTCAGTACCATTAGAATCTTCATGCAAATCTCCTGGGGTGAGCGACATTCATGTCGATACCCCTGAGGTGGAGACATCCCAGTGGACTTCAAGGCATCGTCGCGCCAAGCGGCCTACTCGATCGCCACTTCCACCTCGTAGCCACCGAACTTGCGCAGATTGATGACGCCGGTATCGAAGATCAGGTACTGCCCCTTGAGCCCCAACAAGCGTCCACCGACCTCGGGAGATTTATCGAAATTATGCGACACTACTTTGCTGGGAAATTCCATAACGGGATAGTGCAGCTCGACCGGGGTCGCCGCCAGCGTACCGATCGCCTGCTCGCCGACACGTTGCTTGAGTGCCGCCAGTTCCTGATCGAGCGCCGCCAGGAGCCGATCCCGCTCGGCCAGTAAATCCAGCGGCTCCACATCGCCTTTCAGCATCGCGCGCCAGTTGGTGCGATCGCCCACCACCTGCTTGAACAAGGTTTCGACCAGCCCCGACTGCAAGCGATTGTCGACCTCGAGAATCGGCAGTGCCTGGATCGCCCCCTGATCGAGCCAGCGCGTGGGTAACTGCGTCTTACGCGTGATGCCGACCTTGAGCCCTGACGAATTGGCCAGATAGACCACGTGTGGCTGGAAACAATGCTGCTCGCCCCATGCCGGTTCGCGGCATGTGCCCGCATGATAGTGGCAGGTTTCCGGCTTGACGATGCAGGTATCGCACTGGGCAAGCGACTTGAAACACGGATAGCAATAACCTTGGGCGAAACTCTTGCGAGTCGCGCGACCGCAATGCACGCAGTGGATGGCCCCGGTATGCACGAGTCGCAGCGACGCCCCCAAATGCGCGTTGAGTGCAATCCGCTGGTCGCCGGCCCGCAGGGTGTACTGGGCCGGCATCTCCGCATCGCCGAGCGCTATGTCCATCTTGCGCAGGGGCCCACGCGCGGCGCTAACATCCGCCACGCTGAACAAGTCGCTCATCAGTTCATCCACTTGATGGCATCGGACTCGCCAGCATCATCGGTCGGGCCACACCCACCACGTTCGAGATAGCCCACTCGCTCGTTCTCAGGCACGCCATGGGCGACTTCGTATTTCATCACCGCCTCGAGACACAGCTCCGTCTGCTCTTGACTCAAGCGCTGCCCATCCGGCCATTTACGCAGCGCGATCGCTTGCTTGAAGCTGTCGTACATGGTGGGTGTCATCTGCGCCACCATCTTGTCGAAGGTCATATCACTCACTACCGTTCTCCTTTCGCGGCACGTCCACCGGCCCACCAACCAGCAGCCAGTCCAATCAGCAAACCACCCATATGCGCCTCATTGGCGACATTGCCGAATCCAAACAAGCCCGCCATGTCGGTCATGGTGAAGACCATCCAGGCAAGCATGAACACCACCAGCATCTGGGGCACGAAAAACCCGCTTCCCGGGGCCCGACGCGCCATCAGCCAGACATATCCCAGCAACGCATAGTCGACCCCGGACATGCCGCCGAACAGCACGGTCCCCGTGGCATATTGCGCCCAGTTAGAGACGAACGCCGCCACGACGACGAGCGTGGCGAGGCGCGCGGGTCCCTGCAAGGCTTCGACCTGACGCCCGAAATACCATAGCCACAGCATATTGAAGACCAGGTGCATCCAACCGAAATGCATCAACGCCGGCGACAACAAGCGCCATATCTGACCGCTGGCCAGAGAATCGCCCAGAGTGCCGACCGTCAAGCGTCCGGATACGGCATCGACGGGCACGAAGGTCAGCGCGGCGACCACGCGGTCACCGAACAGCGTCATCAAGGCGAAGATCGCCACACACAGTGCCACGCAGGCAGCCGCCAACGGCGCCTGGGTAAAGGCACTACCCATCACCCCCGACGAACGGCGTCGAGTCGAGGTGGCAGGACGCTCCGATAACTCGCCACGATGCCATTGCTCGATCAGGCGTGCCGCTTCGTCACGCTGACGCGGGTCGGCCAGCCACAGCACTTGGGTCGTCTCTGTCTCTTCGGTCACCTGGTGGCCGATACGATGCGCCCACAACGCTCGACGCAGCGCGACGATATCCTGTTGATGAGGCAGTTCCAGCAATCTGTACATGGGGGCCCTTTCAATGACGCAGACGAACGCACATAAGAAAAAGTCCGGCGGAGGGGGCCGCCGGACAAGAGCAAGGGATCATTCAAGGGAACACTTACTCTGACGACGCCCCGCCGCGATGAGTTCCCGGCGCGACGAAATTTTTTTCAATTTTTTATTTCTTCTCAAGTCAGCGCGATGTCATCGGACCTCGGCGTCGCCGACTGATCGCGCGACACATCGACCCATACGAAGCGGTTGGCATCCAGATGCCGCTCGCCTTCCCAGCGATAGGCTACCAGACGCCCGTATTTCACCGCGCTGTAATCGAGACAGGCAATATTCGGTGCCGGCAGCGCCGGTACCCCCTCACACCAATAGTGACCAATGAACAGCGGTGGCTCCTGCGGGCCATAATACGGCAAACGCTGCCGCTCCTCCGCGCTCAGTGGCTGATTTTCTAGATCATCAGGAAGATTATCGGGCTGAAAGACCACATCGCCATAGGTCAATGGGGCGCGTGCCCAGAAATGGGCACGGAAGGTAGTACGCGTGAAACCGTCGCCGGAATAGATTCGCAAGCCCGCCGGCAATGGCAGCGAAGGGCCTCGCGTCAATCGATCCATGACACGAAAGGCAAATGTACCTGGACATGCCGAATCGTAAAAAAAATCTTCGCTCATGCGGCCATCGGGGCACTGCGCCAGGAAGGCCGCGATGAGATCCCGATCCCAGCACGCATGCACGACCCGCAGTCCATCGCGTTCAAGACACAGTGGCATCGTCATGAACCAATCGAGATGGGATTGCCACTCCTGAGAATGGTCACGAAACTGTGCCAACGTCTCATTGATGATGCGGTTGTGTCGTGGCGAATGCTCACGCAACCATTCCCCCGACCATTCCGACGGCGCCCGGCGACAATATGCCAGGGCATTGTACTCATGATTACCCATCACGATATCCGCCTCGCCCGCCTCGACCATGTCACGCGCAATATTCAGCGCCAGCCGAATGCGCGGGCCGCGATCGATCAAATCGCCCAGAAAGATCACTCGACGACGCGGATGACGGTACGCCCCCTCCCGATAGCAATACCCGAGCTTTTCCAGCAATGCCGCCAGTGAGGCGCCGCACCCATGCACATCGCCGATCAGATCGTAACCCTCGAGGTCTTTTCGAGCCAGCGTCATGTCACTCCCCCATCCGGCTGCTCCAGCCGAGCTTGGTGCGACAGGCCTCGAAATAGTTGTGTCCATGCGGATGAAGGAGCGTCAACCGTTCTCGCTTACGGCGCACGACCAGGCGGTCACCAGGCTTGGACACCACCTGGGTCTGGCCGTCACAACTGACATGCGGATACGCGTGGTTGGTTTCGCCGATATGCACCGTGATCTCGCTTGACGCATCAATGACGATCGGCCGACTCGACAACGTATGCGGAAACATCGGCACCAGCGTGATGGCCTCGATCCGGGGATGGACGATCGGGCCGCCTCCCGACAAGGCATAGGCGGTGGAGCCGGTCGGCGTGGCGATGATCAACCCATCGCTACGTTGGCTATAGACGAACTGACCGTCGATGAACAGCTCGAATTCGATCATCCGCGCGGCCTTGCCGGGATGGATGACGACATCGTTGAGCCCCGAGGCCGTGCCGACCTGTTCGCCGGCGCGAAACACCTCCGCCTCCAGCAGGAAACGACGCTCGCTCTCGAAGTGCCCGTCGAGCACTTCGCCGATTCGCTCTTCGACTTCATCCGGCGATATATCGGTCAGAAAACCCAACCGCCCCCGGTTGATGCCCAATACCGGCGTCCCCGTAGCGCACAACGTCCGCGCGGCCCCCAGCAGACTACCATCGCCACCCACCACGATCGCCAAGTCACAGCGCTCACCCAGTTGGCGACAGCTCGCCTCGGGATAACCATGATTGAGCAATACCGTGGCGGTGCGTTCCTCGATGATCACATTGAGTTGGCGAGCGCCGAGAAAGCGGAGCAACCGCTTGAGCGTCTCTACCGCATTGGGGCTGCCCAATCGCCCGATCAGGCCAATGGTCTTGAATGGCTGCATGAAAGCATCTCGTTGCCGGCGTCGCGGCCCGTCATTATGCGGACTGGCGAGCAGCGGAGCAAACCGCACCTGAGCGGCACACCTGCAACATTAGCGACCTGCGCTCATTGCTTTGGGTCGTTGTACTGATCCGACTCGGGCGTCTGCACGGGGTGCAACTCCCACCAGTAGAGATACAGGGCCACGGGCGACGCAAAGATCGTATTCAAGACCATGAAGGTCACCAACGCGGCCCGGCCCTGCCCATCGACCTCGCCGTAATAGAGCATCATGAAGGCAATACCAGCGATGCCCACAATAACGTTGATCACGATGATGGCCGCGAAGAATTTACCGATAGCGCGCCACCGGCGGCGCCGGACCATTTTTTCCGTCATTACGCATCTCCGGTTCAAGAATTGGCATGCCACCTCGGGTCTGTCGACGACCTGGCAAGCGAGGGTATATTGTCAACACGCTGGTGCACTTAGTACAGACCCGGGTAGACGCGATGTTGACGACAGGCGCCTCACAGATGACCACGACATGACGCTAGCACTGCTCGATGGCGCCACGCCCGCGCTGGAAGACGAAGGGGCATCGCTTCACCATCCCTGGGTGCGTGATCTCACCTGGCTATTGCATGCACCGGATATCGTCGAAAGCGCTCATCCGGGCCGGCCAACCCTCGAGGAGCTCGGGCTTGGCGACGCCGCGTGCAGAAAGACCTGGCTGCATGCGCTCGACGCCGAGCCGCAACGGCTCGTGCCCTATATCGGCGCGACGCCGCCGCGACGCCTGGGGCATTATCATGAGCGCCTGTGGCACGCCCTGCTCGACCTCGCCCCGGCGACACGCCTACTGGCGACCAACATCACGATCCACGAGGCCGGCCGCACGCTCGGTGAGCTCGACGTGATCTATACCGATGCTCAAGGACGCCTCGTCCATCTCGAACTGGCCATCAAGTATTATCTG
This sequence comes from Chromohalobacter sp. HP20-39, assembly GCF_033052815.1. Taxonomy (NCBI): domain Bacteria; kingdom Pseudomonadati; phylum Pseudomonadota; class Gammaproteobacteria; order Oceanospirillales; family Halomonadaceae; genus Chromohalobacter; species Chromohalobacter sp. HP20-39. The sequence continues at coordinate 55,493 of NZ_JAWHTP010000010.1, read as the reverse complement.
GGCCTTCGCGAAGGACCCGGCGACGAACGCCACCCGGCACGCTGGATCGGCCCCGGCTGCGCCGACTCGCTGGCACGCAAGCATGCCCATACTCGGCATCATCAGCTGCCTCTGGTCCATCATCCGCGCTCGATGGCATGCTTGAACGCGCTAGGCATCGACCCAAGCTCGCTTCACCAGCGTTCGGCCATGCTCGGAATGCTATTTTACCCGTGGCCCGGCGCGATAGCGGCGCCGCATCCGGCGCATACCACCGCCACTCATGGCAATTGGCTGACCTGGCAAGACTGGCCGATACTGCGTGACCACTTGCCGGCGGGAACCCTGGGCGCCCCGCTTCACAAGCCGCATTGGCTCGCGCTACCCGGAGGCGAGGCGTATCGCTCGCTTGAACGACTGGAAACCGAGCTCGAGGCACACTTCACGAGCACTGGCGCGCCACGGCAATATCACCTGCAAGCGCCCGACGGCACCCAGCGACGTTTTTTCATCGTGCCCGATGACTGGCCGCGTAGCCTGCCACTGCCACCCATTACGCCCACTAATAGGGAGGAAATCCCACCATGCTGAGGATCGGAGAACTGGCCGAGCGTAGTGGCGTCAGCGTCGACACGTTGCGCTACTACGAAAAGGAAGGATTGCTACCCGAAGCCCAACGCGGCGACAACGGCTATCGCTACTACGCTGCGGACAACCTCGAGCGCCTGCATTTCATCCTGCGCGCCAAACGCCTGGGCTTTACCCTGGCCGACATTCGCGAACTACTCTCGCTGCAGGTCGACGCCGATGCGCACACCTGCGAAGAGGTCAAGCGCGTCGCCGAGGATAAGCTCGCCGCCATCGACGCACGCCTGACGGAATTGCAGCACATGCGCCAAGCGCTAGCTCACCTGACCGATGCCTGCTGCGGCGGCCCGCACACGGCCACGCAATGCACGATCCTAACCGCCTTCGCCCACGGCAAGACCGCCCCCGAGCCCCACCAGCACCGTCATGACGCCTGAAAACGCCCTCTACGCGGCCGTCGTCGCACTCGGCGCCTCAGCCAGCTGCACGGGGGCGAAGCTCTCGGCCTGCGCCATGCGCCAGATACGACCATAGAATGGACGCTGACCGGGGTCGCGCAATAACTCGCCCGGCTCCAGGAACGGATGTAGATGAGAGAACAGCTTCACCTCGTTTTCCGAAACACGGTGCACGAGGTGATCGGGCGTAATCTGCCACGGGCGCGTCAGCCCCGCCGCCGCGATCATTTCCGCCAGGGCATGCAGAGTATTGTGGTGGAAGTGATACACCTGCTCGGCCTTGTCGCCAACGACCAGCGACTTCTGACGTAGCGGGTCCTGGGTGGCCACTCCTGTCGGGCAGCGGTTGGTATGACAGCTTTGCGATTGTATGCAGCCCAGCGCGAACATGTAGCCGCGCGCGGCATTGACCCAATCGGCGCCCATGGCCATGACCCGCGCGATATCGAAAGCGCTGATGACCTTGCCGCTCGCTCCGAGGCGAATCTGCTCGCGCAGCCCCACCCCGACCAGCGTGTTATGCACGAACAAGAGCCCTTCACGCAGCGGTGCTCCCAGATGATCGGAAAACTCTACCGGAGCCGCGCCCGTGCCCCCTTCACTGCCATCGACGACGATGAAGTCGGGCACAATCTCGGTTTCAAGCATCGCCTTGACGATGGCCATGAATTGCCAAGGCTGGCCAAGACACAGCTTGAAGCCGACCGGTTTGCCGCCGGAAAGCTCACGCAATTGCGCGATGAAGTCGAGCATCTCGAGCGGTGTCGAGAACGCCGGATGGCTGGCCGGCGAGAGACAATCCTCCCCCTGGGGTATCTCCCGCGTCTGGGCGATTTCCGGCGTGATCTTGTCCGCCGGGAGCAGCCCTCCGTGGCCAGGCTTGGCACCCTGACTGAGCTTGACCTCGATCATCTTGACCTGCGCATCGCTGGCCTGCTCGGCGAAGCGCTTGGGATCGAAATCGCCTTCCGGCGTACGGCAGCCAAAATAACCACTGCCTAGCTCCCAGATCAGGTCGCCACCATGCTCGCGATGATACGGACTGATGCCCCCTTCCCCTGTGTCATGCGCGAAGCGTCCCAGCCGGGCGCCCTTATTGAGGGCGCGAATCGCATTAGCGCTCAGCGCACCGAAGCTCATCGCCGAGATGTTGAACAGCGAAATCTCATAAGGCTGGGCACACTGATCGTTGCCGATGGTCAGGCGGAAATCGTCCGGCTCCGCCACTGGCGCCGTTTCCATCGAATGGCCGATATATTCATAGGCATTGGCGTAGACATCGCGCAGTGTCCCGAAGGGCTTGGCGTCGTTATGCTGGCGCGCTCGCTGGTAGACCAAGCCACGCTGCACATGGGAAAACGGCAACTTCTCGGTATCGGCCTCGAAGAGATACTGACGCAACTCCGGGCGTAACGCCTGAAAGACATAACGCAAGTTGCCAATGATGGGGTAATTGCGACGTACCGCATATCCGCGCTGCGAGAGATCGGCGATACCCAAGAGCACCAGCGCACCGCCCACCAATGGTACCGGCCACCATCCATGCCACTTTATGGCCATGAGCGTCGTCACTAGCGTGATCACACAGCACGCCGTAAAAAACCCGTAACGCGATAACAAAGAATGCTTCATGAAGATGTCCTGAACGAAAGGCGTCATCACCATGAAAACACGAAACGTCGTCCGGGTTTAGAGCCACCAGGCCCAACAGGCGACCGCCGCGCTATCAGGCAATACCGAGCGACGCCTGATGACGCCGACGCCACCAGGTATTGATCAGCAGCGAGGCCAGTAATATTCCACCGCCCAACGCCAGACGCCCCACATCCGCGTCGCGGTTCCAGATCAGCAGATTGACCAGCAACCCGGCGGGTACCAGGGCATTGTTCATGATCGCCAGCGTCCCGGCATCGACCCGGCAGGCTCCCTTGTTCCAGAGGAAGTAACCCAGCCCCGACGCGACGATTCCCAACCATGCCAGGATTCCCCACTGCAGCGAGGTCGTCGGCAATGCCGTGACATCGCCGAACAACCAGAACGCCGGTAGCGCCACGCACAACGCCCCCAGGTAGAACCAGCCGAAGACATGGCGATGCGCCACCTCCTGAGGCAAGCGCGGCGCCAAATGACGATAAGCAACCTGCCCCACGGCGAAGCACAGGTTCGAACTCTGTACCACCAGGAAGCCGACCCAATAGGCGTCGCTGATGTCAGCGTAACGGATGACCGCCGCCCCGAGCACGGCAAGCGCAGCGGTGAGCAGATAGAATGGCGTGAAGCGCCTCTTGAGGATATCGTCGATCAAGGTGATGTAGAGTGGTGTGAAGATCGTGAACAGCAAGACTTCCGGCACGCTCAACAACAGAAACGACTGATAGAAACCGATATACATCGCTCCTAGCTGTACAGCACCAATGGCCATCAGTCCCAGTACGTGTGCGAGCGGCAAACGCCGCGGGCGTAGCCAGATCAGAAAGACCAGCGCCGCTAGCACAATGCGAGTGAGAACCGCGAAATAACTATCGACCTGGCCGGAGAGATAGACGCCGATCAGGCTGAAAGAAAAGGCCCAGAGCGTCGTCACGCCGATCAAATACCCCATTTATGGTTAACCTCAGGATTTTTAAAAGTTGACTGCCATTATACGCCTGACACGCCTGTTGCCTAGTATTCATCGCCTGAGTTTCACGTCTCGCTCGGGACATACCTCCGACGTGGCCTGGTCCGGCCAGGGCGCGGGCACCGTGACGCCCGAGACACACACCGACCAGGTGCGCTTCATCGAACAGGGCCATTTCCTGCCTCGAGGCCAGTCGCGCGAAGTGGCGTTTCGCAACGTCTATCGCTGGGACCTGCACCCTGAGCATATCGCGCTCTATCATGAACGCCGAGGCCCCGACGCGGCGGTCTGGCTATTCGATCTCGTCGCCGACTCGGCGACCACATTGATCAGCAAGTCACCGCATCTCTGCGGTGCCGATACCTACCAGGCCCGGCTCACCTTCGAGCCCCACGGCTTTCAACTCGAATGGCATATCGCAGGGCCGCGCAAGGATGAGCGACTCATTTACCATTACCAGCAGCCAAACGATTGACGTTGCGAAACCCCGCTTCTTTACTGCCACCACTGGTCGGCGTCGTGACAACACGCTAGAATCTTTAAAGAACACTGTTTCTAAACAGTTCCCACCATCAACGGAGATTGCCATGAAAGCTCTACTTCCCCTGGTTCTCATCGGTGTCTTGGGCATCGCCGGTTGTGCTAATACATCGCCTTACTCGGGCGATGTCTATCGCAGCGGCCAGGCCGAAACCGCACAGTCCGTGACTTACGGCACTATCACCTCGGTTCGTCAGGTACAGATTCAAGCCGGCAATCAGAACGAGAATATCCTCGGCGGCTTGGGGGGCGCCGTGCTTGGCGGACTGCTTGGCAACCAGATCGGCGGTGGGTCCGGGCGCGCCATTGCCACAGCAGCCGGCGCCATCGGTGGTAGCGTTGCCGGCAGCAAGGTCGAAGATGCCGCCAATCGCACCCAGGCCTGGGAAATAGAAATCCGGCGCGATAGCGGCAACTCTGTCGTAGTCGTCCAAAAGGCTGACCGTAACTGGCAGGTCGGCCAGCGCGTCCGCATGATCGGCAGCGGTGCCAATCTCAGTGTCGCACCTTATTGATTGTCAGCGAGCGGTAACCTGACCGGTAGTACGCCGTCCGCCGCCTTTGCGAGGCACGGGCGGCATTGCCCTGCTAATTTTCCCTATCCGGCATTGCTTACATACGCTATTGTATGTAGCGTAATACGCCATGGATACGGAATCGTCTCATGAAATCAGGACGCGCGCTCAGCTATATCGCTTCGACCCTCGCCATGACGGCATTCGCCAGCTCCGCCTCGGCTGACGGTTTGTTGACGGTCAAAAGCGAGAACGATCTTTTTGCTAGTGGTGGAGATGGTCATTACACCAATGGGCTAGAAATCAACTGGTCGTTTGCTCCACAAGAGCACCACTGGACACGTCGTCTGGCCGACGCAGTCCCCGGCTGGTCCGGGAGAGGCCTCGATGGCGCGGCCTATCGCATCGGTCAACAAATCTATACCCCCGAAAACATCGAACGCTCGAGCCTCATCGAAGATGACCGGCCCTACGCCGGGCTACTCTATGCCGGGGTATCGCTATTCGATGAACACCAGCTTCAGGAATGGCGCCAAGCCGATGAGCTGCATATCGATGTGGGCATCGTCGGCCCTGCCTCGGGCGGCAAAGTCGTACAAAAAAACTTTCACCACCTTATCGATAGTAAAGAGCCCCACGGCTGGGACCACCAGCTCCATAACGAACCCATCGTCAATATCACATATAAACGCAGTTGGTGGCTGCAAGACTCGCTCGGCAACCTGGAAGTAGAGTATGGCCCCAATGCTGGCTTTGCCCTCGGCAATCTGTATACATATGCCGCAGGTGGCGTGGGTATACGTATCGGTGGCGACCTCCAGCACAGCGCTGGCATGCCGGCGGTCGCCCCCGCGCAGAGTGGTCGTAACTACTTCGAACCCGGGCAGGGATTCGGCTGGTATGCGTTCGCGAACCTCGAAGGCCGCTTCATGGCTCATAACCTGCTGCTGGATGGCAATACCTTCGAGGACAGCCATTCAGTGGACCGCCGGCAATGGGTCGGCGACGCACTGGCCGGCATCGCCTTGACGTGGAACAGTTGGCAGCTCACCTACACCAGCGTCTGGCGGACCCACGAGTTCGAAGCGCAGGAAGAGAATGATCAATTTGGTTCCTTGACGCTCTCGTTGTGGCTGTAACGCTTATCGATAACGACAATGCCCCGCATCAGCGGGGCATTGATATCGCACAACAGCTTTTTGTCAGTGTAACTTGACGCGTCGCATCAACCAGCACCCCACCCGTTTGGCGATCCAGAAAAACAGCGCCAGAAGAATCAGCGTCAGTAACATCGAAACCGGATGGACGATAAAGGTGGCGCCCAACACGGCCAAGGCAATACTCCACACCCAACGATCGTCACCGCCTAGCTGCAATATCGCCGGGATACGGCGCATGACAGCCTGCCCGAGGGAACCGTCCCACGCGCGGAGCGCCAGGAAAAGAATCACGGCGAAAGCGATCAGCCAGATCAGCGTTACGGTCATGTTGGCCTCCTGATAGGCAACGTCGGTAGTCATTCAATCGCAACAATGACGGCAGGGTACCGTCACCCCCCCTACCGCGCAACCAGCGCGACGTCCTGCCGCAGGTACTGTCAACTTGACCGCTCGACGCCGAATTGGTTCCCGATACCGCTTGAAGTATCGTCATACGATTCTCAGAATATATGAAAACCCCTAGAGGCCCCTGACACACTTGGGTGAGCGCGTTACCATGGGAAGCGACATACACCCAGAAAGGTCTTCAACATGCAGATTGCCCAGAATTCCGTGGTTTCCTTCCACTACACCCTCACCAACAACGAAGGTGAAGTGTTGGACAGCTCGGAAGGCCGCGAACCTCTGACTTACCTGCACGGCGCGGGCAACATCATTCCAGGGCTGGAAAAAGAACTGGAAGGCCGTCAGAGCGGCGAAAACCTCAAAGTCACCGTCGAGCCGGAAGAAGGCTACGGTGAAACACAGCCTGGCCTGATGCAAGATGTGCCGCGCGATGCCTTCCAGGGCGTCGAGGAAATTCAACCGGGCATGCAGTTCCAGGCTCAGACTCAGGGCGGCCCGCTCATGGTCACGGTCACTCAAGTCGAAGGCGATACCGTCACCGTCGATGGCAACCATCCGCTGGCCGGTCAGACGCTGAATTTCGATGTCGAGATCGCTGAAGTGCGTGAAGCTTCCGAGGAAGAAGCTGAACATGGTCATGTGCACGGTGAAGGCGAGCAGGAACAGGAGCACTAAGACGCTCCCTCGCCAAGCGTGACAAGAGAACGGGCGGCCTGCGGGTCGCCCGTTTCATATCAGTTGTCCTATCCCGACGCGCCGCTCGATGAACCACCGCCTTTCTCGAAATCGCCTCCCGACGCCTCTTCAGCCATGACCAAGGCACGATAGCCGCCTGCGATACGCATCGCCGCCGTGAGCATACAGGCCAACGCAAAAAGCGACGCCAACCAAGCAAAATGCGCCGGCCACAGGCAGAAAACCACGAAAGCGATAATCGTCTCGGTGCCTTCCGTCAAACCATCCAGATAATAGAACGCCTTATACTCGAAATGCGGACGCTCCAGTCCATGGCGTTTTGCGGCAATCGCAAAGGCCAGAAACGATGCCCCCGTCCCCATGAACGCGAAGAGCAGCAAGGCTGAAGGCAAAGCGTTTTGCCCCGGATCAGCGAGTGCAAAACCCAACACCACAGCGGCATAGAAGACGAAATCAAGAACGATATCAAGGAACCCGCCAGCATCGCTTTGGCATTGCAGGTGGCGCGCCAAGGCACCATCTAGTCCATCGCACAGGCGGTTGAGGACAATCGCCACCAGCGCCAGACCATAAGCCTGATAGGCCAGTAACGGCAACGCCAGCATACCGATTGCAAAGCCCCCCACTGTCAGTTGGGTCGGCGTCACGCCGCGCCGTGCCAAGCCAACGGCACAGCGCGTGAGTACCGGCGCAACCCAGGCGTTCGTCCATTTATCCAACATGTGGGCTCCCGCTATTTTTCCAGTAGACTTGATGTATATCGATCGCATCAGCATGACATGTCAACCCGATAATCAGGAGTCTCCCGATGCGCTTTCCAGTGATCGCGTTTGCACTACTCGCCACACTCGTTTTCATACCCACTTCTCAGGCGCACGCCGAAGAGCGCGAAGCTATCTTCGCTGGCGGCTGCTTCTGGTGCATGGAGCCGCCTTACGACAAACTCGAGGGCGTCATCTCGACAACCTCCGGCTACATCGGTGGGGATAGCGAGAACCCCACCTACGAGCAGGTCAGCAGCGGCGATACCGGCCATGCCGAGGCGGTCAAGGTCGTTTACGATGACACGGTCGTCGACTACAGCACCCTACTCGACGTGTTTTGGCACAATATCGACCCCTTTGCCGCAGGACGCCAATTCTGCGATGTCGGCAGCCAGTACCGCAGCGCCATCTTTCCACTTAATCAGCGCCAGAAGCGCCTCGCCGAAGCTTCCAAGGAAGCCGTGGAAGCGCGTTTCGAGCGCGACGTCAAGACACGTATCGAGCCGAAGGCTCCTTTCTGGGAGGCCGAGGAATACCATCAGAATTTCTACAAGAAAAACCCTGTGCGCTACCGCTTCTACCGCGCCGGTTGCGGCCGTGACGATCGGCTCGAGGCTGTGTGGGGCGATGACGCCGGCAAACCTTGAGCGTGCCGGGCGCTTCTCAGGTCGCCGACGACGTGTCGACCATTCGACCCTCACGCCGCCATAACCAGGCCGCTACGTTGAAGGTTCCCAGCAACACCAGCAGTGAGGCGGCAATCACGCCGCCCCACTGCCAGCGCGCCCAAAACGGCTCCAGATAGAAGCCCCCCAGGCTGGCGCCCAGATAGTAGAACACCAGATACAGCGACGACGCGCTGCCTCGCGCGCGCTGTGCGTGCCGCCCCACCCAGCTCGAGGCCATTGAATGCGCCAGGAAGAAACCCACGGCATTGACCGTCAGCCCAGCGATGATCGCGATCAAGGAAGGCATCAACGTGAGTACTGAACCGCACATCAGGATGCCGATACCCAGCATCATGCAGGCCGGTTGCGACAAACGCTGCGCGATACGCCCGGACATCGCCGAGCCTACGGTACCGCCGAGATAGGTCAGGAAGATCAGGCCCAACCATTGCGAGGTAAGAGAAAACGGCGCCTCGTTGAGCCGAAACGTCACATAGCTGTATTGATTGAGAAAGATGAAGAAGTTGAACCCGCCGATCAGGTAGGCGGCAATCAACCGGGGATCGCGCAAATGCCCCTGCATGTCCCGCGCGGCCTGGCCCACGCGTAACGGCGAAGGGCGAAACTGTCGGGCAGGCGGCAAGGCGCGCCAGAAGACCCAAGTGCACGCCAGGCTCAGACACGCGATCGCCACGAAGCTACTATGCCATCCCCAATGTTCGGCAACCGTGCCGCCGATGACGCGCCCGCCGATCCCCCCCAGCGTGTTACCACTGATATAGAGTCCCACGGCCAGCAACAGCGCCGGCTTATTGAATTCATCACCCATCCAGGCAATCGCCACCGCAGGCAACCCGCCCAGCAAGAACCCCTGCAAGGCACGCAAAGCCAGTAGACTCGCGAAGTTGGGTGCAAATGCCATGACCAAGGTGCAGAGGCTGGCGAGTACCAGCGTGATACGCATGATGGCGGCTCGGCCGATGGCATCGGAAAGCGGTCCGTAAAACAGTAGCGACAGTGCCAGCGTCAACATACTGACCGACATTGCACTACTCGCGGCCAGCGTCGAGATATCGAAACTGTCGCGGATGGCCGGCAACAATGGCTGGGCAACGTACAAATTGATGAAGACGGTAAAGGATCCCAGACACAGCGCCAAGGTCGCGCGCCACCAAGCGCGGGTACGCGGTTCGATCATGGCTCTCTCCATAATAACATTTTCATATAACACGACATGCCATCACAAAATAGCCACGAGGCGAACCTGCCGGCCAGGCATGACAAAGCTTGTGCCTGCTTCATCCTTCGCGGGAGGGTCGATCGATACGCGCCGCCAATTGGGTCCTGGTCATGGGCCGCCGGGACTGCCAGTAATGACGGTTCCAGTAGACATTGTCGAGGCGGGACAACTTGACGCCCTGCGACGTCGAGGCATGCAGGAAATAGCCATCGCCGACATAAACGCCGACATGGTTGTACGGACCCGGAGACCGAAAAAATACTAGGTCGCCTGCTGCCAGCTCGCTGCGCTGGACCCGCCGACCCTCTTGCATTTGCTGTTCGGTCGTACGCGGCAGAGAAACCTGGAATGCATCGCTGTAGACATGTTGCATCAACGCCGAGCAATCGATACCGCGCTGCGTAGTCCCGCCAAGGCGATACGGCGTCCCCACCCAGCGCCGATGTTCGGACAGCAGCGCCTTGCGAATGCGCACTGGCGATACCAGCGCCCGTTGAACGTCGCTGGCCTGAAAGACAGTCAGCGGAGAAGGATACCCCGCACCTTCACCAGCCCTGGCGGCCGCAGACAGAGAAGACGGCTCGAGCGCGGTATGTTGTGAAGTTTGCGTGGCACAACCAGCCAATAAAGCGGCCAGCCCCCACCCCAATGCCATGGTTCGAAGCATCCAAGCGACCTCATCACACGTATTCAACCTCGCGGATGCCTCGGGCCACTTGCATGAACGCAAGACGACACTAGCCATAGGCACTACCTAGCGAGGGGTCGCTGTGGTGGTGGCGCATATCGCAGGTGCCACCGCCAGAGCGGCCTATTCTCGACTGATTAGTACGCCATGTGCCCAACACAGAGCAGCCGTACCGACACGATGATAGAGAATCTCTCATCTTTTGACGAGCGCTCTAAGCAAGCGGATACGCCATGAGTCATCCATTGCCCACACCATTCAATGCAATGTCCGCGCGTCGCCTGGCAGGGTATCGATATGCAGTGGGGCCCAATGTCGCGCGGGCGCACCGGGAAAATCGAGACTCGCCCAGCTGCCGGCCAGTGGCGGTGCCGCCGTCAACCAAGCGGTCAGTGCCTCGCCGAACCCCTCCAGGAATGCTTCACGCTCGTCGGTCTCGCCCATAAAAAAGGAAAATCCCGCAAAGAGCCCGCGCGCGTAATCGTACCAACTCGCGTAATGCGCCTGAGCCAAGTCGGCGGCACGCTCCACCAAGTTGTCGAACGCTTCCGCCGACAGCCAATCCATCTGTCGCCCGGCGATCGCTAGATCGACGGCCTGGGCCACATCCCAGGCGGCCATGTCGTATTCGTTGCATCCTGAAGCGTTATGTTCGACACGCCGCAGGCGCAGCAGATGATTGCGCTCGTCCTCGCTGCACTCACCGGATTCAATGATCGCGATTTCTTCCCGCAAACGCGCGGAGTTGAGCGTATACGGTGCATAGTTGATCTGATATTCCTGACGGTCGCCTGCCTCGAGCAGGAAATCCACAAACTCCTCGAGCGCCTCCGCCGACAGCAACCCGTAATGGCTGTCGAGCCATTCGCGAAGCTCGTCACGCTCATGATCCGCCTCGGGACGCGGCGCGCCCCAGACCGGCGCATTGAGCGGCCCCACCAACGCCAAGGCCGTGAAGCGTGGCAACGACAAACGTTCACCGGGTTCACGCCAAGTTACGTGACGCCAGTCAAGCCAATGCAGAGGGCTTCCCGGATCATCTCGGTGCCAACGAATGTCCGCCACCAACGAGGGCTCCTCCCCGTCGGGGAGCGCCGCCTCCCATGCCGCCCAGGCCTCGATCAACGCTTTGGGGCCACTATAAAAGCGGCTCAGCACGCCGCGCAGTGATTCAGCCAGCGTCTCGAGCTCACGTCGGTCGTAATCACCGCTGTCAGCGCACATCATCAGATAGAAGGCGTACTTCTCCGCCATGAAGATCGTGGCTGCATGATGCGCGCAGTGCCTGAGCCCATTACGGAACCGCACGGCATCCGGTACCGCGCGTCCGAAGGGCGTTTTCGCCTCGGGCAATGCACCGTGTGCGGCATCAGCGGCCAGCTGATTGAGATGATGCGCTTGTGCGGGCAGCCACAAGCTGGCCAGGCTCGCCGTCCCCATGGCGGGGTCGAGTCCCAGCGTGTCACGCAGATAACGACGCGCATCGGCACGCTGCTGGGCCTCGGGGACGCGGTCGGGGCCCTGGCGATACAGAAGATCGGGCTCGCGCACTGCCGATAATGCCAGGACCCAGTGCCACGCCGGTGCACGCCAGCCGCGTACCACCTGCCGCGAGGCCTCGCGTTGGGCGTCGTCCAGCAGCGCCTCGAGCGTTATCTGCCAGGGACTCGACCGCGAACGTAGCAAGACATCCCAGTCACGCGCGAAATCCGCACGCCGATCAGTTCCCTCGAAAAGGCTACGCCCACGCTGGTACGCCCTGGCAACGGCCGTCCAGTCGTGATAACGGCGCATCAACAAATCACTCGCGTGTGCAGCAAATGCCTCGGCTTCCTGCGCGTCGAGCCAGCCCGCATTCCAGCCCGCATAGGCGAGATCCGCCAACCGCAGCCAATCCCACGCCGCCCATTCAAGGGGCTCTCCGCTGTCGAGAAACGTCAGTATCATCTGGCCATAGTCACGCGCCTCGCCGAGCGACTCCCACCACTGACGTCGCGCGCCCTCGCTCTGAGTAGTCAGGCGCGCAGCATCGAGATCCCATGTATAACGATGCCCTTGCCCCCCCAGCCACAGCAGCATGCGAATCAATTCATCGCGCCCGTCAATGCGCCAGACATCGGCCAACCAGCGCTCCACCTCCGGCCAGTCCAAGCGGGCATCGCATGTCGTGGTCAGCACGGGGGCGAAGATCGCACGCAGACGCCATACGCCACTGTTCTGATCAATCGGCCACGGTAGCTGGCGGGGCCTATCGGACAGCCACTCGGCAAGCACTTCCCAGGTGACGCCGGCCGCTTCGCGTTCGAGTTGCGACAATGCCTCGCAGGCCTCGAGAAAGCCGTCATCATCGTGGGTCCAGTCGATTTGTCCTCGCTCGTGACGCAGCGCCGTTAGCCATGCATCCAACGAGGCATGATGCATCTGGATGTCGGCGGCGACCCACTCCGCCCAGGCATGGGCCCGAGGAGCGTCCAGCCAGCCAGCGGCACCCGACAATGCCAGCAATTCAAGTGCCTGTAGCTGGCGCAAGGCCTCGCCCTGCCCTGGCATGCACGCTTCAGCCAGGCGCCAGCCGAGTTCTCCCCGTTCGCGCACGTCTAACAACGCTAGGCGTGCCTGCGCCGCCTCGGACGGCACACTCAACGGTTCGGGATCAAACGCCCAGCCGCACAGCACCAATTGCTGTGCCCACCAGGCGTTAAGAGGATCGATCAAGACGCACCTCACTCATGACTCGGCATTCACACAACGGCGCCATAGTGTACCGGAAAGAGGCTGGTGTCGCCGAGACGCAAGGCACGATAACCTGCCCGGGCGAGATATGAAAAATCGCTGGACGCCACCCTGGCCAAGTGTTTTAAATAATGCACACACCGTCAAATAATAGGCGAGCAATCACGCTTCACTCGGAGGCCTCCATGAGTCAGCCAACACCCGATATCTTGATCGACCGCGCTTATATCGGCGGTAAATGGCGCGATAGCGAGCGTCGTTTCGCGGTCACCGACCCCGCCACGGGCGAATGCCTGGCACAGGTCCCCGACCTGGGCGCCGACGAGGCACGCGAGGCCATCGCCGCCGCCGAGACCGCGTGGCCGCAATGGCGCCGACGCCCCGCCAAGGAGCGTGCATCCTTGTTGCGCGCCTGGTTTGAGCGAGTCATGGCCCATCGCGAGGCACTGGCCCAGCTCATGACCCTGGAACAAGGCAAGCCGCTCGCCGAATCGCGGGGCGAGGTCGCCTACGGGGCAAGCTTCATCGAATACTACGCCGAGGAAGCCAAACGCATCGCTGGCGAGACCTTGCCAGGCCACGGCGCCGACAAGCGTATTCTCATCATGCGCGAGCCAATCGGCGTGGTTGCCGCCATTACGCCCTGGAACTTCCCGCTGGCGATGATCACCCGCAAATGCGCTCCAGCCCTGGCAGCCGGCTGCCCAGTAGTGATCAAGCCCGCAGAAGCCACACCGCTGACCGCCCTTGCATTGGCCAAGCTCGCCGATGACGCCGGCCTCCCCGCAGGCGTCATCAACGTGCTTACCGCCGAGAAGCCCGCCGAGATCGGTCACGTGCTGACCACCGACCCGCGAGTACGCAAGGTTTCGTTCACCGGCTCGACACCGGTCGGCAAGCGCTTGCTGGCGCAGTGCGCGGAGACCGTCAAGAAAGCGTCTCTGGAACTGGGCGGCAATGCGCCCTTCGTAGTCTTCGACGACGCCGATCTGGATGCCGCTGTGGAGGGCGCCATCGCCTCCAAGTTCCGCAATTCCGGGCAGACCTGCGTGTGCACCAACCGCTTTCTGGTACAAGACGGCATCTACGACGCCTTCATTGCCAAGTTCGCCGAGCGCATCGCACAACTCAAGGTCGGTAACGGTCTCGATGACGACGTGACCCAAGGCCCCTTGATCAACGCCGCGGCCATCGACAAGGTGCAGGCACACATTGCCGATGCACGCTCCAAGGGCGCACGCTTGGTGTGTGGCGGCGAACCGCACGCATTGGGTGGCACCTTCTTTCAGCCGACCCTGCTCGCCGACGTCACCGACGACATGCATGTCGCCCGCGAAGAGACATTCGGTCCTGTAGCGCCGATCTTTCGCTTCACCGACGAGGCCCAGGCCATCGCCATGGCGAATGCCACCGAATTCGGCCTTGCCGCCTATGTCTATGCGCGCGACTATCGACGTATATGGCAAGTGATGGAGGGCCTCGAATACGGCATGGTCGCCATCAACGAAGGGCTTTTGTCGACCGAGCTGGCACCCTTCGGCGGTATCAAGGAGTCCGGGCTGGGGCGCGAAGGATCCCACCACGGCCTCGAGGAATACACCGAGCTAAAATACGTCTGCATGGGCGGACTTTAACAAGGAGGCAAGCATGAACAACGCACAGCTCAACGAACTCAAGACACGTTACGTCGCCAGCGGCGCCGCGAGCCCGGCGACCCAGTTTGCCGAGCGTGCCGAGAACGCTTTGATCTGGGACGCTGACGGCAATCGCATCATCGACTTCGCCGGCGGCATCGGCGTACTCAACGTCGGCCATCGCCATCCTAAGGTCGTGCAGGCAGTCAAGGACCAGCTCGACAAGGTGATGCACACCTGCCAGACGGTGATGCCCTATGAAGGCTATGTGAAGGTCGCCGAGAAACTCAGCCAGCTCACCCCGGTACGCGGCCACGGCAAGGTAATGCTCGCCAATTCCGGGGCCGAAGCATTGGAAAACGCCGTCAAGGTGGCTCGCGCGGCGACAGGACGCGACAACGTCATCTGCTTCACCGGCGGCTACCATGGCCGGACCTTCATGACCATGGCCATGAACGGCAAGGTCGCGCCCTATGCCACCGACTTCGGCAGCATGCCGGGCAACGTCTTCCGTGCGCCCTACCCGGTGCCCTATCACGGGGTCAGCGAGGAAGACGCGCTAAACGGCTTGAAGATGACGCTCAAGACCGATGCCAACCCGCGCGACACTGCGGCCATCGTGCTCGAGCCGGTACTCGGCGAAGGCGGCTTCTACGCGGCCTCGCCCAGCTTCCTCAAGGCGGTCCGCGAGATCTGCGACGAGCACGGCATGCTGATGATCGTCGACGAGGTCCAATCCGGCTTCGGGCGCACCGGCAAGCTGTTCGCCATCGAGCACAGCGGCGTTGAGCCCGATATCATCACCATGGCCAAGAGCATGGCCGACGGCATGCCGATCTCCGCCGTAGTCGGCACCGACAAGGTCATGGACGCCTCTGGTGGCAACTCGCTGGGTGGTACCTACACTGGCAGTCCGGTTTCCTGCGCCGCTACCCTTGCAGTACTGGAAGTCTTCGAGGAGGAAAAGATCCTCGAGAAGAGCCAGGCGCTGGGCGACAAGCTGGGTGAGCGCTTCGCAAAATGGCAGCAAGACTTCGCCTGCGTCGACAATGTCCGCCACCTGGGGGCCATGGCCGCCTTCGACGTGGTCGCCGACAAGACCAATCACACGCCCGATGCTGAACTGACCGGGGCGGTGTGCAAGAAGGCGCGCGAGAAAGGGCTGATCCTGCTGTCCTGCGGACTTTACGGCAACACCCTACGCTTCTTGATGCCGGTCACCATCGAGGACGACGTCCTCCAGGAAGGCCTGGACATCGTCGAAGTCTGCCTCAAGGAACTGAGCCACGCATAAACGGCTGGCGCATACTCATGACACGAAGGGGCGCCATGCCGATGGCGCCCCTTTTTCGTTCAGGCGGTGGAGTTCTGGCCGAGCGACAGCATCAGCGCGCCACCTTCTCGGTATGCGACGGCGGCGAGCCCACCCTTGGCAGTAGCCGACGCTGCATGGCATTGCGCACCCGCAGCACGAACTGCTCCTGAAACATCACGCAGAACAGTACCGTCAACAAGAGAAACAACGGGTAAAACATTAGTGAGCTGTCGCCGGCGGCTTCAAGGCAAGCCCGAAATTCGCTCGTGCACAGCCCAGGCTCTCCCGCAAGCACGCGTTCGATTCGTGTAAAGATCACGAACAGCGGAACATGTAGCGCAAACATCGGCAGCGATGCCCCACCCAGTCGACTCGCTAAACGGCGAACACGACGGCTATTGGGCGTGCGCCACTGCGTGGCCAGCAAAATCAACGCTAACTGCGCGGGCAACAACAGGCCATTGTGGAGTAGGTAATACCAGGCGTGCCCTTGGCCTAACAACCAGACCGCCGCCACGACACAGCTCGCCACGAATGCTGCCAACAGCAGACGCTGCCTGACACTCAGCCAGCCACCAGCCGCACGATAACGGGTATACCACACACACAACAGTATCCCCGCCACGAATTCCGGCAAGCGGATCAAGGGGTTGCGGTGCAGGATTCCCGTTTCAGGCATACCGAAGTCCGTCACCGCAATGACTACCAAGGGCGGGATCAAGTACAGCAGGTTGGTCACGACCAAGGCGCGTCCCACGCGGCGGAGACGAAACAGACGCGGCGCCATCCACGGGAAGACCAGATAAAAAGCCATCAGTGCCGAAATCGACCAGGACGGTGGATTGAAAGTCAGATAATACGGATTCCAGGCATGCAACAGACTGAAATTGAGCACTAGATTAAGCGCGAGCTCTCCATTACCCATGAAATGTTCCAGGGCTCCCGGTGTCGCCTGCCCCAGATCGTTATTGACGTCGTAAATGACGAAACGGGGTGACATCCCAGCGTCTTGGGGAGTAATGGCAAGGTAACCTACCAACATGGAGATACTAATCGCCAGCAACAAAGCCCCGATATGAATCGGGTACAGATTCGAAAAACGCTTGATCCAGAAACTGCGTGCCGGCTCACGCAGCTTGCGCTGATTGTCTAGATAGACATGCGTCAGCAAGAATCCCGAAAGTACAAAAAACGTACTGGTCGAAAAGAAACCGATATCCGTCACATAGTGCGACCAGGCCCTGATCGATGGATAGGTATGCAGGGTGTGAAAGATGACGATATAAAGCCCAAGCACGAAGCGCAGCCACTCCAGGCCGATGAAGCGCTCCTTCTGGCTTGCCTGTGATGTCTTGTCCATAAGCGCGCGTCTCGCAGCGGTGCCGACGGCACGGTATCCATGAAAAGCCCCGGCCTATCGATGGGGCCGGGGCAATACATCATTCGTTTTTCACATTCAACGGGGCCCGCACGTAACGGCGTCCCGAGGCACGGTAGCCACCAAGGTGCGCTACGACTTTCTAACCTTGGCCACGATCCACAACAGCACCACCGCACCAATCACGGCCATGATCAACGAGCCGATGATATTGGTCTGCGTAAGCCCCAGTAGACTAAAGAGGAAGCCGCCAATCACAGCGCCCACGATGCCGACGCCAATGTTGCCAAGAATACCGAAGCCGCCACCGCGCATGATCTTGCCTGCAATCCAGCCGGCCAGGCCTCCGATAATCAACCACAAAATGATGCTCATGCCTTTATCTCCTTCTTTCCTTGAATACGATGCTATGCGTCAGGCCGCTCACGGACACCGTCTCCAGCATAGCAGCTAGGCCAACAGTGATGACTGCGTACCTTATCGCCTCATCCTGGCACCCTCCATGAGACAGGCGTCGGCGTACCCAGTTCGCGCCAGTCCGGATGTGCATCGGGCGATGTCCAGACCTTGTGATGCAACATCGACAGCAGCACGGGGTCGTCGAGGAAGTTCAGTTGGGTCGCAGGCTTCACCTTGCTGGGGTTCTCGGCGACAATCGCCCTGACCCGTTCTTCACGACGCCGCCTCAGAAGCATCGAGACGCCATGTCGGCTTGTAGCCAGCGCACACCCTAGCGCATTGGCTACCGGATCGACGACCACCTGAACAAAGCTCGGCGCCGCCGCTTGCTGGGCACGCATACGTTTTAGATGACGCACCATGCGCCGCAGCACACGCGGCGGATGCGTCTCTTCGGGAATACGAAACAAGCGCGCATGCTGACACCAGCGCCCCAGCGATACACGACTGGAAAGCACCGAGACGGGAATCGACACCATCAAGGCACCGACGATGGGCGCCAGCCACCAGAGAAAAGTCGGTTCCATGTAATACACGCCTACGGCCCACACCGCCCCGATGAGCGTCTGCACGCCATGGTGACGCACGGCATCGCCCCACGGCGTATCGCTGTTATCACGCGACGGAGAACGCCACTGTATGGCGCGCCCCAGAAGCGCCGTCAACACGAAACGTGTATGAAAGAGCATTCGCACCGGCGCCATCAGCATGGAAAACAGCGACTCCAAAACCATGCTCGCGAATAACCGCAGGCTCCCGCCAAATTCCTTGGATCCTTGCGCGATGACCAGAATCACGCTGAGCACCTTGGGCAAGAATAAGAGCGTGGCCGTCGCCGAGAACAGCCCCACCGCCATGGCCGGGTTCCACTGTGGCCAGACGGGAAACATCATGCCCGGCTCGGGGAAGTACTGCGGCGTACTCAGCGTGTGCACCGCCAACAAGGCCGTCGACAAGATCAAAAACAGGCACCACAACGGCGCTGATATGTAGGACATCACCCCGGTGAGAAAGACCGCGCGATGCACGGGATGAATGCCCTTGGCCAGAAACAGCCGAAAGTTCATCAGGTTGCCGTGGCACCAACGGCGATCACGGTTGAGCTCATCGAGAAGATTGGGGGGCATCTCTTCGTAACTGCCATCCAGGTTGTAGGCGATCCATACGCCCCACTCCGCCCGACGCATCAACGCCGCTTCGACGAAATCGTGGGACAGGATTTCCCCGGAAAGCGAGCCTTTACCCGGCAGCGGCGCCAGCATGCAGTGACGCATGAAGGGGGCCAGACGAATGATCGCGTTATGCCCCCAGTAATGCGACTCGCCCAACTGCCAGAAGTGCAGCCCTGCCGTGAATAGCGGACCATAGACGCGCGTGGCGAACTGCTGCATGCGCGCATAGAGGTTCAGGCGGCCAGAGGCGCGTGGCGCCGACTGAATGATCCCCGCCTTGGGATGGGCTTCCATCAACCGCACTAGGCGCGTCAGACAAGCACCGCTCATGACACTGTCGGCATCCAGCACCACCATGTAGCGATAATTAGCGCCCCAGCGACGACAGAAGTCGTCGATATTACCGCTCTTGCGCTTCATGCGGCGCTGACGGCGCCGGTAGAAGACACGGTCGAAGGCATCCAACTCACGACACAGGGACAACCAGGCGTGCGTCTCCGCGATCGCCAGCTCGGGGTCAAAGGTGTCGCTCAGAATGAACAGGTCGAAGTGACGTTCCTGGCCGCTATCACGCAACGACTCGAGCGTGGCGCGCACGCCAGCGAAAACACGCGCGACATCTTCGTTGCAGATAGGCACGACCAAGGCTGTGCGTGCCGTCTCGTCGATCGGCGCATCCTCCTGCACGTCACGCGCATCGATCGCGTAGCGGTCGCGTCCACGCAGAAGCTGGAAAAATCCCATGAGGGCTGTCCAGAATCCAGCCGAGACCCAGCAAAACAGCAAGACGAACAACGCCAGGATAGCCACTTCAAGCGCTTGTTTGCCTTGATAGGGCAGCACCGAACGCATGTAGTTGGCCGCTACCAGGCTTTGCCCTATCACCAGGATCAGCAGGATCTTGCGCCGCAGCATGCCCACCTTCTGCCAACGTGGCGTCGGCGAGGCATCCGACTCGACCTTCTGTCGCCTGCGAAAACCACGGTCTATCCACTTGCGCGTACGCTGAGCATAACGCACGAACGGATTGGTCGCCCAAGGCTCCGGCGACAAGGGTGTGCGCTTCAGCGGCGGTACGGTGCAAAGCCGCGTGATGCCTTGTGCGTCGGTCGTCAGCACACTCGGCGGCGCCAAGGGGCGGGCGCTGTACGCCAGCGTCAGGCGCGCACCTACCGAGGTCGAGGCAGGATCTTCCTTCGCAACCTCGCGCCCGCCGAGGGTGGCGTGCAAGGCTTCCATGCCCTGCTCGTCGAGGCGGCTGCCGAGTAATTCGCGGCGCGCACGACGGGTATCCGTTTCCTGAGCCAAGCGTTCGAGATAGTCACTAGCCGCTGGGGTCGTTGAATCAACCATTGGCGGGAAGCCGATAATGCCAGGTTTCAGAAAGTCGCTTCTCGCCATCCTTCAGGAAGACGCGTATATCCGTCGGTTGACTCGCATTGCCACGCTTGACGCGCAGGAAAATACGCCATCCACCTGCAGCCTTGTTGGGCACCGCACGGCTTGCGACAAGCTCGCCCTTATCGCCAACAGTCGCATCGACCGCCACGTTGGCACCGTCTTCCAGTGCTTCCAGCCCCGGCCCTTTGACATCGATCACGAACGCCAGGGAACCATCGGGCTCACGCACCAGATTGTCCTTACGAACCTCACCTCGCGAGCGACGCGTCTGGTCGACCCATGACAAGTTGGGAGCGTAGAACTTGGCCTCGTGTGTCGTCCAATACATGCGATAATTGAATTGGAGACTATCACCGGCCTTCGGCGTGCCCGTCGGTTTCCACATCGCCACGATGTTGTCGTTGGTTTCATCGGGCGTCGGAATCTGGATCAACTCAACCGTTCCCTTGCCCCAGTCGCCTTGAGGTTCGATCCAGACACTGGGCCGGCGATCATAGCGATCCACCAGATCCTCATAATCGTGGAAATTGTGACTGCGCTGCAGCAATCCAAACCCTTTGAGGGAGGCAACCTCCTGCTCCTCGATCATCAGGTTCTTGGGATTGGCAAGCGGACGCCATATCCATCCGCCTTTATTCGCGTCGGTTCCATCACCACCATCATGCACCAGCAAGCCGTTGGAATCATGGATCGCCGGCCGATAGTTGAGTGTCTCCGTCGGCTGCGCAGGCCCATACAGATACATGCTGGTCAATGGCGCCACCCCCAGCTTCTCCACGGCATTGCGCATGAAAAGACGCGATGTCACATCGACGACGGTGTCCTCCCCCGGGCGCAGGACATAACGGTAGGCCCCGGTTAAGCTCGGCGAATCGAGCAATGCGAAAATGGTCAGATACTGGCTGTCGGGCTTCGGCTTGACGATCCAGAACTCACGAAAGGATGGGAATTCCTCGCCACTTGGCAGCGCGGTATCGATCGCCAACGCACGTCCCGAACTACCATAGACTTGGTGACGACCCAGGGCACGAAAGTAACTCGCGCCTT
The DNA here is from genome assembly GCF_033052815.1 of Chromohalobacter sp. HP20-39. NCBI lineage: Bacteria > Pseudomonadati > Pseudomonadota > Gammaproteobacteria > Oceanospirillales > Halomonadaceae > Chromohalobacter > Chromohalobacter sp. HP20-39. Next base: position 34,033 of record NZ_JAWHTP010000010.1, on the reverse strand, counting down.
GGAACGCCATGACCTCATCCATCTGATTCTCACTGTTGATGGCATTGAGAACCTTGAAGCCCGAAAAGCCCAAGCCTTTCAAGTCTTCCTTGGGAATATCGAGATTGCCGTAATCGAAGTCATTGGGGTCGAAGGAAAGATCCTGGACCTCACCGTTGACGACGGTATGCAGTGTCACGGCACTGTCGAAATGCATCCCCTCATGGAAAAAGGCCAGCTTGAAAGGCAGGTTCTCCCCCTGCCATAACATGCTCTCGTCCTTGGTCTGAATCTGGGCATAATCGGCATATTCCAGCGTACGCAGAGATTCCGGCAGGCTCGCTTCGGGCGCCTGGTAACCTTGACCTGCTAGCTTTTCCGCCTTCTTCGCCACATCTTCAAACCCGAAAGCGAAACACGTCTGCGCTACAAGGATCATCCATATGCTCAGCATGCCCACCAAAGGCCAACGAAAGCGGCACGAAACACTTGTCGTCAGGAAATGTCGATTCGGTACACTCACATTACTACTCCCTTGCGGCTTTTCAGGGGCAAGCCACCCCTTTACGTCACATTCTTCAGTTGGACACGCTAGTGTATGCAGTACACCCAACGAAGATAAAAGTTTCAGAGGAGACGCAGATTGACGAGACGAGAAGCCCTCCATGCTCCCGATACAAGAGCTTAGCATCACGAAGGGCATGAAGGGAGCCCACCGGCAGCATTGTCGTCACATTGCGTTCCTCTCTCCGATGAAGGGTGCCTGATGTCGATATCACCAATTCCGCCTGCCTCTCGCACGCCTGCTCCCGATGTCTGGCGATGGTTAGGGGTTTTCATAGGTCTTGTACTCGCTACTTACCCGATCGTGGCCGCCGATCGTCTCTATCTCGACGATATCTGGCGCAGTATGCACGGCGACCCTGGCTGGACCTCGAACGCGCGACCTCTTGCCGACGCTGTCATGCTCACGCTCAATCTAGGCACACGCGTCGTCGACCTCGCCCCTCTCCCTTTATGGCTGGGTTTGGCCGCCATTGCGACGACACTCATTGCGTTACGTCACGCTTTTGAAGAATTCAACGATGGCCACGCATGGCTTGCGATGGCGCTGCTGGTGCTACAGCCCTTCTTCCTGCAGAACCTTTCCTATCAGTTCGATGCCTTGCCCATGGCGCTAGCTGTCAGTTGCGCCGGGCTGGCGCTCGCCGCCGGCGTGAGATCGTCATCGGGAAAGGGCGTCATGCTGTCAGTCATCGGCTTATTCGCCAGCCTGTGCTTCTACCAGGCGGCGGTAAGCGTTTACTTCGTGTTGCTCGCGTTTCATATCCTGCTCAGTCTGGCCACCCATGGCCGATTGCAATGGCGACACCACGTCGGTTTACTGATTGCCGGTACCATCACACTCCTAGGATACAAGTGGGTCTCGGGCTGGTGGCTCGATGGTGGCTATAGCCTCTCGCATAGTCAGATGGTAGCGCCGTCAGCATTACCCCTTCATATCCTCGAGAACACGCTGACCTTCTGGCGTTATGCAGCCAGGACACTCGATGGCGCGCCATGGTGGGGGCTATCGACCATAGCCGTAATCGCACTGCTCGGCCTGATTCTAGGCACTCTCCGCCCTGCACAGGCCACGCGCCCCCTTGCATGGCCCTGGCGGCTCTTGCTCATGTTGGTCATCGTACTGCTACTCCCACTTGGTGCACTCGGCATCATGGCGGCGTTAGAAGATCCGCTCTGGCGCCCACGCACCTTCATCGGATTTGGCGCCTTATGTGCCGGCGCGCTATTTTGCGCGATCACCACATGCACGCGACTTGGATGGCAGCGACTGGGCACGTCACTACTCATTGTCATATTAGGAGGGGCCATCGTGATCACCTATGCCTTCGGCAATGCCCAGAGCAGTCAGAAAGCGTTCGAGGAAAGCGTGTCACGCCAGTTGGTAGACGACCTGCGACAACTCGATGCACACGGTCCCCTCGTCATCGTCGGCACGCTCCCGCTCAGCAACAGTAGCGCCAATGCCGTACGCGCCTTTCCGGTCCTCGCGACATTGATGAGAAGCTATCTCGATAACGGCTTCTGGTGGGGATATCAAAACCTCTATCGTCTAGGCCTGCCCGAGCGTTACGAGTTCAATGGTGACCAGGCAGTGCGCGATGCGTTCACCGAACGCTGTGGCCGCCTACGCCCCCTCCTGGAACGTGGCTGGTACACGCTGTACCGCTGGCGAGACGCAATATTCGTCTCCTTGGACAACGTCTGTCATAGGCATCAAAACGGCTTATGAATCGAGTCACACAGACATTTCGTCATCAATGTCAGACAAATGGAGAATGGTAGTTTACTATTCGCCGATTAAAATTCGCCCTACGATAGTGTCTATCGACGCGGCCGAGCGCTTGAAGACCAACGATATGCTGGGCGCATGTCGTCGGTCCTCAATCGCCACGGCCATGATCCATGAGAATTCAAGGATGCCTATTCCATGCATGCCCTGACGTTGATCTCGTTTCTTTTCTTCACGGGGCTCGTCGCGTTGATTACCTGGCTGATCACGCGCCGAGACGACCTGCAGAGTACTCGCGGTTATTTCCTGGCTGGCCGTAGCCTGACCTTTCCGCTGATCGCCGGCTCGTTACTGATGACCAACCTGTCCACCGAGCAAATGGTGGGACTCAATGGCGCAGCCTTTACCGATGGGCTAAGTGTCATGGCCTGGGAGGTCGTTGCAGTCATCGCGTTGGTACTACTGGCGCTGTTCTTCCTGCCGAGATTCCTACGTAGTGGTATCGCGACCGTGCCACAGCTGCTGGAAATCCGCTTCGACCGCGGCACCCAATTGATCTGCAACATCATCTTCCTGATCGCATACGCGGTCATTCTGTTGCCCATCGTGCTCTATTCCGGGGCCATCGGCTTACAAGGCATGCTCGATCTACAAGGGCTGACCGGCATCGAGTCGAACAGTTTCCTGCTGTGGGCGACCGTGTGGATCGTGGGCCTGATCGGCTCCGTCTATGCGCTCTTCGGGGGGCTACGTACGGTCGCGGTGTCCGATACACTCAACGGCGTGGGACTGCTCATCGGCGGTTTCTTGATCGTATTCTTCGCTCTCAATGCCGTCAGTGATGGCGAAGGTGTCATCGCCGGTTGGAATATCCTCAATAACCAGCATCCCGAGATGTTCAATTCTATGGGACGTGAAGATCAGGCCGTGCCATTCGCCACGCTGTTCACCGGCGTCTTCCTGATCAACCTGTTCTACTGGACCACCAACCAGCAGATCATTCAGCGTACCTTCGCCGCCAAAACGCTCGCCGAAGGCCAGAAGGGCGTTCTGCTGACCGGCTTCTTCAAGCTCCTCGGCCCACTGTACCTCGTGCTGCCAGGTATCATCGCGTACCACATGTATGCCGACCAGGGTATCCAGGCTGATAAAGCCTACGGGCATCTGGTGTTTGATATCCTGCCACCTTATCTGACCGGCTTCTTCGCCGCGGTGATGGTCGGGGCCATCCTGTCGTCATTCAACTCGGCGCTCAACAGCACCACGACGCTGTTCAGCCTGGGCATCTACAAAGGCGTGATCAAGAAAGATGCAACAGACGAACAGGTAGTCAAATCGGGCAAGATCTTCGGTTGGATCATGGCCGTCGCCGCCATGATCATCGCACCATTGCTCGCGGGTCAGGAAAGCTTGTTCAGCTACTTACAGACGATGAACGCGATTTACTTCATCCCCATCTTGGCCGTAGTGCTGGTCGGCCTACTCACCAAACGCGTGCCCGCCATTGCCGCCAAGGTCGGCTTGGTCGCAGGCTGCTTGTTGATCGCGGCCGGTTACTTCGTGCCGCCCTTCAACAAGATCCTCGACATCACCAGCCAGTATCACTTCGTGGCAGGCGTCTTCGTGTTGCTGATCGCCATCATGTTGATCATCGGCAAGCTCTACCCACGCGAAACCAAGTGGGTCCACCAGGATGCCGAGGCCGTTGACCTGACACCTTGGAAAGGTGCTTGGCCAGTGGGTATGGTGCTGGTGTTGTGCGTCATCGCCATCTATGCCGCATTCGCCGGCTAGAGGCCTGGCCGCCATCAAGACGCAAAAGGTCCGCGCTATCATCACTAGCGCGGACCTTTTAATTGCCGGGTGAGCCAAAGCGTCACCCTGGCAAACCGCAGCACCGACATGAAAACGCCCGAGCGGCAGGACCGGTCGGGCGTCACTCAGATAGAAGCGGCCACATGCTCCGTGTCTAGTCCGAGAACGGGTTGCGTAGCACGATGGTCTCGTTGCGATCAGGCCCCGTCGAAATAATGTCGATCGGCACCCCTGTCTGCTCTTCGAGGAAACTGATATAGGCCCGTGCGTTATTGGGCAGGTCTTCGATGCGCTTGATCCCCAGCGTCGACTCACTCCAGCCAGGCAAGTCCTGATAAAGCGGCTCGATGACTGCATAGCCTTCGGAATCGACGGGGTTATCGATAGTGGCGCCATCCTTGCTGCGATAGCCCACGCAGACCCGAATGTTTTCCAGGCCGTCGAGCACATCGAGCTTGGTCAGGCACAGACCAGAGACCGAGTTAATCTGTACCGCATGGCGCAGGGCCACGGCATCGAACCAGCCACAGCGGCGCGCGCGGCCAGTCGTAGCGCCGAACTCGTGGCCTTTCTCGGCCAGGTGGCGACCGTGATCGTCGAAGAGCTCAGTGGGGAACGGGCCGGAGCCGACACGTGTCGTATAAGCTTTGGTGATCCCCAGCACGTAATCAAGATATAGCGGCCCCACGCCCGAGCCCGTCGCCGTGCCGCCCGCCGTGGTGTTGGAGCTGGTCACATACGGATAGGTCCCGTGGTCTATATCAAGCAATGAGCCCTGAGCACCCTCGAAGAGAATGTTCTCGCCAGCCTTGCGGAAGTCATGGACCAAACTCACGGTGTCGCACACCATCGGGCGCAGGTCCTCGCCCATCTGCATGGCCTCGTCGAGTACTTCCTGGAAATTGACCGGCTCTTCGCCATGATACTTGGTCAGCACGAAGTTATGATAATCCAGCACCTCGCCGAGCTTGGAGGCGAAACGCTCACGGTGCTGCAGATCACCCAGGCGCAGCCCGCGGCGAGCGACCTTGTCTTCATAGGCCGGGCCGATACCGCGACCGGTGGTGCCGATCTTGGCCACGCCGCGCGCCTTCTCACGAGCCTGATCCAAGCGCACGTGGTAGGACAGGATCAGCGGGCAGGCTGGCGACAGACGAAGGCGCTCACGCACCGGAACGCCTTTGGCTTCCAACTCGTGGATTTCCTTGATCAGCGCCTCCGGCGACAGCACCACACCGTTGCCGATCACGCAGGTCTTGTCATCCCGCAGAATACCGGACGGAATCAGGTGCAGGACGGTTTTTTCGCCGTCAATCACCAGCGTATGACCGGCATTGTGTCCGCCTTGGAAACGTACCACCGCATCGGCCGATTCGGTCAGCAGATCGACGACCTTGCCCTTGCCTTCGTCACCCCACTGGGTGCCCAACACGACTACGTTCTTGCCCATTGCTCTCGTCTCTTATCAAAGAATCCGCCGATTTACGCGAGCGGTTCGACCCGCCATTCGCCATTGGTTTCCACTAGCTGCCGATCGCAACGCTGTTCGCGAGGCCCTACACGCTGACCAGGCAACGCCTGGATGACCCGCTCACCAGAGGCACGCAGATGCGCAATAGTCTGGGTGAGCGTGGCACCATCACCGGCCGGCGCCCAAATGGCATCGCCACGCGGGCCGCTCTCGATGAGCGAGGCCAGCAGCTTGAGATCCATGGAAAACCCGGTCGCCGGCCTCGCCCGACCGAAGGCGCGGCCGGTATCGTCGTAGCGCCCCCCCTTGGCCAGGGCCTGACCATAGCCGGGAACATAAGCCGCGAACACCATACCCGTATGGTATTGATATCCACGCAACTCGGCCAAGTCGATATAGACCTCGGCTCTGAGATGGTTGGTCGTAACGGCACGGCACAACGCCTGCAACTCATCCAGCGCCGCCGCAACCGCAGGCGGCGCACCCGCAAAGGTGTCACGAGCCTGGTCGAGCACATCTTGTCCACCGTAAAGGCGCGGCAAGGTCTGCAGCATATCGACTAGTGCAGGGTCGTGAACATCCCGCGCCACCAAAGCATCGACGTCGTTGAAAGCCTTGCGCTCGATCGCCTCGAATAGCGCATGCTCGCTTTCCGCATTCAATGCCGCCGCGTGGACCAAGGCACGATAGATGCCAATATGGCTGAGCGCCAGGTGCATTTCGCCCGCTCCGGCAACTTCCAGCCCTGTCAGCACCAATCGCAACACCTCGATATCCGCATCCAGACCCGCGTGGCCAAACAGTTCCACCCCAACCTGGATCGGACTGCGCCCGCCCTGATGCTTGTCGGCCTTGGCACGCAACACAGTGGTGCAGTAACAAAGCCGTGCCGGCCCGCTGCGCTTCAACGAATGCGCATCCATGCGCGCCACCTGCGGCGTCACATCTGCACTGGCACCCATCATCCGCCCGGAAAGCTGGTCGGTCAGCTTGAACGTCTGCAGATCGAGATCGGTTCCCGTGCCGGTCAACAACGAGTCGAGAAATTCGACCGTCGGAGGAATCACCAGGTCATACCCCCAGCGATCATAGAGGTCGAGCAATGCACGGCGCAGATGCTCCATGCGCGTCGCCTGAGGCGGAAGCACTTCATCCATGCCGTCGGGAAGCAGCCAGCGGTCAGCGATGGTCATTTTTCGGTCCTGCCAGAAATGTGTGGCGTAGTGGCATCGTCGGCGGAGGACGAGACGACGCAGTCACGTCATGCCGGAGTCGCACCGGCCCATCACGAATCGCCGCCACAAGGGCATCGATATTCGCGTACAGGCCACAAAAAAACCGGGCGGCGCCCGGTGTCAAGAGTCTATCACGTTTGGCCTCCGGGTGTACCCCGGAGGCCAGGCGCTACTTACTGAGTGCTGCCCGCCGCGACAGCTCCTGGGTCATCGATGCTGTCATCACGCCCATCCGCTGACCGGAAATAGCGGAAGAACTCGCTATCCGGACTCAGCACTAGCATGTCGTCACCCTGATCGAAACTATTGCGATAGGCTTCGAGCGAGCGATAGAAGTTGAAGAAACTTTCATTCTGCTGATAGGCATTAGCATAAATCTGGGCGGCTTTGGCATCACCTTGGCCACGCAGCGTTTCTGCCTTTTCACGGGCCTCTGCCAACTTCACCTGACGCTCTCGATCTGCACGTGCGCGAATACGCTCGGCTTGTTCCTTGCCTTGGGCACGATACTGACGTGCTTCGGCGTAACGCTCGGTCCGCATCCGCTCGAAAACCGCCTGCCGCACCTCTTGTGGCAATTCCACACGCTTCAGGCGAATATCCAGTATCGACACACCGAGCTCTTCCCGGAGTTGTTCATTCAGTCGTTTTTGCGGCGCGCGTAACATCTCATTGCGATCCTCGCTGATGATATTACTCACTTCACGGCTACCGAACGCATTGCGCAGACTTTCCTCGACACGCGGTTCGATAATGCTCTCGGCGCGCTCCAGGCTACCCCGCGTCGCCTGATAGAACAGGCTGGGATTGACGACCTGCCATTTGACATAGGAGTCGACGATCAACGCATTGCGGCGTGCCGTCAGGAAACGGCTCTCCTCGCTTTCCAGTGTCTGCACACGCGCATCGAAAAACCGCACGCTATTGAGCACCGGCCACTTGAAGTGCAAGCCCGGCTGGATATTGGTCTCGACGACCTCACCGAAGCGCAGCTTGATGGCACGCTGGGTTTCGGTGACCACATACAGACTGGCACTTGTCAGCCAGGCTCCCACGGCGAGTACCGCCACAATTCCCAAGGCACGATTGTTAACCATGATCAACGGCCCTCCCGCGTGATGCCGCCCGACTGGCGTTCACTTGTATTGCTGTCGCTGCCTGACAAGGGTTCGTTCTGCACCTGTTCGGACACCGAACCCAGCGCGTCCAGATGCAACTTGTCAGTCTTATCGGCACCCTGTGTAGAACCCGACTTGCGAAGCTGGTCAAGCGGTAGATAGATCATGGAATTGTTTTGCTCGCCCATGTCGATCAGCGCCTTGCGATTCTTGCCCAACACTTCGCTGATGGTATCCAAATAGAGACGCTGACGCGTCACCTCCGGTGCCTGCTGATACTCCTCCAGCACCGCAAGGAAGCGACTGGTCTCACCCTGCGCCTCCGCGACGACAGACTGCTTGTACCCCGTCGCTTCTTCAACGATCCGCTGTGCCTCGCCTTCGGTGCGCGGCTGCAAGGCATTCGCGTAAGCACGCGCCTCATTGATCAGACGCTGGCGATCTTCCCGTGAGCGAATCACATCGTCCACGGCATCCTGCACTGCCTCCGGCGCCTGGGTCGTTTCAAGGTTGACGGCCTGCAACTCTAGCCCCAGCCCATAAGAGGTCAACGTCTCCTGCAAACGCTTGGCGACCTCCGGCCCCAGCTCTTCACGGCCACTCAGCAGGGAATCGGGTACCGGTGGCGTCATGGTGATGATCGGCAACTCGCCGGGATCAGTCACATCCGCCGGTATATCCGGTACATCACCAGCTTTATCGATCTCTTTGACCTCATCGACTTCATTCGTACTCGTCAGTACGTTCTGCATGCCACTTGCACCCACCACATGCCGCAAGATGGCATCGAGTGCATTGCGCAGGCTCGCCTCCGGATCACGCACATTGAGCACGTAGTTACGCGGATTCGACACCTGGTATTGCACCGATAAGCGCACCGTCACGATATTGGTATCGCTGGTCAACATCGAAGATGTCTGGGTGAAAGAACGCACCTCCGTGACATTGACCATCGCGACCTGGTCGATGAAGGTCGGGTTCCAGTGCAAACCTGGCTCGACCGTTTCATGGTACTTGCCGAAACGTAGCACCACACCGCGCTCGGACTGATCAACCACGTAAAACCCTGAGCCGGCCCAGATGAGCAACGCAATGATGACCAGCACGCCCGGCAGTATAAAGGGATTCCCCTTGCCGCCCGATGAGCCACCGTTATCATCGCCGCCACGCTTGCCGCGTTGGCCCATCATGCGATTGAGCTTGTCCTTGAACTTCTTCAGCGCTTCGTCGAGGTCCGGCGGGCCCTGGTTATTGCCACCATTGCCCCCGCCACCACCGCTGCCACGGCGACCACCGCCACCGCTCCACGGGTCCTGCTGATTTCCACCACCAGGCTCGTTCCAAGCCATACGTCTTCTCCACTGCATTGATTGCGATGCATCTCGCCAGGGACGCCCGTGACGGGCATTGTCAGTGGCGTTCCCATTCCGGGCGATCGAGGGCTCCCGGCGGCAAATAATGTGCTGCCTTCTCACCGAGACGGGCCATCAACTGAAAGAAATCGCGTCTAGGCAGACGAATATCCAGCAGGATTCGGCCCTGCTCGTCAAACTGTTCTTGCTGCACCGCATTCAACGCGTGCAGCGACGCCCTCAACCTTCCCTGATCGGGTTCCAGCGTCAAATTGGCCTCGAGCAAGTCCTCGGCCAACAACTCACCGAGTGCTTGATGCAGCAGTTCGAAACCACATGCATCCCGCGCCGATAGCCACACGACCTGCGGGCGCCCGTGCTCGTCACGTTCAAGACGTGGCGCACTGTCCAGCATGTCGATCTTGTTCATGACCAACAACTGTGGCACCTCGGCAGCACCGATTTCCTCGAGGACTGCATCGACCTGCGCCATGTTGAAATCACGATCCGGGTCCACCGCATCGATGACATGCACCAGCAACGAGGCCTCGGTCGCTTCTTGCAAGGTGGCGCGAAACGCCTCTACCAGTTTGTGTGGCAGATGGCGGATGAACCCTACGGTATCGGCCATCACCACCGGTCCGACATCCTCCACGTCGATACGCCGCAGCGTTGGATCGAGCGTGGCGAACAACTGGTCGGCGGCGTACACCTCTGCGTGGGTCAAGGCATTGAACAGCGTCGACTTGCCAGCATTGGTATAACCGACCAAAGAGACACTGGGAATCTCGGCTCGTGATCGCGCACGGCGATTCTGATCGCGCTGTGTGCGGACCTTCTCCAGCCGTTTGTGAATCGCCTTGATACGCCCGCCCAACAAGCGGCGGTCGGTTTCAAGCTGCGTTTCCCCCGGGCCACGCAAGCCGATCCCGCCCTTCTGACGTTCTAGGTGGGTCCAGCCACGCACCAAGCGCGTCGACATGTATTCCAACTGCGCCAACTCGACCTGAAGCTTACCCTCGTGCGTGCGTGCGCGTTGCGCAAAGATATCCAGAATCAGGCCCGTGCGATCCAGCACACGGCTCTTCAGGGCGCGCTCTAGATTTCGCTCCTGCGAAGGCGACAAGGCATGATTGAAAATGACGATATCGGCGCCGTGGAGTTCGCGTACCTCGCGAATTTCCTCAAGCTTACCGCTACCGATGAATGTCTTGGGATCGGGACGACGCCGACTCCCCTCGATGAGGGTCGCCGGCGTCACACCCGAGGAGCGCACCAGTTCCAGGAATTCTCCCGGATCTTCGCGCTCCTGTTCGTCGTGGAAATCCACATGGACGAGAACCGCCGTTTCACCGGCGTCGGGACGTTCGAAAAACAATCAGCGCCTCTCGATCAAACGTCTTCTTCCGCCGGGGCATTCGGGTCCTGGACGGGAAGACGCACGTTGCGGGACGGCACGACCGTGGAAATGGCGTGCTTGTACACCATCTGGCTGACAGTATTGCGCAGCAGGATGACGAATTGATCGAAGGACTCGATCTGCCCCTGCAATTTAATACCGTTCACCAGAAAGATGGAAACCGGAATGCGCTCCTTGCGCAGAATGTTCAAGTACGGATCTTGAAGGGACTGTCCTTTGGACATTTTGCTCTCCCTAACTTCTCGCTGTGGTTTATGGTCGTTTTCGAAGGGTCACAGCCGCCATTCGCGCCGCCACCGCCGTTCGCGGTACCGCTCGCCAAGCGTTGTCGTGACCGGTCATCTTACGCTAAGTGCCGCTTCCGCGCACGATTTTCAATACCTGCTCGCGCATATCGGTCGTCTCGCTATCGATCCACTGCACACCTTGCCAATTGCGCAGCCAGGTCAACTGCCGCTTGGCGAGTTGCCGCGTCGCCGCCATGCCCCGCTCACGCATCGTGGCCTCGTCGGTCTCACCGTTTAGATGTTCCCACATTTGACGATAGCCGACACAGCGAATCGCGGGGAGTCCGGGATGCAAGTCTCCGCGCGCCCGGAGAGCGGCGACTTCCTCGCGAAAGCCTCCCGCTAGCATGCTCTCGAAGCGCTGCGCGATACGCGCGTGCAGCACTCGGCGATCAGTGGGCGCCAGCGCTATGGACACGAGACGCCAGGGAAAGGTTTCACGCGGCTGTTCCGCCCAGAGCTCACCCAGCGCCCGGCCAGTGAGGCGGTACACTTCCAGCGCCCGCATCAGGCGCTGCCGGTTGTGCGGGTGAATGGTCCTCGCGGCGACCGGGTCAATCTGCGAGAGCTCTTCATGCAACGCACCGAGCCCCTCGTGTCGGGCTCGCTGGGCCAGTTCTTCGCGCAGCGCAGGATCGCGGGCAGGCAGCTCCGCCACACCATCGATCAAACGCTTGATATACATCATGGTGCCACCCACGAGTATGGGTATACGCCCCTGCGACGAGATGTCGCGCATCTCAGCTAAAGCGTCCTCGCGAAACTCGGCAGCGGAATACGTCTCGGCGGGATCGCGAATATCGATCAGACGATGCGGCGCACGTGCCAATTCGTCCGCCGACGGTTTCGCGGTACCGATGTCCATGTCGCGATAGATCATCGCCGAGTCGACGCTGATCAATTCGCCCCCCAGGCATTCGCGCAAGGCAATCGCCAAATCGGTCTTGCCGGCCGCCGTCGGACCCATCAAGAGAATGGCCAGTGGCCGCGTATCGTTCATCGAAAATCCTGAAAACGGTCGGTGACCTGCATTACTGGCCACGAAGAAACAGCTTATCCAGCTCGTGCATCGACATCTCGGTCCAGGTCGGACGGCCGTGATTACACTGTCCGCTACGCTCGGTGCGCTCCATGTCGCGCAGCAAGGCATTCATTTCGGGCACCGTCAGCCGGCGGTTGGCCCGCACACTGCCATGGCACGACATGCTGGCAAGCAATTCATTGATATGTGCTTCGACTCTGTCCGAACGGCCGAACCGCTCGAGATCGCCCAGCATGTCGTGAATCAGCGATTCGACATCGGCATTGTCGAGCAGCACCGGTACCCGACGCACGAGCAGCGTTTCCGGCCCGGCAACATCCAGCTCCACGCCCAGGCGCTCGAAGGTATCCCGCTCGCGCTCGGCAGTTTCCACCTCACGGACACTGACCGCCAGTGACATCGGCACCAGCAGCGGCTGTGTCTGCAACCGCCCCAGGGCCTGTCCGTCGCCATGTACTTGCTGCTTCATGCGCTCGTAGGTGATGCGCTCATGCGCGGCATGCATGTCGACCACGACCAAGCCTCGTGTGGTCTGCGAGAGGATGTAGACGCCATGCAACTGCGCCACCGCATATCCCAGTGGCGGCGCCTGGGTTGCATCGGCTTCGGGCATCGTCCGCGCCTGGACGTCAGACTCATTTGTCGGCGATGCCCCTGGCTCGATGCGTTGCGGCTGCGGCGTTAACAGCTGTTCTTCATGCTCGGGATGCAGTGCCTGGTAACCGGCCATGAACTCGCGCACGCGATGAGCCGCGGGACGCTCCTGATCGGCGCCCAGCGCCATGCCCTGCTGCTGCCAGCGCGGTTGTTCATGCCCGTCGGAAGCCGATACTTCCGAAGCCGGCGCCGCGTCATCAGCGCTCTCGGCCGCCGCGCCGGAAGTACCGGACTCATTGGGGCGGACATCGGCCAGCGCACGGTGCAGGCTCGAGAACAAGAAGTCATGCACGAGACGCCCATCGCGGAAGCGGACTTCATGCTTGGTGGGGTGCACGTTGACATCGACCACATGCGGATCGAGCTCCAGATAAAGCACGAAAACCGGGTGGCGCCCATGAAACAGCACATCGCGATAGGCCTGGCGCACGGCATGAGCGACCAGACGATCACGCACCACGCGGCCATTGACGAAGAAGTACTGCTGGTCCGACTGTGCACGGGAGTGCGTCGGCAGCCCGACCCAGCCCCACAGACGCAAACCGGTCGCTTCGATATCCACGTGCAGGGCATTGTCGAGGAAATTGCGCCCCAGCAGTGCCCCGACGCGCCGTTCCATCGCCGCCGGCTCATTGCCGGCCCGCAACTGATGCACGACCTTCTGGTTATGGCGCAGCACCCAAGCAATGTCATAACGCGATAGCACCAGCCGGCGGAACGTCTCTTCGACATGGCCGAATTCAGTCTTCTCGGTACGCAGAAACTTGCGTCGTGCAGGCGTATTGAAGAACAGGTCGCGAACCACGACCGAGCTGCCGCGTGGATGTGGCGCGGGACTCACGCGTGGCTCCATCTGGCGTCCTTCGGCGACCACCCGCCAGCCCTCGCTCGGCTCATCCTGCGTATTGGAAACGAGCTCGAGCCGCGAGACCGAGCTGATCGAGGCCAGCGCCTCGCCACGAAAGCCGAGGCTATCCACGCCTTCGAGATCGTCAAGCGAGGCGATCTTGCTGGTGGCATGCCGTGACAGCGCCAACGGCAGATCGTCCTCGGCGATGCCGCGACCATCGTCACGCACACGAATCAAGCGGGCACCGCCGGCCTCGAGATCGATCTCGATGCGCCGGCTGCCGGCATCGATGGCGTTCTCGGCCAGCTCTTTCAATACCGAAGCCGGCCGTTCGACGACCTCGCCGGCCGCGATCTGGTTGGCGAGCCGGGGATCAAGAATATGAATACGTCGAGATTCAGTCATGACGACTATTGTGCCTCGTGAACAGGACCAACGTCATGTCCGCGCTCACGACTGAGGAATCTTCAGTACCTGGCCCACACGCAGTATATCGCCACTGAGGTCATTGGCCTGCTTGAGAGCCAGCATCGTCACGTCGTAGCGTGAGGCGACTTCCGACAGAGTATCGCCCTTCCGCACACGATATTCGCTCGGTCCTTCACCGCGTTCTTGATCTTGCTGCCACGCCAACAAACTGCTGGGCGGCGGCTGTTGGCGAAAATGCGCGATAATGCCGTCGCCGATAGCATCCGCTATTTTCGCTTGAAACATCGATGACTGAAGCCGTCTTTCCTCTGCGGGATTGGAAATGAACCCCGTCTCCACCAGCAGCGACGGGATATCCGGTGACTTGAGAACCACGAAACCCGCCTGTTCAACCTGAGACTTATGCAGTTCATTGACTTGTGCCAGCTGATCGAGCACTTGACCGCCAGTACTCAGGGAATCGTTCATCGTCGCGGTCATGGTCAAGTCGAGCAAGACACCGCGCAACACTTCATCCTTGTCGGAAAGGTCGAGACGTCCATTGACGCCGCCGATCAGGTCGGAGCGATTCTCCGTCTTGGCCAACCAACGCGCCGTCTCCGACGTCGCGCCGTTCTGGGATAGCGCGTAGACGGAACTCCCGCTGGGGCCACGGCTCTTGACCGCATCGGCATGTATCGATACGAAGAAATCGGCTTTTTGCTTACGCGCCAACACGGTGCGCTGGCGCAGACCGACATAATAATCTCCGTCCCGAGTAAGAAATGCCTTGAACCCCGGCGTGTCGTTGAGCTTTGCATTCAGTTTGCGCGCGATGGCCAGCACCACATCCTTCTCATAGGTGCCATGCGGCCCGACCGCACCGGGGTCTTCCCCGCCATGCCCCGCATCGACGGCTATGATGATGTCTCGCTTGGGGTGTGGCTTGGCTTTGCTATCCTGACGAGCAAGGACCTTAGCGGGGTTTTTCCCTTCTGCTTTCGCCTTGGCCAAGGCCCGCTCGGCGCTCATTTCCTGCTCGCGAATCATCGCCGCGATGGGATCGATCGGCTTTTTAAGCGCACTCTCTCCCGGGTAATCGAGATCGATCACCAGACGATGACCATACTGCCCAGCAGGTGGCAGCATGAAATGGTGAGGAACGACCTTGCGATTGAGGTCAAACACCACACGCAAGTCATCTCCATCACGAATGCCAGTACGCAGCTCACTCACGGCGCTATCGCCTAGCTCGATCTCGTCGGGGTCGACTGCCAGCTTCGTATCTTTCAAGTCAACGACCAGACGACGTGGATCGTTGAGCATGAAGATAGAGCTTTCCACCTTGCCGGACAGATCAAAAACCACGCGGACGTGGTCAGGCGCTTCCCAGAGCCGGATGTTTTCGACATCGGCAGCCTGGGCAGGCGCTGCATAGCTCATCGCGAGCACTACCAACATGGCAAGGCGTATGACTATCTGCACGGCACTCACACGGCATCGCATCTGCCCGGGCTGATCGTTGAACGGCTTCAAGCGTCGGCTTCCTTGTCCTGACGAGTGGCACATAATGCAGAAATCACGGCCTGACCGTGCGGACTGAGCCCTTCGAGCGTCACTTGGCGGCCTTCGCCTTCCAGAGCCAGACGTACCACGAGATCGGCTCGGGGCAACCAGCCAGCGCCTCGGGAAGGCCATTCGATCAGGCTCAAGCCGTCCTCGCCGAGCATGTCGCGTGCGCCCATGAACTCGAGCTCTTCGGGGTCGCCCAGTCGGTAGAGATCGAAATGATAGAGACGGCGCCCGCCCAGCATGTACGGCTCCACCAATGTATAAGTGGGACTCTTGACGGCCCCCTCATGGCCATAAGCACGCAAGATGCCGCGCGTCAGCGTCGTTTTGCCGGCACCCAGCTCTCCCTCCAGATGTACTTGGCCGTGACCATCCAGAGCATGCCCCAGCGCTTCACCGAAAGCGACATGGGCGGTTTCATTGGGCAGAAAACGTTGCATCTATCGTGGCATCTCGCGTTATCGCATGGCATCAGAGGGGCGCGGATTGGCAATCGCGCGCGCATAGGATGCCAGATCCGTGGCGACCAGACCACGCTCGCCCCCATCTCGCGCCGCCGCATCACCGGCCAGAGCATGCACCAAGACGCCATGCCGCGCCGCTTCAGCCGGCGTTTGGCCCTGTGCCAACAAGGCCCCGACGATCCCGGAGAGCACATCACCCATGCCGCCGCTCGCCATACCCGGGTTGCCATACGGACACACGGTGACGCCGTGCGCGTCGGCCACCAAGGTGCCTGCGCCCTTGAGCACCACCGTTCCCCCATAGCGCTCATGCAACGCCAGCGCCGCCGCACGCCGGTCGGCCTGAATCTCGGCACTGGAGACACCCAGCAAACGTGCCGCTTCGCCGGGATGCGGAGTCAACACCCAATCGTCGCGACGAGTCGCTTTCTCGGCTAGCCAGTTGAGCGCATCGGCGTCGAGCACACTAGGCACGCCTGCGGCGAGCGCCGCTTGCCACAGTTCGTGCCCCCACCCCTGACGCCCGAGACCCGGCCCGACCACCAAGGCATTGGCCTGACCGAGCAGTTCGTGGATATCCTCGGCACCTTCCACGCCGCGCACCATGACTTCCGGACTACGTACCAAGCTCGCCGCGACATGCGCGGCAGCGGTGGCCAGACTAACCTTTCCCGCCCCGCTTCGCAGCGCGGCCTCGCTAGCCATCAACGCCGCCCCCCCGAAACCGGCACCGCCGCCGATCACCAGCACATGCCCGAAATCGCCCTTATGGCTGCCTCGTGGCCGAGGCGGGAGCGCCTGTTGCAATATGTCGGCCGACTGCAGCTCGCCCAGCGGCACGAGATCATCATGTGCCTGAGGCGTCACGCCCAGCGTCTCGACACGCAGCTCACCGACATGATCCGCGCTGGCGCCGGTATGCAAGCCAAATTTATCGGCAAGGAACGTCACCGTCAGGCTGGCCCGCACCGCTACGCCACCCACGCTGCCGGTTTGTGCCGAAAGCCCCGACGGCACATCCACCGCCAGTACCGGACGCGGCGCCGCGTTAAGCATCTCGATGGCACTACGCAGCGGTTCCCGGACCTCCCCCGTCGCCCCGGTCCCCAGCAGCGCGTCGATCACAACATCGCCGTTGATCACCGTCTCAGGTCGCCATTCGATGACATCCAGTCCCGCCTGCCAGGCCATTTCATAGGCACGGGCTGCGTCGCCGCCCAACGTCGCGGGATCGCGCAAGGCGACGAGCTGCACGTCGAGGCCATCGCCCGCCGCCAGCGCCGCCATCACATAGCCATCGCCGGCGTTGTTGCCACCGCCACACAAAATGCTCAGGCGATGCGCTTCCGGCCAATGCGAGCGTAAGGCAGCATACGCCGCCTGCGCGGCACGCTGCATCAAGTCGAATCCCACCACGCCTTCGTCAATGAGCCGCCGATCCAGAGCCTGGACCTGATCAGCGCCATACAAGGGATGTGGCACTCTGCATGTCGTTGTCATGACTGTCTCCTGTCTTCTGCTCGCCGACGACAAGCATTTATTCCACGTCACGATTGCGCTAGGGTGGCGCCCTCGCTTCACGGGGGTCTCGTCATGTCCTCATCTTCGCCCATCGATTACGCCGCGCTGGCCGATCGCATCCATACCTGGGGGCGCGAACTCGGCTTCCAGCAGGTTGGTATCACCGACACCGACCTCGAGGCGCATGAGCGCTATCTCGAGCGTTGGCTCGCGGCCGGCTACCACGGCGAAATGCACTTCATGGCCAAACATGGCCACAAGCGCACGCGGCCCGAGGAACTGATACCCGGCACTTTGCGCGTCATCAGCGTGCGCATGGACTACCTGCCCCCCGAGGTGGAAACCACCAAGGTGCTCGGACAACCCGAGCGCGCCTATGTTTCACGCTATGCGCTGGGACGCGACTACCACAAGCTGATTCGCAAACGCCTCACCACCCTGGCCAAGCGTATCGAGGACGAAGTCGGCGCTTACGGCTACCGTGCCTTCGTCGATTCAGCCCCGGTCATGGAGCGTGCCCTGGCGCAGAAAGCCGGCCTCGGCTGGTTCGGCAAGAATGCCATGCTGCTCAACCCCCAGGCCGGTTCGCTGTTCTTTCTCGGCGAGCTATACACCGATCTACCACTGCCAGTGGACGCGCCCTTCGAGAGCGAGCATTGCGGGAAGTGCTCGAGCTGTCAGACGGCTTGCCCGACAGGCGCCATCGTCGACGACAAAGTCATCGACTCGCGGCGCTGCATCTCGTATCTGACCATCGAACTCGCCGGTTCGATTCCCGAAGAATACCGCAAGGCGATGGGTAACCGCGTATACGGCTGCGACGATTGCCAACTGGTATGCCCCTTCACGCGTTTCACGCGCGCCTCGCAGGAAGAAGACTTCGCGCCGCGCCATGATCTCGACCGCGCCTCGCTCATCCGCCTTTTCGCCTGGAGCGAGGAAGAGTTTCTAATGCGCACCGAAGGCAGCGCCATTCGTCGCATCGGCTACGAGCGCTGGCTGCGCAACCTGGCCATCGGCCTGGGCAACGCGCCCTGGAGCGAACGCGTCGAAGGCGCCTTGCGCGCGCGTCTGGCCTACCCCTCGGACCTGGTCCGCGAACACGTGCGCTGGGGGCTCGAACAGCAACGCCAGAAGCGCGAGCAAGTCATCGTCAGTCAAATCGAGGCCTAGCCAACAGCCTGCTCAGACGCGCAGAAACGTCTTGCGATAATGCGCCAGCTCGGCCAGCGACTCGCGGATATCGTCCAGCGCCTGGTGCGTATTGCGCTTCTCGAAGCCTGCCAGGGCCTGCGGGTTCCAGCGCTTGGCCAGTTCCTTGAGCGTCGAGACATCGAGATTGCGGTAGTGGAAGAACTCGGCCAGTTCAGGCATTTCCCGCAACATGAAACGACGATCCTGATGCACGCTATTGCCGCACATCGGCGAGCTGTTCGGCGCCACATACGTCTTGAGAAACGCCAGCGTCTGACGCTCGGCCTCAGCAGTATCAATGCGACTCTCGCGAACGCGTTGCGTCAGCCCCGAGTCGCCATGCGTGCGCGTATTCCACTCGTCCATCGCCTCGAGCAGGGCGTCCGGCTGATGCACCGCCATCACCGGCCCTTCGGCGATCAGGTTCAGATCGCTATCGGTGATCAACGTCGCGACCTCGATGATGCGCTCGCGGGCGGGGTCGAGCCCGGTCATTTCCAGGTCGATCCAGATCAGCAGGTCGTTACGCGGGGCTTGCGGTGTATCACTTGCCATAAGGGGTCTCCATCGGGGCGCCATGCCTAGGGACAGCATGGCGCAATGAACGCTACAATGACCGCCATTGTACCCTGTCTCGAGAGCGCATGAGCAAACGCAAACTCAGCCGCCAGCAACGTTGGCGGGTCGAAAAGATTCAAGCCCAGCGCGCCGAGCGTGCCGAACGCCGCACCCAGCGTGACGACAGCGCGCTCGAGGCCGGCGATTACGGCCCCGAACGTCTAGGACGCGTCACTGCGCATTTCGGACGCACTCTGGAGGTGGAAGCCGAGGACGAACATGGCGACCTCCAACGCCATCGCTGTCACCTGCGTGCCAATCTCGAGGGACTGGTCACCGGCGACGATGTGGTATGGCGTACGGCGAGCGACGGCAGTGGCGTGGTCGTCGCGCGCCAGCCACGCCGTAGCGTGCTCGAGCGTCCCGACGCGCGCGGCCAGCTCAAGCCCGTGGCCGCCAACATCGCGCAGATTCTCATCGTCTTCGCCGTGGAGCCTGCCCCCCACCCCAACCTCATCGATCGCTATCTCGTCGCCGCCGAAGCCACCGGCATCCCCCCGGTGCTGGTGCTCAACAAGACAGACCTTCTGCCCGACGAGGGCGGCGAGTTGCGTACTCTGCTGGCACGCTATCGCGAACTGGGATACCCCGTGGTCAGCGCCTCTACCCAGTGCGAGAACGGTCTCGACGCGCTGCATGCCTGCCTCACCGAACGCACCTCGGTGTTCGTGGGCCAAAGCGGGGTCGGCAAGTCATCCTTGATCGACCGTCTGCTGCCCGACAGGCAATTGCGGGTCGGCGCGCTATCGGCGGACTCCCGCAAGGGTACGCACACCACTACCACGGCCACGCTCTATCACCTGCCGGCAGGCGGTGAGCTGATCGACTCGCCGGGCATTCGCGAATTCGGCCTCGTCCATCTTGACGAGCACGACGTGGAACGCGGCTTCATCGAATTCCAGCCCTACCTGGGCCATTGCCGATTTCGCGATTGTCATCACCGCCAGGAGCCGGGATGCGCCTTGCGTGAGGCCGTGGAACGCGGCGAAATTCTTGCTTCACGATTCGACAGCTATCGACACATCGTCGATAGCCTGGCACCCGGCCGTTCTCCATGAAAAACGCCTCATGAAAAACGCCTCATGAAAAACGCCTCGCCCGAAGAGGGCGAGGCGTCATTCGAACAACATGCCAAGCGAAGCGGCACGCGGCGATGCAGCTCAGCCGAGTGTGTCGAGTCCACGTCGAATATCGCGCTTGAGGTCGTCCAGCGCTTCCAGCCCTACGGCGATACGCACCAAACCTTCACTGATCCCCGAAGCAGCCTTCTGCGCGTCACTCAAGCGTGCGTGCGTCGTCGTTGCCGGATGCGTGACGGTGGTTTTCACATCCCCCAGGTTGCCGGTGATCGACATCAGGCGTGAATTGTCGATAAGCGCCCAGGCACCGTCGCGGCTCCCCTTCACCTCCACGCCTAGTACGGCGCCGAAGCCACGTTGTTGTTGCTTGGCCAGCGCATGCTGCGGATGACTTTCCAGACCGCTGTAATGCACGCGGGCGATTTCCGGCTGCGCCTCCAGCCACTGCGCCAGGGCCAGGGTATTCTCGCAATGCGCCTTCATGCGCAGTCCCAGCGTTTCCAGCCCCTTGAGGAAGATCCAGGCATTGAAGGGACTCATACAAGGGCCACAGGTGCGTACGACACCCACCAGCTCCTTGAGCATCTCCTCGGGTCCCACCACGGCACCGCCGATGGCACGCCCCTGGCCGTCCAGATACTTGGTCGCCGAATGAATCACGAGGTCGGCGCCCAGATCCAGTGGGCGCTGCAACACCGGGGTCAGGAAGCAGTTATCGATAGCCAGCCAGGCGCCATGGCGATGCGCCAAGTCAGCCAATGCGGTTATATCCACTACCTCGGAAAGCGGATTGGAAGGCGTCTCGGCGAACAATAAGCGCGTCTGCGACGTGATCGCGGCCTGCCAGGCATCCAGGTCGCCCAGTTCCACGTAGCGGGTCACGATGCCCAATTTGCCGAGATACTTGTCGAACAGGCTGACCGTGGAACCGAACAACGAACGCGAGGCGACGATTTCGTCGCCGGCCTGCAAGAAGGCTAGCGTCGTGGAGAGAATCGCCGCCATGCCGGAGCTGGTAGCCACGCACTGCTCCCCCCCCTCGAGCGCCGCCAGGCGTTGCTCGAAGGTGCGCACCGTGGGGTTGGTGAAACGCGAATAGATGTTACCCGGTTCTTCCCCGGAGAACTTGCGTGCCGCCTCGGCGGCACTGCCATAGACGAAGCTCGACGTGGGGAAGATCGGCTCGCCATGTTCCTGCTCGTGCGTGCGGTCGTGGCCGGCACGGATCGCCAGCGTGTCGAGCGCGAAGGCGTCGTCATGATCATCATGCATGTCTCACCACCTCAGTCTTCTTCTTCGACATCGTTGTGCAGGTCGACCACGGCATGCACCGTATTGTCCTGATGTTTGGCCACATCGTTACGCGCGGCCTCGAGATCGGCCAGATAGGCGGCATCGATATCGCCGGTCACGTACTCGCCATCGAACACCGAGCAGTCGAACTCCTCGAGCGAGGGATTGACATCGCGACATGCCGCCTTGAGGTCTTCGAGTTTCTGATAGACGATGCGATCGGCGCCGATCAGTTCCCCGACTTCCTCTTCACTGCGCCCATGGGCGATCAATTCCGACGCCACCGGCATATCGATACCGTAGACATTGGGATAGCGCACCGGCGGCGCGGCGGAGGCGAAATAGACCTTACGCGCGCCAGCTTCGCGGGCCATCTGGATGATCTGTTTACACGTGGTACCGCGCACGATGGAATCATCGACCAGCAGTACGTTCTTGCCGGCGAACTCGACGTCGATGGCATTGAGCTTCTGACGTACCGATTTCTTGCGCTGCGTCTGCCCTGGCATGATGAAGGTCCGTCCGATATAGCGATTCTTCATGAAGCCTTCGCGATACGTCACCCCCAGATGCTGAGCCAACTCCAGCGCCGAGGTCCGCGAGGTATCAGGGATCGGGATCACCACGTCGATGTCATGCTCCGGCCAGTCACGCTGGATGCAATCGCCCAGCTTGCGCCCCATCTCCATGCGCGTGCCGTAGACATAGGCGCCATCGAGGATCGAGTCGGGGCGCGCCAGATAGACATGCTCGAAGATGCACGGCGTCAACTGTGGGCGATCGGCACACTGCTGGGTATGCACCCGATTGCCCTCGGTCTCGATGAAGATCGCCTCGCCCGGCGCCAAGTCGCGGCACAGCTCGAAGCCGCCGACGTCCAGGGCCACCGACTCGGAAGCGATCATTACCTCTTGGCCATCATCGCTGTCGCGGGTGCCATAAACCACCGGGCGAATGCCGTGGGGATCGCGAAACGCCACCATGCCGAAGCCATTGATGAACGCCACGGCGGCATAACCGCCCTGGCAGCGACGATGCACGCGACGTACGGCATCGAAGATGTCATCCGGAGAGAGATGGTGCCCCTGCTTGCCCAACTCGTGCGCGAACACATTGAGCAAGACCTCGGAATCGGAGCTGGTATTGATGTGACGCAGATCGGAGAAGAACAGTTCGCGCTTGAGCTGTTCGGAGTTGGTCAGGTTGCCATTGTGTGCCAGCGAAATACCGTAAGGCGAGTTGACGTAAAATGGCTGCGACTCCGCTTCGCTCGACGAGCCGGCGGTCGGGTAACGAATATGCCCAATCCCCATATTGCCGCGCAGACGCGTCATGTGGCGCGTATGGAACACATCACGCACCAAGCCATTGCTCTTGCGCAGCAGGAAGCGTCCCTCATGCCATGTCATCATCCCGGCGGCATCCTGGCCACGGTGTTGGAGCACTGTCAGCGCGTCATACAGCGACTGATTGACCGCCTGATTGGCCATGAGGCCCACGATACCGCACATTGTGCCTTTCCTCGCTTGCCATGAGAGTAGCGAACGGCTGCGATGAGCGCCGTTCGCGGTTGAAGCCTGTCATGCATCAAGGCGCCTTCAGGGCGCCTTCGTATCCGATGACGCGTTCGATGCAGGTGCCTCGGGCGACGTTTCCAGCGCTTTTCCGACTGCTTCACGGCCCGTGTCGCGCAAGGCACGTTCGGCGCCCGAAGTATCGATTTCCCACGCTTCCAGGCGGTCCACCGACCAGTCGCGTAACTGCTCGAAGGCCGGGCGCAGCTGCGCATTCTTCCATGCAGCGATCCCCGACAAGGGCGTCAACGTCAAGATGACCGTCGCCAGCACCAGAATCAGGGCGCCTCGCGCAGCGCCGAACGCCGCCCCGGCAACACGGTTGAAAAAGCCCATGCCCACCCATTCGATGGCGGCATTGATCATGCGAATCAAGAACCCACAGAGCATGACGATCACGAAAATGACCAGTACGAAGCCCAGCACCAGGCGTATGTCGGGATGATCGATATAGGGGGCCAGCATCTCGGCCACCGCCGGGGCGAACATACGCGCCCCCAACAAAGCCGCCACCCAGGCGGCCAATCCCAACGCTTCGCGTACCAGACCTCGCATGAAACCGGCCAACATGGAAACGGTCAGCACCACCAGGAAAGCCCAGTCAAGCCAGGTCAGCGTCATCACTCCTCCTGGACGCGAATCAAGAGCCCCTGGATATTGACCTTTTCCTTGAGCTCGGTGCGTACGCGTTCGCCTGCCTCGGATGACGCGAACGGGCCGACGTAAACCGTCGTCAGATCATTATCCCGAGGGCGTTTATAAGCCTCGAAACCTTGTGACTTGAGCTCTTCGACGAGCCGAGTGGCATTGCCAGGCTGCCCGAAGCTGCCGACCTGGACCACCCAGTCGCCTTGCGGCTCGGTGTCAGCGGACGCCGAAGATGCCTCACTGTCGGCTTCCTCTTGCGATTGCGACGAAGAAGACTGCTCGACGATCGCGGCAATGGGATCGTCATTCTCTGCCCCCGCATCGCCGGATGCTTCACCATTACCGGACGCCGCTGGCTGCGAAGACCCGGGTTGTGTAGAACCATCGGCGTCGGGTTGACCGAGCTGGTACTCGGTCGCCGGTTCGACAACCCGGTCATCGCCCGTCGTGCCCTCGAGATTGGCGGGCGGCTCGGGGGCGTCAACCTCGCGCTGATCCACAGGAATCGGCTGCTCGATGGTCAGTACCGGCTCAGGGCGCTCGCCACGCGGGGTCGGCTCATCGAACAGCATAGGAAGGAAAATCACCGCCAACGCGACGAGGATGATCGCGCCACTAATACGCTCACGCATTCCATATTTCATGACACACTCCTTGGGCTCGCCATCACCCCGAGTATTTCCAGGGTGGCCAAAGCCTCGGCGACGGTCCAGAACGAGCCGCAGACCAGCACCTCGTCGCCATTATCCATATTGGCGTGAAGCCAGCGCACACCAGCATCCGGCGACGCTGCGCAATGCAGCACCTGCGCGTCGCACGCTTTCAGAAAGGAGGCCAACTGTTCGGCATCACGCGCGCGGTCACCGCTCAACGACACCGGCACCCAGGCGTCGACCTGCGGCGCCAGCGCCTCGATCACGCCCTTGGCGTCCTTGTCGGCCAGCATGCCCAGCAGACAAAAACGTCGTCCGCGCGGCGGGCGCTGCGCCAAGTAGGTGGCGACATAAGCGGCGGCATGCGGATTATGGCCGACATCCAGACACCAAGGGCCCTGCCATTGCAGCCGCCCGGCCAGGGCGGCTCGGCCAAACGCCCGCTGGCATGCCGGTTCCTCCAGAGACATACCGGCAAGCGTCAATGCCTGCAATGCCGTCGCGGCGTTGTCCAACGGTAGGCTGAGGGCGGGAAGCCCATGCAACGACAGGACCTCGCCCGTGGCGTGTTCGCCATGCCACTGCCAACCATCAGCAGCGGCATGCCAGCCAAAATGCTCACCCAGCGCGAAGACCGGCGCCGCCAGGCTCTCGGCATGCTGGCGTACACTCGCCGGTAAGGCGGTACTCCCCAGCACCGCCGGACGCTCCGAGCGCATGATGCCGGCTTTTTCCTGACCGATGGTCTCGAGATGGGTGCCCAGAAAGGCGGCGTGATCTTGGGCCACGGTAGTGACCACCGCCACGTCCGGATCGATGACGTTGACCGCGTCCAACCGGCCACCCAGCCCTACTTCAAGCAGCGCGATGTCGGGTTGCTGGCGCGCGATTAGCCACAAGGCGGCCAGAGTGCCAACTTCGAAGTACGTCAGGCTGACCTCTTCATCCGCAAGGCGCGCCGCGTCGACGGCCTCGAAGGCCTCGATCAAAGAAGCATCATCGACCTCTTGGCCGTCGAAGCACAGGCGTTCGTTGTAACGCTGTAGATGCGGCGATGTATATGCGGCACTGCGCCAGCCATGCTCGCGCGCCAGCGCATCGAGCATGGCCACGGTCGAGCCCTTGCCATTGGTGCCGGCCACGGTGATGACACGCCCCGCCAGCGCCCTGGCCTTGAGCCCCAGGCGCGCAGCGACCGCAGTGACCCGCTCGAGTCCCATATCGATGGCGACGGGGTGCTGGCGCTCGAGACGCGCCAGCCAATCTTCCAGAGTGGTCGCGTCAGCCATTCAGTGATCGGCCTGGGAAAACTCGTCCAAGGTAGACTGGGTCGGCGCTTCTTCGGCCTCGCTGTCCTGGCCGGGACGTGGCTGATGCGTCAACTTGCGCATCACCCCGACCAGACGCTCGCGCATGTCCTGACGATGCACGATCATGTCCACGGTGCCGTGCTCGAGCAGGAACTCGCTGCGCTGGAAGCCTTCCGGCAGTTGCTCGCGCACGGTCTGCTCGATGACACGCGGCCCGGCGAACCCGATCAAAGCGTTGGGCTCGGCGACATTGATATCGCCCAGCATTGCTAGCGACGCGGAAACCCCACCGAAAACAGGGTCGGTCAATACCGAAATGTAGGGCACACCGGCCTGCTTGAGTTTTTCCAAGGCGGCGGATGTCTTGGCCATCTGCATCAGCGAGAACAGCGCTTCCTGCATACGAGCACCGCCGGACGCGGCGAAACAGACCAACGGCACGCCTTCTTCCAGCGCCTGGGTCGCGGCACGTACGAATTTCTCGCCCACCACGGCCCCCATGGACCCCCCCATGAAGCTGAATTCAAACGCTACCGCGACCACTGGCAGACCGTCGAGCTTACCGCGCATGGCGATCAAGGCATCGTTTTCGTCAGTGGCTTTCTGGGCTGCCGCCAAGCGATCCTTGTACTTCTTGGAGTCGCGGAACTTGAGTCGATCGCTGGGCTGCAGGTCGGCAGCGATTTCTTCACGGCCTTCCGTATCCAAAAACCAGTTGAGTCGTTTGCGTGCCGTCAGGCGCAGATGATGATCGCACTTGGGGCACACGCTCTGATGGCGCTCCAGCTCGGGAAGATAGAGCACCGCCTCGCAGTTGGGGCACTTACGCCACAGGCCATCCGGCACGCTTTTCCGGCGATCGGTTCGCTGGATACGGCTCATCGACGGCACAATTTTGTCTAGCCAGCTCATGGTTCTGAGACGCTTCCGTGTTGCTTGTCTGACGCATCGAGCCACGTGCGTGGCCCAATGCAGCGAATAATGGGGGCTCGCATGGCCACCTCAGCGATCCAGCGCATCGCGCATATCGCCAAGTACAGCCTTGAGCGCCGCCGGTATGGCCTCGGGTCGTTCCGCATTTTCGGCGATACGCGACACCAGTGCACTGCCGACGATGACACCATCGGCTACCTGGCCGACCGCCGCAGCGGTCTCACCATCGCGAATACCGAAGCCGACACATAACGGCAGAGCGGTCATCTCGCGAAGCGGCGCCAGTTGCCGCGCCACGGCCTCGACATCCAATGATGCGGCGCCGGTCACACCCTTTAGCGATACATAGTACAAATAACCTTCGCCGTGCGCACATATTGTAGCGGCCCGCGAGGGCGAGGTGGTAGGGGCCAACAAGAAGATCGACTGCAGACCGTGCTCGGCGAACAACGGCGCGACCGCCGCCCCCTCCTCCGGCGGCATGTCGACCATCAACACGCCGTCGACACCCGCCTCGCGCGCACGCTGCGCGAACACCTCGTAGCCCATGCGCTCCACGGGATTGAGATATCCCATCAACACCACCGGCGTTGTCTGGTCAGTCTCGCGAAACGACGCGACCATGTCGAGCACGTCGACCAAGCGCGTCCCATGCTTGAGCGCGCGTTCACAAGCCTTCTGAATCACCGGCCCATCGGCCATGGGATCGGAAAACGGCACGCCCAGTTCCAACACGTCTGCGCCCGCCTCGACGCAGGCATGCATGAAACCAACGGTATACTGCGGCGCGGGGTCGCCGGCGGTGATATACGGAATCAAGGCGCGGCGCGACTGGGCCTTGAGCGCCGCGAAACGTTGATCGATACGATTCATAGTCATGCTCAAAATTCCAGACCGTCGAGCTTGGCCACCGTGTGAATATCCTTGTCACCGCGCCCGGAAAGATTGACGACGATGTGCTGATCGGGGCGCATGGAGGCCGCCATCACCTTGGCATGGGCCAGCGCATGAGCGGATTCCAGCGCGGGCATGATGCCCTCGATGCGGGTCAACTCGCGAAACGCCTCGAGCACCGCATCGTCGTTGGCGGCCACGTAGCTGACGCGACCGACATCCTTCCACAGTGCGTGCTCGGGGCCGACGCCCGGATAGTCGAGACCGGCGGAGATCGAGTGTGTATCCGACACCTGACCGCTCGCGTCGGACATCAGGTAGGTACGGTTGCCATGTAGCACGCCGCTGGGCGCATTGGCAGTCAACGGCGCGGCGTGACGTCCAGTTTCGACACCATCGCCACCGGCCTCGACACCGACCATAGCCACCTCATCATCCTCGAGGAATGGATAGAAAAGGCCGATGGCGTTGGAACCTCCTCCCACGCAGGCCACCAAGGCATCGGGCAGGCGACCGATCTGCGCCAGACTCTGCTCACGCGCCTCGCGACCAATTACAGAAGTAAAATCGCGCACCATGGCGGGGTAGGGATGCGGCCCCGCCACGGTGCCGATGATATAGAAGGTATCGTCGACATTGGTAACCCAGTCCCGCAGCGCCTCGTTCATGGCATCCTTGAGGGTTCGCGACCCGGACTCGACCGGGTGCACCTCGGCCCCCAACAGGCGCATGCGATAAACGTTGAGCTTTTGACGCTCGACGTCCTCGGCCCCCATGTAAATCTCGCACTTGAGGCCTAATCGCGCCGCCACGGTGGCAGTGGCCACGCCGTGCTGGCCGGCACCGGTCTCGGCGATGACGCGCGGCTTGCCACTCTTCTTGGCGAGCAACGCCTGGCCGATGGTGTTGTTCACCTTGTGAGCGCCGGTGTGGTTGAGGTCTTCGCGCTTGAGCCAGATCTGCGCGCCACCGATCTTCTCGGACCATCGTTCAGCGTGGTACAGCGGAGACGGGCGGCCCACGTAATGGGCCAGGTCACGGTCGAATTCGGCCTGGAAATCGGCATCGTCGCGAAGGCTCAAGTAAGCCTTCTCCAGCTCTTCCAGGGCGAAGCTCAGAGTCTCCGAGACGAACCGGCCACCGTAAGGACCAAAATGGCCTTGGGCGTCCGGCAGTCGGGTCAGGTCGCTGAACTTGGTCACGAATGACACCTCTATGGGGCTTGGGTATGGAACACTTGGGACAGAAATGCCCGGATGCTCGCGGGGTCCTTGACACCCTTGGCCGCCTCGACGCCTCCCGAGACGTCGACGGCATAGGGCCGCACCCGCTGAATGGCTTCGGCAACATTGGTTGCCGTCAAGCCTCCCGCGAGAATAACAGGTTTTGCCAGGTTTGCGGGGATTCGTGACCAGTCGAAGACCTCGCCCGTTCCTCCCGGCATGCCGGGGCGGTAAGCATCCAGCAACAAGGCACGCGCGCCGGCATAACGCGCCGCCTCGGCGTGCAAGTCGAGCCCGTCACGCATGCGCAAGGCCTTAATCCAGGGGATATCCAGCTGCGCACACGCCTCGGCGGTCTCGTCGCCGTGGAACTGCACCAAATCCAGATACCGCGCGCAACGCCGGATCTCGTCCTCCGACTGATCGACGAACAACCCCACTCGCGTAACGAAGGGCGGCACACACGCCGATAGCCGTGCCAGACGTGCTTCGTCGATGGCCCGCGCACTGCCCGGCCACATCACGAAGCCCAGCGCATCGGCGCCCGCCGCCACGGCCGCCTGGATGTCTTCCTCACGCGTCAGCCCGCAGATCTTGACGCGCGTGCGCTGCATCGACGCCTTCATGATGACACCTCCCGACGCGGCGGATAAACGCGACGCTGGCGACGCGCACGCGCCCACTCGCTATCCGGTAACGTACGCTCGCCACTCCACTCCCCGACAAATGCCAGCAAGTTCGGGCCAAGCGGCTCTTGTGGCAATTCGAAGCGCTCATCGTAATACACGTCGACGAAGTGCAGTCCGCAGCCTGGCGCCGTGACATTGCCCTGCGTTCGATCACGCAGCGCCAACAGCTCGCCTGGATAGGTCGTCGGATGATCGCCGCGTCCAACGGCCACTAGCGCGCCGGCGATATTGCGGATCATGTGATGCAAGAACGCGTTGGCCTGAATGTCGATGACGATCATTTGCCCATAGCGTCGTACCTCGATGAAGTGCACATGACGATGGGAGCTTTTCGACTGACAGCCCGCGGCACGGAAACTCGAAAAATCGTGCTCACCGATCAATGCCTGGGCAGCGGCATGCATGCGCTCGGCATCCAGCGGCTCACGACACCAGGTCGCATTGGCGCGTTCGAGCACCGGCCGCGATGGCTGATTGAGGATCACGTAGCGGTAGCGCCGCGCCAAGGCCGAGAGCCGCGCATGAAAATCGTCGGCGACCGGCACTACCCAGCGCACCGCAATATCGCGCGGCAATTTGGCATTGGTGCCGAACAGCCAGGCTTTTTGCGTGCGGGGAACCGGTGCGTCGAAGTGCACCACCTGGCGCGTGGCATGCACACCGGTATCGGTGCGCCCACTGCACAGCGCTTGCACCGGTGTATTGGCGATCTTCGAAAGCGCGGTTTCCAGCGCTGCCTGCACCGAAGGCGCTTGTGTGAGGCGCTGCCAGCCACAGTACGCACTGCCATCGTACTCGACACCGAGAGCAATGCGTCCTTCCAGCGGCTGGCGGTCATCCTGGAATTCGAAGAAGGCCATCGATATCCGTCACGTTGAGTCTTGGGTATGTCGTGCAAACGTCTGCATATAGCGCTCAGGCGCCGTCGTATTCACGCATCAGCGCCCTGGCCTCGCGCGCCACGCCATCGTCCTCGGCGCGCGCGGCGACTTGCAGCAATGCCTTGGCCTGCGTGGTTTCGCCCTCGGCGGCCAGCAACCCCCGCGCCTTCTCCAGCGCGTCGGCTGGCGCCTCGGCGGCGCGCCCATTATCCAGATGCGAGGGTTCGAACGCCACTTCCTCGACCTCCCAATGCGCAACATCATGTGATGACTCACTTGACTCATCGTACGACTTGGCCCCCGCCGAGGGTTCCACCTCGGGCAACTGATAGTCCAGGCGTGCAGGCGCATCGGGAACCTCGGGCGGGTCGAAGTCGAGCGGCGTGGCCTCCTCGTCGGGGCGTGCGGCCGGCGTTACCGCCTCCTCGTCCGGCTCATCATGGGGCGTCTCGGACTTGGCGCTGTCGGCAGGCACCGAGGCGCCTGCAAATAGTGAATCCACCTCGGGGGAAGACGCCACCGACTCATGCGGCGCACTCGCGGCTTGCGTGGCGACGACTTGACGATAATGCGTCACCAATGCATCGGCCTCGCGATGCGTTTCATCACTGACCGACGACGCGAAGCGCTCGGCCTCCCGCTCCAACGCATCGAGCTCACCCAGCTCCCCCAACACCGACAGCAATTTGAGACGTAACTCGGCATTTTCCTGTACCGCCAGACGCGCCTGTAGCCATTCACGCGCCTGGACATAACGTCCATAAGCGATATAAATATCGGCCTCGTCGATGGTGGCCGTCTCGGGTACATCATCGTCGCTCAAAATCGGGCGCGTTTTGGCGGCGGACTGCGTCGTCCCCAACCGCGCCGCCATATCCTGATAGATCGCTTCGCGGCCGGTACGCCAACGCTGCCATCCCCAGAGCGCCAGCAATGCCGCCAGCACGATCAGCAGCCCCGCCTGCAATGGCCCCAACCAGGATGACGACGCTTCATCACGCTGAGCAGTGTTCGGCGGCGTCTCATCGCTGATTGAGGCTGCCTGCTCGCCGGACGGCGCCGACGGGGTATCGGACGCCGTCTGTGCCAGCAATGCCGCCACGCCGGTCACATCAACGGGCGGTAGCGCCGAGAGTGCTTCAAGGCGTTCGGCCAGCGCATCACGCTCTCGCTCGACGTAGGCCAGGCGTACGCGCAGCGCTTGCAGTGCCGCTTCCAGCTCGGCCGCACGCCGCGAACCGGCTTCCCCTACGCGCTGCATCGATGAAATGGCGCCCGACGCAGGACGCGAAGTCTCGGTCTCGGCACCTTCGCGAACCGTCCCGACAACGCCCTGCGGCGCCTCCGACTGGGGCTGAGAGTTCGCGCGAGAAGACCTCGAAGCATTGGCTTGCCGCGTCGAGGCGTCCTGCGCTGTCTGCGACGCACCGGGAGCACTCGCCAAGGCGTAGCCAGGCGGATCGAGCAGCAATGTCACCGGCTGCTGGATACGCCCTTGCGGCCATGACACCTCCAGCAATAACTCAAGATAGGCGCGCTCCAACGATGCCTCGCTGCTAACCATGATGCGCGGCGGCGAGGTATCGCGCGACAGCTCGACGTCTAGCGGCATCTGGAGTGCCCTCTCGTCCAGCCCCGCCGCCTCGAAGGCGTTTTCATCCGCCAGACGCACCTCGAGCCGCTGGGGATCGATATCGCCGACACCGGACAGCACCAGTTCGGCGCGCAAGGGCTGATTGAGATACGAGGTGACCTGCGGCACTCCCACGCTCACTCCTAGTGCCACGGGGCTCATAACGACTAGGCACAATGCCAGAGCAATCTTGCGCAGCATGGAATCCTCAAGAACGACGTCAACGATGGTTGGAGTTTTATCATATCTTTTAACCAGCCACCTCATACTACTCCCCACCATACAAGACGAGCCCGCCTAGGCGGGCTCGTTGCTCGGATGACAGCGGTCGTCGACGACCCATAGTTTCAACGCGTAGCGATGATCCAGACAGCGTGAATGATGCCGGGAATATACCCCAACAATGTCAGCAGAATATTGAGCCAGAAATGCAGACCAAAACCGACCTGCAGGAAGACCCCCAGAGGCGGCAGCAAAATAGCCAGAATTATGCGGATAATGTCCATGCATCCTCTCCTTGTAAATGCGTCCTTTCAGAGTCTTTCAATGTAGCGTGGGGCGTCCCCACCGGCGGTACTCGCCGCCTGCATGATACGCGAGGCCACGGCACCTCGATAGCTTGTGCTATTGATTGCCGCGCGGATCGCAGTATTCGACTCCCGGCGCATGCGAATGGGCATCGGGGTCGATCTTCTGGCGCACCTTGTCGGCACCGGAGGCCAGCGTCTCGTGATGGCGCTCCCAGTCTTCCCAATCATGCGGGGTGCCACTGCGCGGACGATGGCTCGCCGCGCCCCGGGCTCGTGCCCAAGCCTGTTCTTCGAGGGTCGTCGGCTTGTCCTCTTCCTTGTCGAGGCCGATTCCCTGCTTGGCCAAGTAATCGCGTGCGTTCATGTTGCCTCCCGAAGAGCCGAACTTTCTCTATCACATCTCGTGCCAATGGCTGGCACTATTTATTCGCGGTGTCATTATCTCAAGCCATTACTATAGCGTATCCCTTTTAGATGAAGGCATGAGAGCAACTTTCAAGTAACCGCCACTTGATCGTTTATACAACCGCTACACGCTGCAATGCCACCGTGAGAATGCGCTATCCTCGACGAGAGGGCTAGGAGCTATTCCTCGATCCTGCCCGTCGTCTTCAGGAGGCCTGCCATGTCGCGTTCATCCCCCGCCGTCGTCGCCGATATCATGATAGGCGATGGTTACCGAGTCACCGCCAATACTTCGATCTCGGCACTCGCCGATGGCCTGGCGCGCCACCGACTGCCCGGTGCGCCGGTCGTCGATGCACAGGACCATTTGATCGGCTTCATCTCGGAACAGGACGTACTCGGCCAACTGCTCGATAGCGCCTATCACTGCGGCCAACCCGCATTGGTGGGCGAATTGATGCGCGAAGCGGTGCTGACCGTGACGCCCGACAAGAGCATCGTCGATCTTGCCGAATCCATGCGCGGCGAACGGCCCAAGGTATATCCCGTGGTCGATGACGGGCACGTCCTCGGCCTGGTGACCCGTCGCGAGGTTCTCGCCGCCCTGTTGACCATGCGCAGCCGCTGCTGAGACCGACACCAGCGCATAAAAAACCGCCGTGCAAGGGCACGGCGGTCAATCGAGAACAGTAAGCTCAAAACGCATTTCCTAGCGACTGCCTGGAATCACGTTTCTTGCATTAACTCAGACCGCGCTGCGCACAAAAGTTCCCTCGCCTGGCGTATTTTTATCGATCGCTTCCATGATCAGGCTTGCCAAGGCCTGGCGCGCTTGATTAACATCCATGCGTCGAGCGGGCATAGCTCAGTTGGTAGAGCATCAGCTTCCCAAGCTGAGGGTCGCGAGTTCGAGCCTCGTTGCCCGCTCCACTCCCTCTTCGTAAGTTCAGGCAGACCTCAGGGTCGCGAGCTGGTGCGCCAGCCCGGTC
>NZ_JAWHTP010000009.1:0-122491 GCF_033052815.1 Chromohalobacter sp. HP20-39 | reverse complement strand
GGCTTCGGGCTTCGGGCTTCGGGCTTCGGGCTTCGGGCTTCGGGCTTCGGGCTTCGGGCTTCGGGCTTCGGGCTTCGAGCTTCGAGCTTCGAGCTTCGAGCTTCGAGCAGAATGATGGCGCCACCCTGCTCGAGGCTCGCAGCCCGTGGCTCGGGGTTCAGACGCCAAGGTAGTCGAGGATACCCTCACCGGCCTGACGGCCTTCGTAGACGGCGGTGACCACCAGGTCAGAGCCACGCACCATGTCGCCACCGGCGAAGATCTTTTCATGGCTGGTCTGGAAGGCGAAGCCCCCCTGTGCCGGCGCCTTGACGCGACCGCGCTCGTCGAGGTCGATACCCACCGTGTCGAACCAATCGGCGGGGTTGGGCTGGAAGCCGAAGGCAATGATCACCGCGTCGGCGGCGAACACTTCTTCCGACCCCGGCACCACCTCAGGGCGCTGACGCCCGTTGGCATCCGGCTCGCCGAGGCGCGTGCGCACCAGCTTGACGCCTTCGACCTTGTCCTCGCCGACGATGGCCACCGGCTGGCGGTTGAACAGGAACTCCACGCCTTCCTCGCGGGCGTTGGCCACCTCCTTGCGCGATCCCGGCATATTGTCCTCATCGCGACGATAAGCGCAGGTCACACTCGCCGCCCCCTGACGGATCGAGGTGCGATTGCAGTCCATCGCCGTGTCGCCGCCGCCCAGCACTACCACGCGCTGGCCCTCGAGCGACACGTAATCGTCAGGGTCCTTCTCGAAGCCCAGGCAGTGATTGACGTTGGCGACCAGGAAATCCAGTGCCTTGTGGACACCCGGCAGATCCTCCCCGGGAAAACCGCCTTCCATGTACTTGTAGGTGCCCATGCCCATGAACACGGCATCGAATTCGTCGAGCAGCGCCTCATGGGACACATCGCCGCCAATTTCCACGCCCAGGCGGAACTCGATCCCCATCTCCTCGAACACCGCGCGGCGACGCTTCATGACATTCTTCTCGAGCTTGAACTCGGGAATGCCGAAGGTCAGCAGCCCGCCTATTTCGGGATGCTTGTCGAACACCACCGGCTTGACGCCGTTACGCACCAGAATGTCGGCACAGCCCAATCCCGCCGGGCCGGCACCGATCACCGCGACGCGCTTGCCGGTCCACTCGACCTTGGACATGTCCGGGCGCCACCCCATGGCGAAAGCCGTGTCGGTGATGTACTTCTCCACCGAGCCGATGGTCACCGCGCCGAAGCCATCATTCAGCGTGCAGTCACCCTCGCAGAGGCGGTCCTGCGGGCACACGCGGCCGCACACTTCGGGTAGCGAGTTGGTGCGGTGAGACATCTCCGCCGCCTCGAGGATGTTGCCCTCACTGACCAGCTTCAACCAGTTGGGAATGTAATTGTGGACCGGGCACTTCCACTCGCAATACGGATTGCCGCAATCCAGACAGCGATGCGCCTGGCTCGCCGCCTCGCTGGGCTTGTAAGGCTCATATATCTCGGCGAACTCGCGCGCGCGAGCGCGCGCCTCCTTCTTCTCGGGGTCCTGCCGGCCGACATCGATGAACTGGAAATCGTTATTCAGACGGTTTGCCATGATCGTCTCTCCTGGTACCTGGAAGTCCGGCTCATTCGGGCCGCCGACGGGATTCGGCCAGCAGGCCGTTGAGGCTTGCTGCCTTGGGCTTCACCAGCCAGAAATGGCGGATGAAGTCAGAGAAGTCCTCGAGAATCGCCTCGCCCCGGGCGGAACCGGTTTCGGCGACGTATTCCTCGATCATCTCCCGCAGGTGGCGCCGATAGGCCTCCATGACCTCGGTATTGATGCGATGGATCTCGACCAGTTCGTGGTTGTACTTGTCAACGAAGGTGCGATCTTCGTCGAGCACATACGCGAACCCGCCGGTCATGCCCGCCCCGAAGTTGATGCCGGTCTCGCCGAGCACGGCGACCAGGCCGCCGGTCATATATTCGCAGCAGTGATCGCCGGCGCCCTCGATGACCGCATGCACGCCGGAGTTGCGCACCGCGAAGCGCTCGCCCGCCGTGCCCGCCGCGAACAGCTTGCCGCCCGTCGCGCCGTACAGGCAGGTGTTGCCGATGATCGCCGTCTTGTGGCTTTCAAAGCGGCTTTCACGCGGCGGCACGATGACCACCTTGCCACCGTTCATGCCCTTGCCGACATAATCGTTGGCATCACCTTCGAGATAGAGCTGCAGGCCACGCGCGTTCCACACCCCGAAGCTCTGCCCGGCCACGCCGGTGAAACGCGTGGTGATCGGCGCGTCTTCAAGCCCGCTCTCGCCGTAGCGCTTGGCGATCTCGCCGGACACTCGGGCCCCCACGCTGCGGTCGCAGTTGGTGATCCGCAGATGGAACTCGCCGCCCGACTTGGCCTCGATGGCGGGCAACAAGGCATCCAGCATTTCCTGATTCTTGGCGCCCGGGTCGTGCGGCTCGTTGCGACCTACCTGACAGAACTGCGGCGCCCCCTCGGGGACGTGATCGTTCTGCAACAGCGGCACCAAGTCGAGCTTGCGCTGCGACGCCGTCTCGCCCTCGAGAATCTCGAGCAGATCAGTACGCCCGATCAGATCGGTGAGCTGACGCACGCCGAGCAATGCCATCAGCTCGCGAACCTCCTCGGCGATGAAGCGGAAATAGTGCTTGACCATGTCCACGGTGCCGCGGAAATGCTCATCGCGCAGATGCTGATGCTGGGTCGCGACGCCGGTGGCACAGTTGTTGAGGTGGCAGATACGCAGGTATTTGCACCCCAGCGCCACCATCGGTGCCGTGCCGAAGCCGAAACTCTCGGCGCCGAGAATCGCCGCCTTGACCACGTCGAGGCCGGTCTTGAGGCCGCCATCGGTCTGCAGGCGAATCTTGTCACGCAGGCTGTTGATACGCAGCGCCTGATGCACCTCGGGCAGGCCCAGTTCCCAAGGGCTGCCGGCATGCTTGATCGAGGTCAGCGGACTCGCCGCAGTGCCGCCGTCATAGCCGGAGACGGTGATCAAATCGGCGTAGGCCTTGGCCACGCCGGTGGCGATGGTGCCGATGCCGGGCTCGGAGACCAGCTTGACCGAGACCTGGGCCGCCGGGTTGACCTGCTTCAAATCGAAGATCAGTTGTGCCAGATCCTCGATGGAATAGATGTCGTGATGCGGCGGCGGCGAGATCAGCGTCACCCCGGGCACCGCATAGCGCAGTCGAGCGATCAGTTCGTTGACCTTGCCCCCGGGTAACTGGCCGCCCTCGCCGGGCTTGGCGCCCTGCGCGACCTTGATCTGCAGCACCTCGGCATTGACCAGATACGCCGGCGTCACGCCGAAGCGCCCGGAGGCTACCTGCTTGATCTTCGAGGAGCGAATGGTCCCGTAGCGTGCCGGGTCCTCGCCGCCCTCACCGGAGTTGGAGCGTCCGCCGGTCTCGTTCATGGCTTGCGCCATCGCCTCGTGGGCCTCCGGCGACAGCGCGCCGAGCGACATCCCGGCGCTATCGAAGCGCGGCAGCAGGTTCTCGACCGGCTCGACCTCGTCGAGCGACAACGGCTCAGGGGCCGGCTTGAGCGTGAGCAGGTCACGGAGGGTGGCCACCGAACGCTCATTGACGGTCTGTGCGAACTGCTTCCACTTGGCGTAGTCGCCGCTTTGCACCGCACTCTGCAACTGCATGACCACGTCCGGGTTATAGGCGTGGTATTCATGATCGTGCACGTACTTCACCAGACCGCCCTGACGAATGCCCTTGCGAGGGATCCAGGCATCGCGGGCCAGCAGCTCCTGCTGCAGCTGCAGCTCGGCGAAGCCGGCGCCCTCGATGCGCGACGCCATGCCAGTGAAGCACATGTCCATGACTTCAGACGACAATCCCACCGCTTCGAACAGCTGCGAACCGCGATAGGAGGCCAGCGTCGAGATCCCCATCTTGGAGAGGATCTTGTAAAGCCCCTTTTGCAGACCCTTGCGGTAATTCTCTCGGGCGTCCGCCGGGTTGCCGGTCAACTCTCCGGTGTTATGCATGTCGGCCATGACCTGGTAGGCCAGATACGGATACACCGCCGTGGCCCCCACGCCGAACAGCACCGCCATCTGATGGGCATCGCGGGCATAGCCGGTCTCGACCACCAGGTTGACGCGCGGCCGCAAGGCCTTGCGGCCCAGATGGTGGTGGATCGCCCCCACCGCCAGCACGGCATGAATCGGCAACTTGCCACGTTCCAGATCGGCATCCGAGAGCACCAGGATCACCTTGCCCTCGCGAATCGCGTCCTCGGCCCGCTGGCACAATCCGAGCAGCGCCTGCTTGAGCGTATCGCGCTCAGGGTCGTAACTCAGGCTCAGCGTATGGCTGGCGAATGCCGGATCCTCCTGATTAATCAGCGCGGTAAACTTGCGCGGCGAGAGTACCGGCGTGGTCAGGATCAGGCGATGCGCGTGTTCGGGGGTCGCCTCGAAGACGTTCAACTCTGCGCCGCAGCAGGTTTCCAGCGACATCACGATCGCTTCGCGCAGCGGATCGATGGCCGGGTTGGTGACCTGGGCGAACTTCTGCCGGAAGTAATCGGTCAGCAAGCGTCCATGACGCGACAGCACCGCCATCGGCGTGTCGTCGCCCATCGAGCCCACCGCCTCCTGGCCGCCCTCGGCCAGCGGACGCAGCAACTGATCGCGCTCTTCGAACGTTACCTGGAACATCTTCTGGTAAACGTTGAGCTTGTCGCCGGCCATGGGCTGGAAACGCGCCAGCTCGGTCAGCGCGGACTCCAGATAATGCGCATGTTGCTTCAGCCAGCGACGATAGGGATACGCCGAGCGCAGACGTTCGTCGACATCCGGGGTGTGCAGCACTTCGCCGGTGTGGGTGTCCACGGCGAGGATCTGCCCCGGGCCCACACGGCCCTTGGCGATGACGTCCTCGGGCTTGTAGTCATAGACGCCGATTTCGGAGGACAGGGTGATATAGCCGTTCTCGGTGATCACCCAACGCGCCGGGCGCAGCCCGTTACGATCAAGCATGCACACCGCATGGCGGCCATCGGTCATCACCAGACCGGCGGGGCCGTCCCACGGTTCCATGTGCATGGAGTTGTATTCGTAGAAGGCGCGTAGATCGCCATCCATCGTCTCGACGTTCTGCCACGCCGGCGGCACCATCATGCGGATGGCGTTGTAGAGATCCATCCCACCGGTCAGCAACACCTCGAGCATGTTGTCCATGCTCGAGGAGTCGGAACCCGACGTATTGACGATCTCGTCGAGCTCGGTGATTTCCGGCAGCAACGGCGACAGGAAGTTTTCCTTGCGCGCGTTGGCCCAGCCGCGATTGGCTTCGACCGTGTTGATCTCACCGTTGTGCGCCAGGAAACGGAAAGGCTGCGCCAGCGGCCAGCGCGGCGCGGTATTGGTGGAAAAGCGCTGGTGGAAGACACAGATCGCCGTGTGCAGCCGTTCATCGCCCAGATCCCGATAGAAGGTGGGCAGGTCCGCAGGCATCATCAGGCCCTTGTAGGACACCACTTCGGAGGACAACGAGCAGATATAGAAGTCGTCTTCGTCCTTCAGCGCTTGCTCGGCATAACGCCGTGCCATGAACAGATCGACATTGAACGCCTGGGCGTCGCGCTCGCCATCGGCCTCGACGAAAACCTGACGGATGCGCGGCAGGCACTCCAGGGCCATGGGGCCACACACCGACGCATCGGTGGGCACCTCGCGCCAGCCGCTGACACGCAAACCACGCGCCGTCAGTTGCGCCTCGAGTACCTCTCGCGCATACGCCTCTCGCGCATCGTCATCGGGCAGAAACACACTCCCCACGGCGAAGCGCTCGCCCAGCACGACGCCCAACTCCTCGCTGGCCACGGCACGCATGAAGTCACTGGGCATCTTGAATAGCAGACCGCAGCCATCGCCGGTCTTGCCATCGGCGGCGATACCACCGCGGTGGGTCATGCAGGTCAGGGATTCGATCGCGGTCTTGAGCAGGTCATGACTCGCCTGCCCTTCCATATGGGCGATCAGGCCGAAGCCGCAGTTGTCACGGAACTCGCCAGGCTGGTGAAGGCCTCTCATCATGGGCGTGCCTCACAATTTTTGAAAACTTGTGTCCAGAAATAATCGTGTTATGCTTAACGGTTTTCTTTTATTCTTGAAGGTCGAAAAGCACGTCATTCGGTGACGCATCGGGGGTGAAAAAGGTCGACCAGCATAGCCCCTGGCCCTCACTCAAGCAATTCCACTACCTTCCGTGTGGCCTCAAAGCTGCGCAAAATCGCGGGGTTAGCCACAAAGTCTCGCCAAAACCCCTGACATGTCAACGCGTTAGCAAGATTGAACGTTTGAAACGCGAAACACTCGACTTTAGTCTAAAGTATAGCCCAATCTCATGCCGATCCTGCATGAGGCATGCCGATACAGGCATATTGTCGCGCGAAAGTCGCCAACGCACAAACGCGCAGGCGGCCTCTGCGGCACAACCAAAAACGCCTGCCGAAGGAGAGGCAGGCGTCATGGTCGGGCAAGGCCGAGCGGGATCAACTACGGGGGAAGTCCGCGAGCAGCGCATCGAGCATGTCGGGCGGCGTCGCGTCGTAAACACAGGCCTCGCCCAGCCGTGACAGCAACACCAGACGCAACCGCGCGTCGATGTTTTTCTTGTCCAACCGCATGGTGGCAAGAAAATCCTCGGCGCTCATCGAAGCGGGCGCCGTCACCGGCAGGCCGGCATGCGCAATGAGCGTTTCGACGCGCGCCACATCATCAACGGAAAGCCAGCCGAGGCGTCGCGAAAGCTCGGTGGCCATCGCCATTCCCGTACCCACGGCCTCACCGTGCAACCAACTGCCGTAGCCCTGATGCGCTTCGATGGCGTGCCCGAAGGTATGCCCCAGGTTGAGCAGCGCCCGCTGCCCCTGTTCTGTCTCGTCGCGGGCGACGATCTCGGCTTTGATGGCGCAGCTTCTGAGGATGGCCTCGGTGAGCGCCTCGACATCGAGCCCGCGCAGCGCCGGCATGCGCGCTTCCAGCCAGACGAGAAAGTCGACATCTTGTATCAGGCCGTACTTGATGACCTCGGCGAGCCCTGCGGATAGCTCTCGACTCGGCAACGTGAGCAACGTATCGGTGTCGATCAGTACCGCGCGCGGCTGCCAGAAGGCGCCGATCATGTTCTTGCCACGCGGATGATTGACGCCGGTCTTGCCGCCCACCGAAGAATCCACCTGCGACAGCAAGGTCGTCGGCACCTGCACGAAGGCCACGCCGCGCTGATAGCACGCCGCTGCATAGCCGGCCATGTCGCCGATCACCCCGCCGCCGAGCGCCACCAGCGTGCAACGCCGATTGAACCCCGCCGCCAGCAGCGCGTCCCAGATGCGCTCGACACTGGCCAGGGTCTTGGTGTGCTCGCCATCAGGCAGGATCACCTCGCGCACGTCGCGCTCGTCACCGCTCAGCGTGCGCTTGAGCCGCTCGAGATACAGCGGCGCCACCGTCTCATTGGTGACGATCATTACCTGCTGCCCGGCTAGGTAGGGCACCAGCATGTCCGGGTCATCGAGTAACCCCGGCCCCACATGAAGGGGATAGCGCCGCGCGTCGAGTTCGACATGCAGACGTTGATACGGCAATGCGGACGAAGCGGTCATGTTCAAGCCTTTAGATCGAGTGGATCGGACAAACGCTTGGTACGGCGGATGATCTCGTTGACCACCGCCCGCGGGCCGCGCCGATCGGTGCGCACCGTCAGGTCGGCGGTGGCACGGTAAAGCGGATCGCGCTTGGCAAACAGCTCACGCAGCACCTGTTCAGGGTCACCATGACGCAATAACGGGCGATTGCGGTCGCGAGCCGTGCGCCGAATCTGCTGCTCGACCGAGGTCGCCAGATACACCACCGTGCCCCGCTCGCGCAACGTCTGGCGGTTGTCTTCGCGCAACACCGCGCCACCGCCGGTGGCGAGAACGATGGCTTCGCGGCCTGCCAGTTCACGCAGCATGGCCGTTTCGCGATCGCGAAAGCCGCGCTCGCCCTCGACATCGAAAATCCAGGCAATATTGGCGCCGCAGCGCGCCTCGATTTCGTGATCGCTATCGAAAAACGCACGTTTCAATTCGGCTGCCAGCAGGCGTCCGATGGTACTTTTCCCCGCGCCCATGGGGCCGACGAGGATGATCGTGGGCAGACCCTGCATCAGCGATTCGCCTGTTCGTCTCCGATGATCTTGGGGGTAATGAAGATCAACAATTCTACCTTTTCGTTGGATTCCTGGGTATAGCGGAACAACGAACCGATGAGCGGCAAATCACCGAGCAACGGCGTCTTGGAAAGATTACGCAATTGTTGAGACGTCAGTATGCCGCCCAGCACCACCGTTTCGCCATCATCAACCAGCACCTGGGTCTCGATGGAATTGGTATCGATTGCCGGCGCGCCGGCACCGTAACTAGTATCGGAGACGGTGTCGTTATTGATCAGCAGGTCCATGACGATGCTGCCATCGGGCGTGATCTGTGGCGTCACGGCCAACGACAGCACCGCCTCCTTGAATTCCACGCTGGTGGCCCCGGATGAGGTCGCTTCCTCGTAGGGAATTTCCTGCCCTTGCTTGATCACCGCCTTCTTCTGATTAGCGGTAATCACCTTGGGTTGAGAGATAACCTGACTCTTGCCCTCGCTTTCCAAAGCACGCAGCTCCAGATCGAGCAACACATCCCCGGAGAGATACCCGAAACTGAAGGTGGAACCGCTGCCATCGCTATCGCCCAGGTCGACGGATAGCCCGGCGGAGGCTTGATTGGCGCCGCTGGGATTG
The DNA here is from genome assembly GCF_033052815.1 of Chromohalobacter sp. HP20-39. Taxonomy (NCBI): domain Bacteria; kingdom Pseudomonadati; phylum Pseudomonadota; class Gammaproteobacteria; order Oceanospirillales; family Halomonadaceae; genus Chromohalobacter; species Chromohalobacter sp. HP20-39. The sequence continues at coordinate 113,695 of NZ_JAWHTP010000009.1, read as the reverse complement.
CGATCGACCACGCTGCCCACGCCATTCTCGTCGAAGCTGACCCCCTCGCGTTGCGAGATGCCCCAATTGACGCCCAACTCCCGGGAGGCGGTGTCGCGGGCGATGACGATGCGTGCTTCGATCTGGACCTGACGTACTGGCACATCGAGCTTGTCAAGCATGTTGCGGATGCCGGCCAATTGCTCGGGAGTATCGCGCACCAGCAAGGTGTTGGTCCGCTCGTCGACCACCACGCGTCCACGCTCGGACAGCAGACCGAAACCTTCACTGCCACGCAGCATTTCCGCCAGATTGGTGGCCTTGGCGTAGCGCACCTTCACGTATTCGGTCTCCAAAGGAGCCAACTCACGGCTTTCAAGCGTCTGCTGCTCCATCTGCGCCAGCTCGCCAGCGGGCGCGACCATGATCACATTGCCCTGGCGCCGACTCGCCAGTCCATGACTTTTGAGAATCAAGGCCAACGCCTGATCCCAGGGCACCTGATCGAGATTGAGTGTCACGCTGCCATTGACGCTATCGCTGGCGACAATATTGACCCCGCTAAAATTGGAGAGTACCGACAATACTTCGCGTACTTTAATATTCTGGAAATTGAGGCTGATCGGCTTGCCATCATATGTCTGTGTGCCGTCCGATGACGTGCGTGCCTCCTCAGCGCGCGGCTGCACCTCCACGATCAGCTTGTCGCCGCGCTGCGTGACCAGGTGCTGAAAATCCTCGCGATTGTCGAACGTCAACGTCACCCCGTCATCGCCCTCATGGGGCACGATGCGCGACACCGGCGTATCGAAATCACTGACGTCGAGGATGCTGTCCAATTCTTCAGGCAGACGTACATCGGGCAATGTCACCGTCAAAGTATCGCCCTGGGTATTCGTTTGCGGCGTCACGTCGCCGTGGTCGAGCGTAACCACCAAGCGCCCGCCACCGCTATCGCCGCGCCGAAAATCGAAGTCGCGGATGCTCGGGGCCGTGTCGCTAGGCATTCCGGCATCGCCCCCCAGGCGTACACGCAGACGTTGCCCCTGACGCTGGGTCGAATAGGACAGGGCCTCGACCAGGTCGAAGACCAGGCGCGTACGCGCAGGTGTCTCGGCCACTCGTACTTCCTGCAAGCCGCCCTGACCCACCTCGAAACGTTGTCGTTCGAGACGGCTGCTCGTCTCCGGCAGATCGAGAACGACCCGCGGCGGTGATGTGCTTCGATAGCCATTCGCCACTGGCGCCGGCCCATCGAAGTCCAGCAACGCATCAACCCCGCCGTCCTCGCGCTGGGCGAACTCGAGCGACGTCAACGTCGCCGCCTGTACTTGGGCACAGACGACTAATCCTGCGAGAAAGAGCCCGCCGACCAGCCAGTCGCGCAGCGTTCGCATCATGTAATTCTCCTGCCTGTACGCATCCGCCATCACTCGGCGGCTTGCGATGATTCGTTGAATGCCAGGGTACGACGCCGCTGACGCCAGGCGCTTCCGCCATCACGCACCCGCTCGACCAGTTCGACGCCCGCGTCATCAATCGACGTGATACGCCCGAAATCGGTCCCCAGATGGTCACCCTCGAAAAGACGGTAGACGTTGCCATCAGGCGCGCGAATCAAGGCCGATGGTCGCCCGTCCACCGTCAAGGTTCCCACCAGTTCAAGCTGCTCCAACGGGAAGCGTTCCAGGGGATCGCGAGGGCGCTGACGATCGGGACCATTACCCTGCGATGAGATCGCACTCTCCATTTGCATGCGGCGTTCGGCATTGAACGGGCTGCGCTGTTGGGCCTGCGTATACTGCGCCGTGCGGTACGTTGGTGGAGGCGGGAGCGCCTCGATGCTACCTTCCGGACGTTGACGCAGATCGTCCAGACGCGCTTCCAGGGCGCTCAGCTCCGCATCGCGACAACCGCTCAGCAACACCAAGGCGGCCAACCCTGCCAGCAGACCACGCCAGCACCGACAATTCGCCAGCCACTCACTCATTATCACGCTCCCCAGCCTTGGGCTCGGCGTCTTCGTGATAGCTGTAGGTACGTGCCAGCAGCGACAGGCGCAGCGTATCGCCATCGTCCACAGGCATTAGCGAGAAGTCATGCAAGGTAACAATACGCGGCAACGCCGCCACGTTGGCCAGGAAAGCAGCGATATCGTGATAGCCGCCCCGCACCTGAATATCGAAGGGCTGTTCGACGTAGAAGTCTTTTGGCACCGGGGAGCGCAACCTAATCGACTCGATGGCAAGCCGATGGGCCTGAGCCGCATCGCTGATATCATCCAGCAACGCGGGCACCTCTGTGTCGGTAGGCAGCATCTCCAGCAATGTCTGCATGCGTTTGTCGAGTTCCGCCATCTGCATACGCATCTGCTCTAGGTTCGCTGCCTGATAAGCGCGGCTCTCGTATTCCTGGAGCAGTTCGACTTCGCGTTCCTGCAAGCTTTCGAGGGTCGCCTGGCTAGGCGCCGCGAAGAACCACTGGGCAACCCAGAAGACGGTCAAAAACAGCGCCACCAGGCACATCGCCTGCAGCAGCGCCGGCCACGTGCCGGCCTCCTTGAGGTCCAGGTCGCGCCATTCGACCTCGCGCAGCTGTCGCCACTGTGAACGCAGACTCATGGCGCCTCCTCGGCATCACGACGAGGCGTTCGCGCCTCGACACTGAGCTGGAAACGCTTCACCGCTGCATCACCGTCGCTCGACTGCACGCTGGAAAGTGCCGGCGTGGCGAAAACCGGCGAAGCCGCGAGTTGTCGCAATTGCTCGGACACACGCCGGTTGGAGCGCGCCAGGCCACTGAGTTCGAGTCGATCGCCCTTGCGTATCAGGCGGTCGTAATACACACCCTCGGCCAGGGTCGCCGCCAACTGATCGAAGATGCGCACCGTCTGCGGGCGGCTGAATTGCAACTCCCGAATCAGGCCTATCTGTTCGAGCATCCGCTCTCGCAATGCGCGATAGTCCTTGACCGTGGCGATATCTTGTTCGAGTGCCTCCATGCGGCGCTCGATCAGCGCGAGGCGGCCGCGCTCGGCGTCGATACCGGCCTGGTACCAGCGCGCCACACCCAAGGCACAAATCAGCGCCAGTGCCGTCACGCCCACCAGTCCCATATAGAAGCGCCGCGTGCGCCGCTGTCGATGCGCCTCTCGCCACGGCAACAGGTTGATTTCGATACTCATCGCCGCCCCCTCATCGCCAGACCACACGCGGTGAGCATCGCCGGCGCATCACTGGCGAGCGCCTGCACGTCGACGCGCGACGCCACGCGCATGCGCTCGAACGGATTGGCCATCACCACCTCCAGTCCGCTTTGCGCCTCGAGCCTTTCTCGCAGCCCCGGGATGACACTCGAGCCGCCCGCCAAAATCAGACGTTGAATGTCACGGGGCTTGCCCGAGGTGTGATAAAGCTGCAATGAGCGGCCGACTTGCTGGATCAGCATATCGATGAAGGGCAACAGCACTTCATGTTCATAATCCTCGGGTAAGCCGCCGCGCTTCTTGGCCAACCCCGCCTCCTCGAGACTCAAGCCATAGCGCTTGCGGATTTCCTCGGTCAGATGACGACCGCCCAATACGTTGTCGCGGGTATAGGCGATGCGCCCATCGATGAGCACATGGAAGGCGTTCATGTTGGCACCGATGTCGACCAGCGCGGCACACTCTCCTACCTGGCCGGACGTCGTCTCGTCTCGCAGCAGCTTGCTGGCCGCGCGCTCCATGGCGAAGGATTCCACGTCAACCGCGGCGGGCTCGAGACCGGCACGGCGAAGGACATCGGCAAGGTGGTCGACGTCCTGCAGGCGACACGCGACCAGCAAGACATCTTGCTGGTCGGGATAACGCGCGTTGAGTCCCAGGCGCTGGAAATCGAAGGCCACCTCATTGAGTGGAAACGGGATATGGCGCTCGGACTCGAGCTGAATGCGGGCCTCGATCTCGTCGTCGCTTAGGGTAACCGGATACGTCAGTGTCTTGGTGATGGTGGCACTGGCGGGCACCGCCGCCACCGCACGCCGTGAATGCGGACGCGCATGCTCGACCGCGCGCGTCAACGTCGCGGCCACCTCGTCGAGATCGCGAATGCGCCGCTCCACCACCGCGCCTTCACGCAAAGGGCGAACGGCATAGCTGGCGATACGCTGGCCCACCCCCGCGCGATCGAGCTCGATCAATTTGACGGTGGCCGAGGTAATATCCACCCCTACCAGGCCTTGCTGGGACTTTTTAAACCGCCACACTGTCATACCCCTGCGATATTCTTCGGCGTGGCGTGGCGCTCGGTCTTGTCATTCGTCGAGCCAACCCGCTGCCCCTGTGCCGAGGCAAGCCGCTTTATTGTCAGCATGCCACACTATCGTATGAGGCACGCCACATTGCGTAAGGTTACATTATGCATACTGCCGTGACAGTCGATTTGCATCAACGCTAGCCCCCATGCGGCTGCGTTCTTATAATACCGACGGCAACGGATTGCACCATTCATCGCGGCCAGACCGCCACCCAAGACGACGGAAAACGCCTTTTCATGAAGCTTTTCAAACGCTTGTTAACGTCCATTCTATGGCTAATTGTGTCTTTGGGGCTGGGCTGCGTACTAGCCATCATCGGCGCCGGTATCTACTTCGCGCCGGGCTTGCCCGACGTTCGCCAACTACAAGGCTTCGAACTACAGACCCCGCTGCGCGTTTACACGCGTGACGACAAGCTGATCGGTGAGTTCGGTGATCAGCGCCGCACGCCCGTGAGCTACGACGACATCCCCCAATCCTACATCGACGCCCTATTGGCCGCCGAGGATGCCAGTTTCTTCGAACACCCCGGCATCGACCCCAAGGGACTCGCACGCGCAGCGCTGGAACTTGCCATCAGCGGCAATATCCAGTCGGGGGGTAGCACCATCACCATGCAGGTGGCACGTAACTACTTGCTTACTCTGGATCAAACGTTCACGCGCAAGATCCGCGAGATCCTGCTGTCGCTGCAGATGGAACAGGTGCTCAGCAAGCAGCAGATACTCGAGCTTTACGTCAACAAGATCTATCTCGGCAATGGTGCCTACGGTATCGGTGCCGCTGCCAAAAGCTATTACGACAAACCCCTCGCGAAACTGGATCTGCCGCAATTGGCGATGCTGGCGGGGCTTCCCAAGGCACCCTCGGCGCTCAACCCCTTGAGCAACCCCGAGCGCTCGCTGATTCGCCGCAACTGGGTATTGCTGCGCATGCGCGAGCTGGGCTTCATCGATCCCATTCAGTACCAGGCCGCCGTCAAGGCACCGATCACGGCGCATCAGGCGTACTCGCAGTATGAGGTCAATGCATCCTATGTCGCCGAAATGGCACGCCAATACGCTGTGAACCGATTCGGCGATAATGCGTACACCGACAATATCAAGATCACCACGACCATCGACAGCCGCCTCCAGTCCCTCGCACGAAATGCCCTCGTGAATGGCTTGATCGAATATGACACCCGGCATGGCTGGCGAGGCCCGGAAAAAACCGATATCCCTTCGAGCTTGGTGGAAGCCCAGGAAAACACTGCGCCCCGGGGCCTAGAGAAAGAGCTGTCCGAATCCCCCGAGGTCATGAAAACCGCACGCCAAGCCGCCAAGAGTAGCGAGCAGACAATCGAAGGTGTCGATGGCGATGTCAGCAACTGGGTCAAGGTGCTCGACCGCACGCCCCGGCTCGGCCCCCTGGAACCGGGCATCGTGGTGAGCACGGACGGTCGCCAGATGCGTGTTCTGACGCGTGACGATGGCGTGGTCACACTCGGCTGGGACGGGCTTGACTGGGCACGTACGTATCACAGTGCCGAATGGCGCGGCAAGGTGCCTGCCAATGCCGGCGCCATCGCTCAACGTGGCGATCTCGTCCGCGTCATGCAGACCGACGACGGCGACTGGCGTCTCTCCCAGATCCCCGGCGCCCAGGCCGCAATCGTCGTCATGGATCCGCAGACAGGCGCCATTCGCGGCCTGCAGGGCGGCTTCAACTTCTCAGCGAGCAAGTTCAACCGCGCCATTCAGGCCGAGCGCCAGGCCGGCTCGATCTTCAAGCCTTTCATCTATCTTGCCGCATTGCACAACGGCATGAGCGCCGCCACCATCATCAACGATGCCCCGGTGGTGATGTCGGACATGGGCGGCAAATGGCGTCCCGAAAACGCCGAAGGCGAGTTCCGTGGCCCCACCCGGTTACGCGTCGGGCTCTATGAGTCACGCAACCTGGTGACTATCCGAGTCCTGCAATCGCTGGGGCTGGACAACACTCTGACGTTCCTTGAGAACTTCGGATTCACCAAGGAACACCTCCCCCACGGCCTGTCCTTGGCACTGGGCAGCGCCTCGCTGACCCCACTGGAGATGGCCAATGCCTATGCCGTTCTAGCCAACGGCGGCTTCAAGGTCGCGCCGTGGTATATCCAATCGATCACCAAAGGCAGCCAGGACAAGCTGATCGAGGAAGCCAATCCCGTGGTGGCATGCCGGGAGTGCGCCCCCGACCAGAAGACCGTCGCAATCAACGGCGAAACCCGCCGCATCGCCGAGCGCGTGGCCACGCCCGAAGAGATGTACATCATCCGCGACATGATGCGTGACGTCATCGAGAAGGGCACGGGACGCGGCGCCCTGGAGCTCAATCGCCCCGATATCGTCGGCAAGACCGGCACCACCAACGATCAACGCGACGCTTGGTTCTCGGGCTTCAATAGCGACCTGGTGGCCACCGTCTGGGTCGGCAAGGACGACAACAGCACAACCGGGGAATACGGCTCGCAAGCCGCCTTGCCGATCTGGAAATCGTTCATGGGCCAAGCGCTTCAAGGCCAGCCCGAAAGCATGCCTTCGCGCCCCGACGATATCGTCAAGGTTCGCATCGACCCTGAAACCGGGCTACGCCTGCATAATGACCAGCCGGGGGGCATGCAGGAAATCTTCCGAGAGGACAACCTGCCCGACTATAAGCCGCGTTCGATTCAGCCCGAACTCGAGAACAGCAGCGGCTCCCAAGGGACCGGCACTTACGATGCCATTTTCTAGTGACTCTCCATGGGTGGCCTCGACGGCCACCCCCATGAGCGCGCCAGCTCCCACACCACCGACCGAGAACCGTTTCTGAAGGGAATCCACCATGCTCGTGTCGCGAGGCTCGCAATGGTTATTGCTCGTCATGCTACTCGGCGGTGCACTCCCGGTGCACGCCGACTTGTTCTACGCACCCCCCGCACCACAAGACGATACCCCCAAGATGAGCGGCGACGCCGAACTCGGCTATACCCACCTCTCCGGTAACAGCAACAGCCGGACGCTGCTCGCCAAGGGGCGCCTCACTTGGCTGACGGGTCGCCATACACACACGCTGCGCGGCGAGACGCGCAGCGTTCAGGAAAACGATGAAACCAGTACCGAACAGTACCTGCTGGGTGGCCGTGAGCGTTATGAACTGAAAGGCCCTCACTACCTGTTCGGCTTCGGGCGCTGGGAAAAGGACCGCTTCAGCGGTTATGACTACCAGTTCACCACCATCGGCGGCTATGGCCGCCAGTGGCTCGACGGCCCGACACACACGTTTTCCACGGAATTCGGCCCCGGCTATCGTCACGACGCCTACCAGGGCGGCAAGGACAATGACCTCGGTCTGGCCTACGCCGCGCTCGACTATCGCTGGAACATCTCGGAGGGGGCCTACTTCGAGCAAGCCCTTTCCATCGAGGCGGCCGAGCCCAACACCACGACACGTTCGATTTCGTCGCTGACCTCCCAACTCAATTCGCACCTGGCGCTCAAAATGTCTTTTGAGGTCAAGAACAACACGAATCCGCCGGACGACGCCGAAGCCAACACCGACCGCACCACCTCGATGTCACTGCTCTACAGCTGGTGACGCCGACACACCACGCCCCATAACCTAAAAGGGCCGCTCCAGGAGCGGCCCTTCGATATCCTGCCTGTTAGGCGCGCGACTATATCGGCCCGTAAACGTCCTTGATGCTGGTCAACGGATAATGTGCCGGATAGGGCTTACGCGCCACACCGCTATCCACTGCCGCCTGTGCCACCGCCGAGGCAACCCGGTCGAGCAGCCGGGAGTCCAGCGGCGTGGGAATGATGTAACCGCGCCCGAACTCCAGCGACTCGATACCATAGCCATCCAGCACCTCGCGGGTCACCGGCTCACGCGCCAGGTCCTTGAGGGCATGCACGGCCGCGACTTTCATTTTTTCATTGATACGCGTGGCGCGAACGTCCAGCGCTCCCCGGAAAATGAAGGGAAAGCCCAACACGTTATTGACCTGGTTGGGGTAGTCGGAGCGCCCGGTGGCCATGATCACATCGTCGCGGGTCTCGTTGGCCACGTCCGGATGAATCTCGGGGTCGGGGTTGGAGCACGCAAACACCACCGGATTCGCGGCCATGCGCTGGAGTTGCTCCGGCTTGAGCAGATTGGGGCCGGACAATCCCACGAAGACATCGGCCCCCTCGATGGCATCATCCAGCGTACGTCGCGACGTCTCGGTGGCGAACATCGCCTTGTACTGATTGAGATCGTCACGCTCGCTGTGCACCACGCCTTTGCGGTCGAGCATGTAGATATGCTCGGCGCGGGCGCCACACGAGACCAGCAGCTTCATGCAGGCGATGGCCGCCGCGCCCGCTCCCAGGCAGACGATCTTGGCGTCTTCCAGGCGCTTGCCGGCGATATCCAAGGCATTGAGCAGCCCTGCCGCCGTGACGATAGCCGTGCCGTGCTGGTCATCGTGAAAGACCGGAATATTGCACTGCTCGATCAACGCTTGCTCGATCTCGAAGCACTCCGGCGCCTTGATATCCTCGAGATTGATACCGCCCCAAGTATCGGCGATGCGGGCCACGGTATCGATGAAAGCCTGCGGACTCTCGGCATCGACCTCGATGTCCACAGAGTTGATACCCGCGAAGCGCTTGAACAGCACACCCTTACCTTCCATGACCGGCTTGCTGGCCAACGGACCCAGGTTACCCAGGCCGAGGATCGCGCTGCCGTCAGAGACCACCGCCACCAGATTGCCCTTGCCGGTATACAGATAGGCGTTTTCTACATCCTTGGCGATCTCTCGGCACGGCTCGGCTACGCCAGGACTATAGGCCAAGGACAAATGCTTCGATGTCTCGGTAGGCTTGGTCAGTTCGACGGACAATTTGCCGGGAATCGGCTTGGCATGATAATCCAGCGCGGCCTGTCTTTTTTCGTCACTCATGAGCTTTTCCAGTCGTCTGCATGGAGGCGTGACTTCCAGAATATAGAAAAAAAATCCGCCAAACAACTTACGCCAAGTTCGCGACAGTAAAGGCTTTTAAGCGACCTTTTGAAGCAATTAACAGCCATTTGTTGAAACTTATGCCTGATGAACCAGGCATAAAACAAACCTTATCGGGGCGGCGTTTTCGACTTCCAAAAATAAAAAAACCCGCCGGAGCGGGTTTCTCGAATGCCGGCGCGTCACCGACGTATCGCTTCTTGCTTGGTTTAGTTGCGCTTGAGCGCTGCACCGAAACGCTTGTTGAAGCGTTCGACACGACCACCAGTAGTCGCCTGCTTCTGCTTGCCGGTATAGAACGGGTGGCACTGCGAGCAGACATCCAGATAGAAGTCGTCTTTGGCCGTGGAGCCCAGTGCGAAGGTCGCGCCGCAGGAGCACGTGGCGGTGACCTTCTTGTATTCGGGATGGATCGCTTGTTTCATTTTGCTGCCTCACGCTATGGTGCGCCGCCACCTGGTCGATGCCAGGCACCGCACACGGGTTGATAAAGATGCAACCGATTGATTCGGCATGCGACCCCGACGATACTCGCCTTGGCCCACAGCCGAAGGGCCGCGCATTATAGCAGTGCCGTGATATCGCTGAAAAGACGCGTGGCGCCTGCAACGCCATGTGTCACCGCCTTTTCGGAGGACTTTTGTCGAGCACCAATCATATGCCGCGCCTACTCAGGGTCGCCCTGCCCACGCCCTTGCGACGCCTCTTCGACTATCGCCCTTGTCGCGAGGCTCCCGCTTGTGGCTGGCGCCCAGGGCTTCGCGTCAAGGTGCCGTTCGGACGCCGCCAACTCATCGGCGTAGTGGTCGAATGTCCCGAGCGCAGCGACGTCCCGGACGCGCAGCTCAAGTCCGTGCTGGCGTGTCTCGACGATGCCCCCTTGCCCGACGACTGGTGGTGGCTGTGTCGCTTTACCGCGCGCTACTACCAGCATCCACTGGGTGACACCATCGCCCAGGCACTGCCCGTCGCCTTGCGCCAGGGGCGGCCCTTACAGGCGCGCTACCAGGAACGCTGGATAGCGCGCGACGGCGATACCGGCCCGCTCGAACGCGCGCCTCGCCAGGCCGAACTGCTGGCGATGCTGCGCCAGCATCCCCGTGGCTTGATGACGCGCGCGATCACCGCGCAAGGCTTCACCCGCGCGCAGCTCGAAGGCCTACAGGCCAAGCATCTCGTCGAGTGCCACGAAGAGCGACTGACGGCCACCGAGGAAGATCCCGGCTCGCGGCTCGCCGAACCCTCATTGCCACTAACCCGCGAACAGGCAGGCGTCCTCGCCGAGATTCACGAGGGCCTCGAGCGCTACCATCCATGCTTATTGCACGGCGTCACCGGTAGCGGCAAGACCGAGGTCTATCTGCAACTCATCGAAGCGGTACTCGCGCGGGGCCGCCAGGCGCTGGTGCTGGTACCGGAGATCGGCCTGACACCACAAACGCTGTCCCGCTTCCGGCAACGTTTTCGGGTCCCGGTGGTGGCCCTGCATTCAGGACTCACCGACCTCGAACGCCTGGATGCCTGGGACGCCGCGCGCACTGGCCGGGCACCGATCGTCATCGGAACGCGCTCGGCGGTCTTTACCCCCCTGGCCGCCGCCGGGGTGATCGTCATCGACGAAGAACACGACGGCTCCTTCAAGCAGCAGGAAAGCCTGCGTTACCACGCCCGCGACCTGGCCATTGCTCGCGCCCACCGCGAGAAAATTCCGATCGTGCTGGGCAGCGCCACGCCAGCTCTAGAGACCCTCGCCCAGGCACGCAGCGGCCGTTACCGTCATCTGCGCCTGACCCAACGTGCCAATCGGCACGCCCCGGCACGCCTGGAGTTGACCGATCTCCGTGGGCGTCACCGCCAGGGCGGTTTAATCGCCCCCGCCATCGAAGCGATTCGGCAGACCTTGAACGCGGGTAATCAGGTGCTGGTCTTCATCAACCGACGCGGCTTCGCCCCCACTCTGGCGTGTCACGCCTGTGGCTGGCTAGCCGAATGCCCGCATTGCGATGCTCGCATGACGCTGCATCGCCAGCCCCAGGAGCTGGTCTGCCATCATTGCGACTTCCACCGTCCGCTTCCCGATGCCTGCCCGGAATGCGACAGCGGCGACCTGCGCCCACTGGGTAGCGGCACTGAGCGCACCGAGGAAACGCTGGCTGCATTATTCCCCGAGACGCCCGTGCATCGCATCGACCGCGACAGCACCCGGCGCAAGCAAGCCTTCGAGGAGATTCTGCGCGAGATTCGACGCGGCGAGCCCAGCCTGCTGGTCGGCACCCAGATGCTCGCCAAGGGCCACCATCTGCCCCATGTCACGCTAGTGGTCGTGGTCAACGCTGATGCCGGGCTCTACGCCAGCGATTTCAGAGCCCTCGAGCACAGCGCCCAGTTGTTGGTACAAGTCGCCGGTCGTGCTGGCCGCGCCGAGCATCCGGGCCGCGTGCTGGTCCAGACTCTGCATCCCGACGACCCCAACCTGCGCCTGCTTGCCGACAGCGGCTATGAAGCGCTGGCCGGCCACCTGTTGGAAGAACGGCGCCTGGCCGGTCTGCCGCCCTATCGGCATCTGGCACTGGCTCGCTTCGAAGCTGCGCGCGAGGAACACGTTGCCGAATTCGCCACCGCTGCCGCCGAGGCATTGCGCGAATGGCTTGGCGCCGAGGACGCCTCGGTCATCTGCTTGGGGCCGGTACCAGCGCCCATGGAGCGGCGCCAGAACCGCTACCACATGCAGTTGATGCTCTCCGACACACGGCGCAGTGCCTTGCACCGCGCATGCGCCTGGCTCGTGCAATGGCTGGAGAGTCACCCCGATAGCCGACGTGTACGCGCCTCTCTGGACATCGACCCCCAGACATTGACATGAGCGCTACCACGAGGCGCCCTGCCCGCGCACCCGCCGTCACGAGCAACCTAGAAAGACTCATGGCATCGCTGGGTTTAAAGGCGTCGGCCAATCGCCGATAATAGGCGATCTAACGCTCTTAGCGCACTTCGTAGCCTGGCGCTCGCCGGCCTGTCGCGCGCCAGACACAGGACATCGGAATTTCATGAAAGAGACGATCATCGAACTGCTCGACGCGGCCGGTACGCAGCTCAAGCAGCAAGGCATTCTTCCCCAAGATACCCCGTTGGACATCAAGGTCGAGCCTACCAAGGACAAGGCCCACGGCGACTACGCCAGCAACCTCGCGCTAACCCTGGCCAAGCCGGCCGGACGCAAGCCACGCGAGCTGGCCGAGGCGCTGGTCGCGGCGCTGCCGGAAAGCGCCGCTCTGCGCCAGGTCGACATCGCCGGTCCCGGCTTCATCAACTTCTTCGCCGCCACCGACGCCGTGGCCCAGGTCGTGCCCAGCATTCTCGACGCCGGCGATACCTACGGACGCAGCCTGAGCGGTCAGGGCCAGAAAGTGCAGGTGGAATTCGTTTCCGCCAATCCCACCGGGCCGCTGCACGTCGGCCATGGGCGTGGCGCCGCTATCGGCGACTGCCTGTGCCGGCTGCTGGAAGCCACCGGCTTCGATGTCACTCGCGAGTTCTACTACAACGACGCCGGCGCCCAGATCCACAACCTCGCCCGCTCGGTGCAGGCCCGTGTGAAAGGCCTCACGCCGGAGGCCGCCGAGTGGCCCGAGAACGGCTACCGCGGCGACTATATCGCCGATGTCGCCAAGGCATATCTAGCCGGCGAGACGATTACCGCGGATGATCGTGAAGTCACCGGCAAAGGGGATGCCGAGAACCTCGATGCCATCCAGGACTTCGCCGTCGCCTACCTGCGTCGCGAGCAGGATCTCGACCTCAAGGCGTTCGGTGTCGCATTCGACGTCTATTTCCTGGAGTCATCGCTATACAACGACGGCAAGGTCGACGCCACAGTGAAAGCACTCGTCGACGGTGGCCATACCTATGAAGAGGATGACGCCATCTGGCTGCGCACCACCGACTTCGGTGACGACAAGGACCGCGTGATGCGCAAGAAGGACGGCGGCTACACCTATTTTCTGCCGGACGTCGCCTATCACTTCGACAAATGGCAGCGCGGCTTCACCACCGTGATCAACGAGCAGGGGGCCGATCATCACTCCACGGTCACTCGCGTGCGCGCCGGCCTCCAGGCGCTGGAGACCGGCATACCTCAGGGTTGGCCGGACTACGTGTTGCACCAGATGGTGCTGGTCACGCGTTCGGGGGTCGAGGTCAAGCTCTCCAAGCGCGCCGGCAGCTACGTGACGCTGCGCGACCTCATCGATGAGGTCGGACGCGATGCCACGCGTTTCTTCCTCGCCGCGCGGCGTGCCGATTCACAGCTGACCTTCGATATCGACCTGGCCCGCTCGCAGTCCAACGACAATCCGGTCTACTACATCCAGTACGCTCATGCGCGCGTGTGCAGCATGGTGCGTCGTGCCGAAGCCGATGAAAAGGCCTTCGATCATGCACTGAGCATGCAGCACCTGAGCCGGCTCGATGCCGAGCAGGAAAAGGACCTGATGAATCGCTTGGCACGCTATCCGGAGGTCGTCGAGCGGGCCGCTCGCACCCGCGAGCCACAACAGGTCGCCCAGTACCTGATGGACCTGGCCTCCGATTTCCACACCTGCTACAACGCGGTCAAGGTCATGGTCGACGACGATGAATTGCGCAATGCCCGGCTGGCACTGGGCTTGGCCACGCGCCAAGTGTTGCGCAACGGCCTCGACCTGATGGGCGTCAGCGCACCCGAGGAGATGTAAGTATGGCTCGTCGCCCCGCCCAGCAAGGAAAAAGCAATGCCCGCGCCGCATCACGCGGGGCCACCAGCCGCAGGCGCCAGGCCAAGTCTTCGCGCGCGGGCTTGCCGGGTTGGCTATGGGGGGTGGTCGGCTTGATCGCCGGCTTCGTGCTCGCTCAGTATTTCCAGCAGACGGCCCCTTCGCCGGTCGCTACGGTCGTGCCCAAACCCTCCAGTAGTGCCTCGTCCGGCAACGATGCCGACGGCAGCAAGGGTGCCTCCAACGGCGCTGCCAGCCAGGCTGCATCAGACGCTCCCGAGTCGCGCATGCCGACCTTCGAGTTCTATACCCTGCTGCCGGAATCGGAAGTCATCGCGCCCAAGGTGGATAACACCACGGCGGCGCCCCAGAGCAGCGACGAGGGTGCGGCAGACTCAAGCGAGCAACGCGCCGACGAAGTGGTCGCCGACCCCTCCGCCGATGGCCTCAAGTACATGCTACAGGCGGCCTCGTTTCGCAACGCCGCCGATGCCAAGCGTCTGGCTAGCCGTTTACAAGACCTCGGCCTGATCGCCAAGATCACCAAGGTCCAGACCGCCAGCGACGAAATCTGGCACCGTGTGCAGGTCGGCCCTTACCAAGATACGAATGAGTTGACGCGCGCCCAGGACTTGATGGTCACGCAAGGCATCGAGCCTTTGCTGATCAAACTGCAGAACTGAAGGGGGCTCGGGCGGCTTGATTTCCCCGCATGCCGCCCGCATTACCGTGAGCATCATGGCATTCGTCGCCACCGTTTTATCGCCTGGGGGCCACGGGCGCCTCGGCCATCAAGTCATCGGGTGTCCGACACCCCCACAAGGAGTTCCCATCCATGACCACGATCGTATCCGTACGTCGCGGCGAGCATGTCGCCCTCGCCGGCGACGGTCAGGTCTCGCTCGGCAACACGGTGATGAAAGGCAACGCCAGCAAGGTACGTCGCATTCACCACGGCAAGGTGCTGGCCGGTTTCGCCGGCGGCACGGCCGACGCCTTCACGCTGTTCGAGCGCTTCGAGGCCCAACTGGATAAATACCAGGGGCATCTGGTCAAGGCCGCCGTCGAGCTTTCCAAGGAATGGCGCACCGACCGCGCCCTGCGCCGCCTGGAAGCGATGCTCGCCGTGGCCGACAAGAACGCCTCGTTGATTCTCACCGGTAACGGCGATGTCGTCGAACCCGAACGCGGCATCATCGCCATCGGTTCCGGCGGCCACTACGCCCAGGCCTCCGCGCGCGCCCTGCTCGAGAATACCGAGCTCGATGCCCGCGCCATCACCGAGAAGTCGCTCGAAATCGCCGGCGATATCTGCGTCTTCACCAATCAAAACATTACCCTCGAGGAGCTGTGAGCCACGCTCACCGCTCCCGGGCAGCATAGGGCTCCGTCATGACACAGATGACTCCCCGCGAGATCGTCCACGCACTGGATCAGTACATCATCGGCCAGCAGGAAGCCAAGCGCTCGGTGGCCATCGCCCTGCGCAACCGCTGGCGCCGCATGCAGCTCGACGACAGCCTGCGCGGCGAGGTGGTACCCAAGAACATCCTGATGATTGGCCCCACGGGGGTCGGCAAGACTGAGATCGCCCGTCGTCTGGCCAAGCTGGCCGGGGCGCCGTTCATCAAGATCGAGGCAACCAAGTTCACCGAGGTGGGCTACGTGGGCCGTGACGTCGAGTCGATCGTCCGCGATCTGGTCGAGATGGCCATGAAAATGGTCCGCGAGCAGGCCAAGGAAGAAGTCGCCCACAAGGCCGAAGACGCCACCGAGGAGCGCATTCTCGATGCGCTTCTGCCGCGGCCGCGCGGCAGCGAGTACGACCATGCCCGCGATGATTCCTCAACGCGCCAGACCTTCCGCAAGAAGCTGCGCGAAGGCCAGCTCGACGACAAGGAGATCGACATCGAGGTCACGCCTCAGGGTGGCAACTTCGATATCTCCGCGCCGCCGGGCATGGAAGAAATGACCAGCCAGCTGCAAAGCATGTTTTCCAACATGGGCAAGCAGAAGTCGGAATCGCGCCGCGTGACCGTCGAGGAAGCCCGGCGCCTGCTACACGACGAGGAAGCCGCCAAGCTGGTCAACGAGGAACAGATCAAGAACCGCGCCATCGAGGCAGTGGAGCAGAACGGCATCGTCTTCCTCGACGAGATCGACAAGGTCGCCAAGCGCGGTGAATCGGGCAGTGGCGGCGATGTCTCCCGCGAAGGCGTACAGCGCGACCTGCTGCCACTGATCGAGGGGTCGACGGTGTCCACCAAGCACGGCATGGTCAACACTGACCATATCCTGTTCATCGCCTCGGGGGCGTTCCACCTCTCCAAGCCATCGGATCTGATCCCCGAGCTGCAAGGGCGTCTGCCGATCCGCGTCGAGCTGCAAGCGCTGACGCCGGATGACTTCAAGCGCATCCTCACCGAGCCGTCCGCCGCACTGACCCGACAATACCAGGCGCTGCTGGCCACCGATGGCCTGGAAGTGAACTTCACCGACGAAGGCATCACGCGCATCGCCGAGATCGCCTGGCAGGTCAACGAAGGCACCGAGAACATCGGCGCCCGGCGGCTGCACACGGTGATGGAACGCCTGCTCGAGGAGCCATCTTTCCAGGGTGGCGACATGGCAAGCCCGCTGACCATCGATGCCGCCTATGTCGACGAGCAACTCGGTGAACTAGCCACCGACGAAGACCTGTCGCGGTATATCTTGTAAGACGCGGCTACGCCGCTGGAAGAAGGAAGAACGGCGCTTCGCGCCTTCAAGGGAGAAGAAAAGCGTCTAGCTTGTCTTCTTTCTTCCTTCTTCCCTCTTACGTCTCACCGAAGGTGATCCTATGTCCTCTCCCGTTCCCACACGTATCCATTACCATCAGCAGGCCCGCGAGCTCGAACTGGGCTATGCCGACGGCGAGCACTACCGCCTACCGGCGGAGCTATTACGGGTGTTCTCGCCCTCCGCCGAGGTTCGCGGCCACGGCCCGGATACCGCTGTCCTGCAGGTTGGCAAGAAGGATGTCGGCCTCAAGAACATCACCCAGGCCGGGCGTTATGCCCTCAAGCTGCATTTCGATGACGGCCACGACAGCGGCCTATACAGTTGGGACTACCTCTATGAAATGGCCCGTCATCAAGAGCAATGGTGGGCCGATTACCTACGCCGCCTCGAGGAGGCCGGTGCCTCGCGCGAGCCTTCCACCATCAGCATCAAGGAGTTATAAGACGCCCCGGCGTGGCGACAAACGCCGGGGGTGACGTTACAATGCAGCCCCACTTCCACGCATCGCGCGGGCACTCCACGCCTGCCCAAGGAAAGGTCATGGACAAGCGCACGACCCACTTCGGTTATCAGGAAGTTCCGGTCGAGGAGAAAGCCGACCGGGTGGCGCAAGTCTTCCATTCGGTCGCCGCCCGCTATGATGTCATGAACGATCTCATGTCGTTCGGCGTGCATCGCCTCTGGAAACGCCTGACCCTCGAGCGCGCCGGTGTCCGCCCTGGCCATCATGTGCTCGACATCGCCGGCGGCACAGGTGACCTGGCACTCAAATTCTCGCGCCTGGTCGGTCCCCGCGGTCGCGTGGTCCTCGCCGATATCAACGCCTCGATGCTGCGTGTGGGCCGCGACAAGTTGCTCGACAACGGTGTCGGCGATAATGTCGAATACGTGCAGGCCAATGCCGAAACGCTGCCCTTCGCCGACAACAGTTTCGACTGCATCACCATCGCCTTCGGTCTACGCAACGTCACCGACAAGGATGCCGCACTGCGTTCCATGGCGCGCGTGCTCAAGCCCGGCGGTCGTCTGCTGGTGCTGGAATTTTCCAAACCGGCGAGTGCGGCACTGTCGCGCCTCTACGACGAATACTCCTTCCGCGTCTTGCCGCGCATGGGTGAATGGGTCGCCCAGGACGGCGAGAGCTATCGCTATCTGGCTGAATCGATCCGCATGCATCCCGATCAGGAAACCCTCAAGGCGATGATGGCAGACGCCGGGCTCGAACGTGTCGAGTACACCAACATGACCGGGGGCGTCGTCGCCCTGCATCGTGGCATCAAACTATGAGGCCGTCATGCCGGTGATGTTCACTACCCTGTTGGCCAGTGCGGAAACACTGATCAACGGGCTTCTCAAGCACGATCCCGCCTCGCCCTCTCGATTGGCGCAGCTTGCCGGACAACGCGTATCGCTACGCCTGGAGCGTCCGGCACTCGCGGTGCTGGTGCATTTCGACACCCACGGCATTACTCTCCTCTCCCAGCACGACCCCGATGAGGCCGATAGCGACGTGGTCGTCGAACTGGACGCCGAGACCTTGGGTGCACTGCTGGGTGGCGAACGTGTCGAGGCGCTGATGTTTGCCGGACGGCTGTCGGTGCGCGGTCGCACCCATGTACTGGAACGCGCCAGTCAGTTGCTCAGTGATCTCGAGATCGATTGGGAAGCCGAACTGGCGCACTGGCTGGGCGACATGCCTGCTCACAGCCTCTCGCAAGGCCTGCGACGCCTGAACCGCTTCGGTCTGCGCACGCGCGGCGAATTGCAACGCGATGTGCATGAATACCTGACCGAGGAAGCGCGGCTGCTGCCCAGCCGCACCCAGTGGGAGATTGCCCGCGAGCACCTGACGCAGTTGGGCCTGGCTACCGATCGGCTCGAAGCGCGCCTG
Source organism: Chromohalobacter sp. HP20-39 (assembly GCF_033052815.1). NCBI lineage: Bacteria > Pseudomonadati > Pseudomonadota > Gammaproteobacteria > Oceanospirillales > Halomonadaceae > Chromohalobacter > Chromohalobacter sp. HP20-39. The sequence continues at coordinate 94,983 of NZ_JAWHTP010000009.1, read as the reverse complement.
GACCGGCTAGTCCGCGAGATCGAGCGTCGCCGACAGGAGGAGCACGCGTCGTGAGTTTGCGGCTGTTTCGCATCGTCTGGGTAATCGCGCGTTTCCGACTCGACGCCCTGATCCCCGCAGACCGCCTTCCCGGCGTACTGCGGCTATCGATGAAGCTCTCGCCGCTACGTCTTCTGCCCACCGGCCCACATACTCGGGGCAAGCGTCTGCGCCTGGCGCTCGAAGCCCTCGGGCCGATCTTCGTCAAGTTCGGCCAGATGCTTTCCACCCGCCGAGACCTGCTACCGCCGGACATCGCCGACGAACTCCGGCGCCTCCAGGACCAGGTGCCGCCATTCCCCGGCGAACAAGCCCGCGCGCTGGTGGAAGAAGAACTCGGCATGGATATCGATGTCGCCTTCGCCGACTTCACCCGCGAGCCGCTCGCTTCAGCCTCCATCGCCCAAGTCCATGGCGCACGCCTGCACAGCGGCGAAGACGTCGTGGTCAAGATCATCCGCCCCAATATCGATGGCGTGATGCGCAAGGACATTGGCCTGCTGTATACCTTCGCGCGCCTGCTCAAACGTGTGCCCGAAGCCAAGCGGCTACGCCCCGTCGAGGTCGTTGCCGACTACGAGGCCACGCTGTTCGATGAGCTGGACCTTCACAAGGAAGCCGCCAACACCTCGCAGCTCAAGCGCAACTTCCGCGATTCGCCGCTGCTTTACGTGCCGGCCATCCATTGGTCGCTGACACGCAAGCAAGTGATGGTCCAGGAGCGCATCCACGGCATTCCGGTGGCCGACATGGATGCTTTGGAAGCGGCCGGCATCGACTTGCGCCGACTCGCCGAACGCGGTGTGGAGATTTTTTTCACCCAAGTGTTTCGCGATAATTTCTTCCATGCCGACATGCACCCCGGCAATATCTTCGTGTCCGCCGATAACCCACAGGATCCGCAATATATCGCCATCGACTGCGGTATCGTCGGCAGTCTGACCCGCGAGGACCAGGATTACCTGGCCCGCAACCTGCTCGCCTTCTTCCGCCAGGACTACTACGAAGTCGCCGTGCTGCATATCGAATCGGGCTGGGTCGGCGAGGATACCCGCGCCAACGAGTTCGCCGCCGCCATTCGCGCGGTCTGCGAACCGATCCTCGAGAAGCCACTCAAGGACATTTCCTTCGGTCAGGTGCTGTTGGGGCTGTTCCAGACCGCACGGCGCTTCAACATGGAAGTCCAACCCCAGTTGGTGCTGTTGCAGAAAACGCTACTCAACATCGAAGGGCTCGGCCGCCAGCTCTACCCGGACCTGGACTTGTGGAGCACCGCCAAGCCCTACCTGGAACAGTGGATGAAGGAGCGCGCCGGGCCACGCGGCTTCTGGGACGCTTTGACCAAGCACGCACCCGAACTCTCGCGCCAACTACCCGAGCTGCCAGTGCTGGCGCATCAGGCATTGGCCCGGAGCGAAAACAACCATCGCCAACATCGCCAGCAGACCGAAGCACTCAACGCCCTCAGACGACGCCTGCGCGGGGCTGGCGCACGCGCGCGTCGGCTACGCTTCGGGGCGATATTGGTCGCCATCGCCTTGGCTTGGCAGCCTCTCTGGGAGTGGGCGCATAACCAGCCCTGGCCGGTGCTCGCCGCTGCCGCGCTCGGTCTGCTATTGATTGCCTGGCGTTGATCCCCCTATCAGCGCGCAATGTTGCTGCTATCATCCACCCACCACCTTTTTGTCTCGGGACCGTAACATCATGAGTGATACGCTTTCCCAGCTATCGGATGTCCTGGCCACACGCCGCCATGCCGACCCCGACAGCTCATACGTTGCCAAGCTCCATGCCCAGGGCCTCAACAAGATCCTGGAGAAGGTCGGCGAGGAGGCGACCGAAACCCTGCTTGCCGCCAAGGACGCCGAACACGGTGACGATAAAACGCGTCAAGCATTGGTCGCCGAAACCGCCGACCTGTGGTTTCATAGCTTGGTGATGCTCTCGCATCTGGACATCGACCATCAGGCGGTGCTGGATGAGCTGGCCCGGCGTTTCGGAATGTCCGGCCTGGAAGAGAAAGCATCACGCCAATCACCCTAATCGGCTCGGCCATGCCCGAGCATGAAGGAGATCTTCCATGTTAGGTGGAATCAGTATCTGGCAACTGCTGATCGTTCTCGGCATCGTCATCTTGGTCTTCGGCACCAAGAAGCTGCGCAACATGGGCAGCGATCTCGGCGGCGCCGTGAAGGGATTCAAGAGCGCGGTCGGCGAAGAGGAACAGAAAAAAACGCACGACGACGAGGACACGACGCAGCAGCGCGTCGCGCATGACGCCAACGAAGAAACGCTCGACACCCAATCGAACGCCTCGCAATCGTCCAAGGCCGACGAAAACTCAGAGCGGAAGTAACCCGCCATGTTCGATATGGGCTTTCTCGAGCTGATGCTCATCGGTGTCGTGGCCCTGTTGGTGCTGGGGCCGGAGCGCTTGCCCGCAGCGGCGCGCACCGTCGGTCTGTGGATAGGCAAAATAAAGCGCACGGTGTCCGGCATGCAGCGCGAGATCAACGCGCAATTGGAGGCAGAGGAACTGCGCCAGAAGCTCAACGAGCAGCAACGCAAGCTCGACGCCGGTCTGCACAAGGTCCGCGATGGGGTCGAACGCCACGCCGATACCGACACACATCACACCGGGCCGCGCCGCCCCCCGGCGGCGCCTGGACCGGATGATGACGCATCGGCGTCGGCCCCCGACGTTACCCCGGAAACATCCGACGCCTCGTCCGCCAAGGATTCCAACACCCCATGAGCGATACATCGCCACACGAACCGGAGGAGCACGCTCAGACGCCACTGATTGAACACTTGGTCGAGCTGCGCTCGCGGCTGGTCAAGGCAGTGGCGTTGATCGTGATCATCTTCGCCGCGCTTTACGCCTTCTCCAATGACATCTACAGCTTCGTCGCCGAGCCGTTGATGGCGCTTTTGCCTGCGGGCTCGCAGATGATCGCCACCGAAGTGGCCTCGCCATTCCTGGCGCCCTTCAAGCTGACGTTGTTTACGGCCTTTTTCATTGCCGTGCCCTTCGTGCTCTACCAGGCCTGGGCGTTCATCGCGCCGGGGCTCTATCGGCACGAGAAGGCCCTGGCGTTCCCCCTGCTCGCCTCAAGCATCCTGCTCTTCTATGGCGGCGTGGCGTTCGCCTATTTCGTGGTCTTTCCCCTACTGTTCGACTTCTTCGTCCACACGGGACCGGAGAACGTCACGGTGATGACCGACATCAATCAATATCTCAATTTCGTTCTCAAGCTTTTCTTCGCCTTCGGCGCGGCCTTCGAGATTCCCATCGCCACCTTTCTGCTGATCTGGACCGGCGCGACCAGCGTCGAAAGCTTGGGCAAGAAGCGCCCCTACGTGATCGTCGGCTGCTTCGTGGTCGGCATGATGATGACGCCCCCTGATGTAGTCTCCCAGAGCCTACTTGCCATTCCCATGTGGCTACTGTTCGAGATCGGCATTATCTTCGGCCGCCTGGTGCCACGTCACCGACGAGACACAGACACAGACACAGACACGGCAGAAGGCTAATCTTCACGCGCCCGCCCTTACCACTGGCGGGCGCATGGCGAGCCCTGTTTCATGTATATACTGAAAATGCTTGGCCGCTACTGTCACACTCCTGTCACGTAGGAGTGTCATACTTTCGAGTCAGCGGTTGATCACCAGCGACGACAGGGAGCTCATGATGGACGGTACGCGCTCTTCCGATGTTCCCCTCGGTAGCGACAACTCAACGTCCCAAGAGACCGGTGAAACGCCAACGCTTCGCGTCAACCGCACGCGTACGGGCATTCACGCAAAGCCCGCACCGTTTCCGGAAGCCGACCTCGATGACCCAGGGCTTTACTTCAACCGTGAGCTCTCGCACCTGCAGTTCAATATCCGCGTACTCGAGCAGTCCCTGGATCCCTCGCATCCACTGCTCAATCGGCTGACATTTCTGCTGATCTTCTCCTCCAACCTGGACGAGTTCTTCGAGATTCGCGTGGCCGGCCTCAAGCATCAGATCGCCCTGGCCCGCGAGGAAAGCGGCGCCGATGGCATGCCGCCACGCCAAGTGCTTGCCGAGATATCACGCATCGCCCACGAGCAGGTCGAACGTCAGTACCACATTCTCAACGAGACACTGATCCCCGCGCTCGAGGAACAGGGGCTGCGCTTCCGGCGCCGTACGCAGTGGACAAAGGCACAGGCCGATTGGGTGCGCGAGTATTTCGCCGAAGAGATCATGCCGGTAATAAGCCCCATCGGCCTCGACCCCTCACACCCCTTTCCGCGTCTGGTCAACAAGAGCTTGAATTTCATCGTCGAGCTCGAAGGCACCGATGCTTTCGGTCGCAAAGGGGGGCTGGCCATCCTCCCCGCGCCGCGCTCGCTGCCACGTTTGATGCGCCTGCCACGCGAGCTGAGCGAGGCCGGCTATACCGAATACGTCTTCCTGTCATCGATGATCCACGCCCACGCTCAGGAAGTGTTTCCCGGCATGCAGGTGCGCGGCTGCTATCAGTTCCGCCTGACCCGCAACGCCGATCTGGCCGTCGACCCCGAGGACGTCTCGGACCTAGCTTCGGCCTTGCGCGGTGAGCTGCTGGCACGGCGCTACGGCAGCGGCGTACGCCTCGAGGTAGCCGATAATTGCCCTGACCGACTGGCACACTTCCTGCTCACCCAGTTCGAGCTCGAAGCGGAGGATCTCTACCGTGTATCCGGCCCGGTCAACCTGACGCGGATGATGTCGGTACTCAGCGACGTCGACCGTCCCGACCTGCTTTATCGCACCTTCACGCCAGGACTACCACGTCAGGTCAAGGGCGACGTCAGCCTGTTCTCACAGATCGCCCAGAACGACATTCTGCTGCACCACCCCTTTCAGTCGTTTTCGCTGATTGAGGACTGGCTCCACGAGGCCGCCCAGGACCCGGACGTATTGGCGATCAAGCAGACCCTGTACCGAACCGGCGCCGATTCGCCCATCGTCAGCGCCCTGGTCGATGCCGCGCGCAACGGCAAGGAAGTCACCGTGGTCATCGAACTGCGGGCGCGTTTCGACGAGGCCGACAACCTGGCGCTGGCATCGCGCCTACAGGAAGCCGGCGCCATCGTCATCTACGGCGTCATGGCCTACAAGACCCATGCCAAGATGCTCCACGTGGTCCGCCGTGAGCGCGGTACGTTGCGCTACTACGCGCACCTGGGCACCGGCAATTACCACTCCAAGACCGCCAAACTGTATACCGACTACAGCCTGCTCACCGCCAACGAGACGCTTTGCGAAGACGTTCATAAGGTCTTTCAGCAGCTCTCGGGAATGGGCAAGCCACGTCAGATCGATACGCTACTGCATGCGCCATTCGTACTGCACGACCGCCTGGTGTCGATGATCGACCGCGAGGCACGCCATGCCGAAAAGGGTCACAAGGCGCAGTTGATCATCAAGTGCAACTCGCTCACCGAGCCACAACTGATCCGCGCGTTGTATCGCGCTTCGCGCGCCGGCGTACAGTGCGACCTGATCATTCGCGGCATGTGCTGTCTGCGCCCCGGGGTCGAGGGTATCTCCCACAATATCCGGGTGCGTTCGATCATCGGTCGTTTCCTGGAGCACACCCGTGTGTTCCACTTCCATAACGGCGGCAAGCCTGAAACCTGGTGCTCCAGCGCGGATTTCATGGAGCGCAACATGTTCCGTCGCGTGGAAACCTGCTTCCCGCTGCTCGACAAGAAACTCGCCCAACGCGTGCGCAAGGACCTGGCGACCTACATGGTGGACAACTGCCAAAGCTGGGAGCTAATGACCGATGGTCGCTACCGCCTCCTCGAGGCCGGCGATGCCGAACCGATCAGCACTCAGGAAACCCTGCTCTACGCCTACGCCGCCAAGCCCTGAGCTCGAAGCTCGAAGCTCGAAGCTCGAAGCTCGAAGCTCGAAGCTCGAAGCTCGAAGCTCGAAGGCAGCCTAAACCGAACCGCCTCCGTCGCCAGCTCACGCGACGGAGGCGGTTTTTGCTGTCAGCTTCCAGCCTTCAGTTACACCCCGACCTGACCACCATCGACTTTCTGGATCACCACCGTGGCCGCCCGCGGACGCACGCTGCCATTAGTGGCTTGTGTGGCATCCTGAGTCGCGGCATCGGCATTCGCCGGCCAATTGCCGGGATGCTGGATGTTGATGAACAGCGCCGTCTTGTCGGGCGTAGCAAAGATTCCCGTCACCTCGCAGCCGTTGGGGCCCACTGCAAACCGCTTGAGTTGGGTCTGATCATCGGCGCTGATCACCGAGGCGTCGTTATTGCCCCGCTTCACCGACGATGGCACCACGGCCAGCACCTGGTTGTTGGTGTGCTCTGCCACCCCGGCATAACCGTTATCGGTCTGAATCCAAAGAATGCCCTGGCCATCGCCGCGCTCGTCGTACCACAAGCCATCGGGGCTGGCGAACTGATTCGCTTCGGTAAGCCCAGAGAGGTTGACCGTGTCGTCTGCGGCGGCGCCAAAGACGAAAATCTCCCAATCGAAGGCAGTGGGCGAATGCGCCGACTCACGCCAGCGGATCACCTGTCCCCCCTCATTGCGGGGACGTGGATTGGCGGCATCGGTGGGGGCCGTGGCGTATCCAGCCCGCACCGCATCAATGGAGTCGCCATCATTGGTGTACGTCGGCTGCGTATTCTCCGCCGTACGATCGGAGTTGTTGGTCAACGTCATGTAGACCTCGCCGGAGACCGGGTCGACGGTCCCCCATTCCGGGCGATCCATCGGTGTTGCGCCCATCAGGTCAGCAGCGCTACAGGTATGCACGATCACTCCGGCCTGATCGTCGGCATCAAGTCCCAGTGCATCGGCCAAAGTGCGGCCCTCAGGCGTTTTCGCACCCGCCGTCAAAGGCAACCACTCACCACGGCCATCAGCGTCGAAGCGTGCGACATAAAGGGTGCCCTGATCCATGTACTTGGCGCCAATGGCAAGACGATCGTAACCTTCACCGGGACGATTGGCATCCGCCGGGTCCCACTTGGCATCGGAAACGAACTTGTAGATGTATTCATTGCGCGCGTCGTGCCCGGAGTAGAAAACGACCGGCTCGCCCGCCACGAGTTTACCGGGCCAGCAGCCTTCGTGGCGAAAGCGCCCCATGGCGGTACGCTTGACTGCCTGGGATTGGCCATCGTAGGGATCGATTTCCACGACATAACCGAAAGTCCGCGTCTCGTTGCGGTAATCATCTCGCGGTCCATTCCCACGCGGCGTGACATCGAAACGCGCGAATTCACCGCCACGCTCGCTCGCATTGCCGGCGGCGGTTTCCCAGCCATAGCGTCCCCGCTCGGTGGGCAACCCCAGACGAGCATCATCGACATGAAGCTCACCGGTATTGACGAAGACCTCCGGCCAGTTCTCTTCGCAGGTCAGGTAGGTGCCCCAAGGCGTAAAACCATGGGCGCAGTTGTTGTTAGTGCCTCGCGTGCGCGTGCCGTCCGGGGAGTAGCGGGTTTTGACGTAATCGCTGCCGGCCACGGGGCCCGACAACGCCATCGGCGTGGCACTGGTGAAGCGACGATTGTGGACATCGCCAGGCACATGCGACCAGCTACCATCGCTCTGCTTGCGTACCCGCACGATGGTGACGCCATGTGCGTTGATCTCGGTACGCACCTCGTCGGCAGGACGCTGGCCTGCATCGGCATTCGTCGGCCCGCCACGCGGCGCCCAGAGCGCCTGCTGATCGATATACTCGTTGTTGAGGGCCAGCAAGAAATCGCGCGAGGCATTATCCTCGCCCAGTGGGAAGGCATGCATGCCATCATGATGCATCCCCACGCTGTGTGCCTGCGCCTCGGCAGTCATTTCTTGCTCAGGATTCCAGGCCATTCCCTGATCATCGAGCGGCGTACCCCAAGGCACCAACACCTGAGCGGTGTAGCCCTCGGGCACCACCACCGCATCGGTACGCGAGCCGCGCAGCGAATCGAATGCCAGCGCCAGCGACGTCTTCTGGCCGCCGCTTTCCTGTGCCCTGGCCATATTGAGGCCGCCGATACCGCCCAACATGCCCAAGGCGGCCAGACTCAGGCCGCCGCGCATGATGTCGCGTCGCGAGACATGACGCTCCATAACGGATGAGAACGGCTCGTTATTGCTAGGGTTCAGATTGCTGTGATTCTCGATTTCCTTGCTCATGGTCTCTCCTCACGGCGGTCGACCGACAGGATCGTCGGCACATGTTATATGTGCCTTACCCTAGAGAGACGATATGACAGAGGAATGAAGCCTTCTTCAAGCGCGTGAGTTGCGCAATCGCTCGGCGGCCAATGCAAGCAAGTGCTCGGTCGTTTCCCAGCCCAGACAGGCATCGGTGACGGAAACGCCATAACGCATGGCTCCCGGTTGCAGCGACTGCTTGCCTTCTTGCAGGTGACTTTCCAACATCACGCCGACCAGATCGCGATCACCGGCCAGGCGCTGCTCGAGTACATCGAGCATGACCTCGGTCTGGCGGCGGTGGTCCTTGCGTGAATTGGCATGGCTACAGTCGACCATCAGGCGCGGCGTGATACCCGCGTTGTGTAGCTCGCGGCGACAGGCACGCACCGAGTCCGCATCGTAGTTGGGCTTGCCATGTCCACCACGCAGCACCACGTGGGTATGCGGATTGCCGTCGGTCTCGCGCATCGCCGGACGCCCCGCATCGTCGAGGGTGAAATGACGGTGCGGATGCGCAGCAGACTGCATCGCGGCAACGGCGACATCGACGCTGCCGTCGGTACCGTTCTTGAAACCTACCGCGGCGCGCAGGCCACTGGCCAACTCACGATGGACCTGCGACTCGGTGGTGCGCGCGCCGATGGCCACCCAGCTGAGCAGATCTTCCAGGTACGGCGCGGCCATCGGTTGCAGCAATTCGGTGGCCACGGGCATGCCCAGGGCAGCGATGTCGCGCATCAAGCGCCGCGAGACCTCCAGGCCATATGCCATGTCGTCGCTGCCATCCAGATGCGGGTCATAGGCGAGGCCCTTCCAGCCCACGATAGTGCGCGGCTTTTCGACATAGACACGCATGACCATCAGCAGACGGTCGTCAAGGCGCGTGGCAAGTTCACTGAGCTTTTCGGCGTATTCCAGCGCCGCACGCGGGTCATGGATCGAGCAAGGTCCCACCACCACCAGCAGGCGGTCGTCGCGGCCATCGAGAATGGCCTGGATCTCGCCACGCTGGCGTTCGATCTGCTCCTCCAAGGCGTCCCCCAGCGGCAGGCGCTGCTTGAGGTCACCCGGCGTGGGCAAAGGCTGATGCGAAGGCGCCGTGGCGACGTCGGGGCGTTGGGGCATCGTCAAGGGTGCGTTCATGTCGAGTCTCTTGTCTGGGCTGTCCGTCACGCGCGGACAGCGGAACTTCGTGTTCGTTGGTGGACGCCACCCAGCGTTTCACGGTCGGAGGTGGCAGCTAAGACCGACCGGACGTCGCTAAATCGCCAATAATATAGTGCCTGCGTGCTCTGCCATGCGCTGCCGATCTCGAACATGTTCTGCTCCCGTGTCATTCATCAAAAAAGGAGTGGATTAAACGCAAAAACCCCCGGTCGGGTTGCCGACCAGGGGTTCTAAGACGCTGGAGGCAACCCGGGGTAGGGCGTGCCTCGTGGCGTATCAGGTCATGTGACCCTACCGCCGGGCACGCCGGGGCTAAACCAATACCCATAGCTAAACCCGAACAACGCGCACACGACATCTTCCGCCGCCTGAATCGGCAGAGAATGCATGCTTGCGGTGATGGGTGCTATCGACATGGGTTGACTCCAAAACATACCTTCATCCTACACGGCTGTCGCCATTTGGCAAGCCCGCGGGAGAGCCATCGCTCATCGCAGGTGGCGGCCACCATCGACAGGCAATATCGCGCCCGTCACGAAATCGTTGTCGAGTAGGTAGCGTAGTGTCTGATAAATGACACCCGGCCCCGGCACTTTGGCCATCAATGATTTGGCCTTGGCCTTCTCGACATAGGCTTCGTCATCGCCGTCATTGAGCATGATCAAGGCCGGCGCAATGGCGTTGACCTGGATGCTTGGCGCATACATCGCGGCGAACGACAGGGTCAGGTTGTCCAACCCCGCCTTGGTCGCCGCGTAGGCGGCGTGCTTGCGCGAGCCTTTCTGAGTGACGTAATCGGTCATGTGGATGATGTCACGCTGCGGTTCCCGGCAGGCATCGAGCAGCTCGCGGGCATGCAGGTTGATCAGATACGGAGCCTGCATGTGCACGCGAAACAGACGCTCGAAATTGGCGCCGGCATCGTCATCGAGGCTATCCGGCGCCCAGTCGCTGGCATTATGGACGATGGCGCGCAGCGACGAGGTCTGCGCCTTGAGGCGCGCGATGAAATCGTGAATGCCCGCCTCGCTGGAGAAGTCCGCTGCCAGGGTCACCGCCCCGCGCCGACGCAATGCCTCCAGGGACTCGCGCTCGCGACGGTAGCTCATGATCACCGGCTGGCCATCGTCGAGCAGGCGCTCGACGCAATGGCGGCCCAGACGCTGAGCGCCCCCGGTGACGAGAATCGGTGATTGGCTCATGCGTCGTCCTCCGCGCGGCGCTCGCCGGGCGACAGCGGCGCGGTCTCGTCCGGCAGCGGAATCAACGGCACGCGCGGCGCATAGGCAAAGACATCCGAGAAGACCCGCTCAGGATCAAGCCCCAGTGGCACCAGCGTGTCAATACAGGCGTAGACCATGCCCGGCGACCCTGAGAGGTAGACATCGTCACCGGAAACATCACCCAGCGCCTCGGCGAGGACCGCATCGATACGTCCGACGTGACGTGTCACGCCGGGCGGCATGCTCGACACGGTGGCATTCTCCTCGGCCACGGTGTGCACCTCTATGTGCGCGTGCTGAGCAGCCCAGTGCAACGCCAAGCTTTCCAGATACAGATCGCGTGGGGACTTGGCCGCCCACCAAAGCCGAATCGGCCCGGGGTGACCATTGGCCAGCGCGGCCTCGACGATGGCCTTCATCTGGGCGAAACCAGTGCCCGCCGCGATCAGTGTCAGCGGCCGCCGGCTGTGAGTATCCAACACGCAGCCGCCATTGGGCAGGCGCACCGTCAACTGGGCGGCATGCACGAGAATCTCGCGCAGGCGTGCCGAGTTGCTGCGTTCCGGCCAATGCTGGACGTGCAATTCGATGATGCCGTCATCGACATGCGCGTTGGCGATGGAGAACGGCACCCAGGTCTCGTCGTCGAGCTTGAGTTCCAGATACTGCCCGGGAGCATGCGCGATGGCCTCGCGGCGCCCCGCCAGATGAACGCGGAATACGTCGGTCGTCAGGTCCTCGACCGATTCAACATGGCAGGTCAGGGTCTTAGGCGTCATCGTGTCCTCGTTCGTCGCTCGCGGGCGAATGGCGGGGGGCCGGTGGCGGCGTAGCGATGCCGTATTCCTCCCAGCGCGCGTCGACACGCCGCTTGACGGCATCGTCCATGACGATGGGCGTGCCCCACTCGCGGTCGGTTTCGCCTGCCCATTTGGTGGTGGCATCGAACCCCATCTTCGAGCCCAGGCCCGCTACCGGCGAGGCGAAGTCGAGATAGTCGATCGGCGTGTTCTCGACCATGACCGTATCGCGCGCCGGGTCCATGCGCGTGGTGATTGCCCAGATCACGTCTTCCCAGTTGCGCGCGTCGACATCATTATCGAGCACGATCACGAACTTGGTGTACATGAACTGGCGCAAGAAGCTCCAGACGCCCATCATCACGCGCTTGGCGTGACCTGGATACTGTTTTTTCATGGTTACCACCGCCATGCGGTAGGAACAACCTTCCGGCGGCAGGTAGAAATCGACGATCTCAGGAAACTGCTTGCGCAGGATCGGCACGAATACTTCGTTGAGCGCCAGGCCCAGGATGGCGGGCTCGTCCGGCGGGCGCCCCGTATAGGTGGAATGATAGATCGGATCGCGGCGATGGGTGATCCGCTCCACGGTGAAGACCGGGAAGGTTTCGACCTCGTTATAGTAGCCGGTGTGGTCGCCATAAGGGCCTTCCGGCGCCGTGTCATCGGGGTAGAGGTAGCCCTCGAGAACGATTTCGCTGGATGCCGGCACCTCGAGATCGGCATGCCCGCACTTGACCAGTTCGGTGCGCGAGCCGCGCAGCAAACCGGCGAAGGCGTATTCGGAAAGACTGTCCGGCACCGGCGTCACTGCGCCGAGAATGGTCGCCGGGTCAGCCCCCAGCGCCACCGCCACCGGGAACGGCTCGCCCGGGTGGGCTTGCTGCCATTCCTGAAAGTCCAGCGCTCCGCCGCGATGCGACAGCCAGCGCATGATCAGGCGGTTCTTGCCCAATTTTTGCTGGCGATAGATGCCCAGATTCTGGCGCTCCTTATGGGGCCCCTTGGTCACCACCAGCGACCAGGTCACCAGCGGCGCCACATCGCCCGGCCAGCAATGCTGAATCGGCAGTTGATCGAGATCGACATCGTCGCCTTCGCGGATCACTTCCTGGCATGGCGCCTTGCGCAGCGTCTTGGGCCCCATGCTCATCACCTGCTTGAAGATCGGCAGCTTTTCCCAGGCATCGCGGAAGCCTTTGGGCGGCTCCGGCTCCTTGAGAAACGCCAGTAGTTCGCCGACCTCGCGCAACGCGGCTATCGAGTCCTGCCCCATGCCCAGCGCGACACGCTCCGGCGTCCCGAACAGGTTGCCCAGCAGCGGCATCGCGTGGCCCTTGACGTTCTCGAACAACAGCGCCGGTCCGCCCGCGCGCAGCGTACGATCACAGATCTCGGTGATCTCCAGGTAAGGATCGACCTCCGCCGTGATTCGCTGGAGCTCGCCACGATCCTCCAGCGCCGCGATGAAATCGCGCAAGTCCTGATACTTCATGTGGTTTTCCGTGCCAGAACGCGAAAAAGGGCAGCATAACATGCCGCCCCTTTCATTGACCGCCCATCGGCCTTCAGCCCGGCGATATCTTGCACGCGTCAGCCGAGGCAGGCCTTCCGGAGGCGCTATGAACCCATCCCTGGACGCTACCTACGCCATCCATGGCGTAGGACCTCCTGCAGGCCTGTCCTCGGCGCCGCTCGCCTCGACATGTCATCAAGCGTTGAGAGCTGGCCGCAGCCAGCAGGTGCGTCATGAGCGACACGCAGACAAGGCGAATCCGACTGAGGCAGCGGAGTGTACGCGTTTGTACATGAGCATGCCGAAGGAGGATTCAACACCGTCTGCGTGAGCGCAATAGCACCGGATCAGCGTCGCTTCATGGCCTCGAAGAATTCCAGGTTAGTCTTGGTATCCTTCAAGCGGTCGATCAAGAACTCCGTCGCCGCCACATCATCCATGGGGTTGAGCAGCTTGCGCAGAATCCACATGCGCTGCATCTCTTCCTCGGAGGCGATGAGGTCCTCGCGGCGCGTGCCGCTGCGGCGGATATTGAGCGCCGGATAGACCCGCTTCTCGGCCAGCTTGCGGTCGAGGTGCGCTTCCATGTTGCCGGTACCCTTGAACTCCTCGAAGATGACTTCGTCCATCTTGGAGCCGGTATCGACCAGCGCGGTGGCGATGATGGTCAAACTGCCGCCTTCTTCGATGTTGCGCGCGGCGCCGAAGAAACGCTTGGGCTTCTCCAGCGCGTGAGCGTCGACACCGCCGGTAAGCACTTTGCCGGAGGACGGCACCACGGTGTTATAGGCGCGTGCCAAGCGGGTAATGGAATCGAGCAGAATGACCACGTCCTTCTTGTGCTCGACCAGGCGCTTGGCCTTCTCGATGACCATCTCGGCAACCTGAACGTGACGCGCGGGCGGTTCATCGAAGGTCGAGGCCACGACTTCGCCACGCACGGTGCGCGACATCTCGGTGACCTCTTCGGGGCGCTCGTCGATGAGCAGCACGATCAGATGACACTCGGGATTGTTGCGCGTGATCGACGTCGCGATGTTTTGCAGCATCAGCGTCTTGCCCGCTTTGGGCGGCGACACGAGCAGACCACGCTGACCCTTGCCGATGGGCGACGTGAGATCGATCACCCGTGAGGTCAGGTCCTCCGTCGATCCATTGCCGATTTCCATCACCATGCGTTCCTGTGGGAACAGCGGCGTCAGATTCTCGAACAGGATCTTGTGCTTGGCATTTTCGGGCCGATCGAAGTTGATCTGACTGACCTTGAGCAGCGCGAAATAACGCTCCCCCTCCTTCGGTGGCCGAATCTTGCCGGCGATACTGTCGCCTTTGCGCAGGTTGAAGCGACGGATCTGCGACGGCGAGACATAGATGTCATCGGGGCCGGCCAGATAGGAGCTGTCAGCGCTGCGAAGAAAGCCGAAGCCATCCTGCAGGATTTCCAGCACCCCATCGCCATAAATGTCTTCACCACTTTTCGCATGCTTCTTGAGAATGGCGAAGATGATGTCTTGTTTACGCGAACGCGCCAGATTGTCGATGCCCATTTCCCGGGCAATATCCAGCAGTTCGGGAACGGTTTTTTGCTTGAGTTCGGTAAGATTCATCGGTTTCGTCAGAGATTGCTCGTGTCGGCGAGGCAATGGGATTGCCGGACAAAAGACAGGAGGCGGTCATGCGCCGCGCGGTGCGTTCAGAGGGCCCCAGGAAATCCTTTCCACTCGTCGCTTTCATGCCTCAAGGCATCGCCGCGCGAGGGGTTGGCGAAAAACGGTATTGAGAGATTCGGTTCGCGTCGCCTGGCGCCATGCCCAGCTCCTGATCGGGAGGCTTGGCGAGACAAGAATACTTGGGGCGATCTGACGACTTGGAGGACCGCGACGGCAATGCCGCGTGACGGTCAGGAAGCATTCGGAACAGGCGAACGACTCGATGGTAGTCAAGGCGCCAGCCAAACGCAAGCCCACTTTTCTCATGCATCATCGCGGAGCGCAAAATCGAGTCGCCGCACATGATGGTTCCCTGCGAGGCAGGTGTCTCAATTCGTCAGCTGGTGGTCGAGCCATGTCTCGAGCTGAGAAGAGGACAGCGCCCCCACGCGCATGGTATCCAGCCCCGCGTCGGTAAACAGCGCCAGTGTCGGCATACCACGCACACCGTACTTGCGGGCCGTGGCCGCATTGAGATCGACATCGCAAAACGCGACCTGCAAGGTATCGCGTGCGCTGGCAAGCGCAGACAGGCGCGGGCGCAATTCGGTGCAGGGGCCGCACCAGGACGCCACGAAGGCCACCAAGGTGGGCGTGACCGCGTCCAGCACGCGGGCCTCGAAGGTATCGTCCGCCACTTCGAAAATTCGCTCGGACATGCGCACTCCCCTGAACATTCGGCCTCTTCATCGCCTCTCATTGGACGCTGCATGGCGACAATTGACAAGCCTCGGACAGCCCCGCAACCTTGCCATACTTCTGTGAAAAGGATCCTCGCATGAGCAGTCGCCACCCGGCACCCCGGCGTCTCGCCGCCATCGACCTGGGCTCGAACAGCTTTCACTTGCTGGTGGCCAATCATTACGCCGGTCAGCTTCAGGTCGTCGCCAAGCTCGGCGAAAAGGTCCAGCTGGCGGCCGGACTCGACGCCGAGGAGCAGCTCGATGAAGCGGCCATGCAGCGCGCTCTCGCCTGCCTAGAGCGTTTTGCACCTTACCTGAACGGCCTGGAAGCCCACGACGTGCGCATCGTCGGCACCAATGCATTGCGCGCGGCACATAACCGCCAGACGCTGATCGACCGCGCCGAGGCGCTGATCGGCCACCCCATCGAGATCATCGCCGGCCGTGAGGAAGCCCGCTTGATCTATCTGGGCGCCGCGCATGCGCTGGCCGAGGTCCACGGGCGCCGGCTCATCGTCGACATCGGCGGCGGCTCCACCGAGCTCATCATCGGCGAGCGCTTCGAACCGCTGGCGTTGGAAAGCCTGCACATGGGCTGCGTGGCCTATACGCAACGCTTCTTCGCCAGTGGAGACATCACCGAGAAGGCTTTTCGCAAGGCCGAGCTTGCTGCGCTTTCCGAGCTGGCCAACATTCGCCGTTCCTATCAAACACTCGGCTGGCAGGATCCGGTCGGCTCGAGCGGCACCATCAAGGCCATCGCCGCCGTGCAAGCCGCGAGCGGCGATGCACCGGAAGGCATGATAACGCGCCAGGGGCTGAAGAACCTGCGCAGCCGACTGCTGAAGTGCAAGAAACTCGACAAGGTCGCCATGGAAGGACTCAAAAGCGACCGGGCACGGGTATTCCCGGCGGGGGTGGCGATTCTATGCGCCATCTTCGAAGCCTTCGAGCTCGAAGGCATGCGCTATTCGGACGGCGCCCTACGCGAAGGCGTGCTCTACGACCTTCTAGGTCGCAACACCGCCGAGGATTCCCGAGCCTCGGCGCTCATCACGCTGCGCCGACGTTTCGACGTCGACACGCGTCAGGCAAACAACGTGCGCGCCACGGCCGATCATCTGGTCACGCAGGTCGCCGATCATTGGTCGTTGAATCAGGAACAACGCCAGTTCCTGGCCTGGGCAGCCGAACTGCACGAAATCGGTTTGGCCGTCTCGCACAGCCAGTTTCATCGCCACGGCGCCTATCTACTTGAAAACTCCGACTTGGCCGGATTTTCACGCCCCGAGCAACAGGCCCTGGCTTTTTTGGTGCGCGCCCATCGACGCAAGTTTCCCGGCAAGGAGCTCGATGCCCTCCCGGCCTCCTTGCGACCCGCCTATACACGACTGGCACGCCTATTACGCCTAGCGGTGGCGCTCAATCATTCGCGCCCCGAGCACCCCGTCCTTGACGCCCGCCTCGAGACCGATGGCGACACGCTGCGACTGGGGCTCGGCGAGGACAATGATCAATCGCTGCTGATGGCCGACCTCGAGCAGGAGGTGCGCTATCAACGTAGTGCCGGCTTTGCGCTGGTTATCGACGCTTAGCCGAGTCGGCGTCCTTGGGCATCGGCACCAACCGCCAGCCTTCGGCGGCGACTACGCCGAGTACGCCGACCAGGGTGTCGCCTTCCCAGGCCAGCCATAGGCGCTCGCGCTGCCACGGCGGCACGTGGTGCTCCTGCAGCAAGCGCTTGAGATCGCGCCGCCCGCGCCCTGGCAAACGCAGCGTCTCGCCGCCCCGGCGCAAACACAGGGTGAGGCTGACATCACGCAGTGGATCGGGAAGCAGTTGCCACGCCAGCGGACCCAGCGGCGTCTCCAGGGGCGAGCAACCATCCCAGGCCAGGGAAATATCCGCCATCGGTGGGGCACCCAGCGGTGCCAGCAGATAGAGATGCCCTCGCCAGCGCCTGGCCTGCGCACCCGGCCATGTCAGGCATACCTGGGCATCGTCGCGGGCCTGCAATTGATCGAGCAGACTTTCGAGCCTCGCGCGCGGCGGCGTAGGCAGGGAGAGCCGCCGACAGGCATGGCGTACCAGCAAGCGCTGGCGAGGCCGGGAGAGTGCCACGAGGCGCGCGACCGACAGGCAAGATGCTTCGCCTCCTAACGCCTGCAAGGTGTCCTCGGCCAGTTCCTCCAGCAGCGCATCGCTCTCGCCGAGTTGCTCGGCAGTGCGTGCCAGCGATGTCGCCGCACCCGGCCAGCGTGCCGCCAGCGCCGGCATGACCGTGTGGCGTAGATAGTTGCGATCGAAGCGCTCGTCGGCGTTGGACGGATCCTCGACCCAACTCAGATCGCGTGTCGCGGCTTCGCGCTCCAGCGTCGCGCGCGTCACGGACAGCCACGGCCGGACCATGAAACGCCCCTGCCACTCGCGTCTCTCAGGCATGCCGGCCATGCCACGTAAGCCACTACTCCGCATCCCCGCCAGCAACAGGCCTTCGGCCTGATCGTCGGCATGCTGCGCCAGCAGCAGTGTGTCTCCCGGTGCGACACGGCACGCATATGCCGCGAGCCGCACCTCACGGGCATTGGCCTCGAGGCCACGCTCACCGCGCGCCACCGTGACGTGCTCGACGAAGAGGGGTACACCCAGGCGGGAGCAGAGCGCCCGACAATGCCGCTCGAAATCCTCGGCGGCCGGTTGCAGGTCATGATTGACGTGCAACGCATAGAGCCGCCGTGGATGTCGACGACACGCCGCCACCGCCAGCGTCAGCATCAACGAGGAGTCCAGGCCGCCGGATAGCGCGACCCAAACGCAACGCCCCGGCGAGGTCATCACCAGGGCGTCTTCGACAAGGGCTTCGGGAATCGACCGTGCGTTATTGGGGCGCGCCATAGCTCATCAGACGCGCATAGCGACGCGACAGCAGATCATCCGTCTCCATGGCTTCCATTCGCTCGAGGCTAGCGCCGAGGGCGTCCTTGATGCTATCGGCCATCTTCTGAGGGTTGCGGTGCGCGCCCCCCAGCGGTTCTTTGATCAGGGTATCGACGAAGCCCAGTTCCTTGAGGCGCTCGGCGGTAATCCCCATCGCTTGCGCCGCCTCGGAAGCCTTTTCGGCGCTCTTCCACAAGATCGAGGCGCAACCCTCGGGGGAAATCACCGCATAAGTCGAATACTGCAGCATCTGCAGTTCATCGCAAACACCGATCGCCAATGCCCCGCCGGAGCCGCCCTCGCCCACAACGGTCGAGATGATCGGCGTCTTGAGGCGCGACATGACCGCCAGGTTGTAGGCAATGGCTTCGCTCTGGCCGCGCTCCTCAGCGTCGATCCCGGGATAAGCGCCTGGGGTGTCGATGAAGGTCAATACCGGCATCTTGAAGCGTTCGGCCATTTCCATCAGCCGGCACGCCTTGCGATAGCCTTCCGGGCGCGGCATGCCGAAGTTGCGTCGCACCTTCTCCTTGACGTCGCGCCCCTTCTGATGACCGATGACCATCACCGGTTTTTCATCGAGGCGTGCCACGCCGCCCACGATGGCGGCGTCATCGGCGAAGTGACGATCGCCATGCAACTCGTCGAAATCCTCGAACAGGCTGTCGAGGTAATCCAGCGTGTAAGGACGCTGGGGATGACGCGAGAGCTGCGATACCTGCCAGGCGCTGAGATCACGGAAGATCGATTCGGTGAGCTTGCGATTCTTGTCTTCAAGCTTGCCGATTTCTTCGCTCAAGCTGATATGGCTGTCGTTACCGACCAAGCGTAGCTCATCGATCTTGGATTCCAGCTCGGCGATCGGCTGTTCAAAGTCCAGGTAGTTGGGATTCATAGAACGTCTACTTTGTGGTCTGGGGCAGCCCGGGGCCGCACGTCCGATGCCGCGCAAGGCGACGCTGTGACGGACAGGGCATGGCGCCAACCGGCCGTAAACCGGCATTATCGCACCCTGAACGCAGCACGCAAGACACCTCGCGCCAAGTGCCATCGCCAGCGATAGCGGATTCACCCACGATAACGCAACGTAACCGCCTCCTGACCCTCCACCTCGCGTAGGGCGATGAGCAGATCGTCGCTGGGCGCCACCCGCCAGGGGTCGCCCAGTTCCAGCACGCCGCTGGCCTGGGGGTTACGGTAGCGCACGCGCACCGGCAGGCCCTTGGGATCGCGCCACCGCGTCAGGTTATCGTGCAGATGTCGCGCGAAACGTCCATTGAGACGCGCGCCGTCCACGGAGAGTTCCACGGCCTCGCCATAGCGCGTGCGCGCATCGATCATCGGCGTCACTTCCTTGCCACGCAGGCGCAGGCCGCCCGAATAATCATCGGTGCTCACTTCGCCTTCGATGATCAGGACGTCGTCGGCACCGAGCTTGCCACGCATCTGCTCGTACATCTCACCGAACAGCGAGGCTTCGATGCGCCCGGTACGGTCGTCCAGGGTAATGAACGCCATGGTGTCGCCACGCTTGGATTTCATGGTGCGCATGGCCACCACGAGTCCGGCGACACGCTGCGATTCGCCGCGCTGGGGTTTCAGATCGACGATGCGCGTCGACACGAAACGCTTAAGCTCGATTTCATACTCGTCGATGGGGTGGCCGGTCAGATAGAGGCCCAAGGTGTCCTTTTCACCGGCCAGGCGCTCCTTGTCGGTCCATTCCCGGACATGGTGATAGTCGGCGTAGACATCGCCGCTTTCCGGTTCGACGAAGGCATCGCCGAACATGTCGATCATCCCCGCGCTGGCATTGGCATTGCTCTGCGACGCCGCCTTGAGCGCGGCATCCAGCGACGCCATCAACACCGCTCGGGTCGGCCCCAGGTTGTCCAGCGCACCGGAGCGGATCAATGCCTCCAGGGTACGCTTGTTGAGACGCTTGGCATCGACTCGGCGACAGAAATCGAACAGGTCGTCAAAGGCACCGTCGGCCTCGCGCGCCTCGACGATCGCGCCGATGGGTCCTTCACCGACGCCGCGAATCGCGCCCAGGCCATAGACGACCCGGTTCTGCTCGTCGACGGTGAACTTGTAGCTGCCGATGTTGACGTCCGGCGGCGTGACCGTCAGCCCCTGCTTACGGCATTCCTCGATCAGCGGCACGACCTTATCGAGGTTATCCATTTCAGTGGACAACACCGCCGCCATGAAGGGCGCGGGATAATGCGCCTTGAGCCACGCCGTCTGATACGAGACCAGTCCGTAGGCTGCCGAGTGTGACTTGTTGAACCCGTAACCGGCGAATTTCTCCACCAGGTCGAAGAGGTTGCCGGCCAGATCCTTGTCGATACCGTTGGCGGCGCACCCTTCCATGAAGCCGGCGCGCTGCTTGGCCATTTCCTCGGGCTTCTTCTTGCCCATGGCACGCCGCAGCATATCCGCCTGGCCCAGGCTGTAACCCGCTATCACCTGAGCGATCTGCATCACCTGCTCTTGATAGAGGATGATGCCGTAGGTGGGGCCGAGCACCGGCTTGAGCAGCTCGTGCTGGTACTCCGGATGCGGGTAGGCGACCTCGGCACGGCCATGCTTGCGGTTGATGAAGTCATCGACCATGCCGGATTGCAGCGGCCCGGGGCGGAACAACGCCACCAAGGCAATCATGTCCTCCAGCGAGTCGGGCTGCAGGCGCTTGATCAGCTCCTTCATGCCGCGCGATTCGAGCTGGAAGACCGCCGTGGTCTCGGCCTTCTTGAGCATATCGAAGGTGGGCACGTCATCCAGCGGGATCGAGGCGATATCCAACGGCCCCTGCCCTTCGCGGGCGCGCACCGTATCGACCATCTCCAACGCCCAGTCGATGATCGTCAGCGTGCGCAACCCCAGAAAGTCGAACTTGACCAGCCCGGCTTCCTCGATGTCGTTCTTGTCGTACTGCACCACGAGCCCGCTGCCGTCCTCTTCACACAGCAGTGGCGAGAAATCGGTCAGCTTGGTGGGCGCAATCACCACCCCCCCGGCGTGCTTGCCGGTGCCGCGCGTGATGCCCTCGAGCTTGAGCGCCATGTCCCAGATTTCCTGGGATTCCTCGTCGTTGTCCAGGTACTCCTTGAGCGCCGGTTCCTGCTCGATGGCCTTGGACAAGGTCATGCCGACCTCGAAGGGGATCAGCTTGGACAGTTTGTCGCCCATCGAATACGGCTTGCCCTGGGCGCGGGCCACGTCGCGGACCACGGCCTTGGCGGCCATGGTACCGAAGGTCACGATCTGCGAGACGGCATCACGCCCGTAACGACTGGCCACGTATTCGATGACCCGGTCGCGCTTTTCCATGCAGAAGTCGACATCGAAGTCGGGCATCGACACGCGCTCGGGGTTGAGGAAGCGCTCGAACAGCAGGTCGTACTCGAGCGGGTCGAGGTCGGTGATCTTGAGCGCATAGGCAACCAGCGAGCCGGCCCCGGAACCACGCCCCGGCCCCACCGGGATATCGTTGTCCTTGGCCCACTGGATGAAGTCCATGACGATCAGGAAGTACCCGGGGAAGCCCATCTCGAGGATGATATTGAGCTCGAAGTCGAGCCGCTCACGATAGGCCCCCTCATGCTCGGCGAGATCGCGCCCGGGGTAGATCGGCATCTCGCCGGTAAAGAGCTTCTCGAGCCGTTCGGTGAGGCCGTCATGGGAGATCTTGCGGAAGAAGCTCTCCATGCTCATGCCCTCCGGCACCGGGTACTCGGGCAGGAAGATTTCACCCAGCGGCACGTCGACGTTACAGCGCGCGGCAATCATCACGCTGTTTTCCAGCGCCTCGGGAAGATCGGCGAACAGCTCGGCCATTTCCTGCGGGCTCTTCAGGTACTGCTCTTCGCTGTAGCGGCGCTCGCGCCTGGGATCGTCGAGCGCCTTGCCCTCGCCGATCGCCACCCGCGTCTCGTGGGCCCAGTAGTCCTCACGGGTCAGGAAGCGCACGTCGTTGGTCGCCACCACCGGCGTCTCGGTCTCGGCCGCCAGGGCCACCGACAGATGCAGGCACTCCTCGTCGTGCTCGCGGCCGGTACGCTGGACCTCCAGATAGAACCGCCCCGGAAAGGCAGCGTTCCAGGCATCGCACAACTCGCGCGCCGCCTGGCCGTGCTCGGTCAGCAGGTAACGTCCGATCTCTCCCTCGCGAGCCCCGGAGAGCGCGATCAGTCCCGCACTGCGCTCGAAAATCCATTCCTTCTTGAGGATACCCTGGCCACGCTGCTGCCCCTCGCTCCAGCCCCGCGAGATCAGTTCGGTGAGATGGCGATAACCGTCGTTATCCATCGCCAGCAGCGTAACGCGGTAAGGATGCGCCTCGTCATGTGGGTTTTCCATCCACAGGTCGGCGCCGATGATCGGCTTGAGCCCTGCGCCCTGCGTGCCCTTGTAGGCCTTGACCAAACCGAACAGATTGGAATCGTCGGTCACGGCCACGGCAGGCATGCCGCCCTCGGCCGTCGCTTCGATCAGTGGCTTCAAGCGCACTAGGCCATCGACCAAGGAATATTCACTATGCACGCGCAGATGAACGAAAGGCGTAGTCATGACGAGCTCTTGAGACGAAACGGACGATGCCGCACGGGCGACACCTTCCTGAATGAATTGGGTAACGACGTAATCTGGCGCTACACCAGCGGCAACTGCTTGACCGGCGCAAACGAGCGGCGATGCTCTTCGAGCGGCCCCAGGCGCTCGAGCGCCTCGCGATGCTCACGGGTAGGATAGCCCTTGTGGCGCGCAAACCCATACTCGGGATGGCGCTCGTGCAGGGCGAGCATCTGGGCATCGCGCGTCACCTTGGCCAGAATCGAGGCGGCGCCGATGGCGGCATGGCGCTGGTCGCCCTTTACCACACATTGCCCTGGCAAATGGTGCCCCGGCATCCGATTGCCGTCCACCAGCAGATATTCTGCCGCCACCGGCAGCGCGTCGATGGCACGCCGCATGGCCAAATGCGTCGCGTGGTAGATGTTGAGAGTATCGATCTCGGCGGGCGACGCTTCGCCTACCGCGAAGGCCATCGCGTGTTGGTGAATGGCTTCGGTCAAGACTAGACGGCGTTTTTCGCTGAGGGTCTTGGAATCGGCCAGCCCTTCAATGGGACGCGCCGGGTCGAGAATCACCGCCGCCGCCACCACGCTACCTACCAGTGGGCCGCGCCCCACTTCATCGACGCCCGCGAGACATGTGCCCTGATAATCGATCACCAACGGCGGCAGCCCCGTCATGTGTTCTCCTCCTGTGATGGTAAACGGCCGTGTGTGATCAGGCTCTCGATGGCCTCGGCGGCCCGTTCGCTGGCGCCGCGTTGGAGTGTGGCGTGCCAGTCGGCAAAACGCGTCTCCATCGCCTGGCGCTTGGCGTCGTCGCCGAGCCACTCGAGCAGCGCCGCACCGATCGCCTCATGGCTGGCAGCGTCCTGCACAAGCTCGGGCACCAGCGTCTCCTGGGCAATAAGATTGGGCAGCGAGATCCAGTCGGTCTTGACCATCCGTTTGGCCAGCCAGTGCGTGGCAGGCGCCATCTTGTAAGCCACCACCATGGGACGATGACAGAGCATGGCCTCGAGCGCGGCGGTGCCAGACGCGAGCAGCACCGCATCGGCAGCAGTCATCGCCTGACGTGATTCGCCGTCGCACAGGACGACGATATCGCGCACCGGGTGTTCGGCCAGCAGCGCCTCGAGTTCTTCGCGACGCGCCGGGGACGCTGCCGGTACGATCACCTGCAAGGCGGGGATGCGCTCCCGCAGCCAGGCGACGCTATCCAGAAACGTCGGCCCCAAAAAGCGGATCTCGTTGCCGCGTGAACCCGGTAATACAGCCAGAAGCGGTGCCGTGGACGACACCCCCAGTGCCGCGCGGGCCGCCTGGCGATCGTTATCCAGCGGTAGTTCATCGGCCAGCGGATGCCCGACGAAGGCCACCGGCACGTCATGACGCGCGTAGAAGGCCGCCTCGAAGGGCAGGAAGGTGAGCATGGCATCGACCGACTGGGCGATGGACTTCACCCGGCCCTGGCGCCACGCCCAGACAGAGGGGCTGACGTAATGCGCGGTGGGAATGCCGGTGTCACGCAATTGACGTTCGAGCCCCAGGTTGAAGTCGGGCGCATCGATGCCGATCATCGCGTCCGGCTCCCAGGCCAGGGCGTCACGCCGCAAATGACGCCGGACCTTGATCAGCCCCGGCAGGTGCTTGAGCACCTCGACCAGCCCCATGACCGAGAGCGTCTCCAGCGGATACAGCGAATGCAAGCCTTCGGCGAGCATGCGTGGGCCGCCGATACCGCGAAACTCGGCGTCGGGACGGCGACGCTTCAGCGCCTGCATCAGACCGGCGCCGAGGATATCGCCCGACAGCTCTCCCGCGACCAGGTAGATACGCATGACGTGCCTCGTTCAGCGCGTGATGCCGCGCTGGGAATCCTTAAGCGACGCCAGGAACGTCGCGACTTCGGGACTGTCGAAATCGTTCTCGAGACGTTCCAGCGCTTGCTCCATGGTCAGGCCCTGGCGGTAGACGGCGCGATAGGCATCGCCCAACGCGCGCAGAGCCTCGCGCGAGAAACCACGACGCTTGAGTCCCACCAGGTTGAGCCCATGGGCCTGCGCCGGGTTGCCATTGACGATAACGTAGGCCGGGACGTCCTTGGTGATGATCGACCCGCCGCCACACATGGCATGGGTGCCGATATGGCAGAACTGATGGATCGCCGAGAGTCCACCTAGGATGGCATGATCACCGATAGTGACATGCCCGGCCAAGGTCGCCTGATTGGCGAGAATGCAATCATCACCGATCACGCAGTCATGGCCGACGTGCGCATAAGCCATGAAGAGGTTGCGCGAGCCGATGATGGTCGCTTCCTTGTCCTGTATCGTGCCGCGGTGCAGGGTCACGCCTTCGCGCACGACATTATCATCGCCCATTTCCAGACGAGTGGGTTCTCCAGCGTACTTCTTATCCTGGCAATCCTCGCCCACGGAGGCGAACTGAAAGATCCGATTGCGCTTCCCCAGGCGCGTGGGTCCCTTGAGCACCACGTGCGGACCGATCACCGTGCCTTCCCCGATTTCCACTTCGGGACCAATCACGCAGAACGGGCCGATGTCGACGTCATCAGACACACGCGCACTGGGGTCGACGATGGCGGTGGAATGAATCAAGCGACTTTCCTCTCGGCACAGATGATCTCAGCTTCGCAGGCTAGCTCGCCGTCGACCGTAGCACGACAGGCGAATTTCCAGATCCCGCGTTTGCCCCTGATGACATTGGCTTCCAGACGCAGTTGGTCGCCCGGCATCACCGGACGCTTGAAGCGTACGTTATCGCTTCCTACTAGATAATAGACATAGCCGTCGGCAGGCATCTTGTTAACGGTCTTGAAACCCAGAATACCGCATGACTGTGCCATCGCCTCGATAATCAGCACGCCAGGCATGATCGGGTGATGCGGAAAATGCCCATTGAAAAACGGCTCGTTGATGCTGACATTCTTGTAGGCGATGATCGATTCGCCAACCGTGATCTCCGTGACGCGATCCACCAGCAGAAACGGATAACGATGCGGCAGATACTCACGGATCTCGTTGATGTCCATTACCATCGATACAACCTCTGAAATAACGAAGTGCCTGCCGTGAAGGCAGGCACACAAGGGCGGAGTACTCCGCCTACCTGGATGGGGCGAGGATTATACAGACCCGGCCCCTCGCTGGCAGCCTTCAGCCTTTACCAGCATCCGAGGCATCCCGCTCCAGGCGCGTCAGACGCTTGGCGAGATCGTCGAGTTGCTTGAAGCGCACCGCGCTCTTGCGCCACAAAGCATTGGGCATGGCGCCCGTTCCCGAGGAATAAACGCCGGGCTCATGAATGGAGTTGGTGACAAGACTCATACCGGTGACCTGAACGCCATCACAAATCGTCAGGTGTCCCGAGAGACCCACGCCACCGCCCAGCATGCAGTGACGCCCCACGCGAGTCGACCCAGCGATTCCCACGCATCCCGCCAGGGCGCTATGATCACCGATCTGCACGTTATGCGCGATCTGCACCTGGCTGTCGATCTTGACATCGTTGCCGATCAAGGTATCGCCCAGCGCACCGCGGTCAATGCTCGAGCAACTGCCGATTTCGACGTCGTCGCCCACGATGACGCCGCCGAGCTGAGCGATCTTGTGCCAGCCGTGGCCATCGTGGGCGAAACCGAAACCATCGGCCCCGATCACGCAGCCGCTGTGCAGGATAGCCCGTCGCCCGACGCTCACACCGTGATAGAGAGTGACATTGGCATGTAACCGGGTATCGGCGCCGACCTCGCTATCCGCCCCGACGATACAGCCGGCACCGATCACGCAACCGTCGCCGATGACGGCACCGGATTCGATCACGCACTGGGGGCCAACCGATACACGGGCACCGAGCTGCGCGCTCTCGGCGACCACCGCACTGGGATGCACGCCTTCCATCGCTTGCCCAGCCAACGGGTCGAACAAGCGTGACAGTTCAGCGTAACCAAGATAGGGATTATCGAGCTCGAGGCGCGCGCAAGGCGCCTCGGCACCATGCGCGGGGTGCACCAGCACGGCAGCCGCATGCGTCTCAGGCAAGTGTTTGAGATAGGTCTTGTTGGCCAGGAACGTAATATCATTCGGTCCCGCATCAAGCAACGTAGCTAGGCCGGTGACACGGTGGTCGCTGTCGCCGACCAAGCGGGCCTTGATACGTTCGGCCAGTTCGCCGAGCGTGAAGGCGCAAGGGATAAGGGTCTTCATGTGCGCTTGGAGCCGCTAGCCATGGGGCGCCATCGGCGCCCATGGGCTCAGTTGAGCGAGTTAAAGATGCGGGTGACTTCTTTGGTGACGTCCAGGCCCTCCTTGGAGTACACCACGGCATCGCGATCCACCACGAGGTCCAGGTCATGCTGCTCGACGACCTGCTCGATGGCGCGGTCAAGCTTGGGCTTGGCCGACTTCATGAACGCCTGTTCCTTTTGCTGCTGTGTGCGCTGAATCTGCTGGCGCAGCTGCTGGAACTCAGCGCCTTTCTTGCGCAATTCCTGCTGTGTGCTGGTGCGTTCGGATTCGGACATCACCGCACCATCTTGCTGGAGCTTCTGCTGCAGTTGCTGGAGTTCCTGACTCAGTGACTGCGCGCGCTGCTGCTGGGAACTAATCTGATTCTTGAGTTCGTTCATCGAGCGCTGAGCGGCGTCCGAATTCAGCAGCGCCTGACGCCAGTCAAGCACGCCTACCTCGGTCGCCATGGCCGGCATGGACAACACACTCATCACCCCAAGACATAGGGCACCCGTCAATTTGCGCATCACACCCCTCCTTGATTCGTTATGGTTACTCGGCGCGGCGGTCTCGCCACCGCACTTAGTACATGCCGCTACGTCAGCCCACTTTAGAAAGTCTGACCCAGCGAGAATTGAAAGACCTGCGTATCGTCGCCTTCTTCGTCGCTCAACGGCTTGGCGACACTGAAGGTCAACGGCCCCACCGGGGTCAGCCAAGATAAGCCCAGCCCGACGCTGTAGCGCAAGCTACCCATGTCAACGCCACTGCTGCAGCTAGAACTATAATCATCCGGCACATCGTAGCAGTCGGTCAGATAGGTGTTGCCGGCATCGAAGAAGACACTGGTCTGCAACGAGCGACGATCCTCGACCCAGGGGAACGGATAGATCAACTCGGCCGAGCCCTCGACGAGCACGTTACCGCCCAGAGTATCGTCGTCGCCACCGTTACGCGGCGTGGTATTCGGCCCCAGCGTGTTGCTGGAAAAGCCGCGCACCGAGCCCAGCCCCCCGGCGTAGAAGTTCTCGTAAAACGGATAGGCATCGTTGCCGACGGTGTTCGCGTAACCGATATTGGTACTGAACTTGAGCGACCAGCC
Source organism: Chromohalobacter sp. HP20-39 (assembly GCF_033052815.1). Lineage (NCBI taxonomy): Bacteria > Pseudomonadati > Pseudomonadota > Gammaproteobacteria > Oceanospirillales > Halomonadaceae > Chromohalobacter > Chromohalobacter sp. HP20-39. Next base: position 66,769 of record NZ_JAWHTP010000009.1, on the reverse strand, counting down.
GGGACGAAACTCAAACAGCTTCTTGCCTTCGTAGCGGGTCTTGTAATACTGCGTATCGCTCCCCGGCATTGCAGCCTCCAGCGACAGTTGCTGATAGCTGCCGTCGGTGGGCATGATGCCGCGATTGAGGTTATTGCGCGTCCAGCGGGCGGTGAGCTTGTAGTTCAGGAAGTCTTCGCCCTCGTCTCGCGTGTACTGAATGATTTCGGCTGGCGTATCGCGGTAGGTGTCGAGCGACAGATCCTCGACACCGACACCGAAGTTGAGACGCGACAGCTCGTTGATCGGATACCCGAAGTTGATGCTGCCGCCGAGCTTGTCGGAAGAATACGTCGACACATCGTCGAAATCTTCGTAATTGGTTTCGCGGTAATACACATTATAGCCACGCGAAATGCCATCCAGCGTCCAGTAGGGGTCAGTGTATCCGAAGTTGAGATTGGTGAAGTAATCACCCTTTTGCGCGTTGATGTTGACGCGGTTACCGGTCCCCAGGAAGTTGCTCTGAGACAACGACGCCCCATAGATGACCCCGGCGCTCTGCGAATACCCCAGACTCGCCGAGACCGAGCCAGAGGGCTGCTCTTCGACGGTATAGGTGACATCGAGCTGATCGGGTTGATCGGCGACAGGCCGCGTTTCGACGTCGACCGTGCGGAAGAACCCGAGGCGCTGCAGGCGCTCACGCGACTGGCTGATCTGGTCAGTAGACGCTGGCGCGCCCTCCATCTGCACTATCTCACGGCGGAGCACTTCATCTTGGGTCGTGGTATTGCCTTCGAAGTTGATCCGCCGCACATAGGCACGCTGCCCCGGCTTCACCTGGAAGGTCACATCAACGGTATCACCGCCAGCGTCGACCTCGGGGACGCTATTGACCTCGGCGAAGGCGAACCCTTCGGCCCCGAGACGCTTGCGCAAGGCCTCGGCGGATGCGGTCATCGCGCTTTGCGAGTAATACTCGCCGGGTTTGGCGGTCACCAGCTCACGCGCCTCGCTCTCGGCGATCTTCAAGTCGCCGGCGAAGCGGATCTCATCAAGCCTGTAGCGCTTGCCCTCATCGACGTTGATGGTGATGAAAATATCGGACTTATCGGGGCTGATCGATACCTGCGACGAGGTGATTTTGAAGTTCACATAGCCGCGATCCAGATAGAATGAGCGCAGCGTTTCCAGGTCGCCAGAAAGCTTGTCACGCGAGTATTCATCGTCGGAAAACCAGCCAAAGAACCAGCCCGGCTTGTCTTCCAACGCGAACAGTTCGCGCAAGGTTTCGTCATCGAAATCCTGATTACCAACGACGTTGATCTGGTGAATTTTGGCAACGGCCCCTTCATTGATCTCGATATGAACCTTTACGCGATTGTTGTCGAGCTTCTCGATACGTGTATCGATGCTCGCACTATAACGCCCCTGAGATTGGTAGAGTCGCTCCAGTTGACGCTGCACTTCATCGAGTGTCGAACGCTGCAGCACCTGACCTTCATCGAGACCGGCGTCGGTCATACCTTTGCGCAGGTCCTCATCGGATACCTGGGAGTTGCCCTCGAGCTCGATGGAGGCAATCGTGGGGCGTTCGTCCACATTGACGATCAAAACATCACCGTCGCGTAAAAGCTCGATATCGTCGAACAGGCCGGTGTCGAAAAGCTGCTGCGACGCTTCAGCCAGTTCGCGGTCATCGACCGTCTCGTGGGCACTCACCGGAAAGGCATTGAATACCGATGCCGGCGAAACGCGCTGCAGCCCCTCCACGCGAATGTCTGAAATCTCGAAGGGGGCCGCCAGTGCTGCGGGAGCTGTGGTCATCAGCAGGGCCGCCAATCCGATGGTCTTGATCTTCATGCAGTCGATTCGCTTCTCTCGAGTCCGCCCGCTCATGGAACAGGCACCTTATACATTTCCCTGGGCGACTGGCAAGGTCGTACCCCGCTTCGCAGTAACACCCGGGTCGCTCATCCTTACGGCCGCCGGCCGCACCTAAAGGCGCATCAAATCGAAATACAACGCCATCAACATCAACGAGCCGACCAGGGCGACGCCGATGCGCAACCCGAAGGCTTGCACCGCCTCTGGCACCGGCCTTCCCCGAACCGCCTCGATCAAGTAGTAAACCAGATGACCGCCGTCGAGCACGGGAATCGGCAAGAGGTTGAGTACCCCCAGACTGATCGACAAATAGGCCAGGAAGCTGATGAAACTTTCCACGCCCTCGCGCGCAGAATCACCCGCAATACGCGCGATCGTCACCGGCCCCGATAGATTGGAAGGCGAGATCAGTCCCACCAACATCTTGCGGATCGAATCCAGCGTGAGCAAGCTCATCTCACCCGTCTTGCTGATCGCCTCACCGACAGCGGCCAGTGGGCCGAAACGAATCTCGCGGCGATAACGCTCGGGCCATTCGGTGGCTTGCACTCCCGCACCGATATACCCCATCGCCGAACCATCCTCTCGCTCGCGCGAAGCCGGCGTCAGTGTCACGTCACGACGCTCGCCATCACGCTCTACTCGCAACGCAAGCGTCTTGCCGGGGTTGTCACGGACTCGTTCGACGAAATCCATCCAGTCCTCGACAGCGACACCATCGACGCTGACGATGCGGTCTCCACTCTGCAGCCCGGCCTGCTGGGCACGGCCATCATCCAGCACCTCCCCCAGCACGGCGGGCAGCTCCGGGCGCCATGGCGTCACGCCCAATGAGGCTAGCGGCCGTGGTGGGCTCTGACCCACCAGCCAACCGCCGACCGGGACCTGATGCTGCTGCGGCGTGGCGCCCTCGGACGTTCGCGTAGTCATCTCGAGCGCGCCATTGGCGCCAATGGCCGCTATTAATTCGAGATTGACGTCGCCCCAGGAAGGCGTGCGCTCACCCTCGACGGACACGATTTCCTGACCGGTCTGCAAGCCGCCACGAGCGGCCGGTGAGTCCGCGGCGATATCGCCGATCACCGGCGCCACCGTGGTCGTGCCATAGACGAACAGCGCCCAGTAGGCGACGAAGGCGAGCAAAAAGTTTGCCAACGGTCCAGCCGATACGATGGCGATGCGCGCCCAGACACTCTTGCGATTGAATGCCTGCGCCTGCTCCTCCGGTGCCACCGGGCCCTCACGCTCGTCGAGCATCTTGACGTAGCCACCCAGCGGAATCGCGGCCACGGCGAACTCTGTGCCATGGCGATCGACACGTGACCACAGCGGCTTGCCAAAGCCCACCGAGAAGCGCAGCACCTTGACGCCACAACGCCGTGCGACCCAGAAATGGCCGTACTCGTGGAAGGTGATCAACACCCCCAGCACCACGATGACCGCCAGCAGATTCTCAATCATGCCCATGGAGTCGCCCTCTTACTTGCGGCTTGCCGAACCTGTGCATCATGACGTGAACCGCGTCAATTGCCGTTCGGCCTCGCGCCGCGCCGTCTCGTCCGCAGCCAGCACCGCGCTCAACTCATGCGCCGAATGTACCTCACAGGCCTCACAGACCGCTGCCACGAGACGCGGAATTCCTTCAAATTCCAACCGTGCGTCAAGAAACGCCTCCACCGCCACTTCATTGGCGGCATTCAGCGTGGCCGGGGCGGTACCGCCCGCCGCCATCGCCTCACGGGCGAGACGCAGGCAGGGGAAGCGTGCTTCATCGGGCGCCTCGAAATCGAGCCGCGCCACCTGAAACAGGTCCAGAGGCGCCACACCGGCGTCGATGCGCTCGGGCCAGGCCAGCCCATAGGCAATCGGTGTACGCATATCGGGATTGCCCAACTGCGCGATCACCGAACCGTCACTATAGGCAGCCATGGAGTGAACGACGCTTTGCGGATGCACGACGACCTGGATCTGCTCCGGCCGCGCATCGAACAGCCAGCATGCCTCGATCAGTTCGAGCCCCTTGTTCATCAAGGTGGCACTATCCACCGAGATCTTGCGCCCCATCGACCAGTTGGGATGTGCACACGCCTGCTCCGGGGTTACCGCCTTCAGTTGCGCTTGAGACCAATCGCGAAAGGGGCCACCAGACGCAGTCAACAGCAACTGTGTCACGCCATGCCATGCCAACCCGCCACGGTGCTCGGTGGGTAGACACTGATAAATGGCATTATGTTCAGAATCGATGGGCAACAATACCGCGCCATGACGTTCGACGGCCTCCATGAACAGCGAGCCGGACATCACCAGGGCCTCCTTGTTGGCGAGCAGGACGCGCTTTCCGGCACGTACCGCAGCCAACGTCGGCATCAAGCCGGCCGCCCCCATGATCGCGGCCATCACCACGTCGCTATCGGCGCTTCCGGCCACCTCCGACAATGCCGCCTCCCCGGCGCGCACCTGGGTATCGATGCCGGCCTCGGCGAGAGCCTCACGCAACCAGGCAGCATCGCGCTCCTCGCCAAGTACCGCGACATCGGGACGATGCGCCAGGCATTGATCGCGCAATACCTCGCGCGAACGGTAAGCGGTCAAGGCATGCAGCCGATAACGTTGGGGATGACGGGCAATGACATCGAGGGTGCTCTTGCCGATGGAGCCGGTGGCTCCGAGCACGGTCACACGCTGTATCCGAGCGCTATCGGCATATTCCATGCGTCACCTCAGCCCAACCAAGGGCGCAACAATACGAAAAGCGGAATCGCGGCGGTCAAGCTGTCGATGCGATCGAGCACACCACCGTGTCCGGGCAGCAAGTGGCTCGAGTCCTTCAAGCCGCGCTGGCGCTTGAGCATGCTTTCGAACAAATCGCCCAGCACCGATATCAGCACCACCGGCAGCGACAGGACCATCAGCCACAGCGCCTCACTGCCGGCCGCCCCCTGCCACTGCGCGAAGATCAGGGCCAGCACCGCCACGGCCACCATGCCGCCATAGACGCCTTCCCAGGATTTCCCGGGGCTAACGTGTACGGCCAGTTTGCGGCGCCCGAACGCACGACCCGCGAAGTAGGCGCCGATATCCGCCACCCAGACCAGCAACAGCACGAACAGCAGCCACGCCGCACCGTCGCCGCGCAACTGCACGAAGCCGATCCAGCACGGTAACAACACCCACAAACCCATGCCCAGGCGCACCGTGCAGCTTTGCCATTGCTCATGACGCCGAGGGTAACGAACCACCCAATAAAGATTGGCCAGCCAGCCCAACATACCCAACCACAACGGCCAGGGTTGATGCACAGCGCCGCTCAGCCATAGAAGAAACATCGCCACGGCACAGGCGGCGACGAAGGCAAGACGCGGCAGTTGGCGCTCGAAACCCGCTAGGTTGGCCCATTCCCAGGCACCGATCAGCACGATCGCACCCGTAAACAAGGCGAAAGGAAGCCCGGAAAGCCCGAACAAACCGAGCAGTGCCAATGGCGCCAGAACCAACGCAGTCAGAATACGTTGCCTAAGCACCATGCGCCTCGACTTGTTCCGGAGACATGCCGAAACGGCGCTTGCGCTCTTTGTAGGCGCTCAGTGCGGCATCGAATGCCTCGGCACCGAAATCCGGCCACAGCTCGGGAGTGAAATAGAATTCCGCGTAGGCCAGTTGCCACAACAAAAAGTTAGAAACCCGTTGCTCGCCGCTGGTGCGGATGCACAGGTCGACGGGTGCTTCATCGGCCAGGCTGATTTCAGCTCCCAGCGCTTCCTCGTCGATAGCATCGGGGGCCAACTCCCCCGCCGAGACCTGCTCCGCCAACCGTCGCGCGGCACGAGTAATGTCCCAGCGACCGCCATAATTGGCCGCGATCACCAGGTGAAGGCCCTGATTGTCACGGGTCAGGGTCTCGGCACGCTCGATATATTGCTGGATGGACGCAGAGAATTCCTCGCGCCGGCCGATCACCGACAGGCGAATGCCGTGGCCGTGAAGCTTTTTTACCTCGCGCTTGAGTGCGATCAGAAACAGTTCCATCAGCGCGTTGACCTCGGAAGCGGGGCGTTTCCAGTTCTCGCTGGAGAAGGCAAACAAGGTCAGTGTATCGATGCCACGCTCGGCGGCCCGACGGATCACTGCACGCACCGACTCGACACCCGCGCGATGTCCGCGGATGCCGGACAGCCCACGCGCACGCGCCCAGCGATTGTTACCGTCCATGATGACCGCCACGTGGCGTGGCAGCTCGCCCGCACGGGGTGGAGAAAACGGCTGTGAGGTCATGGGATCCCGTATCATGGAGATCGACGGAACGCATCCCGCCGGTCACCTCTCAGACCTGCAGCAGGTCATGTTCCTTGGTTTCCAGAAGCTTATCGATCTCGGCGACATACTTGTCGGTCAGCTTCTGGATCTCATCGATGGCCTGATGTTCATCGTCCTCGGTGATCTCTTTCTCCTTGAGGAGCGCCTTGAGATCACCGTTAGCATCGCGCCGCACATTGCGAATCGCGACACGCGTGTTTTCCGCCTCACCACGCGCTTGCTTGATGTAATTGCGCCGCGTTTCCTCGGTCAGCGGCGGCAGGGGGACGCGGATCACATTGCCGGCTGCCGCCGGGTTGAGCCCCAGATCAGAGGTCATGATGGCCTTCTCGACCTTGGGCACCATGCTCTTTTCCCAAGGCACTACCGCCAGAGTCCGGGCGTCTTCCACATTGACGCTGGCTACCTGATTGAGCGGCATGTCGGCACCATAATAGTCCACGTGAACCGCATCCAGCAGGCTAGGGTGAGCGCGCCCGGTACGGATCTTGTGGAAATTGGCGTTCAACGACTCGACGCTTTTCTTCATGCGCGCGTCGGCGTCTTTCTTAATGTCTTTGATCACGGTTTCAGCCTCTATCTACCAACGTTCCTTCCTTGCCCCCTACCACGAGATTGAGCAAGGCACCCGGCTTAGTCATATCGAACACGCGCACCGGCATGTCATGGTCCCGCACCAAACAGATGGCGGTCAAATCCATCACGCCGAGCTTCTGATCGAGCACTTCATCATAGGTTAGGCGCTCATACTTGGTGGCATCGCTGTGCTTGACCGGATCCTTGTTGTAAACACCATCCACCTTGGTGGCCTTGAGCACCACATTGGCATCGATCTCGATGCCACGCAGGCAGGCCGCCGAGTCGGTGGTGAAGAACGGATTGCCGGTTCCGGCGGAGAAGATCACCACGTCGCCCGAGGTCAGGTAACGAATGGCGGTACGCCGATCATAATGTTCGACGACACCGCTCATGGGAATCGCCGACATGACCCGCGAGCGGATATTGGAACGTTCCAGGGCATCACGCATTGCCAAAGCGTTCATGACAGTCGCCAGCATACCCATGTGATCGCCGGTGACACGCTCCATGCCCGCCGCGTGTAGCGCCGCCCCACGAAACAAATTACCGCCGCCAACCACGATCCCCACCTGGACACCGATCCCGACCAGTTGGCCGATTTCCAGCGCCATGCGATCGAGCACCTTGGGGTCGATCCCGAAATCATGCTCGCCCGTCAGGGCTTCGCCGGACAGTTTCAACAGAATGCGCTTGTACTTCGACTTCTCGTTACGCTCCTGGGAAGTGGCGTTACGATCGGTGGGAACAGACATTCGGACTCTCCTCGTCTCAGCGGACTGTATCGGCGGTGGGAACGACTCGGCCGAGCGACGGCCGGATACGCGATGGCGTGCGCATCCGCGCACGCCATCGACAGCACAGGCACATGGCAGCTTAGCTGCGACGCGCCTGTTCCATGACTTCCTGAGCGAAGTCGACTTCTTCCTTCTCGATGCCTTCGCCCACTTCGAAACGAGTGAAGCTGACCATTTCGCCACCGGCGGCCTTCACGTATTCGGCCACGGTCTGGTTAGGGTCCTTGACGAAAGGCTGCTGGGTCAGGCTGTTCTCGGCCAGGTACTTCTTCAGGCGACCCTGGACCATCTTCTCGGCGATTTCCGCCGGCTTGCCGGCCATGTCCGGCTGCGCCAGGATGATCGCCTTTTCGCTGTCCAACTCCGCCTGGGGCATGTCTTCCGGGTGCGACACGCTCGGGTTGATCGCCGCGACGTGCATGGCAATGTCCTTGGCCACGTCGGCGTTGCCACCGCTGAGAACGGTCAGCACGCCGATACGGCTACCGTGCACATAGGCACCCACGACGCCGCCTGCCGGGGCATCGACGACCACCGCGCGACGCACGCTGATGTTTTCGCCGATCTTCTGCACCAGCTGCTCGCGCGCTGTTTCCAGTTCCCCTTCCATCAGGCTTTCCACGTCATCGCTCTTGGTCTCAAAGACCCGGGAGATGACCTGGTCGGCGAAGGCGATGAAGTTGTCATCGCGGGCCACGAAATCAGTCTCGGAGTTGACCTCGAGCATGACACCGTAAGAGCCATCGTCGGCGACACGCGTCACCACGGCCCCTTCGGCGGCCGTACGATCGGCTTTCTTGGCCGCTTTCAGGCCGGAGTTCTTGCGCAGGTTTTCGATGGCGGTTTCGATGTCACCGTCAGCTTCGGTAAGCGCTTTCTTGCACTCCATCATGCCAAGGCCAGTGCGCTCGCGCAGTTCCTTGACCAAAGATGCGCTGATAGCTGCCATGGTAAATACCTCTGAATGTGGTTCGACGTCTGGTGGAAACGCTGCCTCGTCGCCGGCACGGCTTGAGCGTGGCTTGGCGTGACCTGCACGCACGACACTCGACCAGCATTTCCTTTGAATGAAGAATGTCTTCAGGGTTCACCGTCCGTGCATCCGGACGGTGAAAAGGGGGCTCATAGCCCCCTTTATGTCCGCGCCGACCCGCGACCACGGGCTGCTTGGTTTTCGTCGCTCGCTTGCGAGCGTCAGCACGGACACGCCACCATCACTCGGCGGCGGCTTCGTTTGCTTCGCTTGCCTCGTCGGTCACTTCGACGAACTCGCTAGCGCTGTTGCCCTTGGCCTGCACGCAGGCGTCGGCAACGGCCTGAGTATAGATCTGGAGAGCGCGAATGGAGTCGTCGTTGCCCGGAATCACGTAGTCGACACCGTCCGGATTGGAGTTGGTATCGACGACACCGATGACCGGAATGCCCAACTTGTTGGCTTCGTTGATCGCGATGCGCTCATGATCGACATCGATCACGAACAGCGCGTCGGGGAGGCCGCCCATGTCCTTGATACCGCCGACGCTGCGCTCGAGCTTGTCTTGCTCGCGGGTCGCCATCAGGACTTCTTTCTTGGTCAGCTTCTCGAACGTGCCATCTTCGTGCATGGCTTCAAGTTCGCGCAGGCGCTTGATCGACACGCGAATGGTCTTGAAGTTCGTCAGCATGCCGCCCAACCAGCGATGGTTGACGAACGGCTGGCCGGCGCGGCGCGCCTCTTCCTTGACGATCTTGCTGGCGGCGCGCTTGGTGCCGACGAACAGGATCTTGTTGTTGGACGCTACCATCTTCTCGATCACGGCGAGCGCGTCGTTCAGCGCCGGCAGCGTGTGCTCGAGGTTGATGATGTGGATCTTGTTGCGTGCGCCGAAGATGTACTTGCTCATCTTCGGATTCCAGTAACGGGTCTGGTGACCGAAGTGAGCGCCTGCCTTGAGCAGGTCACGCATATTGACTTGTGCCATGGATGACTCCTGAATCGGGTTAGGCCTCCATACACCCCATGGATCCGACCACGACGGCATTGTTGCCGCCCCGGCACCCGGGACCATGTGACGGTGCATGTGTGTTTTCAAGGCGTTATCATTTCGCCCTCTTGCCTCACCGCGCCAATGCGTCGGCCAAGCCGAACGCGCTAGGCGGCGATTGCAGTAAGGCGCGCGGCTTTATACCATAGATCGATTCCAAGATGAAGTCGCTCCCGGTCGCCGCGCCTGGCTACTGAATGCTTGTGTCGCGTCTCGCCCCAGCCAAGCTGGGCGTCGAGACTATAGGCGAGGAGCCCTTCCAACGCCAGCCCCGAACCCTCCGAATTCGAGATCGCATGAACATTCCCATCAAAACCGCCGACGAAATCGAGAAAATGCGCGAAGCCGGCCGCCAGGCCGCTTCGGTACTGGAAATGATCACACCCCACGTGGTGGCCGGCGTCAGCACCGGCGAGATCGACCGACTGTGCCATGAATACATCGTGGACGAGTTGGGCTCCGCCCCTGCGCCGCTCAACTATCACGGTTTCCCCAACGCCACCTGCACCTCGATCAACCATGTCGTCTGCCACGGCATCCCCGATTTCGCCAAGAAACTCAAGAACGGCGACATCATGAATCTCGATATCACGGTGAAGACCGCCGATGGCTATCACGGCGATTCCAGCATGATGTTCGTGGTCGGCGATAGCATCCAGGGTGGGCGCCTGACCCGCATTACTCAGGAGTGTCTATACAAAAGCATCGCCCAAGTGCGACCCGGCGTTCACCTCTCCGAGCTGGCGCGTACGATCCAGCAGCATGCCGAGAGCAACGGCTACTCCGTGGTGCGCGATTTCTGCGGTCACGGCATCGGTGCCGGCTTCCATGAGGATCCGCAGTTCCTGCATTACGACGGTTATGAACCCAGCGCCGATATCGCGCTCGCCGAAGGCATGTGTTTCACCATCGAGCCCATGATCAACGTTGGCGACTATCGTACCAAGGTGCTGCGTGACGGCTGGACGGCGGTGACCAAGGACAAGAGCCTGTCGGCCCAGTGGGAACACACGCTGCTGGTCACTGCGAGCGGCGTCGAGGTGCTCACTGCGCGTGGCGACGAGGACCTGAGCTTCCTCGAGGTATAATGACTCGAGGTATAAGCGTCACGACCACTACCCGCCCAATCGCTTGTCCGATGTACGTGCGAACAGGAGTGCCACGCGAATGCTGCTTCATCACTACCGCTTCGTGCCCGACGAGACGCTGTTCGATGCGTCCGCCTTCCGCGAAGCGCTAGCCGCCAGCCGCACGCCGATCGTCGTATTCAAGGAGGCGCTACGCGAGCTGCAGGCACGCCTGGACGCACGCTTTCACGCCGGCAGCGACATTCGCGACCTGGTCCATGGCCGTGCCTGGTGCCTGGACCAGCTACTGGCCATCGCCTGGGAGCGCTATGACTGGCCCGACGACGGCATCGCCCTGCTCGCCGTCGGCGGTTATGGCCGCGGCGAGCTGCACCCGCATTCCGACATCGACTTGTTGCTGCTGCTCGAACACGATGACGACACCCCCTACCGCGAAGGCCTGACCGGCTTCATCACCTTCCTCTGGGATATCGGCCTGGAAATCGGCCATAGCGTGCGCTCACTGGCCGATTGCGAGCGCGAAGCGAGCGCGGACCTCACGGTCATCACCAACCTGCTGGAATCGCGCACCCTCGCCGGCCCCGAGCACCTGCGCGAAACGATGCGCGGGCGCCTCTCCAACGAGGCGATGTGGCCGAGCGATGCCTTCTTCGAGGCCAAGTGGCAGGAGCAGATCGCCCGTCACTATCGCTACAACAACTCCGAGTACCACCTCGAGCCCAACATCAAGAGCTCGCCGGGCGGGCTACGCGACATTCAGATGATCGGCTGGGTGGCCAAGCGCCACTTCGGTGAGCTGCGCTACGAGGATGTCGTCGACCAGGGCTTCATGAACGACGCCGAGTTACGCATCCTTAGCCAAGGCCAGTCCTTCTTGTGGCAGGTGCGCTATGCGCTGCACATGCTCAACGGCCGCGCCGAGGACCGCTTGCTGTTCGACCATCAGCGCGCCATTGCCGAGCTGTTCGGTCATCGCGATACGCCGGAGCGTCTCGCTGTCGAGCAGTTCATGAAGCGCTACTATCGCCACGTCACCGCGCTGGCGGGGCTCAACGACATGCTGCTGCAGCATTTCGACGAGGTCATCCTGCGCGCCCACGAAACCCCGGACATAACGCCGCTCAACGCGCGCTTCGAAGTTCTTGGCGGCTATATCCAGGTGCGCCACGCCAACGTGTTTCGCCACCGCCCCGGCGCCCTGCTCGAGCTGTTCCTGTTGATGGCCCAGCATCCCGAGATCGAGGGCGTACGCGCCGAGACCATCCGCCTGATCCGCGATCATCGCCATCTGATCGACGAGAGCTTTCGCGATGACCTTCGCCATCAGAGCCTGTTCATGGAACTTCTGCGCAGCGGGGGCAACATTCCGCGTCAATTGCGGCGCATGAACCGTTACGGCATCCTCGGCAAGTATCTACCCGAGTTCGGTCAGGCCGTAGGACTGATGCAGCACGACCTGTTCCATCTCTATACCGTCGATGCCCACACATTGCGCCTTTTGAAGTTCGTGCAACGCTTCCGCGAGCCCGAAGGCCATGAGGACTTCCCCGTCGCCGCGACCCTGATACACCAGTTGCCCAAGCTCGAGCTACTGTGGATCGCCGGGCTCTACCACGATATCGGCAAGGGCCGCGGTGGCGATCACTCCGAGCTCGGCGCCATCGATGCCACCGCCTTCTGCGAGCGCCACGGCCTCTCGCCACGCGATACCCGTCTGGTCGCCTGGCTGGTCGAACATCACTTGCTGATGTCCAAGACCGCTCAGAAGCGTGATATTTCCGACCCCGATGTCATCCACGAATTCGCGCTGGCGATGCGCGACGAGGTCCACCTCGACTATCTCTACGTACTCACCGTGGCCGACATCACCGCCACCAACCCCTCGTTGTGGAACGGCTGGCGCGCCGCGCTGTTGCGTCAACTGCATACCGAGACCAAGCGTGCCTTGCGGCGTGGCCTCGACCACGCCATCGACCGCGACGAATGGGCCCGCGAGTCGCGCGAAGAAGCCCGTGGCCTGCTCGGCACGATGGGCATCGATGCCACCAGCGCGGACGCCTTGTGGGCCTCGTTCGGCGACGATTATTTCCTCCAGTACGCGCCCAGCGAGATCATCTGGCAGACGCAGGGCATTCTCGAGCACCAACCCTCGGAGTTGCCGCTGATCCTCGCCAACGCGCCCACCGAAGACATGGCCGAGGGCGGCACCAAGGTGTTCATCCATACCCGCTCGGTCAACGACCTGTTCGCCGCCACTGCGGCCGCCATGGAGCAACTGGGACTGTCGATCCACGATGCACGCATCGCGACCTCCAGCAACGACTGGACACTCAACACCTTCATCGTGCTCGACGATGAAGGCGAACCGATTCGCGACCCGCAGCGCCTCGAGGAAATCCGCCACCATCTGGTGGAAGAACTCGACGACCCCGCCGACTACCCGCGCATCGTCACTCGCCATACGTCGCGCCAGCTCAAGCACTTCAAGGTCCCCACCCGGGTAACGATCGAGCAGGATGAAGCCAACGCCCGCACTATCGTCGAACTCATTGCCCCCGACCGCCCCGGCCTGCTGGCCCGCGTCGGGCGTATCTTCATGGAGCAGGACATCGCCCTCTCGGCGGCCAAGATCGCCACCCTGGGCGAGCGCGTCGAGGACGTCTTCTTCATCACCGACAAGGCCGGCGAACCACTCACCGACCCCGACCGTCAGGCGCAACTACGCGAGCGCCTCTGCGAGACGCTCGACGTCTGAATCAGCCTCATTTGAGGCCCTTGGCCGGCTTGCCTATAATCGGGCCTTCCCAATGGTGCTGCGCGCCTTCATGACAACGCCACGTCCGGCATGCCGGACCCGCTGCTGGATTGCCGATGAACCCTGATCTCGACGCCCTCAAGCCCTACCCCTTCGAGAGACTTGCCACCCTCAAGGCCGAGGTGGAATCGCCCGCGCTATCGCCCATCGCGCTATCCATCGGCGAGCCGCGTCATGCGCCGCCGACGGCCGTGCTCGAGGCGCTGCGTCGCTTCGAGGGCGAGGTCGCGCGCTATCCCGCCACGGCGGGGCTTCCCGAACTGCGCGACGCCATCGCCCGATGGGCGACGCAACGTTATGCGCTGACACCCGGCTCGCTCGACCCCGAGCGCCATGTGTTGCCGGTCAACGGCACCCGCGAGGCTATTTTCGCCTTCGTCCAGGCCGCACTGGACCGAACACGACCCGCCAAGGTAGCGATGCCCAATCCGTTCTATCAGATCTACGAAGGTGCGACCCTGCTGGCCGGCGGCGAGCCGTTGTATCTGGATTGCGCACCCGAAAACGGCTGCCTGCCCGATCTCGATAGCGTGCCCGCCGCCACCTGGCGCGACGTGCAACTGGTCTTCGTCTGTTCGCCGGGCAACCCCACCGGCGCCGTCACACCGCTGGCCGAGTATCAAAAGCTGATCGCCCTGGCCGACGAGCACGACTTCCTGATCGCCTCGGACGAATGCTATTCGGAGCTCTATCTCGACGAAACCGCACCGCCGCCGGGGCTGCTCGAGGCTTGCCGCTCGCTGGGGCGCGACGACTACCACCGCTGCCTGGTGTTTCATTCGCTGTCCAAACGCTCCAACCTGCCCGGGCTGCGTTCAGGCTTCGTCGCTGGGGATGCCGAGTTGATCGCCCCCTTCAAGCGCTACCGCACCTATCACGGCTGCGCCATGCCGCTGACGACCCAGCACGCCTCCATCGTCGCCTGGAACGACGAAGCGCATGTGCGTGCCAACCGCGATGCCTATCGCGAGAAATTCAGCGCGGTGGGCGACATTCTGGCGCCGGTCATGGAGTTCCCCACACCGCACGCCAGCTTCTATCTGTGGCCAGCGGTGCCCGGCGGCGACGATGAAGCCTTCGCTCGCGATCTATTCGCCGAGGAGCACGTCACCGTGCTGCCCGGGCGCTACATGTCGCGCGACGGCGCTCGGGGCAACCCCGGCGCGGGTCGCGTACGCCTGGCGCTGGTCGCCGAGCTCGACGCCACCGTGGAAGCCGCATGGCGCATCCGACGCTTCATCGAGCGCCACGCCTGATCCACCGCGCCACACCGCCACCCATTCATGAGGAGGCCGTCATGGTCACGCTCTACGGCATCAAGACCTGCGATACTTGCCGCAAGGCACGCCGCACACTCGACGACCTGGGCATCGCGTATCGTTATCATGACCTGCGCGAGGACGGCCTCGATGCCGCACGCCTGGATGCCTTCCTGGCACGCAGCGACTGGAGCACGCTACTCAACACGCGCAGCACTACCTGGCGCGGACTGGACGACGCCGACAAGCGTGATCTCGACGCCGATCGGGCCCGTGCGCTACTGCTGGCGCATCCGACGCTGCTCAAGCGTCCCGTGCTGGAAACGCCGGAACATTTCCTGGTGGGCTTCAAGACCGACGCCTATCGCGCCCTTCAGGCAGCCTAGGCGCCCACCGGCATCACACGTATCGCATCCCTTTTTACCTGACCCACGAGGACTTCCCCATGCTGAGCTTTGCTCTCGGAACCGGCCACCAGAACACCCAAGGCGAGTGGCTGGACGTCTACTACCCGACGCCGCTGCTCAACCCCGATGACACCCTGGTCGCGGCGGCGCGCCAGGCACTGAACGCGCCGGTGGGCAATGCCGTGGTCAGCTTCCTGCCCGAGCACTGCCAGGCGCTCGCCGAGGCACTGCGCCAGGCCGGTGGTACCGAGCAAGCCGAATTGGCCGAGGCCTTCTCCGCCGGCCAGCGGCCACTCGTCGCCGTCTTCCTCGACGAGGACAACGCACCGGCCAGCGTGCCCGAGGTCTACCTCAAGCTGCACCTGCTCTCGCATCGGCTGGTCAAGCCTCACGGCATCAAGCTCGACGGCATGTTCGGCCTGCTCAAGAACATCGCCTGGACCAACGAAGGCCCCATCGATGTCGACGAACTTGGCGCACGCCGCCTCAAGGCGCGTCTCGAAGGCCGCCCGCTCACGGTCGACTGCGTCGACAAGTTCCCCAAGATGGCCGACTACGTGGTGCCCAAGGGCGTGCGTATCGGCGACACCGCCCGCGTGCGCCTGGGCGCCTACCTCGGCGAGGGCACCACGGTCATGCATGAAGGCTTCTGCAACTTCAATGCCGGCACCGAAGGCCCAGGCATGGTCGAAGGACGCATTTCCGCCGGGGTGGTGATCGGCAAGGGCTCGGATCTCGGCGGCGGCAGCTCGACCATGGGCACGCTTTCGGGCGGCGGCAACATCATCATCTCCATCGGCGAGGGTTGCCTGATCGGCGCCAACGCCGGCATCGGCATCCCGCTGGGCGACCGCTGCACGGTGGAAGCCGGCCTTTACGTCACCGCCGGTGCCAAGATCGCCGTGCTCGACGATCAGGGCGAGCTGGTACGTACCGTCAGCGGCCGCGACCTGGCCAACCAAAGCGACCTGCTGCTACGTCGCAACTCGCAGAACGGCCGCATCGAGTGCCTGACCAACAAGAGCGCTGTGGCGCTCAACGAGGCACTGCATGCCCACAACTGATCGCACCACGCCAGCGTCACCGACCCTGGCGCTGGCCTTCGAGTTGCTGCGTCGTCGTTCGGTAACCCCGGATGACGCCGGCTGCCAGGCGCTGATGATCGCGCGCCTGGAGCAGTTGGGGTTTCATGTCGAACGTTTGCGTATCGGCGAGGTGGACAACTTCTGGGCCACACGCGGTGACAGCGGCCCCATGCTGGTGTTCGCCGGGCATACCGATGTGGTACCCACCGGTCCCGAAAGCGACTGGGAACATCCGCCCTTCGAGCCGTGCATCGACGCCGAAGGCATGCTCTGTGGACGCGGCGCGGCGGACATGAAAGGCAGCCTGGCGGCGATGATCACCGCCGTGGAAGACTTCCTCGCCGCGCACCCGGAGCACCCCGGTCAGTTAGGGTTTTTGATCACCGCCGACGAGGAAGGCCCCGCCGTTCACGGCACCCGGGCAGTGGTCGAGCACCTGCGTGAACGTGGTATTGCCCCGGATTACTGCATCGTCGGCGAGCCCTCCTCCAGCGAACGCCTGGGCGATACCCTCAAGAACGGCCGCCGCGGTTCACTGGGGGGCGTGCTGCGCGTCAAGGGCGTCCAGGGGCATGTCGCCTACCCGCACCTGGCGCGCAACCCCGTGCACGAGGCGACCCCGGCACTGGCCGCGCTGGCTGCCGAGCACTGGGATGCCGGCAACGCGTTCTTCCCCGCGACCAGTTTCCAGATCTCCAACCTTCAGGCCGGCACCGGGGCCACCAACGTGATTCCCGGTCAACTGGAAGTGGTTTTCAATTTCCGCTTCTCCACGGAGGTCACCGCCGAGGCGTTGAAGGCGCGTACCGCCGAGATCCTGGACGGTTTCGCACTCGACTACACGCTCGATTGGACGCTCAACGGCGAGCCCTTCCTCACTGCCGAAGGTGCTCTGGTCGATGCCACTGTGGCCAGCGTGGAAGACATGCTGGGCTATCGGCCGCAGCTGTCGACCGGCGGCGGCACCTCGGATGGCCGTTTCGTCGCCACGCTGGGCGCGCAAGTCATCGAACTGGGCCCGGCCAACGCCACGATACACAAGGTCGACGAGCGCATACGCGCCGCCGACCTGGAGACGCTGAGCCGTCTCTATGCGACCATCATGCAACGCTTGCTTACCTGAGGCCCGCCGTGGAGCGCTACCCCGACATCGAGATCTATCTGGCCAACGCCGACATCGAGGCCGTGCAACGCTGGCTCTCCGAACACTTCGACGAACTACCCGCGCTGGTCAAGCGCGGCAAGTCCCAGTGGCGGGCCCGGGCACGTCACGCCGATAGTGAGATCCCCATTCTGCTGGTGACCCATGCCGCCGACGGCTTCTCCAGCCTGTGGTTCGACAGTCCGCATACCCCCTGGTCACGCGATGTGGACTGCGCGCGCGATGCCGCGCGGGCGCTCGGCTGCGAGGTGCGTTGCTCGTTGGGCGGATGGCAGCCCGGCGACGAGCCGGACCGCTTCTGGCGCGTCCGTGCGGACGGCGAGGAAGGCGCTATCGACTGGCCGGACTCGGGACAATAGCGCGACGCATGACGTGAAACGCCCCGTCCGATGCAAACGGACGGGGCGTTGTCATGCCTGCGTGGCAGGCTCTGCGGTCAGGAAATCACGGTCACATCATCGGCCTGCAGGCCACGTTCGTTCTCGATGACGTGATAGCGGACCTTCTGACCCTCCGCGAGCGTGCGATGCCCCTTTCCACGGATGGCGCGAAAGTGCACGAATACGTCCTCGCCACTATCGCGGGTGATGAAGCCGTACCCTTTATTGACGTTGAACCACTTCACCTCGCCGATCTCGCGGTCGTCGTTTTCCAGTTCAGCAAGATGCGCCAACTGGCTCGACCGCGGGGCCAAGGCCTGAGTGCTCAGCGTTCCCAACAACAACAGTACGAATACTGCCAAGGCCGTGGCGCTATAGGCGATGGCAATGCCATCGGCTTCGAGCAGCAGGGAAAACTCCAGCACGCTGCCGCTCAACGTCACGAACAGCGCGATCAACAGTGGAGAAGGAATGGCCAACAGGACACTGATGAAACTACAACGTAGGAATATCTTACGATTCATGGACCTCGATATCTCTTGTTGTCCGACGGAAACGCTCCTCTGCGCCTGGGCGCGTGCGGAGCCGACAGGGGTTGCGCAGTGAATACGCAACGCTATGAACACAACGTTTGAATACAATGCTTTTGAACACACTGCATAAGGTGCCAGAAAATGAACGGTGACACACCGCCAAGTGATTCTAACATGACCGAGGACACCACGCGCGACCGCCTCGACGCACTGGAAACCCGGCTCGCCTATCAGGAAGACTGGCTGGATACGCTCGATCGTGCCTTGGCCGCGCAAGACCGTCGCGTGGCTCAACTCGAACGCACTAATGACATGCTGCGCGAACGCCTGCGGAGCCTGCGTCAAAGCGTCGATCACATGAGCGATGACGACGTCCCGGCACCTGGCGACGAACTCCCTCCGCATTACTGAGCGGCCAACGTCTCGACCGTTGGCGCCTGGCTCAAGCGTGCTGGGGTTTCTTCAGCAGCAGAATCAACGGCGCCACCAGCAGGTACAACATACCCAGCCACAAGAAGATATCGTTATAGGCCATGACCATGCTCTGCTCGAGCAGGGTCCGCGCCAGCATCTCGACCGAGGCTGTCTGCGGGTCGCCGGTCGAGGCCAGCAACTGCTGATATTGCGCCTGGGTCGCGTTGACCACTTCGCGACCTTGATCGATGGCGGGAATCAGTTGATTCCAATGGTAATCCTCACGCCAATCGCGAATCGTGTCCAGCAACGCCAGGCCCACCGCCCCGCCGAGATTGCGCATCACGTTGAACAGGCCACTGGCGTTGCCGACCTCGCTTGGCGGCAGGGTGCCGAAGGCGATGCGCGAGGTCGGAATCAAGCACATCACCAGTCCCACCCCGCGCACCACCTGGGGCCAGAAGAACGCGTCGAATCCCGACTCGGCAGTCAAGTTGGCATTCATCACCGTGCCGATACCGGTCAACAACATGCCCAGCAGCAAGAGCCCCCGCAGGTCGACCTTGTCCGAGGCACGCCCGACCAGGGGCGCGGTCAAAAACATCGCCACCCCGGTCACGATCATCACCTCGCCGATCTGCAAGGCCGAATAGCCGCGCACGTTACCCAGAAACAGCGGCAGCAGATACACCAGGCCATACAAACCGATACCCACTACGAATCCCAGCCAGGCGCCCACGGCGAAATTGAGGTTGGTAAAGGCGCGTAGGTCGACGATGGGATGACGGTGGCGCAAGGTGCGCCAGAAGAACCCCGCCGAGGTGAGCGCGCAGACGAAGGCGGCGATAAGGATCGTGCGGCTGGCGAACCAATCTTCGCCGGGGCCTTCTTCCAGCGAAAATTCCAGCGTGCCTAAAAACAGCGCCAAAAGCGCCAGACCGATGAGATCGAGATGACGCAGCGCTCGATGATCAGGACGGTCGATATCCAGAAGTCGCCACACCGCCACCGACACCAGCACACCGGGCACGAGGTTGGCGAGGAATAGCCAATGCCAGCTCGCGAACTCGGTAATATAGCCACCCACGGTCGGCCCGATAGAGGGCGCCAGTGTCGCCACCAGGCCCATGACCGCCTGCACCGAGCCCATCATGCGCCGCGGAAAGACACTGAAGCTGATGGCATAGGCGATGGGGATCATCGCGCCCCCCATGAAGCCCTGAATGGCCCGCAGCACGATCAGCGACTCGATGGAATTGGCCATGGCGCAGCCGAGGCTCGCCAGCGTGAACCCCAGGCACGAGACCACGAAGGCCACCCGAGTGGACAGAATACGCGTCAGCATCCCCGACAGCGGGATCATGATGATCTCGGCGATCAGGTAAGACGTCTGAACCCAGGATATCTCGTCGGCGCTGGCCGAGACCCCGGCCTGAATCTCGTTGAGAGAACTGGCAACGATCTGGATATCCAGAATCGCCATGAACATCCCGAACACGGCGGCCACGAAACCCAGTTGGGTACGTCGTGAAGGTGCCTCCTGCGGACTCGCCGAGGCGGTTGCGGTCGCCTCGGCCATTTAGCCGTCGTCCTGGGTATCGGGGGCGAGGTCGCGCGTATCCACCGACGGCACCACCGAGAGGCCATCGCGCAAGCGCTCCAGGGCATCATCGGGGCCCGTCACACGGATACGCACCGGCACTCGCTGGACGATCTTATTGAAATTGCCGGTGGCATTGTCCTGCGGCAACAGGCTGAAACGCGCCCCCGTGGCGGGCGCCAAGCTATCGACGACGCCCTCGAACTCGGTATCGGGATAGGCATCGACATGCAACGATACCGGCTGCCCCGGCCGCATGCGCGCGATCTGGGTTTCCTTGTAATTGGCGACGACATAGGCCGAACGAATCGGTACCAGTTGCATCAAGGTCAACGACGGCTGGGCCAGCGTACCGACCTCGACCGTCTTGTTGCCGATCACACCCGCTACCGGCGCCGTCAGACGCGTCTTGTCGAGTTGGTGGCGTGCGTTGTCGACATCGGCCCGGGCAGACTCGATATTCGCCTCGGCACTGTCACGTTCGGCCTCGAGGACAGCGAGCTGCTTGCGCGATGACGCCAGCATGGCGCGTCGTGCCGCAAGCGTCGCTTCCGCGACCTGCACCGCCGCCTGATCATCCTGATAGGCCTGTTGAGAGGCGTAATTCTTCTCGGCCAGTCGCTTCGAGCGTTGGAGATGCAAACGCGCCTGTTCGAGATCCGCCTGCGCCGAGGTAACCTGTGCCTTGGCTTCGTCGATCGACGCGCGTTGCTGCTCGACCTGGCGACCGGCACTGATAGCGTTGGCCTGCGCGACGGCCAATGCCGCCCGGGCCTGAGCCAACTCGGACTTGGCATCGCTGGGATCGAGCTTCACCAGGACATCACCGGCCTCGACCCGCTGATTGTTGGCGACTGCCACTTCGGCGACACGCCCCGTCATCTCGGAGCGTAGCGCAACACTGTCGGCATGCACATAAGCGTTATCGGTCTCTTCGAAGAAACGGCCGGTCTGCCACCAATGTATCCCCCACGCCAGGGCCGCCAGCACCAACACGACCATTGCCAGCGCCGTATAAAGTCGCTTCTTGATTTTCATATATCCAGTTCACCGGACGGTCTACAGAGGTCGTGCAGGATACACTAATCCACCCAGCGGACGCTCGGGGAGCTGCCCTGGCGCTACTTATGTTGTCCCTGCTGTCCCACTTCGTCGAGGCGTGTCTGGGCGTCCTCGCGCTGTTGCTGCAGGTATTCACGCTCGCCCTCCGCCATGCCCACATGGCAACCTCAGTGAGCTTCGTCCCAGTTGGCGCCGGCGTTGGCTTCGACGGTCAACGGCACGTCAAGCTTAGCGGCGTCTTCCATGCGTTGACGGACGGCGTCGGTGAAAGCGTCGACCTGGCTTTCCGCGACTTCGAAGACGAGTTCGTCGTGAACCTGCATCACCATCCAGGCGTCGAAGTCGCCATCACGAAGCCAGCGGTCGACGTCGATCATCGCCAGTTTGATGATATCGGCGGCGGTGCCCTGCATCGGAGCGTTGATGGCGGTGCGCTCGGCGGCCTGGCGCCGGGTGCGGTTCTGGGCGTTGATCTCGGGCAGATAGAGGCGCCGCCCGAACACCGTCTCGACATAACCGTCGTCGGCGGCCTGGGCACGAATACGCTCCATAAAGCGTGCCACGCCGGGATAACGGTCAAAGTAGCGGTCGATGTAGGTCTGCGCCTGATTGCGCTCGATATGCAACTGCCGCCCCAACCCCCAAGCGCTCATGCCGTAGATCAGCCCGAAGTTGATGGCCTTGGCGCTGCGCCGTTGCTCGCCATTGACGGCGTCTAGCGCCACGCCGAACACTTCCGCCGCGGTGGCGGTGTGGATGTCGCGACCCTCGGCGAACGCCTCGAGCAATCCCTTGTCACCGGAGAGATGCGCCATGATACGCAGCTCGATCTGCGAATAGTCGGCGGCGACGATGCGATAACCGGGACGCGCGACGAAGGCCTGGCGAATCTTGCGGCCTTCGTCGGTGCGGATGGGAATGTTCTGCAGGTTAGGATCGGACGATGACAAGCGCCCGGTGGCCGTGACCGCCTGGTGATAGCTGGTATGCAAACGCCGGGTCGTGGGATTGACCAGTTGCGGCAGCTTGTCGGTGTAGGTCGACTTCAACTTGGCGAAGCCGCGATGCTCGATGATTACCTTGGGCAACGGATAATCCAGTGCCAGCTCCTCGAGCACCGCCTCGGCGGTGCTCGGCGCGCCCTTGGGCGTCTTCTTGATCACTGGGATCTTCAATTCATTGAAGAGGATCTCGCCGAGTTGCTTGGGCGAGCCCAGGTTGAACTCACGCCCGGCCAGCTCGTACGCACGCGTTTCCAATTCCCGCAGCCGCTTGTCCAGGGCGCGACTCTGGGTGTGCAGGCGCTCGGCGTCCAGTGCCACGCCGTTGCGTTCCATATGCGAGAGCACCGGCACCAACGGCAGCTCAATCTTATCCAGCACCGCCGCCAGGCGGCCTTCGCCGTCCACGCGTGGGCGCAGTTCACGGTGCAAGCGCAAGGTGATGTCGACGTCCTCGCAGGCGTAGGGAACGGCTTCTTCGAGTGCGACCTGATCGAAGGTCAACTGCTTGGCACCCTTGCCGGCGATCTCTTCGAAGGTGATGGTCTTCTCACCGAGGTACTTGAGCGCCAGCGAGTTCATGTCGTGGCGCGTCGCCGTGGAATCGAGCACGTAAGACGCCAGCATGGTGTCCTCGAGCCGCCCCGCGACCTCGATGTCGTAACGCGCCAGCACGGAGATGTCGTACTTGAGATTCTGGCCGATCTTGGCCTTGGCGGCGTCTTCCCACAGCGGTTTGAGCGCGGCCAGCACCGTGTCGCGGTCGAGTTGGTCGGGGGCATCGAGATAGCTGTGTGCTACCGGGATATAGGCGGCCTCGCCGGCCTCCAGCGCCAGGCCGATGCCGACGATCTCGGCCTCCATGTAGTTGAGGCTGGTAGTTTCCAGGTCAAAGCAGAAGATGTCCGCCTGCGCCAGACGATCGCGCCAGGCATCGAAAGCCTCCTGCGTGACGATGACATGATCCTCGCGCGACGCTGAGCCTGTGTCGGCCGCCGCCGGTGCGTCATCTTCCTCCTTCGCTGGCGCCCCCGTGGCCACATCATCGACGCCCTCGTCGCGCCCCTCGAGCAACTCGCCCAGCCAGTTCTTGAATTCCAGCTCGGTATAAAGCGCCTTGAGCGCTTCGCGGTCAGGATGCGCGATATCCAAATCGTCGAGCCCCACCGGTAGCTCGCAATCGGTCTTGATCGTCGCCAGTCGATAGGACAGGAAGGCCTGATCGCGATTGGCGTCGAGCTTCTTGCCCAGCGTCTTGGCGCCGCGAAAGTCGAGGGTCTTGATACGTTCGAGATCGGCGTAGAGAGTCTCGAGTCCACCCTGCATGCCTTGCAGCAGACCGAGCGCGGTCTTCTCGCCGACGCCCGGCACGCCGGGAATGTTGTCGACCTTGTCGCCCATCAACGCTAGATAATCGATGATCAGCGACGGCGGGATGCCGAACTTGGCCTCGACGCCGGCCACGTCGAGGGTCTCGCCCTTCATGGTGTTGACCAGGGTGATGTGCGCGTTGACGAGCTGCGCCATGTCCTTGTCGCCGGTAGAGATCACCGCATCACGTCCCGCCTCGGTAGCATGCCGTGCCAGGGTGCCGATCACGTCGTCGGCCTCGACGCCCTCGATGCACAAAAGCGGCAGGCCCAGTGCGCGGATACAGTCGTGCAACGGCTCGACCTGAGGCCGCAGGTCGTCGGGCATCGGTGGGCGGTGCGCCTTGTACTCGGCGTAGATCTCGTCGCGGAAGGTCTTGCCCTTGGCGTCGAAGACCACCGCCATGGGGCTGTCGGGATACTGCTTGAGCAGGCTCTTGAGCATGTTGAGCACGCCCTTCACCGCGCCGGTGGGATTACCCTTGGACGTGGTCAGCGGCGGCAAGGCGTGAAAAGCCCGATATAGATACGACGAGCCGTCGACGAGAACGATGGGGGGCGTAGTGGCCATGGCATCAGCATCCATTGAAAATTCGCGATGTCGTCATGATACGCAAGGCATTGCGCAGCGTCAGGCTAAACCCGGTTCACATGCGCCGAACGCACATGATGTGGGAGAATGACCTTTCATTACCTCAAAGGCTCGAGGCGCAATCTCACCGCATTTGCCCCGACAGCCGAGGAGACCGCCATGAAACGTCTCTCTATTATTCTCTGCCTGGGGCTCGGCCTCATTATCGGCGCCACTGCATCGCTTGCCGTCGCGCAGCCCTCCCCGGACATCACCGTGCGCCAGGACGATAACCGGACTATCAAGGAATACCGCGTCAACGGCGAACTCTATGCCATCGAGATCGTTCCTCAGCAAGGCGCCAGCTACTTCCTGATCGACGATGACGGCGACGGCAACTTCGAACGCCGCGATGCCTCGCGCGTCGAGGTGCCGGACTGGGTCGCCGGTGACGAATGATGTCGCCTGCCATACATCAACGTCCTCGCCAACGGCGGTAGGACTGCCCGCGCCAAGCGGCTACAATGCGCGCTTGGCATCCTGGGCGAGACACACATGGCCGTATTCACTCCTTTGACCGAGACTCAGGTCGCGGACTTTCTCGAACGCTTCGACGTAGGCACGTTACGCGCCCTGGAAGGCGTACCCAGTGGCACGGAGAACTCCACCTTCTTCGTCACCACCGACCAAGGGCGCTTCGTGCTCACCCTGTTCGAGCAGGGCGAAAGCGATGAACTGCCCTTCTTCGTGGCGCTGCTCGACTATTTCGACGAACACCGGCTGCCCGTCGCGGGGCCCGTTCACGACCGTGATGGCGTCGCCCTGCAAGAACTCGCCGAGCGTCCGGCGCTGCTGTTCCCACGCCTTCCGGGTCGGCATCCCGAATCACCGACACTCGCCCAGTGCCGCGAACTCGGCGATGCCCTGGGACGCATGCACAAGGTCTCGCAGCGCTTCGAAGGCCAGCGCCCCAATCCCCGCGACCTGCACTGGCTGGCCAGTGCGCAACACAAGGTCATGAGCTATCTTTCCGAGGCCGACCAGCGCTTGATGGGCGATGAGATCGATGCCTATCAGGGCATTTTCGGCGATGCCTCGTCGCTTCCCCAAGGGGCGATCCATGGCGACCTGTTTCGCGACAACACCCTCTTCGACGGCGACCGGCTGGGCGGCATCATCGACTTTTACAACGGCTGCACGGGCGATCTGCTCTTCGATCTGGCCATCGTCGTCAACGACTGGGCCAGCGACGCAGACGGCCACCTCAACCAGGAACGCTACGCGGCGCTGCTCGCGGCCTACCAGGCACGCCGCCCGCTGACCGAGGATGAGCAGGCGTTGTGGCCGGTCATGCTGCGTATGACGGCATTGCGCTACTGGCTCTCGCGGCTGCTGGTCGTCTACGTTGACCCGCCCGCGCACGACCTCACCCCCAAGGACCCCAGCCAGTACCGCAACCTGCTCTTGACGCGCCTTGAGCACGGCGCCCCGCCCTTGCCGCCCGCCAGCCAAGCGCTGTAGACCTTCTTTGCGCTGTAAGGTTTCTTTAAGAAACGCAGCATAGCCTGGAACCGTCATTGCCGGCGGAGCACGACGCTCCGCCTTGGACGGGAGCCCGCCATGCCCACCTTCACGCACATCGTTACGAGCGTACGCCCCCTTCGCGTCGTCTCTGCCGCCCAGCATCGCTACCTGCGCTACGGCTACGCGTTGCTGGCCCTGGCACTCACGGCCCTGTCCTGGCAATCCCAAGGCACGGTGCCCGCCCTAGTACTCACCTTCGGCCTGGGCAGTGCGCTACTGGGTGACGCTCTGCAACGCACAGGCGCGACTTCCGAACGCTTGGATGCCGCATTCGGGGAGGCATTAACGCATCTCGGCATGGCCAGTGTCGCCACTCTCGTAGTGCTGCTGCTTCTGCGCTGAACGCGCCCCTCTTTGCAGCCCTGCATGCGAGCGGCATAATGCCCCCCCGTTCGTTCACCGGGCCGCACCGGCCCGTCCAGGAGTGCGCCATGACCTCGCCCGCCGATCAGGCCCGCCGCACCTACAATATCGATCAGTGGGGCAGCGGCTACTTCGACGTCGACGATGCCGGCCATGCCGTCGTGCGTCCGCGAGGTAGCGATACCGCAGGCCCCGCCCTACCGCTCAAGGCTCTGGTCGACGAGTTGCGCCGCGCAGGATTGCGTCTGCCGGTGCTGGTGCGTTTCACTGACATCCTCCACGATCGTGTCGAGCAGTTGTGCGCCGCCTTCGACACCGCCATGCAGGATGAAACCTATACCGGCGGCTACACCGCCGTGTATCCCATCAAGGTCAATCAGCAGCGCCGCGTGGTGGAAGAAATGCTCGCCACCCAGGCGCGCGGCCATGGACGAGTCGGCCTCGAGGCCGGCAGCAAGCCGGAACTGCTGGCGGTGCTGGCGCTCTCCGGTGACGGTCCCTCGCTGATCGTCTGCAATGGCTACAAGGACCGCGAGTACGTGCGCCTGGCGCTGATGGGCGAGAAGCTCGGCCATCGCGTCTACCTGGTGGTCGAGAAACATTCGGAACTCACGCTGATCCTAGAGGAAGCCGCGCGCCTGCAAGTCACGCCGCGTATCGGCCTGCGCGCACGGCTGGCCTCGGTGGGCAAGGGCAAGTGGCAGAACTCGGGTGGCGAGAAGTCCAAGTTCGGGCTCACCGCCAGCCAGATTCGCGACGTCGTCGAACGCCTGCGCGACGCCGACGCCCTGGCCAGCCTGCAATTGGTGCATTTCCACCTCGGCTCGCAGATCGCCAACATTCGCGATATCCAGCGCGGACTGCGCGAATGCGCGCGCTTCTATCAAAGCCTGCGTGCGCTGGGCGCACCGGTGGATACCGTCGATGTCGGCGGCGGCCTGGGAATCGACTACGAAGGCACACGCTCGCGGAGCTTCTGCTCGATCAACTACTCGATGCACGAATACGCCAGCAACGTGGTGTGGGCCTTCCGCCAGGTCTGCGACGCCGAAGACTTGCCGCATCCGCACCTGATTTCCGAATCGGGGCGCGCCCTGACCGCGCATCACGCGGTGCTGATCACCAACGTCATCGGCGAGGAACGCTTGAGCGAGGAAACGCCCACGCAACGCCTCGACGGCGATGCCGAACTCGATGAACTATGGCGCGTACACGCCAAGCTGGATAACACGCAGGAACCGCGCGGCCTCGCCGAAGCCTACCACGACCTGGTGCAGGCCATTGGTGAACTGCAGGATCGCTTCGTGCTGGGTCTGGCTACCCTCGACGCACGCGCCGAGGGTGAGACGGTCTACTTCGCCGCCTGCCGACGCCTGAGCGCACAGCTCGACCCACGCAACCGCGCACATCGCGAAATCGCCGATGAACTCGCCGAGAAGCTCGCCGACAAGTTGTTCGTCAACTTCTCGCTGTTCCAGTCGGTGCCCGATGTGTGGGGTATCAAACAGGTCTTTCCGGTGCTGCCGCTCACCGGCCTCGATCGTCCGCCCACTCGCCGCGGGGTCATCCAGGACATCACATGCGACAGCGACGGGCGCATCGACTGCTATGTCGACGGCCAAGGGCTGGAAGCGACGCTCCCGCTGCCCGAATGGCAGGACGGCGAGGACAAGCTGCTGGGCCTGTTTCTGGTCGGCGCCTATCAAGAAATCCTCGGCGACCTGCACAACCTGTTCGGTGACACCGACGCCGTGGATGCCACGCTGGACGCTAACGACCGATGGCGGCTCAGCAATCACCAACAGGGCGATACCGTCGCCGACGTCCTGCGTTACGTGAACTTCGACGCCGACGAACTCAGCCAACGCTTGTCGCGCCAGCTCCGTGACAGCGCGCTGAGCGAGGCCCAGCGTGACGACTTCATGCGCAATCTCGCCGCCGGTCTGGAAGGCTACACCTATCTGGAGTGAGCGGGCGTGACGCCGCTCGCCCGTCACCGCGTCTGCGTGGACGCCTCCAGCCCGAACGAGCCCCACAGCGACAACTGGGCATTGCGGGGTAACGGCCCGACCCCGGCCGGCGTGCCGGTGAGCACCACATCGCCGGGCTGCAACGTGAAGTGCCGCGACATCTCGGCCAGCAGCGCGGGAATGGCGAACAGCATGTCGCGCGTCTCGCCGGTCTGACGGCGCTCGCCGTCGATCTCCAGTGTGAAGCGCAACGCCGCCCAGTCGGGGACCTCATCCAACGCCACGAACGGCGACAGCGGGCAGGCACCGTCGAAGGCCTTGGCGACTTCCCAGGGGTGGCCCTTTTCCTTCAATTGCGCTTGCACGTCGCGCAGCGTCAGATCCAGCGCCAGGCCGAGTCCAGCGACGGCACGCTCGGCCTGTTCGGCGCTGGCCTCGCTCAAGCGCTTGCCGATGAGCAGCGCCAGCTCGGTTTCGAAATGCACCTCACCACGCGTGAATTGCTCGGTGATGTCGCGTGCCATGGGCACCGCGCTGGTCGCGGGCTTGATGAACAATAGCGGCGCACTGGGCACCGGGTTGTCGAGTTCGCGGGCGTGCTCGGCGTAGTTGCGCCCCACGCAGACGATCTTGCCCAGCATATGGGGAAAGACACCGCCATCGGCCAGGCGGGTCACGAAGGGTTGGGCAGACATGCAGACTCCTTGCAAACGATAAAGCGCCGCAGGGGCGAAGCCCCGAGTCTAACGCGACCGCAGGCGCTTCACACGGTACCGCGTTCGGCCGTGGCGCTGGGCCGCTCGCCGAAACGTGCCTGGTAGACGCGCGAGAAGTGGGCCAGATGCACAAAGCCGCTGGTCAAGGCCGCCTCGGTGACCCGGCAACGGCTATCGGCGAGCAGGCGTCGGGCATAGTCGAGGCGCATCCCCACATAGCACTGCTTGGGCGTCTCGCCGAAATGTGCCATGAACAGGCGCGTCAACTGCCGCTGGGACTGGCCGATCAGGCGACATATCTCGGGGATCGACAAGACCTGGTCGAGGTGGGTTTCCATCACCGCCAGCGCGCGCACCACGCTGCGCGGCAAATTTTCCAGAGTGCGCGCTGCACCGGCCTTCCAGGCTTCTTCCTCGGAAACACGCTGGTGCACGAGCTGCCGCCCTACGGCGTTGGCCAGCGCCGGGCCGTAATCGTGCTCGATCCATTGCAGCATCATGTCGATGCCCGCCGCGCCGCCGGAGCCAGTCAAGCGCTGTCCGGCGAATTCGAAGCGTGCTTCGCTGACGCTGATATGCGGAAACTCCGCGCGGAAGGCCGGCACGCTCTCCCAGTGCAGCGCCACGCGATGCTGGTCGAGCAAACCCGCCCGGGCAAGGATGAAAGGCCCGGTATCGAGCCCACCGACACGCCCGCCATGCGCCGCGACGTGGCGCAACACCGCACGCTCGGCACCGGTCACGCTGACTTCCGCCTCGTACGAGGAAATCACCATCAGCAAATCGCCGGGAGCGTGTTCCGCCAGGACGCCCTCAACCTCGATGCGCACGCCGTTGCTGGCCACGACCGCCTCGCCATCCGCCGACAGCAGCCGCCAGGCGAACAGCTCGCGACCGAAGCGATTGGCCACGCGCAACGGCTCGAGCAGACAAAAAAGCGTCAACATCGAGAAATTGGGCACCAGCCAGACATTCACGGTATGCGCCGCGTCGCCGGGCCTGGGAACCGGCGGTTGCTCAGGACGGGGATAGGGCCAATCGGTTCGGGTATTCTCGCTCATGGCCAGAATCGTCTATTAAATGGCGAATTAGTGCAAATCCCGTTCGATCAATCCGCCTAGGGTAGGGAAACGCTCCGGCTCGCCGGTCGGGGCCATCGATCCCATGCCAGCAGTGGAGAGCATCGTTCATGTCCATTTCCGCCGACGTCGAACTCCAGGACGAGGGGCGCCGTTTAATCCTGCACGCCGCCGGCCAGCGGCGTGAATTCGCCGCCCTCTGGCTGCGTGAGCGAGCGCCGGATGCGACCACGCTCGACACCCGCACCGGGCAGCGCTTGATCGAGGCCGCCCAACTGCCCCTGACACTGCACGTCGAGTCGGCAAGCAGCGACGCGCAGACCCTGCACGTGCGCTTCAGCGATGGCCACGTCACCACCTACGCGCTGGACGACCTGCTCGCCGACACCGCGCCCGACAATGCCGACGTGGCGCCCGGGCTCAGCTTATGGGACGCCGATCTCAAGACGCTTCCCCAGGCCCGCTTCGACGCAGCGCTCGAGGACGACGACTCCCTGCTGGCGATGCTCGAGGCCTTGCACCGTTACGGCTTCGTCAAGGTCAGTGGCGTGCCGTGCGAGGAAGATGGCATGCAGCCGTTGATCGACCGTATCGGCCCGCTGCGCCGCACCAACTGGGGCGGCATCGCCGACGTCAAGTCGGTGGCCGACGCTTATGATCTGACCATGACGCAACGCGGGCTCGAGCCGCACACCGACAACCCCTATCGCGATCCGATTCCCGGCTACATCTGGCTGCATTGCCTGAGCAACGCCGCCGCCGGGGGCGACAGCACGCTCACCGACGGTTTCAGGGCGGCGCAGCGCCTCAAGGCGGAAGCGCCCGAGGATTTCGACTGCTTGACGCGCCTCTCGACACAGTTTCGCTATACCGACGCCACCACCGATCTGGCAAGCGAAGGGCCTTTGATCGAACTCGACAGCCAAGGACGGCTGGCACGCGTGCGCTACTCCAACCGCACCGAACGCATCGCCGCCCACGACGCGGCGCTGCTGGAGCGCTACTACGCCGCGCGGCAGCGCTTCTATCGCTTGATCACCGATGAGGCGTTGACCGTGCATCTCAAGCTCGGCCCCGGCGACATGCTGATCATGGACAACTACCGGCTGCTGCACGGACGCACCGCTTACCAGCTCGAAGGCGGCGTGCGCCATCTCCGCCAGGGCTATGTCGACCGCGACAGCACCGCCAGCCGGCGCCGCGTACTCGCCGCCCAGCACGCCGGCAGCGCCCAGGATGCCGCACCGCGATCCGCCCAAGGAGCCAACGCATGAACCAGGCGACATTTACCCGCTTCGACGAGAGCACCCGCGACGACTGGGCGCTGATCGACGCGCATTTCCAGCGTTATCAGAACGATGCCAGCCGCCGCGTGCTCGAACATCTTCTGCGCCTCAAGGGCGATACCCACGGCTACCCCGTCGACCGCTACGAACACTGCCTGCAGACCGCGACCCGCGCGCTTGCAGCCGGTGCCGACGAGGAAACCGTGGTCTGCGCCCTGCTTCACGACATCGGCGACGACCTGGCGCCCGCCAATCACGCGGAAATCGCCGCGGCGATCCTCGAGCCGTTCATCGACCCGCTCAACGTATGGATGATCCGTCATCACGAGCTGTTTCAGGGCTACCACTACCGCACCTTCTACGGCCTCGATCCACACGCCCGCGACGCCTATCGGGAGCATCCCGCCTACGCGCGCACCGTACGCTTCTGCGATGAGTGGGATCAGTGCTCATTCGACCCCGACTATCCCACTCGCCCCCTCGAGGACTTCATCCCCATGGTCGAGCGTGTCA
Organism: Chromohalobacter sp. HP20-39; assembly: GCF_033052815.1. Taxonomy (NCBI): domain Bacteria; kingdom Pseudomonadati; phylum Pseudomonadota; class Gammaproteobacteria; order Oceanospirillales; family Halomonadaceae; genus Chromohalobacter; species Chromohalobacter sp. HP20-39. The sequence continues at coordinate 34,931 of NZ_JAWHTP010000009.1, read as the reverse complement.
TGTCGCGGCCGCCATTCGGCGAGACCACCAGCGTCGAGGACACGCCATGAGCAATTGCGCGCAACGCTTGCTCGACCTGCTCGTCGCCTACGGTATCGATACCGTCTTCGGCATCCCCGGCGTGCATACCGTCGAGCTGTATCGCGGCTTGCCCGACAGCGGCCTCAAGCACGTCACCCCGCGCCACGAGCAGGGCGCCGGCTTCATGGCCGACGGCTACGCCCGGGCAACCGGCAAACCGGCCGCCTGCTTCATCATCAGCGGGCCGGGCATGACCAATATCGCCACCGCCATGGGCCAGGCGCTGGCCGACTCGGTGCCGATGCTGGTGATTTCCAGCGTCAATCGCCGCGATACCCTGGGGCGCGGTCAAGGACGCCTCCATGAGCTGCCCGACCAGCAACGCACCCTGGCCGGCGTCAGCGTGTTCAGCCATACCCTGCACACGCCCGAGGCACTGCCCGAGGTGCTGGCCCGCGCATTCGCCATCTTCAAGAGCGCCCGCCCCGGCCCCGTGCACATCGAGATTCCACTGGATGTGATGCCACAGGCTTGCCCGGCGCTCGTGCCCAAGACCACCGAGGTGTTCCCTCCGGCGGCGCCGGATGCCGCACTGGCCTGGGCCGCCGATTGGCTGGCCGACGCAAAACACCCGCTGCTGCTGCTCGGGGGCGGCTGCGCTGCGGCCAGCGACGCGGTACGCACCCTCGTCGAACGCCTCGACGCCCCCGCCATGACCACCATCAACGCCAAGGGCGTGCTGGGCTGCGACCACCCGCTGGATCTCGGTGCCTGCGCGAGCCTGCCCGCCGGACGCAAACTCGCGCGCCACGCCGACGTGGTGCTGGCGCTGGGCACGGAACTCGGTGAGACTGACTACGACCTGACCTTCGACGGCGGCTTCCATCTCGACGGACGGCTGATCCGCGTGGACATCGACGCCCAGCAATTGGCGCGCAACCAGGCCGCCGACCTTGCCCTGCTCGCCGATGTCAGCGAGGTCGCTCACGGGCTGCTCGCACGCTTGCCGACGCAGGCCTCGCGCGCCGGCGCCGAGCGTGTCGCATACACCAGAACAGCCTTGGCGCTGCGTGACGCCGAAGACGTCGCGCCCTACGCCGCCTTCCTCGATACGCTGCGCGAGGCGCTGCCCGATGCCACTATCGTCGGCGACTCCACGGGGCCTGTGTATGCCGGTAACTTCATCGCCGAGATGCCTGCACCACGCCGCTGGTTCAACGCCGCCACCGGCTACGGCACGCTGGGCTACGGCCTGCCCGCCGCGCTGGGCGCCGCACTGGGCGTGCCCGAACGACCGGTGATCGCCCTGGTCGGCGACGGCGGGCTAATGTTCACTCTCGGCGAACTCGCCACCGCCCGCGCGTGCCGCGTGCCCCTGGCGGTGGTGATCTGGAATAACGCGGGCTATGGCGAGATCCGCCGCTACATGGACGCCCAGGACGTGCCACGCCTCGGCGTCGACCTGCCTGCACCGGACTTCGTGACGTTGGCCAAGTCGCTCGACTGTTACGGCGTGCGCGTGTCGACGGGGGCCGCGCTGCACCAGGCGTTGGTCGCCTCGCGTCAGGCACCGGGGCCGACCCTGATCGAGGTCGAGGCGCACCGATGGTCCGCTTGAATTCATCGTATTCACCAGGAGAGATCATGCGACGTACCACCACGCGGCTGATGGCCGCCCTTGCCCTAATGCCCTTGGCAGCTCACGCCCATGCCACCGACGAGGCCACCCAGGTCTCCTTCATCGCGCCGCCGTGGCCCGGCGTCACGGTCAAGACCGAAATCATGGCACAGATCCTCGCCCCGCTGGGCTATACCAACGAACGCCAGGAGCTCAGCAGCACGGTGGGCTACAAGACCTTGCAAACCGGCGACAGCGACGTTTTTCTCGCCGGCTGGCTCCCCGCCCAGCAGAGTAGCTATGACGCCGCGATGGATGACGGCAGCATCGTCGACCTGGGCAACAACGTTACCGGCGCGCGCATGGGCTTCGCAGTCCCGGGCTACGTCTATGATGCCGGCGTGACCAGCGCCGAGCAGCTCGACGACCCCGAAAATCGTAAGCGTTTCGGGGGGCGTTACTATTCCATCGAGACCGGCTCGACGGTCAGCGACTTCGTCCATGCCGCCAAGCGCAACGACACCTACGGCCTGGGCGACTGGGAAATGCTGGAGTCCTCGACGCCGGGGATGCTCAGCGCGGTGCGCAGCGCTTACGACGAACAGCGCTGGATCGCCTTCTACGGCTGGACGCCGCACTGGATGGTGCCGGAATTCGACATGCATATCCTCGACGACCCTGAAGGCATCTATGGCAAAAACCAAGGTCGCAGCGACGTGCGCACTATCGTCGCCAAGCCCTTCAGCGAGGCCAACCCCAACCTAACGCGCTTGCTCGATCAGTTCGTGCTCAGCGCCGAACAACAAAGCGATTTCATCCGCGAATATGGTTTGGAAGAGCGCGAACTCGAAACGGTGGCCCATGAATGGTTGCAAAACCATCCCGACGAACTGGCCAAGTTCCTCGACGGCGTCACCACGCGTGACGGCGAACCCGGGCTGGCAGCGGTCAAGGCCAGCTTGTAACGCACGGCGTGTAACGCTCCGACGACGCCAACGAGGAACCTGCATGCACTACTCCCGACTGACCCAGCGTATCGCCGGCGAAGGTGCCGCCGCCTGGGACATCCACTACCGGGCCCTGGCGCGGCAAGCCGAGGGCGAGGACGTGATCATCCTCTCGGTGGGCGACCCGGATTTCGCCACGCCGACGCCCATCGTCGACAGCGCCGTAGCGAGCCTGCGCGCGGGCGCCACGCACTATGCCGATGTGCAGGGCAAAGCCCGGCTGCGCGAACTGATCGCCCACCATCATCGCCAAACCGGCGGCGCCCCGGCGGCCCACGCCGACAACGTGGCGGTACTGGCCGGCGCCCAGTGCGGTCTGTATGCGGTGGCGCAGTGCGTGCTCGATCCCGGCGACGAGGTGATCGTGCCCGAGCCGATGTACGTCACCTACGAGGCGGCTCTGCAAGCCGCGGGCGCAACTCTGGTGCGCGTCCCGCTGCGCGCGGCGAACGCCTTCCAGCCCGACCCGGCCGACTTCGCCGCTGCGGTGACCACGCGCACCCGGGCACTGCTGCTCAACAGCCCGCACAATCCCACCGGCCAGGTATTCACGCGGTCGCACTGGGAGGCGCTGGCCACGCTGTGCCGCGAGCACGACCTGTGGCTGCTTTCCGATGCGGTCTACGCCGAGTTGGTCCACGACGGCGAACCGTTCTCGCCGGACAGCCTATCCGGCATGCATGAGCGCACTGCCATCATCAATAGCCTTTCCAAATCGCACGCCATGACCGGCTGGCGGCTGGGCTGGGTGATCGGCCCCGAGCCTTTGATCCAGCACCTGACCCACCTGGCGCTATGCATGCTCTACGGCTGCCCCGATTTCATTCAGGACGCCGCCTGCGAGGCGCTGGCCAACCCGCCTGCGGCGCTCGACGAGATGCGCCACGCCTACCGGACACGTCGCGACACCGTGCTCGAGGCGCTCGCCGATAGCCCGAACGTCGAGGCGCTGTGCCCGGCAGCCGGCATGTTCATGATGATCGATATACGCCGCACCGGGCTTTCCGCGCAGGCCTTCGCCGACCGTCTGCTCGACGAGCAGGGCGTCTCGGCACTCGCCGGCGACGCCTTCGGTCCCTCGGCGGCAGGTTTTGTGCGCTTGAGCCTGACGGTGGACGCCGAGCGCCTGCGCGAGGCCTGCCGACGCCTGGCGCGCTGCGCCGATGAATGTCGAGCGACGACCCAAGCATGACCCACGCGCGGCCCAGTGACGATACCCGGATCGCGATCTTTTCACCCACTGCAGGAGGGGTATGGCTAATCACAACAATCTGGCCATCGAGGCCCGTCACCTAGTCAAGCGCTACGCCGAGCTGGAAGTCATCAAGGACGTCTCGCTCGACGTGCGCGAGGGCCACGTGGCCTCGATCATCGGCTCCAGCGGCTCCGGCAAGAGCACCTTGCTGCGCTGCATGAACCTCCTCGAGACGCCCGACAGCGGCGATCTGACCATCGCCGGCGAGTCACTTAGTTTTTCCCAGGACACTCGCCACGGCGCCTTCCAAGGCACGCGCGCCGGCATCAAGCGTCGTCAACTGCAACGCCTACGTACCCAGGTCAGCATGGTCTTTCAGCAATTCAATCTATGGCCGCATCTGAGCGTGCTCGGCAACGTCATCGAGGCGCCCATGCGCGTACGTGGCCTGTCCAAACGCGAGGCCGTGACGCTGGGTGAGCATTACCTGGAACGGGTCGGCATGGCCGATAAGCGCGACCAATATCCCGCCTATCTTTCCGGCGGTCAGCAACAGCGCGTCGCCATCGCTCGTGCCCTGGCCATGGAGCCGCGCGTGCTGCTGTTCGACGAACCCACCTCGGCCCTCGATCCGGAACTCGTCAACGAGGTCCTCGGCGTCATCCACGGCCTCGCCGAGGAGGGCCGCACCATGCTGCTGGTCACCCACGAGATGGGCTTCGCCCGTGACGTCTCTCATCAAGTGGCCTTCCTGCACCAGGGCTGCGTCGAGGAAATCGGCACCCCCGCGCATGTGTTCGAAACTGCGACCAGCGAGCGCTGCCGTCAGTTCGTCTCGAGCGTGGCCTGAGCCTTTCACGTGGCGCCGCCCACGGCGCCATATCATCCCGGGCCCTCATGGCCCGACACAACAACGATGGGGAACCATGATGATCAAACAACTGAAAGCGACCTTGATGCAGACAGCGGGCCTCATCCTGCTGGCGCTGAGCGCGAGCTCGGCGATGGCGGACGAGCCGCTCAAGATCGGCATCTCCGCGGAACCCTACCCACCGTTCACCTACAAGGATGCCGACGGCAGCTGGACCGGCTTCGAAGTCGAGCTGGGCCAGGCGATCTGCGCGCAGATGGACGCCGCCTGTGAAATCACCCCGACGGGCTGGAGCGGGATCTTCCCCGCGCTCAACAGCGGCAAGATCGACATGATCATGAATTCGCTGTCGATCACCGAGAAGCGCAAGCGGGTCATTGCCTTCAGCGATCCGTACTACTTCACGCCCTCGGCCTACGTCACCGCCAAGGCCAACGACATGCAAATCCCCGACGACCTCGACGGCAAGATTCTCGGCGTTCAGGGATCGACCACCAACGCCACTTTCGCCCGCCGCTCGCTGGCTGATACAGGCGTCGAGCTCAACGTCTACGACCGGCAAGAGCAAGCCAATCGCGACCTGATCGCCGGGCGTGTCGATGCCATTCTCGCCGACAAGATCGCCATGACGGAATTTCTCGAACGCGATTCAGCGCAGGACTTCGAGATTCGCGCCATCGCACCGCGTGACGATGCCTTCGGCAATGGCGTGGGCATCGGTCTGCGCCAGGAAGACGACTCCCTGCGCGACAAGCTCAACGCCGCGATCGCCAGCGTGCTCGACAACGGCCGCTGCACCGAGCTCTCCCAGCAGTACTTCGGTACCGACATCTGCGGCGGTTGATCCGCCTCACGATCCTCCGGCCGGGTCTGCCCGGCCGGCCCCGTTCCGACACTGCGAGATTCGACCATGCCAAGCGATCATAGCGATGACCTGCTGGAATGGCTCGGCCCGATCCTGCAAGGCGCCCTGGTAACACTGGAAATCGCCTTGCTGGCTTATGCCATCGGGCTCGGCCTGGGGCTCGTCGGCGCCACGGCCCGACTCAGTCCTTGGCGCCCCCTGCGCGCCCTGGGGACGGCGTATTCCACGCTGGTCCGCGCCATTCCCGAATTACTGCTGATCATCCTGCTGTATTACGCCGGCAGCCAGGCGCTCAACGCCTTGCTCGCCGAATTCGGCGGCGACACGCACATCGAGATCAGCGGCTTCGTCACCGCTGTGGGCGTGCTCGCCTTCGTTCAAGGGGCCTACATGACCGAGGTCTTTCGGGGCGCCATCCAGGCGATCCCCAAAGGACAATTGGAAGCCGCCGACGCCTATGGCTTTTCGCGCCCGACACGCTTTTACCGCATCGTGCTACCCGGCATGCTGCCCAACGCCCTGCCCGGGATGTCCAACCTGTGGCTGATCCTGGTCAAGGACACCGCATTGATCAGCGTGATCGGCTTCGAGGAATTGTTCTTCACCGCCCAACAAGCGGCCGCCAGCACCCGCGACTATGCCCTGTTCTACGCCCTCGCCGGGGCGCTGTACCTGGTCATGACGCTGGGCTCCAACGCCTTGTTCGCCCGCGCGGAGCGTCACGTCCGCCGCGGCCAACCCAGCACCTAGGAGCCCCCAGACATGGACTTTTCCTGGCTGAGCGATCCGTTCTATCAAAAGGCCCTGTGGACCGGCTTCGTCAATACCCTGTGGCTGGTCGCCGTCTCGGCCGTCTGCGGTTTCGCGCTGGCAGTGACCTTCGCCATGATCCGCCTGCGCGGCCCACGCCCGTTGGCCATGCTGGTCACCGGACTGACCACGGTAGTACGCGGCACGCCACTACTGGTGCAGCTATTCTTTTTCTACGACGGCGTGGGGCGCCTGCTGCCGGAGATCCCCGGCCTGCAGGAGAGCCTGATCTGGCCGCTGCTGCGCGATCCGTTCTTCTACGGCGCGCTGACCTTCACGCTGAGCGTCGGGGCCTACACCGGCGAGGTCCTGCGCGGGGCGCTATTAAGCGTGCCCGAAGGCGAGCTCGCCGCCGGCCGCGCCTTCGGCCTGAACCACTGGCAGATCCTTTATCGGCTGTGGCTGCCGCGCGCCATTCAGATGTGCCTGCCCACGCTGACCGGCGAGTTGATCCTGCTGCTCAAGTCGGTGCCGCTGGTCTCGACCATCGCAATGATGGATCTACTCAAGGCCGCCAACATGGTGCGCGACGAAACCTTCCTGGTGTACGAGCCGCTACTGCTCATCGCCGGCATCTACCTGGCCCTGACCCTGGTGCTCACCAGCGTGATGCGCCTCATCGAGCACCGCTTCCCCGGTGCACGGCCTGCCGCCCCCAAGCGGCGGCGCCTGCTGCCCGGCTAGCGTCGCCGAGCAGTGGGCATCCCTCCCCACAGCGCGCGTCATGCGCGGTATAGTAGGCCCATGAAATAAATACCATGCCCCGCCAGGGCAAGCGTCAACGACAATCCTGGCGGGGCATGACAACACAGTCATGGGTGAGCGTATTGAGCATGCAACACTTGGATTTGCAGGTCATCGAGCGAGCGCTCGACTGGGCCCGCGACGGTGAAACGGTGTGGTTGTGCACGGTACTGGCGACGTTCGGCTCGTCACCCCGCGAGCCCGGTTCATTGTTCGTCGCGCGTGCGGATGGCCGCCACGAGGGATCCTTGTCGGGCGGCTGTATCGAGGAGGACTTCCTCGAGCGCCTGACACAGGGCGCCTTCGAGGCGCCGATCACCACGCTGCGCTACGGCGACGGGCACGCCGAGGGACCGTCGGTCACCCTGCCCTGCGACGGCATTCTCGATGTCATGATCGAGCGCCTGCCGCCAACCCCCGAGCACCTCGCCCATCTCGAGGCCTTGTACGATGTACTGCGTGGGCAGCGCCCGGCTATTCGCCAGGTCGATCTCGCCACCGGACAAACAGCGCTCGTCGATGACGACAGCGGAGGGCCACGGGTGACGCTTGATGAGCACCAAGCCCGGATGCGCTTGGGGCCGGTGGCGCGCTTGATCGTGGCCGGCCTCTCGCCGGTATCGATCGCTTGCGCCGAGTTCGCGCGCTCGCTGGGCTTCGAGGTCATCGTCTGCGACCCGCGTGAGGACGCCTGGCGGAATGTCGCGATCCCGGGCGTCCAGACGCAGGTCACGCTGCCTTCCTCGTTCATTGCCTCGGGGGGATGTCATGCGGCGACGGCCGTGGTCGCCCTGACCCACGACCCGCGCCTCGACGACCTGACGATGATCGAGGCCGTGCGTACGTCGGCGTTTTATATCGGCGTCATGGGTTCGCGGCGCACCTCCACCGCACGCGCCGAACGCTTGCAACGCATCGGTGGGCTCAGTGAGGCCGATATCGAGCGCCTGCACATGCCAATCGGTCTTTCCCTGGGGAGCAAGACGCCCGCCGAGATCGCACTGGCGGTGATGGCCGATATCGTACGCGTGCGACGCGGCAAGGCACGCGATGCACTCTGAACGGGTGGTGGCCATCGTCATGGCCGCCGGCGGGTCGCGGCGGTACGGCGATGCGGACAAACGCCGCGCGAGCGGGCCTTGGGAAGGCACGCTACTGGGCGCCTCGCTGGCCAAGGCGCGCGCAGCGTTTGCATGCCATCGCGTTGTGGTGCGTGCCGGGGACGATCCCGTGTCCCTGGGGCTTGCCGACGACACGCCGCTGATTCGCGCGACACGCGCCGAGCACGGCCTGGGCGCCAGCCTGGCCGAGGCCTTCGCGGCGCTCGAAAGTGACCCCGCGCTACGCGGCGTTCAGGCAGCGGCGATCCTGCTCGGCGACATGCCCGCCATCCGGCGCGATACCTTGGTTCACCTACAACGTCTCGCCGATGCCGAACACATCCTGCGCCCCTGCCACGCCGGTCATCCCGGCCACCCGGTGCTATTCGGGCGCGCGTTCTGGCCGGCACTCACACGCCTGGACGGCGACGCCGGGGCGCGGCGACTTATCCGCCAGCACCCCGAACGCTACCGAGAAGTCGAGGTCGATGACCCCGGCATCCTGTTGGATATCGACACGCCCGCGGACCTGCAACGCATCACGCCGACGGACGGCGACGCAACGCGCTGACCCCGGCGATCCTCAAGCGCTTTGCGCCTGGGGCACATCGTCCATCAGCTTATCGAGGGTAATAGGCAGCTCGCGGATGCGCTTGCCGGTGGCATGGTGCACCGCATTGCCGATGGCGGCGGCCAGCCCGGTGATGCCGATCTCGCCGATGCCGCGTGCGCCGTATTCATTGAAGGCCAGATCGGGATAATCGAGCAGGATGACGTCGATCTCCGGCTGGTCGGCATGCACCGGCACCACGTACTCGGCGTAGTCGTTATTCACAGGGCGGCCGTTGCGCTCGTCGTACTCGGTGGCTTCGAAAAGCCCCATGCCGATACCCATCACGACCGCGCCTTCGACCTGGTTGCGCGCGGTGGTCGCGTTGATCACCTTGCCCACGTCGATGGCGCTGACCACCCGCGCCACGCGCAGATGCGAGATGCCCGGATCCCAGCGTACCTCGACGAAATGGGCACCGAAGGAGCGGTAGGAGTATTTCGAGTCGGCGGCCTCGGTGTGGACCTTGCCATCGGCACTGCCGTAACGTGCGGCGTCAAGCACCTCGGCGAAACTCGCCTGCTTGCCGTCATAACGCAGGGCACCATCGGCCACGCTCAGATCATCCGCGTTGGCCTCGGCGAAGATGCCATTACTGCCGGTGGCATAACGCTTGAGCTCGTCAAGCGCATTGCGCGCCGCGCCGGCGATCGCCGGGAGCGTCGTCGCCGTGGCCCAGGAGCCGCCGGAAATAGGGCCATCAGGGTAGGAGGAATCCCCCAGCTTGACGGTAATACGATCCAACGGCACTCCGGTCACGTCGCTCACCGCCTGCGCCACGATGGTGTAGGTGCCGGTGCCGATATCCTGGGTCGCGCAGGAAGCGAAGACGGTGCCATCGGCACGCAGCGACACGCGTGCATCGCAGGGCCGCTTCAGGGCTTCCCAGTTGCAGGCCGCCATGCCGTAGCCGACGATCTCGCGGCCCTCGCGCATGCTGCCGATCTCGGGATTGCGATCATGCCACCCGAAACGCTCGGCGGCCCGCTGCGTCGCTTCGACGATGTGATTGCTGGAGAAGTCGAGATCCTTGCTCTCATCGCGCTCGGCATAGTTATCGAGACGAAACTGCACCGGATCGACACCCGCCGACAGTGCCATCTCGTCGATGGCGGATTCCAGCGCGAACAACCCCGGCGCCGCACCCGGCGCACGCATCGAGGTCGGCGTGCCACGATTCACCTGTGTCGTGGCATGGCTCACCGTCAGGTCGGGGCAACTGTAGAGGCTCTTGGTCACGCTGCCGCAGGTTTCCACGTACTGGTCGGTGAACGAGGTCGTGTTGATCGCCTCGTGACGCAGCGACACCAGCTTGCCGTTGGCGTCGGTCGCCAAGCGCATGTGCTGGCGGGTTTCAGGGCGGTGCCCGGTGGTGGTGAACATCTGCTGACGTGGCACGACGAGCTGCACCGGACGCCCCAGCTCGCGCGACACCGCTGCCGTGGCAATCGCATGCGGCCATGTCCACAACTTGCTGCCGAACCCCGAGCCGATGTAGGGCGCGTGCACGGTGATGCGCTCGGGCGCAATGGCAAAGATCTTGGACAGCGCATTGCGCTCGAACACCACGCCCTGCGACGCGTCATAGATGGTCAAATCGCCCTGCGCATCCCAGTACGCCACCGAGGCGTGCATTTCCATCGGGTTATGGGTCTCCACCGGCGTGTGGTAAGTAACGTCGATGGTCGTGTCGGCGCTGTCGAAGGCCGAGGCGGCATCGCCACGCGAATGACCGCCACCCGCCTGCGTGCCGTTGTCCTCGAGGCCTTGGGCAAGATTGGCGACGGCCGATTCGGCGGCGTATTCCACCTTGACGTGTCGCGCGGCGGCACGTGCGTTCTCGAAACTGTCGGCGACCACCAGCGCCACGAACTGGCCTTCGTAGTACACGCGCTCATCCTCGAACGGCAGCCGTGTTTCCTCCACCTTGTTGCCCTGCACGAAGCTCGATGGCGTTCGGTACAGCGACGGAAAGTGACCGTGGTGGAAGATATCGATGACGCCTGGCATTTGCTTCGCCGCATCGACATCCAGCCGCGTCACCTTGCCCTTGGCGATGGTGCTGAAGACGCCGTAGCCGTATGCCATGTTGGCCGGCAAGTTGTCAGCGGCGTAGTTGGCACGCCCGGCGAGCTTGTCGGGACCGTCGATGCGCGGTACGCCCGCGCCGATAATGGGCTCTTTCGTATCCGTGTCGCTCATGTTCCATTCTCCTCGCGGGCGATTCAGGCGGCGGTCAGATCGGTGAGATTACGCACGATGGCCTGCTGACCGAGCGGAATCTTGTAGCCGTTGTGGGCGTAGGCAACGGCGTTCTCGAAGGCGCGCTTGGCCGCTTCCGCGAACAGCGCCTCACTGGCGGTCTTGCCCTTGAGCGCCGCTTCCACTTCCGGCGCGCGCCACGGCTTGGTGCCGACACCGCCCATGGCCACCCGTGCCTCGCGAATGGTGTTGCCGTCCATGCGCACGATCACCGCGCTGGAGGCGAGCGCGAACTGATACGACTGGCGGTCGCGCAGCTTTAGATAGGCGGACCGGCTGCCCTCGAGCGGCGCGTCCAGCGTCACATGGGTGATCAACTCACCGGATTCCAGCGCATGCTCGCGTGCCGGTGTGTCACCAGGCAGCAGGTGGAAATCGGCGAAGTCGATCTCGCGCCGGCCTTCCGGCCCCTGTACCTCGACGGTGGCCCCGATGGCGGCCATCGCCACGCACATGTCCGAGGGATGCGTCGCAATACAGTTGTCGCTGGTGCCGAGCACCGCGTGGACGCTGCGATTGACGCCGCCGATGGCCGCGCAGCCGCTGCCCGGCTCGCGCTTGTTGCAGGCGGACACGCCATCGCGGAAATACGGGCAACGTACGCGCTGCATCACGTTGCCGCCAGTCGTCGCCTTGTTGCGCAGTTGGGTCGAGGCGCCGGCCAGCAAGGCCTGGGAGAGTACGGCGTAGTCGTTAACCACGCGCTCATCACGCGCCAGCGCCGTGTTGGTCACCATCGCGCCGATACGTAGCCGGCCGTCGTCGAGGCGTTCGATGGTATCGAGATCGACACCGTTGATATCGACCACCTTCTGCGGCTGCATGACATCGAGCTTGATCAGATCCAGTAGCGTGGTGCCGCCTGCCAGAAACGCGGCGTCGCGTTCGCTGCCATGCGCCGCCACCGCCTGCTGCGCGCTTTCGGCACGAGCGTAATCGAAGTGTCTCATGCGTTGCCTCCTTGCATTGCACCGCGAGCGGACTGAATCGCCGCGACGATGTTCTTGTAGGCACCGCAACGACAGATATTGCCGCTCATCGCCTCGCGCACGTCGGCGTCACGGGTACCGATGTCGTCATCCTGCAGGATCGCCAGCGCGCTCATCATCTGACCCGCCGTGCAGTAACCGCACTGATAGGCATCGTGCTCGAGAAACGCCTGCTGCAACGGATGCTGCCGGCCGTTCTTCTCCAGCCCTTCGACGGTGGTGATCTCATCGCCGTCGTGAGTCACGGCAAGACTCAAACAGGAATTGATCGACGTACCGTTGACCAGGATCGTACAGGCGCCGCACTGGCCGTGGTCGCAGCCTTTCTTGGTGCCGGTCAATTGCAGGGCGTGGCGCAGCGCATCGAGCAGGATCACGTTGGGCGTGACATCGAGCTGTTCGCGCCGGCCGTTGACGGTCAGCGTGATGCGGCGCTGGCCTTCGGCGGGGGGAACCTCGGCTTGCGTATCCGGATCATCCGGCGAACCGGCATAGCTCACCGGCGACAACGCCGGCGCAGCCGCCACCGCAAGCCCGGAGACACCGGCGGATTTTAGAAAGCGTCGCCGCGACGGCGATACGGGGTGTCGCTGGGGATCAAAATACGAAACCTCAGTCTTGAGGTGCTCACGGTCATCCATGTCTTATCCTCGCCATTCACCAGTCAGGGCTGGCATGGTGCTGGGACGACGCCCGAGACGCGCAATTTGGCACTGGCGGGCGCTCGCCATCAGAAAACATTGTGCGGGGCCGGGCCGTGTCAGGCAGCTCGACCAACCTTAACGTTAGGAGAGGACATGCGGTGCCGCAAAGCCTGCGGCGCAAACTCCAGAGGAATCCGGCAGGATGCCAGAGGATCAGGCATGAAACGCAAAACCGCCGCCCGGAAGCTCCGTGGCGGCGGTTTGCGGATGTCTGGCTGGTGCCGGTGAGTGGACTCGAACCACCGACCTACGCATTACGAGTGCGTTGCTCTTCCAACTGAGCTACACCGGCGACGGCGCATGATGATAATCAGGTTCGCATGGCCAGACAAGCCTCTCGGCCTGTCGCCCTATGCAGGCAATACCGGCATGGTCAGCAGCAGCCAAAGGTACACCGCAATCAATGCCGCGATGACTGCCGCGATGGCCCAGGCCATGCGTTCTCGCGTCGCTTGATCCCGGGCGACAAGGTGCTTGAGCGCTATTCGTGCGCCCCACCAGACGCCTACCAGCACCAGCAATGGAATGCCTACGCCAATCAGAAATGTCATATCGCCTCCCTCTTTCCGGCCATGCCCGACTATCATGACGCAACGCCCGCGAGTCTCGCAGGGGTCGCTAAACTCGACAAGCGCATGCCTTCTGGTTACAAGATTGTCGACAGTGTATATGCGCAACAAACACTGCACTGGTATAATCTGGCACGACCGCTGGGTCGCCGGCACCATGACGGGCCAACCGAATTCACCATCTGCATGATGATCCAAGCGCTTTCGCGGGGACGGCATCATCGCCGCACGAGCGGGGCTGCCCAAGACCGCCGGCAAGCACTTGTATCGCCCCAAACCACCCCGCACCGCTGAAGATTCGTGCAACCGCTGTGACAAGAGAGGTCAATATCCAAATGTCCAACACGCCGAAGATCATCTATACGCTCACTGATGAAGCCCCCGCGCTGGCGACCCATTCCCTGCTTCCGATCATCGCCGCTTACACGAGTACGGCCGGCGTCAGCGTCGAGACCCGCGATATCTCGTTGGCCGGCCGTATTCTCGCTCAATTCCCGGATCTTTTGAGCGACGAGCAGCGCATCAGCGACGATCTGGCCGAGCTCGGCGAGCTGGCCAAGACGCCGGAAGCCAACATCATCAAGCTGCCCAACATCAGCGCTTCCGGCCCGCAGCTCAAGGCCGCGATCAAGGAACTGCAGAGCCAGGGCTATCCGCTGCCGGACTATCCGGACGAGCCGAAAAACGACGAAGAGAAGGCGATCAAGGCCGCTTTCGACAAGGCCAAGGGCAGCGCGGTCAACCCGGTTCTGCGCGAAGGCAACTCCGACCGCCGCGCACCGCAATCGGTCAAGAACTACGTTCGCAAGTACCCGCACCGCATGGGCGAGTGGAGCGCCGACTCTCAGTCGCATGTCGCGCACATGAGCGAAGGCGACTTCTATGGCAGCGAGCAGTCCGCCACCATCGAAAAAGCCGGCAAGCTCAAGATCGAACTCAAGCAGAAAGACGGCACCACCAGCGTCCTCAAGGAAGGCCTGGCGGTTCAGGAAGGCGAAGTCGTCGACGCCTCACGCATGAGCAGCCGCCGTCTGCGCAACTTCATCGACAGCGAGATCAAGGATGCCAAGAAGCGCGGCGTGCTGTTCTCTCTGCACCTGAAAGCCACCATGATGAAGGTCTCCGACCCGATCATGTTCGGCATGGTGGTCGAGGAATTCTACAAGGACGTGCTCGAGAAGCACGCCGACGCCCTCGACCTGGCCGGCTTCAATCCCAACAGCGGTATCGGCGACCTCTACAGCGCGATCGAGTCCCTGCCCAGCGAGCAACAGGACGCGATCAAGAGTGATATCGACGCGCTCTACAAAGAGCGCCCGCCGATGGCGATGGTCAACTCGCACAAGGGCATCACCAACCTGCACGTGCCCAGCGACGTGATCATCGACGCCTCCATGCCGGCGATGATTCGCGACTCCGGCAAGATGTGGGGCGCCGACGATGCGCTGCACGATGCCAAGGCCGTGATTCCGGACCGCTGCTACGCCGGTATCTATCAGGTCACCATCGACGACTGCAAAAAGAACGGCGCCTTCAACCCGACCACCATGGGCAGCGTGCCCAACGTCGGCCTGATGGCACAGAAGGCCGAGGAATACGGCTCTCACGACAAGACCTTCCAGGCCGCGGCGGACGGCACCATCGTCGTCACCGACGAGAACGGTCATCAACTGTTCAGCCACGACGTGGAAGCCGGCGACATCTGGCGCATGTGCCAGACCAAGGACGCGCCGATTCAGGATTGGGTCAAGCTTGCCGTGACCCGTGCCCGCGACAGTGCCACTCCCGCCATCTTCTGGCTGGACGCCAACCGTGCGCATGATGCGAAGCTGATCGAGAAGGTCGAAACCTACCTCAAGGATCACGACACCAGCGGCCTGGATATCCGCATCATGGCACCGGAAGATGCCATGCGCTTCTCCCTGGAGCGCACTCGCAAGGGCGAAGACACCATCTCCGTTACCGGCAACGTGCTGCGCGACTACCTGACCGACCTGTTCCCGATCATGGAGCTCGGCACCAGCGCCAAGATGCTCTCCATCGTCCCGCTGATGCAGGGCGGCGGCCTGTTCGAGACCGGCGCCGGTGGCAGCGCGCCCAAGCACGTCGAACAGCTCCTGGAGCAGAACCACCTGCGCTGGGACTCGCTGGGTGAATTCCTCGCCCTGGCCGCGTCGCTCGAGCACCTCGCCAAGACATACGACAACGCCAAGGCCAAGGTTCTCGCCAAGACGCTGGATCAAGCCACCGGTGAATTCCTCAACAGCAACAAGTCGCCGTCACGCAAGATCGGCGAAATCGACAACCGCGGCAGCCACTTTTACCTCTCGCTCTACTGGGCCCAAGCACTCGCCTCTCAGGACGAAGACGCCGAGTTGAAGGAGCAGTTCAGCGAGCTGGCCAAATCGCTGCAAGCCGACGAAGACAAGGTCGTCAAGGAGCTCACCGAGGTGCAAGGCAAGCCGGTAGAAATCAACGGCTACTACCACCCCGATTATGACCTGACCAGCAAGGTCATGCGTCCCAGCGCTACGCTGAACGCCGCGCTGGATGCCCTCATGAAGCGTTAAACGTTTTCTGCCGGGGCAAATTCCCCGCACAGTAAAAGCATCAGAACAGGCCCATGCCCCCGTGCATGGGCCTGCTTCGTTCAGGGGCATGGAACGGAAGATCCGCTTCACCACCTTCCAGACAGAAAAAAGCCCTCCGCAACGGGAGGGCTAAAACGTCGTACGCAGTGTGAGCCACTACGCGATGGAATGGCGACTTCCTTGAAGCATCCTCGCCGTCCATGGCTCACGGTTACAAAACATAACACATTAGAGACGAAACGTTTACCTACATTCGATGTCTTTTTAGTAAGCGAATGACGACGTAACGGGTGAGCATGGACGCCATCCCGAGTGAAATTTCAGAGCGGGTGATAACCGAGTAAAATCGTCGGGTATTTAACCCAGATCATTTCAACCACCTGATCACTATGACACTGTGAGCACCGTCGAGCAGGGATACGACCTCGGTGCTCAGCACCGCTGCACAAGGAAGTGTGGAAAGGTCGCAAGGAGCTCGACAGGACATGCAGTGACGCAACGTCCGCAGCCCGGCCTAGGCCGGGCTTATTTATGTCTGGCCCCCGCCAACGCCTTTCTCTGCCGCAATGGTCTATTTTAGTCGGAGTGCCATCGTGCAAGGAGAAGGTATGACATCACGCAAGACCGATTTCCCACTCGATCAATGCCGCTGTCATCTGGAAACCGGCCCCATCGTACTGGTGGGCTCGCAATGGCAGGCAGAACGTAACCTGATGGTGATGGGCTGGCACATGATGCTCGGCTTCACGCCGGCACACTTTGCTTGCCTGATCACCGCCACCAATCACAGCCATCGCCTCGTGCGCGAAAGCCGCGAATGCACGATCAACATACCCACACTGGAACTGGCCGACGCCGTGGTCGGGGTAGGCAATAGCGATGGTGATACGCTCGATAAGTTCGACGCCTTCGGGCTGACACCGACACCAGGTCAGATCGTCTCTGCACCGCTCGTGGAGGAATGCTATGCCAGCTTCGAGTGCCGCCTGGTCGACGACAGCCAGATAGATCGCCACGAGCTGTTCATCTGGGAGATCGTCAAGGCCCATGTCGACACCTCGGTCGAGCTCCCCCGCACACTGCATTATCGCGGGCACGGCCGCTTCATGGTCGCCGGCGACGACGTCGATCGCTCGGCGGATTTCCGGGTGCAGAATTTGTAATGCTTAAACGAGCGCTGTGGACACCCACAAAAAAACCGCCCTGAGAGGCGGTTTCTTTCAAGGCCAAAAAAGCCTTTAGAATCAGTCGCTAAGCTATGGTGCCGACACCAGGAGTCGAACCCGGGACCTACTGATTACAAGTCAGTTGCTCTACCAACTGAGCTATGTCGGCATAACATAAAGCCGTTAGCGATGGCTGGGGTAGCAGGACTCGAACCTGCGAATGCCGATACCAAAAACCGGTGCCTTACCACTTGGCTATACCCCAGCAAATTGGTGGCCAGAGACGGAATCGAACCGCCGACACGAGGATTTTCAATCCACTGCTCTACCGACTGAGCTATCTGGCCCTTCCAACGGGGACGCATTAAACCGAATTCTTCGGTTCGGGTCAAGCCTTTTAATTCAAAAAGATGCTGGCCACCGGACCTCCCCTACTGGCTCGGCGGCACGTAGCCTTCGGCCTGGTCGGTATCGCGGTTGTCGAGGAAACGCTCCATCTGTTCCATCAGATAGGCACGCGCTTCGGGGTCCAGCAAGCTGAGGTGCTTTTCGTTGATCAGACGGGTCTGCTGCGCCTGCCATTCGTCCCAGGCTTGCTTGGAAACCGTCTGCTGGATCTCCTGCCCCTTGGCACCGGGTAGCGGCGGAAACGGCAGGGCTTCGAGCTCCTGTTGGTATTTACGGCAAAAGACGGTCTGGCTCATGGCGCTTGCTCCTAACGTATTGCGGTTCGTCATGACACGGGGTTAAGAAACTCGGTCGAGTAGTGTCTTGACCGGCGCTGCCAATCCTACACTAGCGGGCGCCTTGGCGTCGTACCATAGCGCCCCTTCCTCGCCGACCTCTGCAGGCAGCTCATCCAGACGCGCCGGTGAGGGCGTGATCTTCAAACGAAAATGGCTGAAGGTATGCGTGAACGCCTCGCCCTCCGTCTCGCGCTTTGCGTAGGGGAAGCGCTGATCGAGCCAGGCGTGTAGCGCTTGCTCGTCATCGAACTGGGGCAGGCTCCAAAGGCCGCCCCATAGGCCGCTGGCCGGGCGCTGCTGGAGGAAGACGCGTCCCGATGGGTCACGCAATACCAGCATCCGTGTGGCGCGCTCAGGCAGCGCCTTGCGCGGTTTTGATTCGGGGAAGCGCGTTTCTTCGCTACGCGAATGCGCCACACAGACATCTTCGAAGGGGCATAGCAGACATGCCGGTTTACTTCGCGTGCACAGCGTCGCTCCCAGGTCCATCATCGCCTGGGTATAGTCGGCCAGGCGTTCTTCCGGTGTGTAACGCTCCGCCAGCGTCCATAATTCACGCTCCACGGCAGGACGGCCGGGCCAGCCTTCCACGGCGTGCAGACGGGTCAGCACACGCTTGACGTTGCCATCCAGGATCGGCGCGCGCCGGCCGGTGCTGATGCTGATGATGGCGCCAGCTGTGGAACGCCCAATGCCGGGCAGTGTGGAAAGCGCCTCGACGCTGTCCATCGGAAACTCGCCGCCATGTTCATCCATCACTACCTGGGCTGCCTTGTGCAGGTTACGCGCCCGTGCGTAATACCCCAGCCCCGTCCACAGATGCAGCACCTCGTCTTGCGGGGCTCGCGCCAGGGCGGCGACGTCGGGAAAACGCTCCATGAAGCGCTGATAGTAGGGAATTACCGTGGCGACTTGCGTCTGCTGCAGCATGATCTCGGACACCCAGATGCGATAGGGCGTCTTGTCGAACTGCCAGGGCAGTGTCTTGCGACCGTGAACGTCGAACCATTCGAAGACCCGGCGACGGAAGGTGTCGGCGGTGAGCGGAATTTCTTGCATGCGCGTTATCGTCCAGCCGTTAGCGGCGCCATCAGATCATGGGGATGAGAGGTCATGGACATACTAAAAAAAGCGCCGACAGATGTCGGCGCAGGGACTGGCTTTGGGCTTTGCTCATTTGAATAGACCACGCAACTTGTCCCCGAGTTCCTTGGCGGTGCCTTCTCCAAGTGCTTCATCGATCTTACGCGCAGTGTCGCTGTCGAGCTTGTCTTCCAGCGCCTCGTCTAGTTGCTCGCCAGCTTCGCGCTTGGCCTTGTCCTTGGCCAGCGCTTCCAATGTGTCCTGGAAGGCCTCGCGATCGAAACGGCACCATTCGCCCGGCTTACCGCCCAATTGCCCTTCACAGTGCACCGGCAGGCTTACCTGCTGCAAACGCGACGTCACTCGGCAGGCGCTCTGGTCGGCGGTATCGATGAAGCGCGCCTTGAGATCATAAGCGAAACGCTCAGTAGGAATGTTGAACATGCCCGCGCCGGTCATCTCGATGCCCGGAATGCGCACCTCTAGATCGTCGTTGCGGGCCACGCCATCGGTGATATCAAGGCTCGCCGACAGCGTGTCGAAGGGTGTGTCATCGCTCCATTCGCGATCCGACTGCTCGCCGTCCAGAATCGCGGCGGCAGTGCATAGCTGACGCGAGACATTGACGTCGAGCATCGCGCCATCGTCGATGCGTAGCGCGGCCGTGCCGTTGAGGTGGTGCTTGAGCGACTCGAGTTGATTGGTCCGCGAGGTCACGTCACTCTTCAGATAGAGCTGGCCGCGCACTGGCGATTCCTTGCCGGTGACGTCCGCGTAAAGCGGCGCAATCTGCACATTGGAGAGAGACTCCGTGAAAGCCATGCGCAGCGGTGACTCGCGGACATTCAGGCTACCCTGAGCGTCGAGCGTGCCACCATAGAGCTTGGCCGACAGGGACTCCAGGTTCAGACGCCCGTTTTCTCCCGTCACGCGTAGCGCGACATCGGTCAGCGTCATGCCCTTGAGGAGCAGGGTCTCCAGCGCCAGTCGGCCCTCGAGCGTCAAGCCGGAAAGCCACTCGACGGGCAACAGCCCCGCACCCTCGGCGGCGGCATACGCCGGGGCGACGCCCAGCGCTTCGAGAATCGCCGCCGTGTCCTCGGTATCCGCAGCACTTTTTCCGCCTTGGTTGTCAGCGGGTGGCAGATAGGCATCCAGGTCGAGACGTTCACCTTGCAGATCGAAGCGCAACCACTGTCCAGCAAAACCGGCCCCTAGCTCGCCGGTGAAGGTTTGGCCATCGAGCAGCAAATTCAGGTCCGCGAAGTTGATACCTTGGAGATCCCCATGCACCGGGCTGGTCAACGACACCTTGCTCAGTGCTTTGTCGTCGCCGGTCTCTGGCAAGGCATCGAAACGCTTGAGCCAGTCTCGCAGTGACAGCGGCGCGAGTTTGAGCTGTCCGGTGTATTGCGGGGTCTCGAGCAGTTCGGTAAAGCTCAACGTTCCCGTGAGATTCAGACCATCATCGCCGCTCAGGGCGATATTACGCAGTTGCGCGGTTTGGGTATCGAGATTGGCCTCGCCGTCGAACCCGAGACTCAAACCGAGCGGTTTCCCCTCCACAGCGGGATGGTGCAGGCGCGTATCGAGCTTGACCCCGTCGAAACGGTAATGTTGTTGCTGGGTTTCGGCGAGCAAATGCCCGACCTGCAGGTTGATACCTTGGGCTTGCTCGGAGAGCGCCGGCCATTGCGTGCTGGTTTCAAGGGTCATTTTGTTCAATTCGTAACGACCATCGCTCAGCCCCAGGCGCACTTGGCTCTTCAAGTGCACATCGCTGGTCAACGCGGGCGTTTGACTGACGAGTTCGAACCCCATCTGCAAGGGGAAGGCTGCGTCAGGGCTGACGTTACTTGCATCCAGGCTGAGATTTTTCAGCGTCAGGTCCAGGTTGCGCTGCGCGTCGCGGTAACTGACGTGGCTATCCCGCACTTTTATGCTGGCGATCTCCAGCGCCACGGGCAGACTGTCGGGATTCTGCTCCAGCCCCGGACCCGCCGATGCCGGTGCCAAAGCCTCCTCGGCCTGCTCTCCACCGTCTTTCATGCGGTCTAGCAAAACTTCCCAATTGCCTTGACCTTGCGCGTCACGCTGCAGATTGAGTCGCATGCCATCCAGCATCAGCCCTTCCACGGCCACCTCGCCGGAGAGCAGCGGCGCGAACGCGACGCTGACCTCGGCGCGATCGAACGCGGCAAAGGCGGCGGCGTCATGGGACTGCTTGGGCAACCAGGCTTCGGCCTGCTCGACACTGAAGCCCAGACGCGGATAGAAGGACCACGACAAGGGGCCATCCAGGTCGAGTTCCAGACCGCTCTGCTCGCGCACCGCCTCGACAAGCCGGGGCTTGAGCTCGTTGGGATCGAAGAAAGTGGTGATATAGACCACGGCGCCGACCACGATCAAGGCCAACACCCCGACCACCGCCAGCAATGCTCTCAGCAGCGCTCTCATCGGCGCCCTCCCTGTGACGCTAATGAATGAAGTTCGTAGTACGTCCCATCGGCGGCAGGGTGATAGCCAAGCCGGGTCAACAGCAACTGGTCCCCCATCATCAGCACAGAGGTGGGAACGCGAGGCATGCATGACTCGTCACGCGCCCGTTCGGCAATCAGCGTCAACAAACGCGAGCCGACACCGCGATGCCGTGTTTCGGTACGTACGCAGAAGTGTGACAACCACCATACGCGAGTTTCGCGACGCACGGCGACCGCTCCCAGGCGCCGTGCGTTGAATAACGCGCAGCAGAACGTGCCGCCTTGGGTGAAATGATCGTCGATGAAGCGCTCGACGGGCGCGGGAAGACGCTCGGCGGGCGCATCGTGATAGATGCGCGCGAGATCCTGCGCCACCTGAACATCCTGTTCCCATTGGGCGCGGTCGATTTCCTGCAAGGTCACCGGCATGCCTCTCTCCCTGGACGGTCTCCCTGGCCCCTGTCACAGACCCTCGAGCGTTGATGGTGGGACACGGGAATCACCCCTTAACTCCTGGCATTGTAGCGGATGGTCGGGGCGATTCTCTATAATGAGCGTTCCATGGCGCCGCGAGCCTTGCGCATACACGCCTTCATCGCGCGCCCCGTTCACGTCCGAAGTGCTGGAGACCCCTATGGCCGAGCGCGTCGCCACCGTGTCCCGCGACACCCACGAGACTCAGATCCAGGTCCGTATCAACCTCGACGGCGAGGGCCATTTCCAATCCGAAACGGGCGTCGCGTTTCTCGACCACATGCTCGATCAGGTGGCGCGCCACGGCCTGATCGACCTGGAAATCAATGCCCAGGGCGACCTGCACATCGACGATCACCATACCGTCGAGGATCTTGGCATCACCCTAGGCCAGGCCTGCGCCCAGGCTATCGGCGACAAACGCGGTATCCGGCGTTACGGCCATGCCTACGTGCCACTGGACGAGGCGCTCTCGCGTGTCGTGGTAGACTTCTCGGGCCGCCCGGGTCTAAGCATGAATGTCGAGTTCACACGTGCCAACATCGGCCGATTCGACACGCAGCTGTTCTGGGAGTTCTTCCAGGGCTTCGTCAATCACGCCCAGGTGACGCTGCACATCGACAACCTCAAGGGCTTCAATGCCCACCACCAGGCGGAAACCATCTTCAAGGCCTTCGGCCGCGCACTGCGCATGGCGGTGGAACCCGACCCCCGCATGACCGGGCGGATGCCCTCTACCAAAGGCAGCCTGTGAGGCTCTCACGACGCGCTAAGGAGCGAGCATGACGATTGCGGTCATCGATTACGGCATGGGTAACCTTCACTCCGTCGCCAAGGCGTTGGAGCACGTCACGCATGAAAACGTGGTCATCACCGACGATTCGCGCAGTATTCGAGGCGCCAGTCGCCTGGTACTGCCCGGCCAGGGCGCGATTCGCGACTGCATGGGCGAATTGCAACGCAACGACCTGCAGGGCATTGTTCACGAAGTGTTACGTGTCCAAGCCAAGCCGTTGCTGGGCATCTGTGTCGGCCAACAGATGTTGATGGACGAAAGCGAAGAAAACGGCGGCGTGACCTGCCTCGGCCATCTGCCCGGACGCGTGCGCTATTTTGGGCGCGATCTGCGCGACGCTCAGAACCAACGCTTGAAAGTACCTCACATGGGCTGGAACCGGGTTACCCAGCACCACACGCATCCGCTCTGGGCGGGCATCGACGACGATGCACGCTTTTATTTCGTGCACAGTTACTACGTCGAGGCTCAGGAAGACAGCGACATCTTCGGCACCACTGAATATGGTGGGCATACCGCGCATGTCGCCACCGGCCGTGGCCCGGTCTTCGCCGTGCAGTTCCATCCTGAGAAAAGCGCGCGTGACGGGTTACGCTTGCTCGAAAATTTCGTCACCTGGACGCCCTGAGCGTCCAGGTCGGACATGCCGCCTTGCGATGGCGGCGCCACACGTATACCGAGAGGACACGTCATGCTGGTGATTCCCGCCATCGATCTCAAGGACGGCCAGTGCGTCCGCCTCAAGCAGGGGCGGATGGACGACTCGACCACCTACGGTGACGATCCGGTGGCCATGGCCGCGCGCTGGGTCGAGACCGGAGCCCGCCGGCTGCATCTGGTGGATCTCAACGGTGCCTTCGAAGGCCAGCCGGTTAACGCCGAGGCGGTGACCGCCATCGCTCGCGCCTATCCCGAGCTGCCGATCCAGATCGGCGGTGGCATTCGCACCGCCGCGACCATCGAGGCCTATCTCGAGGCCGGCGTTTCCTATGTGATCATCGGCACCCAGGCCGTCAAAGATCCGGCCTTCGTCACCGAGATGTGCCATGCTTTTCCGGGCCGCGTCATCGTGGGACTCGACGCCCGCGACGGTTATGTCGCCACCGATGGCTGGGCCGAGGTGTCGACACTCAAGGCCGTGGACCTGGCCAAGCGTTTCGCCGACGATGGCGTCACCTCGATCGTGTACACGGATATCGCCCGCGACGGCATGATGCAGGGCGTCAACATCGCGGCCACCGCCGAACTGGCACGCGAAGGCGGTCTCCCGGTGATCGCGTCCGGGGGAGTCACCCATCTGGGCGACATCGAGGCCCTGCTCGAGGTGGAGCACGAAGGCATTCTCGGCGCCATTACCGGACGCGCCATTTACGAAGGCAAACTCGACGTCGCCGAGGCCCAGCGCCTGTGCGACGCCGCGCCAGCCACACGGAGAAGCTGATCATGGCACTCGCCAAGCGCATCATTCCTTGTCTCGACGTCGATGCCGGTCGCGTGGTCAAAGGCGTCAATTTCGTCGGCATCCGCGATGCCGGCGACCCGGTCGAGGTCGCCAAGCGCTACAACCAGCAAGGCGCCGACGAGATTACCTTCCTCGATATTACCGCCAGCCACGAGGATCGCGGCACTACGGTGGAAATGGTCGAACGTATCGCCGGGGAGGTCTTCATTCCGTTGACGGTGGGCGGCGGCATCCGCACCTGCGACGACATCCGCACCATGCTCAACGCCGGCGCCGATAAGGTGTCGATCAACACCGCCGCGGTGACCAACCCCGATTTCGTCCACGAAGCGGCGGAACGCTTCGGGAGCCAGTGCATCGTCGTCGCCATCGATGCCAAGCGGGTCTCGGCTGAGGGCGAGCCACCGCGCTGGGAGATCTTCACCCATGGCGGACGCAAGTCCACCGGACTCGATGCCGTGGAATGGGCGTGCAAGATGGTCGAGCTCGGTGCGGGAGAATTGCTACTGACCAGCATGGACCGCGACGGCACCAAGGCCGGTTTCGACTTGGGAGTGACGCGCGCCATCGCCGATGCCGTCAGCGTTCCGATCATCGCCTCCGGCGGCGTCGGCGACCTCGATCACTTGGTCGCGGGGGTCAAGGAAGGCGGCGCGGATGCCGTGCTCGCCGCCAGTATCTTCCACTTCGGTGAATACACCATCCCCGATGCCAAACGTTATATGGCGGAGCATGGGATCGAGATGCGTTTATAGCGCGCGCCGCTTATCCCTCGGCACTGAGCCCCAGGTTGCTGACGCCTTCGTTACGCCCCAGGCGTCGCAGCGATTTGAGCGCGTCACGCGTCAGCGGCGCCTCGACGTGCTCTAGCACCGCTTCCTGGAAGCCGTGCTCGTCGTCCATCAACGGATGCTCACGCACACGTGCCGCCAGCCGCTCGGCATCATCGTCCGCGCCGTCGGTCATCTCGATGTAGGCATGCACGCCATCGCGTGACAGGCGACTCACGTCACGCGGCGACTCGGGCGCTTCACCACGCAAGGCATCGAGCAGTGCCGCCAAGGCCATCACCACTTCAACCGCCCGCCGCGCGCCGAAGCTGTCATCGGTTTCCGGCGGCTCCTGCTCGGCGAGTTTCTCGGCCTGCTTGTCGAAGTCGATCGCCGCATCCTTCACGGCCAGCGCTTCCCACGCCAGGTCGAGCACGTTGCGCAGCACCTTCGCGTCGCCGACGCCACTCATCTCGGCATACAACACATAGTTGGGCAACATGCGCTCGATCAAAGCCGCCATGAAGGCCAGCCGGGCGCGCGCGGGTAATTGATCCAGACGGGCATGGAAACCGTCGGCGGACGCTGTCATAGCATTACTCCTCGGTGAGTGCGTCAGGGTCAGGGCCAGAGTATGTCTTGGAGAACGCGGCCACGAGCATCGAACACGACACCCTCGGCGCGCAGTTTTTCATGCTGGCGCACGGCGCCGGTATGCTCGGTCACGCGTCGGTTGGCATTGATGACGCGATGCCAGGGCAGTCCGTGGCCGCTGGGCAGGTGGCGCATGGCGCTACCCACCATGCGTGCCGTGGCGCCATCGGTCATGTTCGCGATGCGCCCGTACGTGGTCACGCGCCCCTCAGGGATCTGGGCGACGATGGTATAAATCTGTTCAAGCACCTCGGCTCGCGGCATGCTAGCTCTCCTCGGCTACCCCACTTGCTGCGTGGGGATGGCTTTACCATCATGGGCACATCATGCATATCTATTTTCTTCAGCACGCTGATTACCTCGGCCCGGCACGCTTCGCCGATTGGCTGACGGGCATGGGCCACAGCCACAACACCTGCCATTTATACGCGGACGAGACACCGCCACTTTTCGACAACTTCGATGCCTTGATCGTGCTCGACGCACCGTTCGGGCTCCACGAGGACGTGCCACCGGCATGGCTCAAACGCGAGCGCAAGTTGATCGCACGTATGCTCAAGAGTGGCAAGCCGCTGCTGGGCGTCGGCGTCGGTGCGCAGTTGATTGCCGAGACACTGGGTGCCATTGTCTCCCGAGGTACCTATCCCGAGCGCGGCTGGCAGCCTATCACTCTGGCCGACGAGAGTCCCTTCGACCTGCCTGAACGCTTCGAGGCGTTCACTTGGCATCACGATGTCTTTGGCTTGCCGGACGAAGCCGTGCCCCTGGGGGGCAGCCCCGCTAGCCCGTTGCAAGGCTTCGCCTGGGACAGCGGCCGCGTGGTGGCGCTGCAATGTCATCTGGAGGCCACCACCGCCTCGGTCAGCGCCTTTTACGAGCATCTTGCAGCATTCGACGAGCGGCTCGCGGCCGCCGACGGCGCTTACCTGCAATCCCGCGAGGCGGTCATGGAGGACCCGCGGCGTTTCGACCGCCTGGCTGCCCTGCTCGACCGCGTCATGCTCGACTGGATGCGTCATGCTCGCTAGCCGTGAAGCGCAAGGCAGGTGCACCTAGCGCACAAGCGACGCCGACCAGTCCTGGGCAAAGGCCAGGCAGCTCTCCCAGTCGCCGACATGCAGCGCCTCGTGGGGAGACTGCTCGAGCTGATAGCGATACATGGGATCGTAGTATTCGAGCATCAGCGGCGCGAGCCAGGCTTCGTGTGCCTGGGTATTGCCCCGCCGGTGCTCGCGGAAGGCCAGGCCCTGCAGGCGTTGCAGACGCTGGAAGCGCGCACTGCCCAGGCGTTTACGAACGCGCTTGAGCGCACTGGATAGCTGCTTGCGCATCAGCGCCCAGCCCAGCCACTCACCATAGTGGCCACGGTAGGTCTGCCACAGGGTCTCGATATAGTCCTTGCGAATCTGCTCGAGGCGCCAGTCCAGCGGCATTTCCACGCGAATGCGCGGCGCCGCTTCCATGGTCCGCCAGAAGGACAAGGGAATATCCAGCCGCCCGATCATGCGTGACTCATCCTCCACCACGCAGCCATGCGGCATCCGCGACAACGCCACGCCCAGCGCATGCTCGAAGTCGATCTGCGACGGCCCCTGCAAGGGATGCCGCCCGAACGCGGAGCCCTTGTGTCGAGCATGACCCTCGAGATCGACTCCCGTATCGAGACGTTGAATCAACTCGGTCTTGGCGCTGCCGGTAAGGCCGGCCACGACCAGCACCGGCTGCCTTGCCGCCGAGATGATCTCGGTGCTCAGGCACTGGCGCATGGCCTTCCAGCCGCCCTGGATACGCGGCAGGGTGATGCCCGCCTCCTGCAGCCACTGCTGCGCGATTTGCGAACGCAGCCCGCCCCGAAAGCAATAGATCAGCGCTTGGGGATGACGCTCGGTAAATGCCTGCCACGCCGCCACACGACGCCGTTTGAGAGTACCATCCACCAAGTGCGTGCCCAACTCGATGGCGGCGGCCTGACCAGCTTCCTTGTAGCGGATTCCCACCGCCTGGCGCTCGGCATCGTCCATCAACGGCAGGTTGACGGCACCCGGCAAGGCGCCCTGGGCGAATTCCACCGGGGCACGCACATCGATCAGCGGGCGCTCGAGCAGCGCCAACCCTGGCGCGATCTGCGGTAGGTTCACCCACGCACCTCAATCACACTGGTGCCACTCGCGGGGCGCATCTCGCCGAAGGCTTCTAGCGTGAGGCCGTGTTGACGGCCGATGCGCTCGACGTCATCCGCCCAGGCGGGGTCGACGCTCAGCAGCAGGCCGCCCGAGGTCTGGGGATCGCACAACCACTGCCAATGCGCCGCATCCATATCGGGCAAGGCCTCGCCCAGGGCCTGTCGGTTACGCTGTGTGCCGCCGGGTACCGCCCCACGCCGCCGATATGCTTCGGCTTCGGCGAGCCTGGGCAGTTTGGAGAAGTCGATCCGTGCCTTGAGGCCGCTCGCCTGGCAGACCTCGCTGAGGTGCCCCGCCAAGCCAAAACCGGTGACATCGGTCATCGCATGCACGCCCTGAACCTTGGCCAGATCGACCCCGATCCGGTTGGCCTTCAGCATCGTTCGGCGCGCCAGCCCCTGGTGACCGGATTCCAGCCAGCCATGCTTCTCGGCCGTGGTCAGAAGCCCCACCCCCAGCGGCTTGGTGAGATACAGCAAGTCGCCTGCCTTGGCGTTGCTGTTGAGCTTGAGATGCTCGAGATCGACCAGACCATTCACTGCCAGGCCGAAGATCGGCTCGGGAGCATCGATGGAGTGCCCGCCGGCCAAGGCCAGGCCCAGCTCGCGGCAGATCGACTGCGCGCCGCCCACCACGTCGCCGGCGATTTCGGCGGCCAACTTATCGAGCGGCCAGCCGAGAATGCCGAGTGCCATGATCGGCGTACCGCCCATGGCGTAGACATCGCTGATGGCGTTGATGGCGGCGATACGCCCAAAATCGAAGGGATCGTCGACGATAGGCATGAAGAAGTCGGTGGTCGAGATCAGACCGCGACCGTCGCCGAGGTCATAGACAGCGGCGTCTTCGCGGCCCTGATTACCCACGATCAAGCGCTTGTCGGTGGCACCGGGGCCCGCCTTGGACAGGATGCTATCCAGTACGTCGGGGGCGATCTTGCAGCCACAACCGGCGCCGTGGCTGTATTGCGTCAGGCGAATGGCACTCATGGGGCACTCCTTGGCAATCGTTCACTCCATTCTACATCACCGGCGCGCCAGCGTTTACAGGGCTTCCAGGGCATCGCCGAGTTTATCGACGGCGATCACCTCCATGCCCTCGGGCGCCTGCCGGGGGGCGTTGGCCCGCGGCACGATGGCACGCGTAAAACCGTGCTTGGCGGCCTCGACGATACGCTCCTGACCGCTGGGCACCGGGCGAATCTCGCCCGACAGCCCCACTTCGCCGAAGGCCACCAGCTCACGCGGTAAATTACGATTCTGCAGACTAGAGACGACGGCCAGCAACACGGCCAGGTCGGCGCTGGTCTCGAGCACCTTGACGCCACCCACCACATTGAGGAAGACGTCCTGATCGCCGGTGAACAGGCCACCGTGCTTGTGCAGCACAGCCAGCAGCATCGCCAGGCGGTTCTGATCGAGCCCCACGGCAATGCGGCGCGGATTGCCCAGCGCCGAGTCATCGAGCAACGCCTGGACCTCGACGAGGATCGGACGCGTGCCTTCCCAGACCACCATCACCAGGCTGCCGGGCGCTTGTTCCTCAGCGCGCGACAGGAAGATGGCGCTGGGATTCTTGACCTCCTTGAGGCCGTGTTCGAGCATCGCGAACACGCCCAGCTCGTTGACCGCGCCGAAGCGATTCTTCTGCCCGCGCAAGGTACGAAATCGCGAGTCCGCCCCGCCCTCGAGCAGCAGCGACGCGTCGATCATGTGCTCCAGAACCTTGGGCCCGGCCAGCGTACCGTCCTTGGTGACGTGCCCGACCAGCATCAGCACGGTGTTCGACTGCTTGGCGAAACGCGTCAGCGCCGCCGAGGATTCGCGCACCTGGGCCACGCCCCCGGGCGCCGAGCTGATGTCCTCCAGGTGCATGGTCTGGATCGAGTCGATGATTAGCACGGCGGGCTTTTCACGCTCGGCGACCGCGAGCACCGTTTCGATGCTGGTCTCGGCGAGCATATTGAGCCCCTTGACCGGCAGTTGCAGCCGGTGCGCGCGCATCGCCACCTGAGAGAGCGATTCCTCGCCGGTGACGTACACCACCTTGTGGGACTGGGCGAGCTTGCAGGCGGTCTGCAGCAGCAACGTCGATTTGCCGGCACCAGGATTGCCCCCCAACAGTACGGCCGACCCTGGGACGAGGCCACCGCCCAGCACGCGATCGAATTCGCCGAAAGAGGACGAGAAACGCGGCACTTCAGTGAGGTCGACCGCTCCCAGGTCGACCACATCGCGCGAGACCAATCCCGCATAGCCGCTACGCCCCGTCGTAGACGGCGACGGGGCGTGGGATCGGGCACTGCCCAAGCGCACTTCGCTGAGCGTATTCCACTCGCGGCAGCTCGAACACTGCCCTTGCCACTTGCTGTATTCGGCACCGCACTCGGTGCACACGAAGGCGCTCTTCGCCTTGGCCATATCGTCGCTCCTTGCTGATCACCGGCATTCTATCATCGCGCCCGACGTCATCTCGCCAGGGTCGGCATTATCAGTGGGCCGGACATGCAAAAGACGGCCCGTGGGCCGCCTTTTCGGTGATACGAGAACGCGATTACTGCTGGCGTTGCAGACGCAGTGTTTCACCGTTCTCGAAGCGACGCAGTTGCGGGTCGATCAGCTCCAGCGTGTTGGCGTCGAGCTTCAGGAAGTAGTAGATCTGCCCTTCACCATTCGGCGTCAACTCGTAGACGGTCGCCTTGGGATCTTTCGCAGTGCCATCGATGACTTCCCACTGACCTTCGTATTCTTCGGCCGGCGGGTTCTCTGGATGATTTTGGTACTCGGCTTGCAACTCGAAGGTACGCTCATCCGCAGGCGCTCCCTCATCACCCATCAGTTGCACTTCAAGATCGATACCGTCACAGCTGCGGCACGGCAAGGTACCGCTGTAGACGGTCGGCTGTTCGGCTTGCTCCGGCGCACCAGGCTGGCCTTGCGGCGAGGTGCCCGTGGCACAACCGGCGAGTACAGCGAGCATGGCGGAACCGGCGAGCAACGTCCTGATCTGCATGATAGTCCTCCTAACCAATGGGTCCTGGGCCGCGCCAGCGGCCCCGTGGGTCACAGCATAGCGTCATGTGACGCCGTCGGACACCCTTTGCAGGCTTAGACCTCATGATAATGTCGGATAGTCCGTGTAACCCTCGGCGCCACCGCCGTAGAACGTTGCCGGGTCGGGTTCATTGAGCGTGCTATCGCGACGGAAGCGTTCGACCAGATCGGGGTTGGCGATATACGGACGCCCGAAGGCCGCGCCATCGCCCAGGCCATCGCGAATCAACGCCTCGGTGCGCTCGGCGGTGTAGTGGCCGCAGTAGATCAGCGTTCCTGGGAAGCGCTGGCGCAACTCGCGGCGGAAGGTGTCGGTCAGTTGCGGCCCCTCGCCGGTCCAATCGGGCTCGTTGACATGCAAGTAGGCAATGCCGCGACGCGTCAATTGCTCGGCCAGATAGAAAGCCATCGCCTCCGATTCGTCGTCGCTCAGGCCGAAGATCTCGATGAACGGCGAGACACGAATCCCGACCCGATCGGCACCCATCACCTCACTGACGGCATCGACGACTTCCAGCACCAGGCGCGCGCGGTTAACTAGGTTACCGCCATAGCGGTCAGTACGCTTATTCGAGCCCGTCGCCATGAACTGTTGCAGCAGGTACGCGTTGGCAGCATGCACCTCGACCATGTCGAACCCGGCACGCTTAGCGCGTTTGGCGGCCTGGCGATAGTCGTCGATCAGGGCAGGAATCTCGTCGGTCTCGAGTGCGCGTGGTGTGCTGGTCGGATGCTGACCCGAGCTGCCGTCATCGAACTTGAGAAAGCAGTTGGCGCCTTCTGCACGTAGCGCGCTCGGCGCCACCGGCGGCTGCTCGCCCGGCTGGATCTTGTGATGCGAAATCCGCCCGACGTGCCAGAGCTGCAAGGCGATCCGCCCGCCGGCGCGATGTACGCTATCCACGACACCCCGCCAACCGGCTTCCTGCTCATCGGTATAAATGCCCGGCGTATAGACATAGCCCCGCGCGGTAGGAGAAATGTTCGTCGCCTCGCTGATGATCAAGCCAGCATCGGCACGCTGCGAATAATAAGTCTGCTGCAGCGCTTTGGGCACCATGTCCGGCGTGCGAGCCCGAGTCAGCGGTGCCATCAGCACGCGGTTGGGGAGCGTCAGCTTGCCCATGGTGAGCGGTGAAAGCAGCGAATCGTAGGCCATGTCGCCTCCTGTAAAACTCTTGGGGATTATCACGATGTGCAAGAGATGAGGTCGTTAGAACACTAATCAAGGGCTAGCCGCATCGGAACGTCCTACATCGGCCAATAGCAGACCTGTGAAACACGGCGCACCTTGCGCGTCACGAGGCGTGGCGTCACCATGGACGTCTACCTCATCACTGCCTGTGCGAGCTTTCATGAGCAAGTTCTGGAGTCCCGCCGTGCGCGAACTCACTCCTTATGTACCGGGAGAGCAACCGCGCGAGCGTCTTATCAAACTCAATACCAACGAGAATCCCTATCCGCCCGCGCCCGGCGTCGAGCAGACGCTGCGCGATTTCCCTGCCGATCATTTGCGTCTCTATCCGGACCCTAATGCCACCGCGCTCCGCGAGGCACTGGCCAAGGAATACGACGTCGCAACCGAGCAGGTCTTCGTCGGCAACGGCTCCGACGAGGTACTGGCTCTAGCCTTCCAGGCGTTCTTTCGGCAACCGAAGCCGCTGCTGATGCCGGCGATTTCCTATAGCTTCTATCCGGTCTATTGCAAGCTCTACGATGTGGCCTACCGAAGCGTGGCGCTGGACGACCAGTGGCGTGTACCACTGACGGCCTTCGATACCGACAATGGCGGCATCGTCTTCGCCAACCCCAATGCACCGACCGGCCACGGGCACCCGCGCGAGGCGATCGCTGCCTTGCTCGAGCGTAATACCGAAAGCGTGGTGCTGGTCGATGAAGCCTACGTAGACTTCGGCGGTGAAAGCACGATCCCTCTGGTTTCGCGCTTTCCCAACCTGCTGGTGACGGGGACGTTTTCCAAATCACGCAGCTTGGCCGGGTTGCGCCTGGGTTTTGCGATCGGCTCGCGAGAACTGATCGAAGGGCTGGAGCGCGTCAAGGACTCCTTCAATTCCTTCCCTGTCGACAGCATCACCATCGAGGCGGGCATCGCCGCACTGCAGGATCAGGCATACTTCGATGCCTGCCGCGAACACGTCATCGCAACGCGCGAGTGGACACAACGCCAACTCGAAACGCTTGGCTTCGAGGTATTGCCTTCGCAAACCAATTTCCTGTTCGTACGGCACGACGCCTACCAGGCGAGCATGCTATTCGACGCGTTACGGGAACGAGGCATTCTGGTGCGTCATTTCAACAAGGAAGCGCTGAGCGACTTCTTGCGCATCAGCATCGGAACCGATGATGAAATGACGAGCCTCGTGGAAGCACTCGAGGCCGTATGTCGCTAGCGAGGGGCTACACAGCAAGACGCCCGCACAAGGCGGGCGTCGATCACGATAGGTGTCACGGCTGCGGGTAATTAGATCGCTGACAGTTGCTGCGTGAGATAGCTGCTGGTTTGATTCATTTCAGCCACCATACTATCGAGTTCCTGGAATTGAGTACGGTAACGATCCACCGTGCTCGCGATGCTTTCTTCCATCGAAGAATAGCGCTCGTCAAGACGGTCCATCTGGTTCTCGGCGCCGGTCACGGCACCCTCAACCATGCCATCCTCACCTAGCATGGTATTCAGTTCTTCCTCGACCTTACCGGCAATTCCCTGGGTATCTTCAGTACCCGTGAACAGCGTCTGAACTGCGTCTGGCTGGGTCGATAATGCATCGTCGAGTTTCTCATCGTCGATTTCCAACTCGCCCTCGACATTCATCGAGATGCCGATTTCATTCAGCGTCTGCACAGTGCCCTCGCCGACACTTTCGGTCATCGTACTGCGCAGACGCGACTCCGCCATGCGCGTCATGCTATCACCCAACAACTCCCCGGCTTGCGTTTCACCGTCCTCAGAACTGAAGCTCGTCAAATCGCTCGTGGTGGACTTCATGCTGTTGTAGCTATCGACAAATTCAGTGATGGCACCGCGGATCGACTTATCGTCCCGAGCCACCGTCACCGTGGACTCACCGGTGTCCGTCAAGCTCAGTGTCGTGCCCTGAATAGCTTCTTCCACTTGATTGCTGGCGCTGGTGATAGCGATGCCGTTGACGTTCAACTTGGCATCCTGTCCCGCGACTTTCGTGGCCGTATCAACCACTAGGCCATCGAGACCATTAAATGCAACAGTATCAATCGCCGCCTGCTGGCCGGTCTCTTTCGAGGCCAGCGCTAGCCGGTGTTGATCGCCATCGAAAACAATCGATGCAGAAACCCCGGAATCGCTTTCATTGATCGCATCGCGCACATCACTCAGAGTGCTATCTGCTTCGACCGTGATGTTCGTTGATGTGCCATCTTTTAGCGCGATGTCCAGACTAGCTTCGACACCGGCATTGAGAATCGCTTCTTGGTCCACCCCCTCGGTCGCGACACTGGATGCCGTCGCCAGACTCTCGACATTTACGGTATAACGCCCCGGCGACGCATCAGGCGTTGCAGCCGCTTCCACGCTCTCCCCTTCGACGCTGCTGGTCACACTATTGAAGAGCTCAGGATCAGTGAGGTCGCCTGCCGATGACTGAACTTTCGACAAGGCACTTTGCAACTTGCCATACGCCGATATTTTCGCTTGTAGATCAACCTGTTGCTGCTGTATGGGCACGAGCTTTTGTTGCTCGGCCTCTTTAAGCTGATCAAGAAGCCCGTTGAGATCCAGGCCGGAGCCAACGCCTAGTGACGAAATGGAAGCCATACAGCCTCTTCCTCTTTTAGATGCGTTTCATCGCACGCTTATATCTGCCGATGTCTGTGTCTCACCCTAGCAAACCTCACGCATATTAGGAAAAAAAATAGCGGTGAGAAAGGCGCTTTTACCCCGACTTCAAAAGGCTAAAGTTTTTCTCCTATCAGCCGATATTGCATATCTTTTTACGGCCCCAAACGACAACACCCCCGACCAATGGCCGGGGGTGTCGAAATAAATGCCTGACGATGACCTACTCTCGCATGGGGAGGCCCCACACTACCATCGGCGCTGAGCGGTTTCACT
>NZ_JAWHTP010000008.1:0-126506 GCF_033052815.1 Chromohalobacter sp. HP20-39 | reverse complement strand
TTGGCTCCCCGAGCAGGACTCGAACCTGCGACCCAATGATTAACAGTCATTTGCTCTACCAACTGAGCTATCGGGGAACGATGCCGGAGCACGCGGCGTAGTATACGGATTCGTTCGAGGGCGTCAAGACTGAAAGTGAATTCATTGCCTATCCCCTATCTCGGGGCGCATCATCTTCCCCTTTTGAAACAGCCCCCTAGCAGCGATTCTCAAGCCCCTCGGGTACCTTTTCACAATCATCGTGGCAGCAATAGGGGCCGACGAACGAACGTAATAGATAGCAAGGGAAGACACCACGTTCGATGGAACGCAGGGACAGAAGAACAAAGCGACGATCATGAGAGAGGCAAGGAGTGCCGAAACAGCAGACAATCTAACAGGAAGGTGGTGGCTACGCCCTGACTCGAACAGGGGACCCCATCATTATGAGTGATGTGCTCTAACCAACTGAGCTACGTAGCCACATATCGCAAGACAGGAACGCTTGCGACGGGAGCGAATTATGCACATGGGCTTGCCGATTGGCAAGCCCATGGCGTACGCGAAGCGTGCGTTTAGCTATTGATACCCAACTCTTTCTTCACGGCTTCCAAACCTGGCTTGCCGTCAGCGGTCGACACACCCTTGAGCCACTCGTCAAGCACGGACGGATTGTTCTGCAACCAAGTACGCGCCGCGTCGCGCGGATCTTTGCCGCCATCCATGATCTCACCCATGATCTTGTTTTCCATGGGCAGCGTGAAACGCAAGTTGTTGAGCAACTCACCGACATTCGGGCACGCCTCGGTGTACCCACCACGTGTATTGGTATACACCGTGGCGCCGCCCAAGTTGGGACCGAAATAGTCATCGGCGCCTTTCAAATAGGCAATGTCGTAGTTGGTATTCATGGGATGCGGCTCCCAGCCGAGGAACACCATCCATTCTTCGTCCTGAGTCCTGGCATTGAGTTCGGCAAGCATGCCCGACTCGGAAGAATCCACCAGGCTCCAGTCGCCAAGACCGAAGGCA
Organism: Chromohalobacter sp. HP20-39; assembly: GCF_033052815.1. Taxonomy (NCBI): domain Bacteria; kingdom Pseudomonadati; phylum Pseudomonadota; class Gammaproteobacteria; order Oceanospirillales; family Halomonadaceae; genus Chromohalobacter; species Chromohalobacter sp. HP20-39. The sequence goes on along the minus strand of NZ_JAWHTP010000008.1, from coordinate 125,495 downwards.
TCATCATCGATCATCTGCTGGATGATCAGATTGCCGTCGTTGCCCGCCTCGATGCCATACAAGTTGCTGCCGAACTTGGCCGCGTGATCGTCCAGATCCTTGACCGAGGTGACACCGGCATCATACACGTATTGCGGTACCGCCAAGGTATACTTGGCCCCTTTCAGGTTGGCCCCGAGACGATCGACCTGCCCCTTCTCGATGTATTCGTCGCTGATCGACGCCATCGACGGCATCCAGTTACCCAGGAACACATCGAAGTCACCGTTTTTCATCCCGGCATAGGCAACAGGCACGGAGACGGTATCGGACGTCGTTTCGTAATCGAGGGCTTCGAGCACCTCACGGGTCAAGGCGGTAGTGGCGGTGATGTCGGTCCAGCCGACTTCGGCGAAACGCACGGGCTGGCAAGCCTCCGGCGTGTCTGCCATGGCCAGCGGAGAAAGCAACGTTGCACTACCCAGCAGCGCGATCAATGGGGTCTTGTTGGACATGTGATTCTCCCTTGCGTTGGTGTCGGAATTGAATGACGATTCAATAACGTTTTTTTATGCTAAATGAATTCGGTGATTCTTTTCCACAATGGATTTCATTTATCATGGAAAGATAGTAGATTTTTTATTGATTGAACGTTCAATAAAAACATTCCATAATGATCTGACGTCGAGTGGCTCTCGTATGGTACATACGCAGGCTACCCCGAACGTCAGCAAAGGAGAATGCCCGGTGCCCAAGCTCGGTATGCAACCCATTCGCCGCCGCCAGTTGATTCAAGCGACACTGGAAGCCATCGACGACGTCGGCCTGGCAGATGCCACCATCGCGCGGATCGCCAAGCGTGCCGGCGTCTCGGCGGGCATCATCAGCCACTACTTCGGCGGTAAGGACGGGTTGCTCGAATCGACCATGCGTCAGATTCTCTGGGATCTCGGCAACGCCGTCGCACAGCGTCGTGCCCGGGACGATGTCGAGTCCGCACGCGAGCACCTGCATGCCATCATCGATGGCAACTTCGACCGCAGTCAGGTCAACAAGACCGTCATGAAGACCTGGCTGGCCTTCTGGTCGGTCAGCATGCACCGTCCCGATCTGCAGCGCTTGCAGCGCGTCAATGATCGGCGACTATATTCGAACATCTGTCACCACTTTCAACGCTGCCTACCAAGGCCCGACGCACAGCAGGCAGCACGCGGTCTGGCCGCGATGATCGATGGGCTCTGGCTACGCGGCGCGCTCGCACCACAAGGCATCGATGTCGACCGAGCGCGACAACTGGCCTATGACTATGTGGAAGAGCAGCTCGCTCACGCTACGTCTCAAGCGCCGATAAACGCCTGACGCCAGACCTCGACACTTTTCATTCACGACACATTCACGACGCGGGAGGACCTCATGGCCACTTTCGAGACACAGAAACTCTACATCGGCGGTCGATTCGTCGACGCTACATCCGGCGAGACGTTCGACACGATCAACCCGATCGATGGCAGCGTGCTGGCCAGCATCCAGCAGGCCTCTCAGGACGATGTCGACCGTGCCGTCGCCTCCGCCCGTGAAGGCCAGCGTGTGTGGGCTGCCATGAACGGCATGGAACGCAGCCGTATCCTGCATCGCGCCGTCGCGCTACTGCGCGAACGCAACGACGAACTGGCCCACCTGGAAACGTTGGACACCGGCAAGCCAATCAGTGAAACGCAGGCCGTGGACATCGTCACCGGCACCGATTCGCTGGAATACTACGCCAACCTGGCGCCCTCCATCGAAGGCACCCAGGTACCGCTGCGCGAGGACTCGTTCTTCTACACGCGCCGCGAACCGCTGGGCGTCATCGGTGCCATCGGCGCTTGGAACTACCCCATCCAGATCGCCTGCTGGAAGTCCGCGCCGGCGCTGGCTGCAGGCAACGCCGTGGTCTTCAAGCCCAGCGAGGTTACCCCGCTGACCACCCTGAAACTGGCGGAAATCTTGACCGAAGCCGGCCTCCCGGATGGCGTATTCAACGTCGTCCAGGGCGATGGGCGCGTCGGGCAGATGCTCACCAACCACACCGACATCGACAAGATCACCTTCACCGGCGAAGCCGGCACCGGCAAGAAGGTCATGTCCGCCGCGGCGGGCTCGACGCTCAAGGAAGTCACCATGGAACTGGGTGGCAAGTCGCCGTTGATCGTTTTCGAAGACGCCGATCTCGAGCGTGCCGCCGATGCCGCGATGATGGCCAACTTCTACTCCAGCGGCCAGGTCTGCACCAACGGCACGCGCGTCTTTATCCACCGTTCGGTCCAGGCGGACTTCGAAGCCAAGATCAAGGAGCGCGTGGAACGCATCAAGGCGGGCGACCCGCTCGATCCGGCGGTCAACTTCGGCCCGCTGGTCAGCTTCGAGCACCAGGAGAAGGTACAGAGCTATATCGATCTTGGCGCCCAGGAAGGCGCCCGCCTGCTGGTCGGTGGCGGCCGCTGGAACCAGGGCAATGCGTCGGGTATCGACTGGGCGAAAGGCGCCTGGGCCGCGCCGACGGTGTTCACCGATTGCCGCGACGACATGCGCATCGTGCGCGAGGAAATCTTCGGTCCGGTCATGTCGATCCTGGTCTTCGACGACGAGGAAGAAGTCATTCGTCGCGCCAACGACACCGGCTACGGCCTTGCCGCCGGGCTGTTCAGCGAAAGCCTGAACCGCGCGCACCGCGTCATCCATCGTCTGCAGGCCGGCATCTGCTGGATCAACACCTGGGGCGACTCCCCGGCGGAAATGCCGGTGGGCGGCTACAAGGAATCGGGCATCGGCCGTGAAAACGGACTGTCATCGCTCGATCAGTACACGCAGATCAAGTCAGTGCAGATCGAAATGGGGCCCTTCGAGTCGGCGTTCTGATCGCTACTTGGCGCTATTCGCGAGATGAGCGCCGGGGATAAGGCGAAGCGAGGGTCATCGCCATGGATGGCGAATGTAGCGCCCATGGAAGGGTTTACAGCGCCCTCGCGCAGACTTGTCGACGGAAAGGCTCATCTTCCACCTTTGTCCTTGCCCAGGGAGGCCCCATGTCTCAGACCCGTGAATTCGATTACGTCATCATCGGCGCCGGTTCCGCCGGCAACGTACTCGCCACGCGACTCACCGAAGACCCCGACGTACAGGTGCTGCTGCTCGAAGCCGGCGGCCCCGACTATCGCTTCGACTTTCGCACGCAGATGCCCGCAGCACTTGCCTATCCGCTGCAAGGCAAGCGCTACAACTGGGCGTTCGAGACCGACCCCGAACCCCATATGAACAATCGCCGCATGGAGTGCGGTCGCGGCAAGGGGCTCGGCGGCTCCTCGCTGATCAACGGCATGTGCTATCTGCGCGGCAACGCACTGGATTACGACAACTGGGCCAAGATTCCCGGCCTGGAAGATTGGAACTACCTGCAATGCTTGCCCTACTTCAAGCGTGCCGAGACACGCGACATCGGGCCCAATGCTTATCATGGCGGCGATGGCCCAGTCTCGGTAGCCACGCCCAAGGAAGGCAACAATGAGCTCTACGGTGCCTTCATCCGCGCGGGCATCGAGGCCGGCTATCCGGCCACCGAGGACGTCAATGGCTATCAGCAGGAAGGCTTCGGCCCCATGGACCGCACCACCACGCCCAACGGGCGTCGGGCGTCCACGGCGCGCGGGTACCTGGATATCGCCAAGCAGCGGTCCAACCTGACCATCGAGACGCATGCCACGACCGACATCATCGAGTTCGAAGGCAAGCGTGCCGCCGGCGTGCGCTACGAACGCAAAGGCCAAACGCAGCAGGCCCATGCACGTCGCGATGTGCTGTTGTGTGGGGGTGCCATTGCTTCCCCGCAGATCCTTCTGCGCTCCGGCGTGGGTAACCCCGAGCACCTCAAGGAATTCGACATTCCCGTGGTACACGCGCTACCGGGCGTCGGCGAAAACCTCCAGGATCACCTGGAAATGTACATCCAGTACGAGTGCAAGAAGCCCATTTCGCTGTATCCGGCACTCAAGTGGTACAACCAGCCCAAGATCGGTGCCGAATGGCTGTTCTTCGGCAAGGGCGTCGGCGCCAGTAACCAGTTCGAGGCGGCCGGCTTCATTCGTACCAACGACCAGGAAGAGTGGCCCAACCTGCAGTACCACTTCTTGCCGATTGCCATCAGCTACAACGGCAAGAGCGCGGTGCAGGCCCATGGCTTTCAGGCCCACGTCGGCTCGATGCGCTCCATGAGCCGTGGCCGTATTCGTCTGACCTCGCGCGACCCCAAGGCCGCACCCAGCATCCTGTTCAACTACATGTCCAAGGAAAAGGATTGGCAGGAGTTCCGCGACGCCATTCGCATCACCCGCGAGATCATCGAGCAGCCGACGATGGACGAATACCGTGGGCGCGAGATCTCGCCGGGGCCGGAGGTCCAGAGTGACGAGGAACTCGACGAGTTCGTGCGCCAGCATGCCGAGACTGCCTACCATCCCGCCGGTACCTGCAAGATGGGCAGTGCCGATGATGAGATGGCGGTCGTCGACGGCGCGGGACGCGTGCACGGGCTCGAAGGGCTGCGTGTCATCGATGCCTCGATCATGCCCGTGATCGCCACCGGCAACCTCAATGCGCCGACGATCATGATCGCCGAAAAAATGGCCGACAAGGTCCGCGGGCGTGATCCGCTCCCCCCCGCCGAGGTCGACTATTACGTCGCCCATGACGCACCGGCACGCCGCAAGGCATGACGACGCTTGTATCGGCATGACGGCTGACCCGAACACCCGATGCATTCGCATCGGGTGTTTTTGCATTATCCTTCCTTAATTCTTTCCCGCCTCCCCCTTAGACTGTGCATGAGCACCTAACCGATTCGTCGCTAGGGAACGCTGAATAAAAAGGGAACCTCTCGTTACAATACGCCTCTCACCCCGGTGACACGTGGCCGCTCGTCGAGCACGCGTGCCCCGCACCGGAATGTCTCTGACAAGGATCGATGCCCCGTCATGTCCCACTCTCGCCGTTTCTGGATCACGCTCCTCATCGCCGTCTTGATCGCCCTCGCCGTGTGGTGGTTCCCAAACTGGCAAAGCGACGACCAGCCAAGCGATGCGCCGGCCAATGCACGAGACGAGAGAAGCACGGCCGTGGCCGCCATCGAGGCCCAACGCGGCAACCTCGAGATTACCGTCGGGGCGCTGGGTACGGTGCGCTCGCTATCGAGCATTGATGTGTATCCACGTGTCGAAGGCGAACTGCTCTCGGTGGACTTCGAGGAAGGCGAGCGTGTCGAAAAAGGTCGACTCCTGGCCACCATCGACCCGCGTGACTATCAGGCCCAGCTCGCCGCCGCCCAGGGCCAGCTCGTTCAGGATCAGGCACAGCTGAAATCGGCCCGCGAGGATCTCGAACGTTACGAGACCTTGGCGCAGAGTCAGTCGATCTCCCGTCAGGAACTCGAACAGCAACGTCAATTGGTACGCCAGTACGAAGGCGCCGTGGCCAGCGACCGGGCCGATATCAAAAGCGCTCGCATTCAGCTGGGCTACACCCGCATCACCGCGCCCAGCGACGGCATTATCGGCATCCGTAACGTCGATCCCGGCAACCTGGTCAGTAGTAGCGACGACGACCCCATTGCCACGCTCACCCAGCTCGACCCGATCTCGGTGGTCTTCTCATTGCCCAGCCAGTACGTACCGACATTGCACAAGCAACTTCAGTCGGGAGACGCGCCAGTCGTCACGGTCACCACGGTGGGTGACAAACGCCTCGTGGGACGGCTCACCAGTATCGACAGCCAGATCGACACTGCTACCGGCACCGTGCGTCTCCGTGCGCGCTTCGACAACACGAAAAGGCGTCTCTACCCCAACGCTTTCGTCGATGTGCGCCTGACGGTGGATACGTTGCGTGACCGCGTCATCGTGCCCACACCCGCCGTGCAGACCGGCCAGGAGGGCCTCTTCGTATACGTCGTCGGCGACGACGACACGGTGACTCGCCACGCTGTCGAGGTCAGCGCCAGCGAAGATCATCGCAGCGCCCTGGCCAGCGGCGTCTCGGTGGGCGAGAGCGTGGTCGTCGATGGCGTCGATAGCCTGCGTGACGGCGCCAAGGTGCGCGTCGTCAGCCACGCTTTGCCAGGAGAAGCCAGCACCTCCTCGATGACCGACGATGACGCCGCCACACAGACACCGCGAGATGCTTCATGAATCCATCGCGGCTGTTCATTCTGCGGCCGGTCGCCACCTCGCTGGTGATGCTGGCCATCATAATCACGGGCGCGTTTTCCTACCGGCTGCTCAGCATTTCGTCGCTGCCCGAGGTCGATTTTCCCACCATTCAGGTCACCACGCTGTACCCCGGGGCGGGGCCGGACGTCATGCTGTCCCACGTCACTGCCCCGCTGGAAGACGAGCTGGGGGAAATCGTCGGCCTCGAGGACATGAGCTCGACCAGTACCGGGGGCGCCTCGCTGATCACGCTGCGTTTCGACCTCGATAGCGATCTTGGCGTCGCCGAACAGGAGGTACAGGCCGCTCTCAATCAGGCGGAAACCCTGCTGCCCGACGACCTGCCACGTCCGCCGAGTTACAGCAAGGTCAACCCCGCCGATACGCCGGTTCTGACGCTAGCGGTGACCTCCGACAGCTTGCCGTTGACCGAGGTCCACGACCTGGTCGATAACCGCCTAGCACAGAAGCTCGCCCAGGTCAGTGGCGTCGGCGAGATACGGCTTGCCGGTGGTAATCGTCCTGCGGTACGCATCGACGTCGATTCGCGTCAGCTCGCCGCGCATGGGCTCGACCTGTCCAGCGTGCGCAGCGCCGTGGAAAGTGCCAATGTCAATCAGGCCAAGGGCACGATTTACGGGCCCTACCGCGCCTATAGCATCGACGCCAATGACCAGTTGACCTCTGCCGCGGGCTACCGCGATCTCATCCTCAAGTACGAGAGTGGTGCACCGCTGCGATTGAGCGACGTGGCCAGCATCAACGCCGGCGCGGAAAACACCAAGCTGGGGGCCTGGGCCAACGGCGAGCCCGCCATCCTGGTCGATGTTCTTCGCCAGCCAGGCGCCAATGTGGTCGGCGTGGTCAACGCGATCGAACGCCGTTTGCCGGCGTTATCGGAGAGCCTGCCGGGCAGCGTCGACGTGGACATCTTGAGCGATCGCACCACCACGATCCGCGCCGCCGTCGAGGATGTACAGTTCGAGCTGGTCCTCGCCATCGCGCTGGTGATCATGGTCACCTTCCTGTTTCTGCGTAACCTGCCGGCAACGCTGATCCCCAGCCTGGCTGTGCCGCTGTCGCTGGTCGGCACCTTCGGCGCCATGTACCTGGCCGGCTTCAGTCTCAACAACCTCACCTTGATGGCGCTGACCATCGCTACCGGCTTCGTCATCGACGACGCCATCGTAGTGCTCGAGAACATCACGCGCTACCTGGAGCGCGGCGAAACGCCCTTGCAGGCAGCGCTCAAGGGATCGCGCCAGATCGCGTTCACCATCCTCTCGTTGACGGTTTCGTTACTGGCGGTACTGATCCCGTTGCTGTTCATGGGCGGGGTGGTCGGTGTGCTGTTTCGTGAATTCGCCATGACGCTGGCGATTTCCATCGTCATCTCGGCGTTCGTCTCCCTGACCCTGACGCCGATGCTTTGCGCGCGCTGGCTGAGACGTCGCACCGACGATGCCGAGAGCGACGCTCACGCCCTCGATGACGAAGCCATGGTACGCAGCCGCCAAGGCCTCTTCGGGCGCCTCACACGCGGCTACGAACGTGCCCTGGACACGGTACTCAGACACCAGACGGCGACGCTATGGGTAGCACTGGGCACCTTCGTGCTGACCGCCGTACTATTCTGGATGACACCCAAGCAGTTGTTCCCGATTCAAGATACCGGCACCTTGCGCGGCATCACCACGGCCACGCAGACGACGTCCTATCGTGCCATGTCGGCGCGTCAGCAGGATCTTGCCGAACGTTTGATGGACGATCCCGCCGTGGCCAATATCGCCTCGAGCATCGGTATCGACGGCACCAACACCACACTCAATAGCGGCCGGCTGCAAATCGACCTGGCCGATCTGGACGCGCGCGACGCCGACCTGGACGCCATCATCTCGCGGCTGCTCGATGCCGCCGCCGATGTCCCCGGCATCGACCTGGCACTGACGCCGGTGCAGGATCTGACGCTAGAAGACACCGTCAGCCAGTATCCCTATCAGTTCGCCTTGACTCAGGGCGATCGCGACCAATTGGCGCAAGATGTCTCGGCGATGACCGAGCGTCTCGAGGATGCGCCGGCCATCGCGCATATCGCCACCGACCTTCAGAACGCGGGACGCAAGCTCGAGGTCAGTATCGATCGCGATCGTGCCAGTCGACTCGGCATCTCGGTCGCCGACATCGACGATGCCCTCTACGATGCCTATGGCCAACGCCTGATCTCGACGATTTTCACCCAATCCAACCAGTATCGCGTGGTGCTGGGCGCAACGCATGGTGACGATGCCGGCCCCGAGGCCCTTTCCCGGTTGTATGTCAGTGGTAGCGACGACGCCATGGTGCCCCTGTCAAGCCTGGTGAGCATGGAGGAAGCGCCCACCGCGTTATCGCGTCAACGCCTCAACCAGTTCCCTTCGGCGTTGATGTCGTTCGATGCCGCGCCCGGCTATTCGCTGTCGGATGCCTTCGATGCCGTGGAAGCGGCCCGCGATGGTGTACTCAGCGCCGACACGCAGCTCGATTTCCGTGGTACCGCGCTGGCGTTCACGACCTCGACGCGTGACACGCTGTGGCTGATCGCCGCCGCTGTCATCACCATGTACATCGTGCTGGGCGTGCTCTACGAGAGTTACATCCATCCGTTGACCATCCTCTCGACTCTGCCTTCGGCGGCCATCGGCGCCTTGCTGGCCCTGATGCTCAGCAATAACGCCCTGGGCATGGTGGCCATCATCGGCATCATCCTGCTGATCGGCATCGTCAAGAAGAATGCCATCATGATGATCGACTTCGCGCTCGAGGCTCAGCGGGAACAGGGCATGTCGGCGTATCGCGCGATTCACAGTGCCGCGCTGCTGCGCTTTCGGCCGATCATGATGACCACCTGCGCCGCCCTGCTCGGGGCGCTGCCGCTGATGCTCGCCAGCGGTTACGGGGCCGAGTTGCGACGCCCTCTGGGCATGACCATGGTCGGTGGCCTGTTGCTGAGCCAATTGCTGACGCTCTTCACCACGCCGGTGATCTATCTGTTCTTCGACCGGCTGGCCGAACGCTGGCGCCGGCGTGGCAATGCGCATGACACCGAGGTGGATGCGTGAGCGTCTCCAGCCCCTTCGTGAGCCGTCCGGTAGGTACCGCGCTGTTGGCGCTGGGGGTCGTGCTGCTCGGCCTGCTGGCGTACCAGCGCCTGCCCGTCGCACCGCTGCCCAACGTGTCGTTCCCCACCATCGTGGTCAACGCCAACCTGTCCGGCGCCAACCCTGAGACCATGGCCTCCACCGTGGCCACACCGCTGGAACGCTCGTTGGGGAGCATATCCGGTATCTCGCAGATGACCTCGAGCAGCTCGGACGGCTCGACACGCATCACCGTCCAGTTCGCGCTCGACAAGGACATCGACGACGCCGCACGTGAGGTGCAAGCCGCGATCAACGATGCCCAACCACTGCTGCCCAGCGCCATGACCAGCCGCCCCAGCTATCGCAAGATGAACCCGGCAGCGGCGCCGATCATGATCCTCTCGGTCACCTCCGACACGCTGCCCACCAGCGAGCTTTACCAGCTCGCCGACGAACGCATCGCACCGCCGATCCTGCAGGTTCCCGGTGTCGGTGACGTCAATGTCGGCGGTAGTTCCTCTCCGGCGGTACGCGTGTCACTCGATCCGCGGCGGCTCGAGCATGCGGGCGTATCGCTGACGGCCGTGGCCAATGCGATACGCAGTGCTACTACCAGCACGCCCACCGGTTTCGTGGCATCCCCCGCTACACGCTGGGAGGTCGACACCGACTCGCAGCTGATGCAAGCCGAGGCGTTCGAGGATCTCATCGTGGCGCGTGGCGAGAACGGCGCGGTAATGCACTTGAGTGATGTCGCCGATATCGAAAACGGCGTGGAAGACCGCTACAACGTGGGCTTTCAGAATGAGCAACCGGCCGTGCTGCTGGTCATCAGCGCCAGCAGCGGCGCCAATGTCATCGACACCATCGCCGGTATCCGCGAACGCATGGCATCTATCGAAAGCCAGCTGCCGCAAAGTGCCGCGCTCAGCGTGCAGCTCGACCGAGCACCGGGCATTCGCGCCTCGCTTCACGAAACCCAACTCACCCTGATGCTGGCCATCGCGCTGGTGGTGCTGGTGGTGTTCCTGTTCCTGCGCAACGCCCGCGCCACGCTGATTCCCAGTCTGGCGATTCCCGTGTCGTTGATCGGCACCTTCGCGATGATGCATGTCATGGGCTTTTCGCTCGACACGCTGTCATTGATGGCACTGATCGTATCGATCGGCTTTCTCGTCGATGACGCCATCGTGGTGGTCGAGAACATCGCCCGGCATATCGAACAAGGTGTGCCACCCCGGCAAGCCGCCCTGCAAGGGGCACGCGAAGTGGGCTTCACGGTGACCTCGATGAGCGTGTCCCTGGTGGCGGTCTTCCTGCCGTTGCTCTTCATGGGCGGCTTCATCGGACGCATGTTCTTCGAATTCGCGATGACCCTGTCGCTAGCGGTGCTAGTCTCGCTGGTGGTCTCGTTGACCCTGACGCCGATGCTCTGTGCGCGCTGGTTACGGTCGGAACGCGAGCGCCGGCCCCGGCGCTGGGAAGCTGCTCTGCTCGCCTTCGGGAAAGGCTGTCAGCGACTGTACTCGCACAGCCTGGATGTCGCCCTGCGCCATCGGCGCTTGACGCTACTCTCTCTGGTCGGCGTGATCGTGCTCAACGGCTACCTCTACGTCGCCATCGACAAGGGCTTCATTCCTCAGCAGGATACCGGACGACTGATCGGCTTCGTGCGCGGCGACCAGAGCCTGTCGTTCGATGCCATGTCGGCCAAGCTGCGTACCATTCGCGAACGGCTGGCCCGCGCCCCCGAGGTGCATAGCGTGCTGGGCTTCATGGGCGGCCGTGGCGGTGGCGCCTCGGCGACCTTGTTCATCACTCTCGAGGAAGGCCAGTATGCGGCAGGTACACAAACCATCGGCAATCGACTGGCGACGTCGATGAGCGACCTGCCCGGCGTAAGTACGTCGATGATGGCCCTGCAGGACATCCGCATCGGCGGTCGCCAGAATAGAGGCGCGCAATATGAAATCACCCTCAAGAGCGACGAGCTTGCGCTGCTCGATACCTGGTCGCAGCGCGTCAGTACCGCCATGCAGGATATCGATGGCCTGACCGGCGTCGACAGTGATAGCCAGGGGGAGGGGCAGGCCGTGGAACTGAAGGTCGATCGCGATACCGCCAAGCGCCTCGGTGTCGACATGCAGGACGTGGACACCCTGCTTGGCAACGCCTTTGCACAAAGCAGCGTCGCTAGTCTCTACGATGCCGACGACCAACGCTACGTAATCCTCGAGGTGGCCGATCAATACCGTAGCGCACCAAAGGCCATTTCACGACTGCACGTCATCAACGACGCAGGCGAGGCGATTCCCGTCTCGGCGTTCAGTCATCTCGAGGAAAGCACTACCCCGGTCACCGTCAACCACCAGGGGCAGTTTGCCTCCACCACGATCTCGTTCAATCTCGAAGACGGTGTCACGCTGGGCGAGGCCACCCAGCGCATCCGTCGGACGGTGGAGGACCTGCGCCTACCCACCGCCGTGCAGGTGGATTTCGAAGGTAGCGCGGGCGCTTTCCAGAGCGGTATACAAGCCATGCCGTGGCTGATCCTGGCTGCGCTGGTAACGGTCTACCTGGTGCTCGGGATTCTCTATGAGAGCTACATTCACCCGCTGACGATTCTTTCCACCCTGCCCTCGGCCGGGGTCGGCGCGCTGCTCGCCTTGATGCTGTTCGATACGCCGTTCACGCTCATCGCCCTGATCGGCATCATCCTGCTGATCGGCGTGGTCAAGAAAAATGCCATCATGCTGGTCGACTTCGCCGTCAGTGCCGAGCGCGAACGCGGCCTGAGCGCGCTCGAGGCCATACGCGAAGCGGCCGTGGTGCGCTTTCGCCCCATCATGATGACCACGCTGGCGGCGATCCTCGGCGCGATTCCGCTGCTGCTGGGCACCGACGAGAACGCCGCATTGCGCGCGCCGCTGGGGATCACCATCATCGGTGGCTTGATCCTGAGCCAGATCTTGACGCTCTACACCACACCGGTGGTCTATCTCTACCTCGACCGGCTGCATCGCCGACTGCGCCCGGCGCGACTCGACAACGCGGCGCAACACTCGACACCAACGACCTGACCGCACTGCCCCGTGCCGCCCCATGCGGCGCGGATTCTCCCTTCAATCTTGAATGATGATGTCCATCCTGAAGGGTGGCTTCCACCATGGAGGACTAGTCGTGGCGACACGAGTACGCTAGGCTGAATTCAAACAAGCGTTAGAAATTATCCAGGGAGAGTCCGCATGTTGGAACTGTTGCTCATCGTCGTGGCGTTGGCAGGCCTGGTTTGGGTCATGCGTCGAGAAGCAGGCGCCTTCCCGGCGCTAGGGCTATTGTTGATCCTCGGCGCCCTCGGCGTCGTCTTCGGCGCAGTGATAGTGGGCGTGCTTCTGTGGCTCGGCGCCCTGGCCGTGGCAGCCTGCGGGTTACCTACATTGCGGCGGCGCTGGCTGACCCCGCGCCTGTTCGCGGCCTTCAAGAAATCGGCACCCAAGGTATCCGAAACCGAGCGTATCGCCCTAGAAGCGGGTAGCGTGGCCTGGGACGGTGAACTCTTCTCCGGCCGCCCCCATTGGCAACGGCTACTGGATTTCGGCACCACGGAGCTGAGCGAAGAAGAACAGGCTTTCGTCGACCACCAATGCTCGGTGGCCGCCGGCATGTGCAATGCCTGGGAGATCGCCCGCGAGCGCGCCGATTTGCCGCCCGAACTGTGGGACTACCTCAAGCGCGAAGGCTTCTTCGGGATGATCATTCCCAAGCGCTATGGCGGGCTGGAGTTCTCCGCCAAGGCGCAATCGGCAGTGCTGCAGAAGTTGGCGGTCAACGAGACGCTGATGGTCACGGTGGGCGTGCCCAACTCCCTGGGCCCCGGTGAGCTGTTGCTCAAATACGGCACCGAGGAACAAAAAGATCATTACCTGCCACGCCTGGCCGATGGCCGCGAGATTCCCTGCTTCGGGTTGACCGGCCCACGCGCGGGCAGCGATGCTACCTCCCTGCCCGATGTCGGTATCGTCTGCCGAGGCAAACACAACGGCGAGGACGTCCTCGGGCTCAAGCTCACCTTCGAGAAACGCTGGATCACCCTGGCGCCCATCGCTACCGTGGTCGGCCTGGCGTTTCGCATGTTCGACCCCGATGGCCTGCTCGGCGAGACCGAAGATCTTGGCATCACCTGCGCGCTGATCCCTCGCAACACGCAGGGCATGGAGATCGGGCGCCGCCATCATCCCATCGGTAGCCCGTTCATGAATGGCCCGATTCGCGGCCAGGATGTCTTCATCCCTCTCGACTGGATCATCGGCGGCACCGAGATGGCAGGCCAGGGCTGGCGCATGCTGGTCGAATGCCTGTCCGTGGGGCGTTGTATTACCTTGCCCTCCGGTGCCTCGGGCATCGGCCGCTACGCGCTTGGCTGGGCCGGCGGCTATACCCGTATCCGGCGGCAATTCAACCTGCCCGTCGCCGAGATGGAAGGCGTCCAAGAACCGCTGGCGCGTATCGCCGCGCACGCCTATATCGCCCAGGCAGCGGTCATGCAGACCGCCAACACCATCGACCACGGCGTCAAGCCGGCGGTGCCCTCGGCTATTCTCAAGAGCCAGTTGACCGAATTCCAACGCAGCATGCTCGCCGATGCCATGGATGTGCACGGCGGGCGCACCGTCACGCTGGGGCCGCGCAACTACCTAGGCATCGCCTATGCCGCCAACCCGGTGTCGATCACCGTGGAAGGCGCCAATATCATGACGCGCAACCTGATGATCTTCGGCCAGGGCGCGATTCGCTGCCATCCCCATGTGCTCAATGAACTGGCCGCCAAGGACAACGATGACCTCCCGGCCTTCGACAAGGCGATCTTCCGCCATGCCGGGATGGTCTTCGGCAATGCCGCGCGCGCCTTCACCCTGGGCCTGGGCATCGGCAAGTCGAGCGTTCCCTTCGACGAAATCGCCGCCCCCTACGTGCAGGAAGTCGCACGCCTGTCCGCGGCCTTCGGCCTGTGCGCCGACGCCGCCATGGCCAGTCTCGGCTCTGGCCTCAAGAAGCGTGAGATGCTTTCGGCGCGTCTCGGCGACGTACTTTCCAATCTTTATCTAACCTCGATGCTACTCAAGCAGTGGCACGAGTCGGACAACGTCGAGCATGAGGCAACGCTTTTGCATTACAGCTGCCGCACGCTGCTCCACCGCGCCGAGCAGGCATTCATCGAACTGTTCGACAACCTGCCCAACCAAGCCTTGGCGAAGACCCTATCGGCCATCGCGATGCCGCTCGGGCGGCGCTGGCACAAGCCCCACGACCGCTTCACCCGCGATATCGCCCATGCGGTCTCCACCGACAGCGCCTTGCGCCGCAAGCTGACCGACAATACCTGGGATACACAGGACGCCGGTCAAAAGGATAATCCGCTGGCCCGCTATAATGCCCTGCTCGCCGACAGCGAGCATGCCGAGCCGCTCTATCGGCGTATCGCCAAAGCCTATGGTAAGGGGGAGTTGCCCGCCGAAGCGCTGCATCCCGAGCAGCGCGTGGAAGCCGCCTGGGAATCCGGTTTGATCGACGACGCGGAAGCCGACTTCATGCGGCGCTTCGAGGGTGAGGTACTGGAAATGCTCAGCGTCGACGACTTCGCCTTCGACGCCTTCGCTCTCGACAAGGAAAGTGTGGTGTGGCACGACACCCACTAAGCGCTACCCCTCAGTGCTAGACCCAAAAAAGCCCGGGGCCTGTGCCATACAGGACCCGGGCTTTTAACGCCATTATTCGATCATTATCTGAAATGTCTCAGGGCAGCAGCACCGTCGAACCAGTGGTCTTACGCGCCGCCAGGGCTTCCTGTGCCTGGGCAGCATCGCTCAGGGGGTAACGGTTGGCGACATCGATGGCAACCTTGCCGCTGGCGATCACCTCGAACAGTTCTTCGGCCATGGCCTCGAAGCGCTCACGCGTGTCGGCATAACCGTTGAGGCTGGGGCGCGTCACGAACAAGGCGCCCTTTTGATTGAGGATACCGATGTTGACGCCTTCGACCGGGCCGGACGCATTGCCGAAGCTGACCATCAGGCCGCGTTTTTGCAAGCAATCCAGCGAAGTCTCCCAAGTATCCTTGCCTACCGAGTCGTACACCACCGGCACCATCTCGCCACCGGTCAGCTCGCGCACGCGCTCGACGACGTTTTCCCGCGTGTAGTCGATGGTGGCCCAGGCGCCGTTGCGCTTGGCCAACTCGGCCTTTTCTGACGAACTGACGGTGCCGATCAATTTGACGCCCAGCGCCTTCGCCCATTGGCAGGCGATGGAGCCGACGCCACCTGCGGCGGCATGAAAAAGGATCGTCTCGCCTTCTTTTACCCGGTACGTCTGACGCAGGAGATACTGCACGGTCAGGCCCTTGAGCATGGCCGCCGCTGCAGTCTCGAAGCTGATCGCCTCGGGCAACGCCACGACCTTTTCCGCCGGCAACACGTGCTGCTCAGCGTAGGCGCCTAACGCCCCTTGGGCATAGGCGACACGATCGCCCGGCGCGAAGCCTTTCACACCCTCACCGACCGCGTCGATTTCCCCGGCCCCTTCGGTGCCCAGGCCGGACGGCAGGCTCGGCGCCGGGTAAAGTCCGGTACGAAAGTAGATGTCGATGAAGTTCAATCCCACCGCGCGATTGCGAACGCGCACTTCACCAGGACCGGGGTCGGCAGGGGTAACGTCGACATATTCCAGAACCTCGGGCCCGCCGGTACGTGCAAACTGAATACGCTTGGCCATGTAGCTTTCCTTATGGAGCTAACGAAACTGGGCTTTCATCCAAGCGCCGAACGCTCTCCGGGTCAAGCCGTCCGGCCCCGAGAATCGGCTCGGAGTGGCGCATTGCTACTAAAGTCGCAAGGCATTCCCTTCCCCGACGGGCATCATCATACTCGGCCGTCGTAACGTTCCAGGCCGGCGATGAAACGCGCCTTGTAAGACTCGAAGGTTTCAGGCTCGCGTTTAAAGGTCTGCACGATGCCCTCGGCATTGAAGCGCAACGGTTTCGTCAAGGCATCCGGCGTTACTGTTTCATGTTGCGCGGCCAAGCCCAGGCGCACGCCGTCCGGCATATCGAGCCACTGAGTGATGCCGCAATCGCGAAAGAAGGCTTCGCTGGCCTCGTCTGGAGCATGCACTCGCAAGGGCGCGCGCGTGGCCATTTCTTTGACCAAGCGCTTGACATGCTCTTCGTTGCCCCCGGTTTCCGGTGTCGAGAGTAATGCCACTTCCATGCCTTGGCCCTCGATGTCCGAAACCAGCAGCAGCATGGCGAGAATCGTCTGCTGTTCGTCGGCCAAGACGAAAATGCGTGCCGCATCCTGCTC
The DNA here is from genome assembly GCF_033052815.1 of Chromohalobacter sp. HP20-39. NCBI lineage: Bacteria > Pseudomonadati > Pseudomonadota > Gammaproteobacteria > Oceanospirillales > Halomonadaceae > Chromohalobacter > Chromohalobacter sp. HP20-39. The sequence continues at coordinate 108,803 of NZ_JAWHTP010000008.1, read as the reverse complement.
GAACAACACTCCCAGCGTGCCAGTGAAGGTCACCAGGGGATCAAGGCCGGCTTTTTGGCCATAAACATTGGCGCACAGTTGGGCAAGGCACGCCTCGCGATTTTCCGGATTCTTCACATGGATGATTTTCATCGGTCTCTCTGCCGGTCAGGCGCCGTCTGCTCGCCAAGGCGTCAGACGGCTGATCTCGAAACAAGGCGCGCAGATTACCATATCCACGAACGCCGCCCCATGGCGATACGGTCATGTTGCTGTCATAAGGCTGTCCCAATCTAGGCGTCAATACCGACATGGTTTTGGCGTGCCCCCGCCACTGAACCAACGCCGGTACGACATGCCATAATACCTATCGGCCATTCGCGAGGTTCATTGACATGCCACTTTCTTCACGCAATGCCAGCTTGTCGCCGACAACAGTTCCCCAGCGTGGGACACAGGCCTCGCCGATCGCCGAGACGCGCCTGGCGCTCCCCCGAGCCATCGCGCATCGCGGGCTTTCCGCTCACGCCCCCGAGAACACTCTGGCCGCAGTGCGCGCCGCCCATGCGGCCGGTTGCCGTTGGGTGGAACTCGATGTCCAGCAACTCGGCGATGGCACCCCGGTGATCTGGCATGACGCCGGCGTACGACGCTGCTCCAACGGACGCGGCAAGTTACGGCATCTCGATCTTGCCCAGGCGCAGCAACTGGACGTGGGCAGCTGGTTCAGTCCGGCGTTTCGCCACGAGCGCATGGCCACGCTCGACGAGATGCTGGCGCTGCTCGTCGAATGCGGCATGGGGCTCAATCTCGAGCTCAAGATCAGCTACCGGCATGACCCCACCGCCCTGGCCCAGGTCGTCGTTCCGCGCCTGCTGGCAGCACTTCCCCCCTCGCGGCTGCTGGTGTCCTCGTTCGACCGCGATGCACTGCGCACCGCGCGCGATATCGAGAGAGACCCGCACCGACTACGCTTGGGCCTGCTCTATGACAGACTTCCCAAAGGCTGGCGCGCGGATGCCGAGACCCTAATGGCGTTTAGCGCCCATCTCGACTGGCGCAAGCTGAAACCTGCCGCCGCCAGCGCCGTGCGCGACGCCGGTCTGCATCTGCTGTGCTATACCGTCAACGATCCGGCGATGTTTCTGCCCCGTTGGGACTGGGGCGTCGAGGCAGTAATCAGCGACGACCCGCCTTGTTTCACGGACGCTTCGTCCGTGCCACTCCCTAGTCGTTGAAAAGCGCGCAAAGCACGCGGCAAATACACGCTTTGCACGTCCTAACCGCGCGTATCATGCTCCATGGAGGTTATAGGGTTTATCCGCCACGCGTATTCGGGTAATCCCAGGCCACATCGCTTTCATGCCGCTCGTGCACCGGATAACGCCCATGAACCCGTCGACCCTGATCGGCATCGCCGCCAGTGTGCTGCTGCTCGCTACCGTCGTGCTCTTCACCGCGCAAACGCCCAGCAGCTTTTTCAATTTCCCCGGCCTCGCCATCGTCGTCACCGGCACGCTGGCCGCTACATTCATCAGTTATCCCATGCGCGAGGTCGTGCGTGTCTCGCGTCTGGTGGGACTCGTCTTCCGCCGCGAGAACAGCCGTATCGACGACGATATCCAAACGCTGGTCTCCATGGCTCGGCACTGGTTCCGTGGCAACATTCGTGCGATCGAGGCCGAACTCGAAGACACGCGCAACCCCTTCCTGCGGACCGGGATATCGTTGGTCATCGCCAACACTCAGGACGACGAGATTCATGACGTCCTTCGCTGGCGCATCGCACGTATGCGCGCGCGCGAATACGCCGAGTCGCAGATCTTTCGCACCATGGCGACTTACGCCCCCGCGTTCGGGATGCTGGGGACCTTGATCGGGCTGATCAATATGCTCGAAGTGCTCGACGGTGGCGACTTGACGGTGATCGGCCCGCGCCTTGCAATCGCCCTGATGTCGACGTTCTACGGCATCCTGCTCGCCAACCTGATCCTCAAGCCGATTGCAGTAAAATTGGAACGCCGCACCGAGGAACGCCTGATCGAAATGCATATGGTCATGGAAGGCGTCATGCTGGTCGCCAAGCGCCGCTTGCCCTCGTTCATCGAGGATACACTGAATTCCCTCATGGCCGAGCACCAAGACGAGATTCGCGAACCGGCACCGCACGCGAACACGCCCGAACAAGATGCCCGCAAGCCGGAGGAAACGGTGGCATGAGCCGTGCGACGCATCGCTACGCCATCGATGCCGGCGACGCCTTGATCGCCCCCGTGCATCACGCGAGTGACGAAGGTGGCGGCTGGCTGATGAGCTATCTTGACATGCTCACCCTGCTGATCACCTTGTTCGTGTTGTTGCTGGCGCTGACCGGCAACGGCGACAGCGCCGCCAACGACAAGACGCTCGCCCTTCCAGTTTTGGGCGTGCCCACGCTACAAACGCCCGCATGGTCGCCCAACTTCTATGCCCCACCTCGTTCGAACGAACGCTACGTTCCACCGCGTGACACGGCTTTCTATACGCCGCCGCCGATGGCACCACTCAACCCACGCATGATCATGGTCAATCCGGATCCCGCCAAGGCCTTGATGGCGCGCGTCGAGGCTTCACCCACCGGCGCAGTGCGGCGGCTGACGGATACACTCAAACCCATGATCGATGGCATCGTGGTAACGCAAAGCGCCCAGACACTGAACTTTCGTATCGAGAACCGACTGCTGTTTTCCAGCAGCCGCGCCGGCCTCACCGACGAAGGGCGCGAGGTCCTGCGTCAATTGCTGGACTCTTTGCGTAAGTTCGAAGGCGAGATCACTATCGAAGGGCATACGGATAGCCGTCCCATCGCCACCGACCGCTTCCCGTCCAACTGGGAGCTCTCGACGGCGCGCGCCACCGCCGTCTTGAGATTTCTGGTCGAGGAAGGCCTCGACAGCGAGAAACTACGTGCTGTGGGTTATGCCGATACGCATCCGCTGAAAAGCAACACGACGGCCGAGGGACGTGCAGCGAACCGACGTGTCGAGCTGGTGCTGCACGAGCCCGACGCGCTATAACGGCAGTCGAAAGGCCACGGGCCAGACCTCCCCTCATGGCGTCTCTCGTGTCGGGGCGTGACGCCCTACAGCGTTGCGCGTTTGACTTCCCTAGTACCGCCAAGCAGAATCCCCGCCCGTCGAGACCCAGGTGCTCGGGAAACGGGTGAAAGTCCCGTACTGCCCCCGCAACGGTAATCGCGCCACATCGGAAATCGTCGCTGCCAACCGCGCATGCGACCGCCACTGCTCTTTGCTTAGTTCGAGTGGGAAGGCGTTTCCGACCGGTGTCGGAGCTTCTCCGCCGCCAGCGCGTCAGTCCGGAGACCGGCCTGGTTCTCAGCACTGGCTGATGCGGAGGGCTTCGCCAGTGGCGACCGTTGCATTCACGCCGTCCAGGCGACGCGGCGGCGTCACCTCTTGTCCTCCTCATCGCGTAACTCGTTTCTTACGCTGATGAGGCGTTTTTCTATGTTGCATAAAAAGAATCTGCTGTGGCTGACCCTCGTAGTGGCGGGCAGCGCACAGGCGCAGGGCGATCAACGTCTGTCCGACCTTCAGGTCACCGCCAACCGGCTCCCCCAATCGCAAAGCGATGTACTGGCCAGCACCACCGTCATCGACCGCGATGACATCGAACGCAGCCAGGCCGGCTCGATCATCGATCTGCTGCAGGGCCGCGCGGGCATCGAAATAACCCAGAGCGGCTCGCCCGGCACGACCTCCAGCCTGTTCATGCGTGGCACCGAATCCGATCATAGCCTGGTGCTGGTCGACGGCGTGCGCGTCAACTCGGCGACCAGTGGCGGGGCCAGCTTGGAGATGCTGCCGCTCGAGGCCATCGAGCGTATCGAGATCGTGCGCGGACCGCGTGCCGCCGCCTACGGGGCCGATGCCATCGGTGGGGTCATCCAGGTCTTCACGCGGCGCGGCACGGATGCCGGTACGCAAGGCGGGCTCAAGGCGAGCACGGGTAGCGACAGCACACAACGCCAGAGCGCCTGGGTCGCCACCGGCGATGACGACACCCGCTTGAACGCCTCGCTCTTTCACCGCGACGGCGATGGTTTCAATGCCACGCAAGCGGACGACAGCGGCGAGCGTGACGGCTTCGAGCGCGAAGGTGCCCAGTTGGGGCTTTCACATCGCATCAACGATGACGTCGAGGTGAGCGTCAACGCACTGCGCCAGAACTTCGAAGGCGAATACGATAATTGTGGCTTCGGCTATGCACCTGGCTGCGAGGACATGCGGACCAAAGGCTACCTCCAGTCCTTTAGCGGCCAGCTCGATGTCCAGCTTCAACCGGACTGGCAGATGCTGATCACCGCTGGCCATTTCGACGAGCAACGTGAAGAGCGTGACGAAGGCACTCGGACGACTCTAAGCGAATCGCATCGCAATGAGGCGGGCATTCAACACCGCTTTACTCGAGAGCATGGCGTCGATGTCATCGGCGTCGACTACCGTCAAGACAAGCTCGATTATCAGGATGAAGTCGGCGGGAATAGCTATCAGAAAGATAGCCGCGAAAATTACGGCATCTATGGCATGATGCAGCGCACCTACGGTGCTCACGAGCTTTCCGGCTCCTTGCGCTACGACGATGACTCCTTGTTTGGCGACAAGACCACCGGCAGTCTGGGATATGCTTACAAATTAAGCACCAGCCAGCGCCTAGGTGTTTCCTACAGTACGGCTTACAAAGCCCCTAGCTTACAAGAACTTTATGGACCCGAAAGTTGGGGCGCTAATCCGCACCTTAAGGCGGAAGAATCCAAGAATATCGAGGCATTTTGGGCACTTGACCAAGGGCCTTGGCGCTCACGAGTCACTGTTTTCCAGAACCGTATTGATAACTTGATTACTACCGTCGGCCAATATCCGAACTCCACCTATCGCAACGTCGATGAAGCCCGCATCCGTGGGGTCGAAATTTCTGGTGGCTGGACGGCGGGCGGGCTGACGTTGAGTGCCGCCCTGACACGTCAGGAACCAGAAAATCGTGAAAATGGTGACCAGCTAGCAAGACGTGCCGAACTCTTCGGCCGGATTGATGCTGACTATCGCTACGAAGCGGTCAGTGTCGGTATGACGCTACGCGCCTCCCAGGATCGCCCCGACAGTCCCTACAGCGACGCCATCAATGCCGGCTACGGCGTGGTCGACCTACGGACCAGTTGGCAGGTCACGCCCATGGTTGAGCTCTCGGCCAAGATGGAGAACGCCTTCGACAAGCAGTACCAACTGGTCGATGGTTACAATACCCAGGATCGCTACGTGGAAGGCGGCGTGACACTACGTTTCTGATTCGCCTCTTCCCGCACGACGTAACGCATAACGCCCTGCCCCTTCATCGGGGCGGGGCGTTATGCTGTATGCCCCTCTACAGGAGAAGACTCATGGCGCTGAGCAAGACCCAAAGCAGCTTCTATCGCCGTCTCTACGTGGCGCACCTGATCGCCGGCGGCACGGCCAGCATCCCGGCGCTGATCGAGGCCACGGGCATGCCCCGCCGCACCGCCCAGGATACCGTCAACGCGTTGATCGAGCTGGATATTCACTGCGAATTCAAGCAGCAAGCCGGGGCCCGGCATCATATCGGTCGCTATGTCATCCATGACTGGGGGCCCATCGACCCGACGTGGGTCGCCGCGCATGCCGAACGCTTGCGCGAGGCGCTGGGCTATCCGCCGGGCTGACAACACCATCGCCGGGTTGAAGCCATTTCCATGACGCCTATACTGTACCTATATACAGCCAAGGCATTGCATGATGACGACGCCCAGAGATCGCTCCCAGGCCCGCAAAGGACGCGGCGCTACCTTCGATCCCCATAATCGCTTTGCGCCCACGGTCAGCGAGGCCGTCGACGACGGCTGGTGGCAGGAAGAAGCGCCCACACGACTGGCTACCGAAGTGCGTGACGAGCCCGCCAAGAGCGCGCTGTCCTGGAATCACTCGCCGGACCTGTCCTTTGATCGCTCGTTGAATCCCTATCGCGGTTGCGAGCACGGTTGTATCTACTGCTACGCACGTCCCAGCCATGCCTACTGGGACATGTCACCGGGGCTCGACTTCGAAACCAAGCTGATCGCGCGCACCGGCATGGTCGAGCGGCTACGCGACGAACTCGACAAGCCCGGCTACGTCTGTCGCCCGATCAATCTGTCGGGCAACACCGATTGCTACCAGCCTCTGGAAGCGGAGCGCGGCACCACCCGGGCGCTGCTGGAACTGATGCTGGATACCCGCCACCCCGTCACATTGGTCACCAAGAGTGCCTTGATCCTGCGCGACAAGGCATTGCTCGCCGAGATGGCCGAGCACCGTTTGGTGCGTGTCTTTGTCAGCCTGACCAGCCTCGACGACGACCTCAAGCGCACGCTTGAACCGCGTACGGCGGCGCCACGCACGCGCCTCAAGGTCATCCGCGAACTCGGCGAGGCGGGCATTCCCGTGGGCACCTTGATTTCGCCGGTGATTCCGGGGCTGACCGATCACGAGTTCGAGTCCCTGCTGGAGGCCGGACACGACGCCGGCGCGCGCACCGCCGCCTGGATGCTGCTACGCCTGCCGCATGAGGTCGCGCCGCTGTTCGAGACCTGGCTCGCCGAGCACTACCCGCTGCGCGCCGACAAAGTCATGAGCCTGATTCGTCAATGCCGTGGCGGCGAGGATTACGATGCCCGCTTCGGCCATCGCATGCGCGGTGAAGGCGTCTTCGCGGAACTGCTGGCGCAGCGTTTTCGCACCACCTGCCGCCGCCTGGGCATTGGCAGCCGTGCCGAGATGGGGCTCGATACCAGCGCATTTCGCGCCCCGCACGCCCAGGGCGACTTGTTCGACTGAGCGTGCCCCCCTCTCAGGCGGCGTCGTGGAAAACCATCGCCACACCCGCGCCATACAACAGCACCAATGCCACGCTCTCGAAACCGATGCGTGCCGGCCCATGCTTCTCGCGACGCACCAGCCCCAGCAGCAATACCGCCGTCATCAGCACCGACAGCGCAATCCACAGCAATGTCTGCTCGGAAACGGCGTGATAGATCGAACCGTCGCGGTAAGCGATATCGGAAGCCGCCGCAAACAGCGTATCGAAGGCATTGCCGCCGATGATGCCGCCTACGGCCAGGGTCAACGCCCCGCGACGCACGGCCACCACGGCGGTCACCAACTCAGGCAGCGAGGTTGCCACCGAGGTCAGCAGCACCCCCACGGCGGTCTGGCTCATGCCCGTTTCGGTCGCCAGAGCCATGGCCGCTTTTTCCATCACCCAACCAGAGACGCCCAACAATAAAGCCAAGGCCACGAACGCACCCGCCAGCCTCGTCAACGAATAACGCTGAGCGTCGTCATCCGGCGTATCCTCGCGGGTTTCACGCGTGCGTCGCGGTGTCCACATCGGTTCGCTACGCACTTCATCGATGATGCGCAATCCATACACATAGCCCATCAGAAGAAGCGGCGTGACCGGGTGAATGCCCCATAGCGTCCACTCCGGCGAATAACGCGCCACCAGCAGCATCCCCAGCAGGCACATCAATAACGTGCCCTGAGCCAGATTGCCGATGGAAGCTGCCGCATGCTCGAGATTGATACGCCGCAGCGCCGCATCGGCGACGGTAAGAAACAGCGTCTGCACCGCGATCCCGCCCACGGCGTTGCTCATCGCCAGCTCGGGCTGACCCTTCCAGGCCGCCGTCACCGACAGCACGATGCCGGATAGCGAGGTCGCCATGCCCATCAGCACCGCCCCGGCGATGGCCTCCCCCATGCCGGTACGGTCGGCCAGTGTGTCCACCACGCCGGTCAGGCGCGTCCCGACCACACCGATGACCAGTGCGCATCCAGCGAATAGCGCCACACTCAGCATCAAGCTCATATCACTCGTCCTTGAGACATGTGCGCCTAGCCTAGAGAAGCGTTGCCCGGGTTGCGAGCCGGGGCGTCAACGTTGTGGGTAACGTGCCACCACGACGGCAATAACGCCTGAATTCGGGGCTCGGCGAAGCGATCGTCGATCAGATGAATCGTCCCCCGGTCCTCGCGGGAGCGGATCACGCGCCCGGCGGCCTGAATCACCTTCTGTACTCCAGGATAGACGTAGGCATAGTCGTAGCCGGCACCGAACATCGCTTGCAGATAGCGTCGACGCTGCTCGTTGACCGCGTTGACCTGCGGCAGTCCCAGAGTGGCGATGAAGGCGCCGATCAGCCGCTCGCCCGGCAGATCGATACCCTCGCCGAAGGCCCCGCCGAGTACCGCGAACCCGACCCCGCGCCCATCCGACGTGAAGCGTGCCAGAAAACCCGCCCGCGCCGCTTCGTCCATGCCCCGCGCCTGTTGCCATTGCGGTACCTCGGGATGCGCCTCGCGCAAACGCGCGGCGACATCCTCCAGATAGGCGAAGCTGCTGAAGAAGGCCAGATAATTGCCAGGCCGCCGCGCATAGGTCGCGGCGATCAGGTCGGCGATAGGTGACAGCGATGCCTGGCGGTCGCGAAAGCGCGTGGAAATGTGCCGGGCGATATGCACGCTGAGCTGTTCCCTGGCGAAGGGCGACGCCACATCCAGCCACACGCTGTCCTCGGGCAACCCCAACAGATCGCGCTGATAGCGCTCGGGCGTCAGGGTGGCCGAAAACAGCACGCTGGCATGCGCGGCCTTGAAACGCGGGGTCAGCAATGGCGCCGGCACGATGTTGCGCAGACTCAAGCGCGCATGGCGCATGCCGCGGTGGCCCGGGCGCATGGCGATGTCGCACACGAAGTGGCGGTCGAACAGTTCGGCAATGCGCACCATCTTCAAGGCATCGAAATAGAAACGCTGCAAGGCCGGTGACAAGGTATAAGGCGGTTCGGCCGCCACTTGCCCGATCGTTCCCACCAGGCGCTGCAACGCCGACAGCCACGCCTCGGGAACGTGTTCGAGCGCGGTATGTTCATTGATGCACTCGCGACCCAGCGCGTTCCACTCACGATTGAGTTGCTTGAGTGCGGCGCTGACACCGGCGGGTTTCTCGCGTATCAGGGCGCGCAGGTCGCCTTGATCGAGGCTGGCGCTGTACATATCCCGCGCGCGTTCGACCAGATTATGCGCCTCGTCGACCAGCACGCCCAGACGCCAGTCGTTGGCCTGTGCCAACAGATGCAACAGGCCGCCGCTGGCGAAGTAATAGTGGTAATCGCCCACCGTGACATCGCTCCAGCGCGCCATTTCCTGACCCAGGTAATAGGGGCAGACATCATGCGCCAAGGCGGTGTCACGCAGGCGCGCGCGATCCCAGTCGCCATCGCCGATCAATGCGCGGCGTGCATCCGGCAACTTATCGAAAAAGCCCGCCGCCAACGGGCAGGACTCGCCGTGGCAGGCCAGATCGGGATGCTCGCATGCCTTGTCGCGTGCGGTCAGTTCCAGCACGCGCAGCGGGGTCGTTTCCACCACGGGTTTCAGCGCATCCAGCGCCAGCTGTCGTCCAGGGGTCTTGGCGGCGAGATAACACAGGCTATCGAGGCGTTGCGTCGGCATCGCCTTGAGCATCGGGAAGAGCGTGCCCAGGGTCTTACCGGTGCCCGTCGGCGCCTGGGCCAGCAGCGAGCGCCCGGTACTGGCCGCCTTGTAGACGTTTTCCGCCAGCGTGCGCTGCTCGCCCTGCCAGCTCGCATGCGGAAACCGTAGCGCCTCGAGAGCGTTATCGCGTGCCGTGCGGTGCGCCGTTTCCTGCAGCGCCCAGTCGAGAAAGGCCGCGCACTGCGCCTCGAAGAAATGACGCAAGGTGTCGCGACCCACGCGCTCGACGAGCGGTGTCTCGACCTGGCGGGCGATATCGAAATACACCAGCGCCAGCTCGAGTTCGTCGAGGCCTCGCGCCTCGCATAGTAGCCAGCCATAAAGGCGCAGCTGGGCCCAATGCAGATGACGATGATTGTCTGGCTGACGCGTCAGGTCACCGCGATGGGTCTTGATCTCCTCCAGACGTCCACGTTGCGGGTCGAAACCGTCGGCACGCCCACGCACACGCAAGCCGTGCCCGGCAGCGCTCCAGTAGACACCGCTCAAGGCGACTTCGCGCTCATAGTGGTCGGCGCGGCGCGAGGCCACCTTGGCATGCCCTTCGATGCCCTCTTCAGCGCTGGGCGACGGCGTGAAACGCAAGTCGAGATCGCCGCGCTTGGCGGTGAAATCGCACAGGGTGCGCACCGCCACCGTATAGTCCACTGCTTCGCTCATGATGCCCACGTCACGTGGCAGACATCGAGGGGCATGCCGTGACGCGCGCAAAACGCCAGCCACCGTCGTTGGTTGTCCTGCAGGCGATCGCCTGGTCCCTTGACTTCGATCATCCGGTAGTCGCCCTGCTCGGGGCGAAACTGAATCAGATCCGGCATTCCCGAACGGTTGGCGCGCACATCACGCAGCAGACGCTCGAACCACAGCCGCAAATGCGCCGCCGGCAGGCATGCCAGCGCCATGTCCAGCAGCGCTTCATCGAGCGCCTCCCACTGCACGAAAGCCGACTCGAGCCCATGCTTGTGGTGGTAAGTACGTCGGATCACGGCGCGATAGCCATGCTCGCCCTCGGGCACCTCGAGACGCGCCAGGCAGCGGGCGAAGAGCGTCTCGCGGCGCGACGCGAACTCAGGACGCAACAAATCCGCAGGGGCACGCTGGAACGGATGAAAGAAGGCGCCGGGGAGCGGTGCGAACACCGCCTCCCAGCACAGCAAACCGAACAGCGCATTGATCAGCGCATTCTCAACGTAGTACACCGGCATCGACGCGCACGACAGATGCTGCGCCACGGCGCGTTCCACCGACGCCGTGCGTGGTAGCGCCATTTCCAGGCGCGCCGGCACCGGTTCCTCGGTCACGGACGGCGGCGCGAGGCCGAGGCCGCGATGCAGGCGCGGCAACAGGCGGTCAAGTTGCTGACGTTCGCTCTCGCTTTCCGGCGCCGCCACAGCCTCGTTGGCCAACGCCAGGGCCTCGGCGTGGCAATCCTGGCGTTCCAGCATGCGCAGGCGACGCCCGCGTGCACCGGGGTGAACACTCTGCGCGTAGAGGCCTTCCGCCGCCGCCAGCTCACCCTCGCGCTCACGCGCCCGAGCCAGCAGGAACAGCAGCTTGCCGCGGCGATTTTCCAGCCATGGATTGGCGTTCGCCGGCGGCACTTCATCGAGTATGGCGGCGATGGGCTCGCCGGCCTCCAGACGCTCGCGGCAGGCATGCAGGTGTGCGTAGGTGTGAATGTCCTCGCGGCACTGAAAGGCCCGCGAGGCCGGACTCAGCGGCACCCGCTCGAAGCGGCGGACGCCGAGATCGGCAAGCACGAACTCGCTCCAGTCCTGATGCAGGTTGCCGAAGAACATCAAGCGTAGCCGCTCGCACAGCGCCATGCGCGTCATGCTCACTACCCTTAAAGGAATCTCGGGGCACCACGCGGTCAGCGGGTGCTCGCCAAGATCGGCCTCGGCGAGCACCTCGAGCATCTCCGCCTTGCGCGCGCCACGCGTGAGGCCGTGATCGCGCAACAGCCCGTGCAGGTGGCGGCCGATCTCGACCTTGGTCAGCAAGGGCCACAACGCCGATACCGACAAGAGCGGATCGTCTTCCACCCATCCGCGTTCGATCAACGGCGTCAGCGCCGTGGCCGGCGGCCCGATTTCCGCATAGTCGAGTCGATCGTCACGGAAGGTATCCCCCTTGCGCATGACCATGCGCACCCACAGCGCCTGGGCAGGCTCGGGCAAGGTTTCGAAGCGGCCGAGGAAGTCGCGCTCGGTGTCATCGAGCAGGTCCGCGTAGCACGCTTCGAGCCAGCGCAAGGCACTGCGGAAGTTGTGCAGATAATAAAGCGGATCGTCGAGGGACGCGGGATGCGGCGGGAGCGGTATAGCGTTCATGAGCGCATGATAGCAACCTACATCTTGGCGACCCAAGCAGAGCGCACCTCGTCCGACGATAGCCTAGCACGCGACATTGCGCCGCCCCGACACTGGGCCCTGCTTTGTTATACTCCGGGACGCACTCAATCGACGAAAGAGCCCGCCGTGAAAGATACATCCTCTCCCCGCCGCGCCAGTCGCAAAGGCTGCCTGGGTCTGATCGTCGGCGCCATCGCCTTCATCGTGGCGGTGTATGCCATCATTATCTATTTCATCAGCCAGGGCGCGACCCCGGAAGACGAAGCCCGCGAGGAACGTGGCATCGCACAGTGCTGGCAGTCGCTGACGGCGTCGGAAATGAGCGTTCGCGAGCGACACACCACTCAGGAACGCTGCCAGGAGATGACCGAGCAATTCGAAGTCAAGTACGGTCATCCTCCATCGGTGACCCAGCCGCCGTCGTCGTAACCCCGGCGACACGTCGCCGTGCACGACTCGAGGCGCCATTGCGCACCGACCAACGCATTATCGGCACCAGCCGATGCACGCCCGTCCGCACGCCATGACGCTGCCAGCGCGGCATGTCGCGGTGGGCCATTTCAGCCGCCCAGGGCGGTAACAAGTCGACGCCGGCGCGCATCGTCAACGCCACCAGCGGCCGCGCTAACGGGTGCGGGGCCGGTGCGCCGATCAGCAGTCTAAACACCTCAGCGGTGCGCGCCTCGAAGCACAACTGAGGACGCATCGCCTCGAGATAGGCATCGGTATCCCCGCGCGTGCGCGGCACATCACGCGCACCCAGCGCCTCGGCGATACGCGCCACTTCGGCATAGTAACGGTCCTGGTCGGCAGCGCTCAGTTCAGGATTGCGATAACGCAGATGCGCGGCGAGAAAACGACTGACCTCGGCGACATGCACCCAGGTCAGCAAATCCGGATCGTTGGCGGTATAGGGCCGGCCGTCAGGCGCGGTGCCCGCCACCTCGTCGTGAATGCGCCGTACCCGCTCGATGAGGCGCTCGGCATCCGCCGTGGAAGCGAAGGTGGTCGCGGCGATGAACTGGCTGGTGCGCCGCAACCGGCCGAGCATGTCGTCGCGAAAGTTGGAATGATCCCATACCCCGGCCAGCGCCAGCGGATGCAGCATCTGCAACATCAGCGAGCTGATGCCGCCGCACAGCATCGAGGTGAAATCGCTGTGCACGCGCCAACACACGCTCTGCGGCCCGAACAGGCCAGGGTCGCCCGGTGGGAACTCATAATCGATATCGCCCAGGGCCATGCCGGTCATGCCCATGATCTGACGCTCGATACGCCGTCTCAGTATTTCCACCTCCGCCTCCCACAGCGCTGGGTTGCACTTCCCTTGTTGCCTGACGACCATCACACAATGAAGGGGTTACCATGATACCGCGTTATGTTCTGATGGATCGTTGTCACAATCGTCGATGAAGCGCGTGGCTGACACATGAATGTCATAACTGGCTGTCACCGTGCCCCACGCGCTATAGCCCGGGAGAAACCGCGATGAAAATGCTGGCCATCTACAGTATCAAGGGTGGCGTGGGCAAGACCGCCAGCGCCGTCAATCTGGCCGCGCTGGCGAGCCAGGCCGGGCATCGCGTGCTGCTCTGGGATCTCGACCCACAAGCGGCCACCACCTTCTATCTACGCGTCAAACCCAAGGTGCGCGGTGGCGTGGACAAGCTCGTCAAGGGCAAGGCCTCATTCGACAAGGTCATTCGTACCAGCGAGATGCCCGATCTCGATCTGCTGCCGGCATCGTTCGGCTCGCGAGAGATGGATCATCTGCTCGAGGGCCGCAAGCTCAGCCGGCTACGCAGGATCCTCAAGCCGGTACACGACGATTACGATCTGGTGATACTCGACTGCCCACCGAGCATTTCCACGCTCTCCGAGCATGTTTTCTCGAGCGTCGACGCCCTGCTGGTGCCCACCGTGCCAACGACGCTTTCGCTGCGCACGCTGGAACAACTGCGCGAGCACCTCGACGAGGCCGACCATACCTGCCCGGTCTGGCCTTTCTTCACGCTCGCCGATCGCCGCAAGAAACTCCATCTCGACGTCATGGCCACGCTCAACCAGGATTGGCCACTGATGCTGACCACGACCATTCCCAACGCCAGTGCCGTCGAGCGCATGGGGCTCGAGCGCGCGCCGATCACACAGTTCGCACGCTCCTCCCCTGCGGCACGTGCTTATCGTAGCCTGTGGCGAGAGCTCGAACAGCGTCTGTAGTAAACCACGCACGTCTACAACGTTGTGGTGCAGGCCCGGGGCGCGTTACGTTGCCTCTTTCATTCAGGAATATCGCATGACCGACCGTCAATCCCGCCATCGCAACGCCATGCGCAACCTCAAGTCGCATGTCGACGAGAAAGTCGCCGCCGCCACCGAGCAACGCGGTCTGTTGCTCGTCTTTACCGGCAATGGCAAAGGCAAGACCACCGCCGCCTGGGGGACCGTCACCCGCGCCCTTGGTTATGGCTACCGGGCCGGCGTGGTGCAGTTCATCAAGGGCATGTGGGAATGCGGCGAGCGCGAGCGCCTCGCGAGTGACCCCAACCTGAGTGTACATGTCATGGCCACCGGCTTTACCTGGGAAACGCAGAATCGAGAAACGGACACCCAGGCCTGCCAGGCCGTATGGGCGGACGCCCAACGCCTGCTGAGCGATCCCGAGGTCTATCTCGTGGTCCTCGACGAAATCACCTATATGCTCAAGTTCGGCTATCTCGACATCGCCACGGTGAGCGAGGCGCTGGCCAACCGGCCCGCCGAACAGACGGTGATCGTCACCGGGCGCAATGCCCATCGCGAGCTGCTCGACATGGCCGATACCGTCACCGAGATGCAGGAAGTGCGGCATGCCTTCAATGCCGGGGTCCAGGCACGCCGCGGTATCGACTACTGAGTGACTCGCTATTGCGTCACCCCTCAGGAAGACCGGGTCGCCCGCTCGAGGACCTGACAAACCTGCGCGATGCCCTCTACGAGGCGTGGGCCGGGACGGCTGATGGGGTCGGGGTCGAGGGTGTAGAGATGGCCATCGCGCACCGCCGGCAACCAGTCGTGGCCTTGCCAGGCGCGCTGCCAATCATCGCTGCGCGAAGCCGACAGTATCACTTCGGGCCGCGCCTCGATCAGCGCCTCGCGCCCGATCTCCGGCACCAGCACCGAGCGCTCGGCGAACAACGGTTTTCCCCCGCAATGGCGAATCGCCTGGGTGATGATATGTCCATCCCCCAGCGTGGTCAGCGGGTTGTGTCCCAATTGATAGAACACGCGCGGCGTCTCGCTCAGCGTTTGCCGCAAGGCAGCGAGGCGTGATTCAAACGCGCGGGCCGCACGTTCTCCCACCTTCGAGTGACCGGTGAGAAGCCCCAGGTCACGCAGATTGTCCGCCACATCGTCGAGCCGACGCGGCTCACTCTCGTAGACCGGCACACCGAGTGCGTCAAGACGCTCGACCACGCTGCGCGGCGTGCCACTGCGCCAGGTCACGACGAGATCCGGCTCGCGGGCCATGATGGCCTCCAGCGCGATGCCTCGATAACTGCCCACACGGGGGATCTGCTTGGCCGCCTCGGGGTAATCGCTGCCCTGCAGCGCGCCCACCAGCCGTTCGCCGGCCTCCACTGCATAGAGCATTTCCACGATATGCGGCGCCAGGGCCACGACACGCTCGGCAGGGCGATCGAGTGTCACCGTGTTGCCGGCATCGTCGGTCACCTCGATCGCCGCCAGGGCCGCGCCCGGCAATAGCAACACCGCCATCAACAGCAGGTGTGCAAGAAACGCGTAAATACGGCACAACCTCACGACTCCCATAGCCACTCTCGGGCGCGCAGGATAGCATGCGCGCATGAGTCGCTCGCCTCGACGACGGCTCAGCTTCTCAATATCCATAGGAGATTTGCATGATGCGCAAGGATATTCGCTTTCCCTGCATGGCGACGGCGCTACTCGGCGCGTTGCTCATAGCCGTACCCCAGGCGCAAGCCAAACCCGGCCCCCACGCGCCGCATGAACTCCACGTACAGGCACAGTCGAGCCTCGACGTGGCCCCGAACATGGCACGGCTCAATGCACGCTTATGGGAACGCACACCCGCGGTGGCTCGCAGCAAGGCCGACAACGACACCCAGGCCCTCGTCGAGGCACGCCAACGTCTCGAATCACGCACCGGCAAGCTGATCCGCGCCCTGGAAGAAGCCGGTGTAAAGAGCGATGACATCAAAGCCGGCTCACTCAGCGTGCACCCCGAGATCATCGCGCACTCCCGGGAGGGCGACAACGCGGAAGATCAAGTGCGCACCCAGATCGCGCGCCCCATCAGTGTCACCATTCATGATCTCGAACGCTTGCCGAGCATTCTCGATGCCCTGACCGCTGCCGGCGTGGATGCGCTGGACGGTGTCGAATATGACCTGAAGGATCGCGACGCGGCCACCGACAAGGCGCTATCGAAAGCTCTCGAGCGCGCCAAGCAAAAAGCGCAGTTGATGGCCAAAACGCTCGAGGTCCAGCTCGGCGATGTCATCCGCATCGAGGAAACGCAGTCCCCCACCTACGCGCCGCGTAGCATGATGATGCGAGCCGAGTCCGCCGACGCCAAATCAGCGCCTGAATATCGGGCCGGAGAAATCTCCATCGACGCTGGCGTGAGCGTCACCTGGGAAATCGAAGACTAGACTTCGACCACGTCGACTCAGACATGCAGAAGCCCGGCCAAGGCCGGGCTTCTGCATGGATGCAAGGCGCTCTTGCGACGCCGCATTCAACCGACGAACTGGCGCTTCACGCGCGGGCTCAGCATCTCGCCGAGCACGGCGATCACCACCAGCACCGCAAGGAACCATGGCCACTGGCTACCGATGTCGATGGTCATCACCCCCAGCGCGTCGATGAAGATCAGCACGATCCCCAGCGGGCTGACATAGCGCACCATCAACAGCCACAGGGCATGCTGACGTTTGGAAAGGCGCAACTCGTCGCGGAAGGTCTCATCGCGCAGCAAGAAACCGGCCATCAGGCAGAGGCCCAGACCGCCCAGCGGCATCATCCACCGCGAGGTCAGGTAGTCGAGCCAGTTGAAGAAGTTCTTGCCGGCGAGCGTCCAGTCGGCGCCCAGGTTGAACGACAACATGGCCAACGTGCTCAGCAACCACAGCACGATGCCACTGCTCCAGGCCGCGCGCTTGCGAGTCATGCCCTTGCGCTCGGTCAGCCAGGCCACGGTGGCCTCGATCATCGACACCGCCGAGGTCAGCGCCGCCACGCTGAGCATCACGAAGAAGATCACCTGCAGTACGCTTCCCAACGGCATCTGCTGGAATGCCAGGGGCAGGCTCATGAAGATGAGCCCCGGACCGCTGGCCGGGTCCATGCCATTGGCGAAGATCGCCGGGAAGATCGCCAACCCGGCCATCAACGCGATCAACGTGTCGCAGATCGCCACGGTGAATGTGGTACGGGCGATGGACTTGTTATCGGGGAGGTAGGCGCCATAGGCCATGATGGCCCCCGCCGATAGCGACAGCGTGAAGAACGCATGCCCCATCGCCGCCAGCAGACCTTCGCTCGACAACTTGCCGATTTCGAAGGAAAACAGGAACGTCACCGCATCGCCGAAGCCGCCCGAAAACATCGCGTAGACGATCATCACCAGCAACAACAACACCATGCCGGGCATCATCCAACGCATGCTGCGCTCGATCCCTTCTTGCACCCCCTTGCCGACGATGAACATGGTCACCACAGTGACCAGGGTGCTCCACGCCCCCAGACTCAATGGGTTCGCGTTATTGGCGCTGAAAATGGCCGCCATGTCATCGACACTGCCGCCTTGCAGGCCGCCGCTGATCGCCTTCCATAGATAGGCCAACGACCAACCGGCGACAACCACGTAGAAGGACAGGATCATGAACCCCGCGAGCATCGACATCCAGCCGAAGCCGGACCAGATCTTGCCGCGTCCGGATTCCTGCGCCACGCGCTTGACAGCGTCGATGGGACTGCCGCGACCACGCCGCCCGAAGGCGATCTCGGTCATCATCGCGGGAATGCCGATACACAGAATACAGGCCAGATACACGAGTACGAAGGCGCCGCCGCCGTACTCCCCGGTCATGTAGGGAAACTTCCAGATATTGCCCAGGCCCACCGCCGAGCCCGTCGCCGCCAGCACGAAGCCCCAGCGGCCGATCCAAAGATTTTTCGGTTGCTGTCTTGCCGTCATGGTTCACCTGAAGGGTTATTGTTGTGGTTCATGCAGCGCGGCGCGAGCACTTGCCACCGCGAGATTCTACCGTTTTCCGTTGGTATTTCGCGAACCGCGTTCCATACCATTATTGCGTGCGCTGGAGCCCAGCCCCGGCATATGCGAAGCTGGCAACGAAATGCCGCCTGCGCATGGCGGCAAAGGCGACAGTCAAGGAGGCCGCATGTCACGCCAACTTGCCATCCTCGGACTCGGCTATTTCGGCAGCACGGTCGCACGTGAACTCAAGCGCCATGACAATCAGGTGCTCGGCGTCGACCGCGACGAATCGCGCGTCGATGCGCTGGCCGAGCATCTCGATCACGCCGTGATCGCCGATATCACCGACGAAAAATCCCTCGCCGAGCTTTCCCTCGAGAATTACGACGCCGTACTCATTGATGTCGACGGTAACCTCGAAGCCAGCGTGATCTGCACAGTGCATGCCAAGGAACTCGGGGCACGCGAGATCTGGGCCAAGGCGCACTCCGACGCCCATTACAAACTGCTCGACCGCCTCGGCGCGGATCATATCGTCTACCCCGAATACGATAGCGGCATCCGCGTCGCCGAGAGCCTCAATTATCATGCCATGGTCGATTTCATTCGTCTCGGCGAACACGAATTCATCGTCGAAATCGAAACCACCGAGCGCCTCACCGAGCAATGCGACAGTGTTGCCACTCTGGGGATCGACGAACGCGAACTCCAGCTGGTGGCCATCAAGCGGGGCGAGGAGGTGATTCGCGCTCCAGGACACGACACCACCCTCACTCGTGGCGATCACCTCGTGCTGATGGGCGATCTCGCCGCCCTACGCGAGCTCGGCAACAAGCTATGATGGACGCATCACCTCACCGCGCCTGGGCGTTCGGCAACCGGGGAGAGCGCTGAGCATGCGTCTCTGGAAGCGTCTGACGCGTCCGTTCCGGCATGCGCCGCACGGGCGCATGCTGCGCCTCTCACCACCGGAATCCCTGCTGCTCGGTTTCACCCTGTTATGTTTATTGGGCAGCGGGCTATTGATGTTGCCTGGCACGGCAACGCAGCCAATCGCCTGGCAACAGGCGCTTTTCACGGCAACCTCGGCGGTCACCGTCACCGGCTTGACGGTGGTGGATACCAGCAGCTTCACGATCTTGGGCCAAAGCATCCTGTTGGTGCTGATCCAGATCGGCGGACTCGGCTTCATGACCTTCGGCGCCTTGACGTTGCTGTTGCTCGGCGCGCGCCTCCCCTTGCAGCAGCAAACGCTGGTGCGCGAGGCGCTCGGTGAAACCTCGTTCGGCGCGCTCTCGCAACTGGTACGCATGGTGGTCACCTTCGCCTTGGTGGTCGAAGCGCTGGGCACCGCGCTGCTGGCGCTGCACTGGGTTCCAGAACTCGGCTGGTCACGGGGGCTGTGGGCAAGCCTGTTTCATGCCGTCTCTGCGTTCAACAACGCCGGCTTCTCGTTGTGGCCCGACAGCCTGACGCGCGACGTTGGCACTCCCCTGGTGACGCTTGTCGTCAGCGGGCTTTTCATCGTCGGAGGTCTGGGGTTCGTGGTCATCAGTGATGTCCGCGAGAAACGCCACTGGGGCCGTTTCTCGATGCAAACCAAGGTGGTGCTTTGCGCCACCCTGGCCGTCAATCTCGTGGCCATGCTGGCGCTGGGGTATCTCGAGTGGCATAACCCCGCCACGTTGGGTGGATTGGAAAGTCTCGGCGACAAGCTTCAAGCCGCCTGGTTCCAGGCCGTGACACCACGCACGGCAGGCTTCAACAGCGTGGATACCACCGCCATGACCGATGCCTCGTCGCTGCTCACCATGCTGCTGATGTTCATCGGCGGCGGCGCAAGCTCCACCGCCAGCGGGATCAAGCTCACCACCTTCATCGTACTGATCCTGGTGGCCCGCGCCTTTCTACGCAGTACGCAACCCATGGCCTTCGGGCGCTCCATCTCTCAGCAGACCGTGATGAAAGCCATCGCTGTGGCACTCGCTGGGGTCGCACTGGTGTTCGTGACGCTGCTGGTGCTCACCATCACCGATAGCCGCCAGGCGTTTCTCGATCTGGCCTTCGAGAGCGTCTCGGCGTTCGGCACCGTGGGGCTGTCACGCGGCATCACCGAGGAGCTCTCGAGCCCCGGACAATGGATGCTGATCTTGACCATGCTGTTGGGGCGTGTCGGTCCGCTGTCATTGGGTTACTTCCTCGCTACGCGGCGCACGGGCGGCATGCGCTATGCCGAGGGCCATATCCAGATCGGTTGATGAGACGACACCGTCAGCATGTATGCTTGAAACATTTCGATAATTATTTAAATATAGAATCATCGCGATCCACTCATCCGCCTCGGACATCGCATGCTACTCGCGCTTCCCATTTTCATCGCCACGCTCGTTTTGGTCATCTGGCAGCCACGCGGTCTGGGCATTGGCTGGAGCGCAAGCGCCGGTGCCCTGATCGCCCTGCTCACCGGTGTCATCCACCTCGAGGACATCCCTGCGGTCTGGGAGATCGTCTGGAACGCGACCTTTACCTTCATTGCCATCATCATTACGAGCTTGCTGCTCGACGAAGCCGGCTTCTTCGAGTGGGCGGCATTGCATATCGGGCGCTGGGGCAACGGCCGAGGCCCTCGTTTGTTCGCCCTGGTGGTCCTGCTCGGCGCGCTGGTGGCAGCGGTCTTCGCCAACGACGGTGCCGCGCTGATTCTCACCCCCATCGTCTTCGAGATGCTCATTGCCCTGGGGTTCAGTGCCAGCGCCACCCTGGCCTTCGTCATGGCCGCCGGATTCATCGCCGATACCGCCAGCCTGCCGCTGGTGGTGTCCAACCTGGTCAATATCGTCTCGGCGGACTATTTCGATATCGGCTTCGGCGAATACGCCAAGGTGATGGTAGCGGTGGACGTCGTCTCGGTCCTGGCGTCGCTGGGCATGCTGTACCTGTTCTTCCGTCGCTCGATACCCGCCACCTACGCACTCGAGGAACTACGCGCACCCCACGAGGCGATCCGCGACCCGGCGGTATTCAAGGCCGGCTGGTGGGTACTAGGCCTACTGCTGATCGGCTTTTTCGTCGCCGAACCGTTGGGCGTACCGGTTTGCGTGATCGCCGCCATCGGTGCCCTGATCCTCTTCGTCATCGCCCAGCGCGGCCAGCATATCCGCACCCGCAAGGTGCTCCGTGAGGCGCCCTGGAACATCGTGGTGTTCTCGCTGGGCATGTACCTGGTGGTCTATGGGCTACGCAATGCCGGTCTCACCGACATGATCGCCGGCGGACTGGAGTGGCTAGGCGGGCACGGCCCATGGATCGCCACGCTGGGCACCGGCTTCATCGCCGCCGGGCTGTCCTCGGTGATGAACAACATGCCCACCGTGCTGGTCGTGGCGCTGTCGATCGACGCCAGCGACGTGGCCGATCTGACCCAGCGGGCGATGATCTACGCCAATGTCATCGGCAGCGATCTAGGCCCCAAGATCACCCCCATCGGTAGCCTTGCCACCCTGCTCTGGCTGCATGTGCTGGCACGCAAGGGCATGCAGATCAGTTGGGGCTACTACTTTCGGGTGGGCATCGTGCTCACCGTGCCGGTATTGACGATCACGCTGCTGGCGCTGGCCGCCTGGCTACAACTGCTCAACGCATAAAGCGGCAGGCCCGGGGTCAACAGCGCCCTGCGTCGTCAGGCAACCGGCACTGCTCGGGTTGGTCGTCACAACAATGTGCGGTCAGGTAATCCACCAGGCCACGCATGTGCGAGAAATCGGCACGGTAGTGCACATGGCGGCCGTGCGATTCGCCATGCACCAGGCCAGCATGGGACAGCTCTTTGAGATGAAAGGAGAGCGTCGAGGGCGATACTTCCAGCGCCTCGGCGATATCGCCGGCAAAGGCACCGTCGGGGCCGACACCGACCAGATAGCGGAAAATCGCCAGGCGCGTACGCTGCGCCAGCGCCGAGAGCGCCTTGAGCGCGTCGTTGGTTTCCATGATTGCACAACAATTGAAGTGACGTTGATCCCCGACTATCCCATACAGGAGGCCCCCATGCACGACCTTCCCAACCTCGAGGATGCGCACTTCGCGGCCCCCTCCGCCGAGCGCTTGTTCGATACGCCGCCCGGTACGCATGCGCCGCGCATCCTGCTGCTTTACGGGTCATTGCGCGAGCGCTCTTTCAGCCGCCTGGTCAGCGAGGAAGCCGCCCGCTTGCTGCGCGCCATGGGCGCCGACGTACGGTTATTCGATCCGCGCGATCTGCCGCTTCCCGACAGCGAAGATGCCACGCATCCCAAGGTACAGGAGCTTCGCGATCTGGCGCAGTGGTCGGAAGGCATGGTGTGGTGCTCGCCGGAACGTCACGGCGCGATGAGCGCCATCATGAAAGCACAAATCGATTGGATTCCGCTGGCACTCGGCGGCGTCCGCCCGACCCAGGGCAAGACCCTGGCGGTCATACAGATATGTGGCGGCTCGCAGTCCTTCAATACCGTCAATCAACTGCGCGTGCTCGGGCGCTGGATGCGTATGCTCACCATCCCCAATCAATCCTCGGTGCCCAAGGCATTCCTGGAGTTCGACGACGCAGACCGCATGCAACCCTCACCACTTTATGACCGCATCGTCGATGTCATGGAAGAGTTGATGAAGTTCACCCTGCTGGTGCGGGACCGCAGTGACTACCTGAGCGATCGCTATTCCGAACGTAAGGAAAGCGTCGAGCAAGTCTCGCAGCGGGTCAATCAACGCGCCATGTAGTCTTTCATCATGCTGACACACAATGACGTTACATTATTTTTATCATATATATTGAAAGGAGTACTCCATGGCACTGCGTATCGGCATCAACGGCTTCGGCCGCATCGGCCGCCTTACCCTGCGTGCCTTGTGGACTGCGCGTCAGACGCAGTCCCTGGCAATAGCGCGCATCAACGATCCCGGCGGCGATGCCGAGACATTCGCGCACTTGCTGGAATTCGATTCGGTTCATGGCCACTGGGCACCGGGCCAGGGCCTCGAGGCACGCGAAGACGCGCTGATCATCGACGGCGTGACCGTCCCCTTCAGCGCCAACCGGGGATTCGCGGACAGCGACTGGTCAGGGTGCGATGTGGTGATCGACGCCTCAGGCGTCGTCAAGAAGAGCGCGCAATTGTCGCCGTACTTCGAGCAGGGAGTGAAGCGCGTAGTGGTGTCCGCGCCGCTCAAGGACGAAGGCGTGCTCAACGTGATCATGGGTGTCAATGATGGCGCCTTCGATCCCGACACCCATCGCATCGTCACCGCCACGAGCTGCACCACCAACTGTCTCGCCCCGGCGGTCAAGGTCATCCACGAGACGTTCGGCATTCGCCACGGCTCGATGACCACGGTGCACGACATCACCAATACCCAGACGATCCTCGACGCACCGAGCTCTCCACAAAAGCCGGATCTGCGCCGCTCGCGGGCCTGCGGCATGAGCCTGATCCCCACCACCACCGGCTCGGCCAAGGCGATCACCGAGATATTTCCCGAGCTCGAGGGCAAGCTGAACGGCCATGCCGTGCGCGTACCGCTGGCCAACGCCTCGCTCACCGACATGGTCTTCGAGGTCGAGCGCGCCACCAGCGTCGAGGAAGTCAATGCCGCCCTGGAAAACGCCGCGAATGGTGAACTGGCCGGTATCCTGGGATTCGAGACCCGACCGCTGGTGTCCATCGATTACCGCACCGATCCGCGCAGCTCGATCATCGATGCGCCCTCGACGATGGTGATCAACCATACGCAGGTGAAGCTCTACGCCTGGTACGACAACGAATGGGGCTACGCCAATCGCACCGCCGAGCTCACCCTGAAAGTCGGTAACGCCTAGGACAATGATGATGACGGCCATCGAACGCTTACGCGCCCTTCCCTTCGAGATCCGCCAGTACCTGCTGGTGACGGGCAACTACTGGGCGTTCACGCTGACCGACGGCGCACTGCGCATGCTGGTGGTGCTGCACTTTCACCAGTTGGGCTACTCGCCGTTGGAGATCGCGCTGCTGTTCCTGTTCTACGAGGCCTTCGGCGTGGTCACCAACTTCGTCGGTGGCTGGCTCGGGGCGCGACTCGGACTGAATCGCACCATGAACCTGGGCCTGGGGCTGCAGTTGATCGCACTGGGCATGCTGCTGGTGCCGACGACGGCGTTGACCGTCCCTTGGGTGATGGCCGCCCAGGCGATATCCGGGATTGCCAAGGACCTCAACAAGATGAGCGCCAAGAGCGCCGTCAAGGTGCTGGTGCCTTCGGACAGTGCCAATGCTCAAGGGGCATTGTACCGCTGGGTGGCGATCCTTACCGGCTCCAAGAACGCCCTCAAGGGGGCCGGTTTCTTCCTTGGCGGGCTGCTGCTGACCCTGATCGGGTTCCAGGGCGCGATATTCGCCATGTGGCTGATGCTCATCGTCGTGCTGGGCCTGTCGCTATGGCGTTTACGCGCCGATCTTGGGCGCCAGAAAGCCAAGCCCAAGTTCCGCGAGGTGTTTTCCACGTCACGCGCGGTCAACGTGCTCGCCGCGGCTCGCCTATGCCTATTCGCGTCTCGCGATATCTGGTTCGTGGTGGCACTGCCGGTGTTCCTTTATGATCAGCATGACTGGAACTTCTGGAGCGTCGGCATCCTGATGGCCGTCTGGGTCATCGGCTACGGAGGCATTCAGACCCAGGCGCCGCGCATCACCCGATTGCTCCACGGCGATACGCGCACCATCACCGCCGGCTGGGCACTGGCGTTGGCCTTGCTACCGGCAGTGACCGCCCTGACGCCCTTGGATACCACCGTCCTGTGGCTAGTCATCGGCCTGCTCGCCTTCGGGGCGATCTTTGCCATCAATTCCAGTTGGCATAGCTACTTGATCGTGCGCTTCGCCCGCGCCGAGGGCGTGTCGATGGACGTCGGTTTCTACTATATGGCCAATGCCATGGGACGCCTCATCGGGACCATTCTGTCCGGCTGGATCTACCAGATGTACGGCCTGGCAGCATGCCTGTGGCTCTCAGCCGCCATGGTCCTGGCAAGCGCCCTGCTCGCGCTGGGCCTGCCGAGACAGCCCCAATGATCGGGCGTCAAAGTATCATGCATACAGGGCGTCGCTAAAACGCTTCTCGATGCCCACCGAATGGCCTTGTTTGCATTCCACCATCCATAAAAACTATCAGCTCGGTAGCGTGCAAACGGTGTCAATGGCGTATAATCTTCGTCTAGCCTAAAAGCAGAGCAAGAAAGCCCAATAAGCTTCCCCGCGAGCTGGAAGCATGAGCAAGAGGAAGATTAGCAGTGAACGCTCCACTCAAGGAAACCACCACTTCGACTCAGGCGCTTGAGCAGCACAAGAGCTATCGTTTCGTGGCCGACCTCCTGGCCCGCGCCGATATCCAGATCAATGGCTCGCGCCCCTGGGACATGCAGGTGCATTCAGCCGAGGTTTTCGACCGGGCGCTTGCCGAGGGCAATCTCGGGCTCGGCGAGACCTACATGGCCGGCCTGTGGGACGCCGAGCGCCTCGACCAGTTCTTTACTCGCCTGCTCCGCGCCGACATCGACAAGGCCGTGCAACCTTCCAAACTGGTGTTCCATGCTCTAAGGGCCAAGTTCACCAACCTGCAAAGCGTCAAACGTTCCTGGAAAGTCGGTGAGGCGCATTACGACCTGGGTAATGACTTCTACGCGACCATGCTCGACAAGCGGATGACCTATACCTGCGGGTATTGGCACGATGCCGAGACGCTGGACGCCGCCCAGGAAGCCAAGCTCGATCTGATCTGCCGCAAGCTAGATCTCAAACCCGGCATGCGTGTTCTGGATATCGGCTGCGGCTGGGGCAGTTTCATGGCCTATGCTGCCGAGCATTATGGGGTCGAGTGTGTCGGACTCACCATCTCGCGCGAGCAGGCCGACTACGGGAAATCCTTGATGAAGAAGGGGCTTCCCGTGGAATTTCGGCTTCAGGACTACCGCGATACCGACGAAGAGTTCGATGCCATCGTCAGTATCGGCATGTTCGAGCATGTCGGCCGCAAGAATCACCGCGAGTACATGGAAGTCGCCCATCGTTGCCTCAAGGAAGGCGGGCTCTTCCTGCTGCACACAATCGGCAAGAACGTTCGTGAGAGCACGCCGGATCCGTGGATCGATAAGTACATCTTCCCCAACGGCGACCTGCCTTCCATCGGCCAGATCGGTGATGCCGCAGGCGGGCTTTTCGTTACCGAAGACCTGCACAACTTCGGCGCCGACTACGACAAGACACTGATGGCCTGGTGGGAAAACTTCGAAGCGCACTGGCCGCAATTCAAGGCACGCTACGGCAACGAGTTCTACCGAATGTGGCGTTATTACCTGTTGTCGTGTGCCGCATCCTTCCGCGTGCGCGACATACAGCTGTGGCAATGGGTGCTCGCCAAGCCCGGCGTACCCGGCGGCTATTCTCGCATCACGAATTGATCATTCAACTCACCGGAAAGGAAGCGTAGTGGGTTATCGACGCATCATCCTGCAACATTACGGCATTCTGGCGATCGGCTTTCTTCTTGCCTGGGGGCCCCTGACACTGGACTATGCAATCTTGAAATGCATCGATTGCGCGCAGTGAACTTGAGCACCTTGTTTCTCGTCGCAAAAAAGGGCGCCGCAGCGCCCCAGGGAATATCGTCGGGAGGCTTCGTCATCAACCATAGCGGCCGGTGATATAGTCCTCTGCTTTTTTGGTATGCGGGTTGGAAAACATCTGCTTGGTGGCGTTGTACTCGATCATATCACCAAGATGAAAGAACGCCGTGTAATCCGCCACGCGTGCTGCCTGCTGCATGTTGTGGGTCACGGTGACGATGGTGAAGTCTTTCTTGAGCTTATCCATCAAGTCTTCAATCGTGGCCGTGGAGATGGGATCAAGCGCCGAGGTCGGCTCATCCATCAGAATGATGTCGGGTTGCACGGCAATTGCACGCGCGATACATAGGCGCTGCTGCTGCCCACCGGAAAGCGAGGTTCCCGGCTCGTATAGCTTGTCTTTGACCTCGTTCCATAGACCCGCATCGCGCAACGCACGCTCCACCAGTTCATCCTGGTCGGCCTTGCGGCTGACCATGTCGTGCATGCGCGGCGCATACGCGACGTTTTCATAGATCGACTTGGGAAACGGATTGGGCTTCTGGAACACCATGCCCACGCGTCGGCGCAGGGCCACTTCATCCATGCCCCGGGCATTGACGTCGCGGCCATCCATTTCCACCAACCCCTTGATCCTCACCGTACTGATCAAATCGTTCATGCGGTTCAGGCAGCGCAGAAAGGTGGACTTCCCGCACCCCGAAGGACCGATCAATGCAGTGACGGTATTGGCGAATATATCGATGCTGATGTCATTCAATGCCTGATGTTCGCCGTACCACAGATTGAGGTCGCGCACCCGCACGCTCAAATTTTCCTCGACGTTTTCGTTACGCGTCACCGGTTGTCCCTTGTCGGGTGTCGGCGCATCGCTGTATTGCTCACGCGCACCACCCTCCGACGTCATGGGCGGCTCTTGCTGGGTCTGAAAGTCTTGCAAAGTCGTATCGTTCATGGCGAATGATGTCCTGTCAGGAGTCGCTTACCAGCGGCGTTCGAATTTGTTGCGCAGCCAGACAGCGAGAGCATTGAGGAAGATCAGCACTGCCAGAAGCACCAGTATCCCACCCGCCGTCTTTTCGGCGAAGGCGCTATCGGGCTCGCTGGCCCAGGTAAAGATCTGCGCCGGCATCACGGTCGAGGCATCCGTCAAGGTCATCGAGGCTTCCGGAATGAACGCCACCATGCCCACCAGAATCAACGGCGCGGTTTCGCCCATAGCCTGCGCCAGGCCGATGATCGAGCCCGTCAGAATGCCCGGCAGCGACACCGGCAGCACGTGATCGCGCACCACCTGCCAGCGTGAACACCCCACGCCGAATGCCGCATGGCGAATGCTGTCCGGCACGCTGCGCAGCGCCGCACGTGTCGAGATAATGATCACCGGCAGCGTCATCAGCGCCAGAGTCAAACCGCCCACCAGAGGTGATGAACGCGGTACGCCGAAGAAGCCAATGTAGATCGCCAGACCCAGCAGACCAAACAGAATGGAGGGAACGGCCGCCAAGTTATTGATATTGATCTCGACTATCTGGGTCAACTTATTGTCGGGGGCGAATTCCTCTAGATACACGGCGGTCATGACCCCGATGGGAAAACATACCGACATGGTGACCAGCATGGTCATCAATGTGCCGATTGCCGCAGCGGCGATACCCGCCAACTCCGGCATCTTGGAGTCACCCGCAGTGAAGAACCGGGTGTTGAATTTCAGTTCCGCGCGTCCCTGACGGACCAGCCTGTCGACCACTTCCCTCGCTTCGGCGCTGAGCTCGCTCTTGTTGCCCTGAAGGTACTGATCGACCGGGCTATCGGCAATCACCCACTGGGTTTTTGTGGTGCCCATCAACTCAGGATTGCTTTCCATACGCTGTGGCAGGGTGCGGAATACGCCGCGTGACACCAGCGGGCGTACTGTCTCGTTCACGGCAGCCAAGGGGATTTCCTTGGACTGCTCGTTATACGTAATGTCCACTTTTATCTGGGCCTGCTGAAACGCCGGCCAGCCACGCACGACCATGTCGGAAATGAAGAACACCAGAAACACCGCCGCCAGGATCAAGGCGCCCATGGTCATCCACTTCATGCGCGCCGAACGCCGGTGGCGCTTCTTGAGCTGCGCGGAAATTTCTTCGAACGATTGACTCATGCTCTCGACCTATCGAATTACAGGTTGTTGACGCGGTATTTCTCGCGGAAGCGGCGAATCATGATCACCGAGACGATATTCAGCGTCAGCGTCACGATGAACAGCACCAGCCCCAAGGCAAAGGCCGAGAGCGTCTGGGCACTGCCGAACTCTTGATCGCCTGTTAACGCCGCGACGATACTCACTGTCACCGTGGTCATGTCCTCCAGCGGATTCGCGGTCAGGTTGGGGCGCATGCCGGCCGCCATGACCACGATCATGGTTTCCCCTAGGGCACGGGAGACGGCCAGCAGCGAGGCGGAAATGATCCCCGGTGCCGCCGCCGGCACCACCACGTTGCGGACCATCTCGCCCTTGGTGATGCCCAATGCCAGGGCGCCTTCACGCAGGCTGCTGGGTACCGAGTTGATGACGTCGTCGGAAAGCGAGGAAATGAACGGGATGATCATGATGCCCATCACCAGCCCCGGTGCCAGGGCATTGGAATACGAAGCCTCGAGCCCAAAAAGCCCGGCGATGTCCACCACCAGCGGCGCCACGGTCAAGGCCGCAAACACGCCATAAACGACGGTCGGTATCCCCGCCAGCACCTCCAGAACCGGCTTGGCGGCCTGGCGCACCCTGGCGGGCGCGAACTCGACCATGTACACGGCAGCGCCTAGTCCAACGGGAATCGCCACCAGCATGGCGATCAAGGTGATCATGAAGGTGCCGGCAAACAGCGGGACGGACCCGAACTGTGCGGCGCTGCCTCCATCTTCTCCACGTCCGGCGGAGGAAAGAAAGCTTGCCCCGGGATTCCAGGTCGTGCCGGTGATGAAGTCCCAGAAACTATGCAGTTGGAAGAAGCGCAGCGCTTCGCCGACGATGGAGATGAGAATGCCCAGCGTAGTGAGGATCGAAATCGCCGCCGCCGCCGCCAGCAGCTTGCGGATCACACTTTCGATGGCGCGCCGGGCATGGAAATCGGGACGCACCTGGTTCAAACCCAGCACCAAGCCAATGGCCGCGATGACCAGGCTTGCTGCCAACAAATAAAGCAAGGGGATATCAGCACCCATCAAGAGCAGCACGAACGCCCCCAGGGCACTGATCAGCAGCGCCGGCCCGGCGGTGGTAAGCACCGCGAACCAGCCATATTGATCCGGCTGTGCGTACATCGAGGTACCCGTCGCGCGTACCCGCGTGGCTTTCGCCCGGCTCAGAACAAAGGCCACCCCGCCGAGCCCCACGAGGACTGCACAAAACAGCAGGAAGACGATATTCGTCGACATATCGATCTCTCGGAAAAACATTCTCCCATGGAGGTTTTTATCTCCTTGGGCCCATCAAACAAATGAGCCGGCAGCTAAGCTGCCGGCCATTCCGGCGATCTGCACGAGCGTTACTTCAGATCGCTAAGCTTCAGCGTCTCGCGGTTGGCAAGATCTTCACGCTGCTCTTCGCGCAGTTTTTCCGGCAGCGGAATCAGCCCCAATCCCTTGAGGTAGCCCATCGGGCCGATCATCTTCTCGCTCAAGAAGAGATTGGCGTAAGGATACATCGCCGGCACGCTGTCGGCATGCTGGTTCTTGACATAGAAGAACAGCGAGCGGGCCACCGGGTATTTGCCAGAGCCGATCGCCTCGGGCTTGGGCTCCACGCCGCCGATGCTCGCGGCCATCAGAATGTCCTGGTTTTCCTCGAGGAAGGAGTAACCGAAGATACCGAACGCCGTGGTGTTTTCCTGGATGCGCTGGACGATCAGGTTATCGTTCTCACCGGCATCGATGTAGGCACCGTCCTGACGAATATCGGTATAGCCTTCACCGCCGTATGCCTCCATGTTCTCAGAGGCGTGTTCCATCACCAGTTCTTCGAAGGCATCGCGTGTACCGGACGTGGTCGGCGGACCATATACTTCGATCTCGCGATCCGGCAGCGACGGGTCGATATCGCTCCACTTCTCGTAGGGGTTGTCGACGAGTTTGCCGTCCTGGGGCACTTTCGCCGCCAGCGCCAGGAATATCTGCTTGCGCGTCAGGTTGATCGGCTCATGGCCTTCGGACGTTTCAGCCAACACGATACCGTCATAACCGATCTTGGCCTCGGTAATGTCGGTGACGCCATTCTCCTGGCAACGCTTGAATTCGGAGATCTTGATGCGACGCGACGCGTTGGTGATATCCGGCGTATCAATTCCCGGACCTTCACAGAACAATTTGAGACCGCCACCCGATCCCGTGGACTCGATGACGGGCGTCTGGTAGTCGGTGGTCGCACCGAATTCCTCGACGACATAGCTGGCGAACGGATAGACGGTACTGGAACCGACGATACGTAGCTGCTGGCGCTCCTGAGCCTGGGCGACACCCGCGACGCTCATCACGGCGGCAGCCAGCGCAGTGGTCTTCAAGACACGGCTCTTGAGTATACGGTTCATGCGGGTAACTCCTGTCGATGAGAGTGTTCAACCTTCGCGACACCTAAGATGCCCGACAAAAATGACAGCTTCATGACAGGAGATGACGAATATCACATCAGCAGTACTCGACAGCTCAACGAACGCAAACGCTGCGCTTATTCGCGGATTTCAGGAGACACCGCCTAACGCTGGGAAGCCACTTGCGTTTCCGCCCCCAGCGCTCGACCGGCCAGCAAGCGCACACCGATATTGCCCAGCAGCGAGGCGCCGAGCATGGTCAACACCGTCGGCCAGGCACTGGCGATTTCGAAGGCCCCTACCAGCATGCCGGCGAACGCACCACTGGAAAATTGCAGGCACCCTTGCAAAGCCGTCGCCGTGGCGCTCATCTTCGGGAAGTGATCCAGCATCGACGACATCGCGTTGGGCGCGATCAGCCCCTGCATTCCCACGAAGACGACCATCAGCGGCGCCACGCTGTAGATCGAATCCAGACCAGAGAGGATCAGCGCCACCAGCGCCACACCGGCACACAGCTGTATGCCCAGCCCGACGACGAGGTTCTGCTGCGGCGTGCGGGTCTTCAAGAGATGAATATTGAGTCGGTTCGAGGAGGCCATGACGATGATGTTGGCCCCAAACACGAACGGATAGACGGCCGCCGATAATCCGTAATGCTCCATGTACAGATAAGGCGAGCCAGTAATGAACGCGAACATGCCCGCGAATGACATCGACACCGCACAGATATATCCCATCGCCTCACGATGACGAAGCACGCTGAGATAATTGCCCAGCACTTGGCGCGGTGACGGCGCGTCGGGATCGCGCCCGTGGGTCTCGGGCAGCCGTGTGCCCAGGAAGAACAACAGAAATGCCGCGTACAGGGCCAGGAACAGGAAAATCGACTGCCAGTTGAAAATCCCCAGTAGCACGCTTCCCACCGTGGGCGCCACGAGCGGCGCCAGCATCAGGATCATCGCCATGGTCGACATCACCTTGGCGGCCTCGCGCCCGCTGAAGCAATCACGCACGATGGCCGCCGAATTGACCACACAGGCGCCGCCGCCCAACGCCTGAATGAAGCGCAATCCCCACAGCGTCTCCAGCGACGAAACCTGCATGATCCCCAGGCTGGCAAGCAGGAACACGACCAGGCCGGTCAGCAGCACCGGGCGCCGACCCAAGCGGTCTGACAAGGGGCCACAGATCAGTTGCCCGATAGCGAACCCGAACAGGAACACGCTCAGCGACAGTTCGGTATGGTGAACACTGGCATTCACTGCCTCGGCGAGCGTGGGTATGGCAGGCAAGTAGGCATCGATGGCAAAAGGTGCCAGGGCGGTGTTGGCCGCTACCAGCAATGCCAATCGCCGCGCATTGAGTTGAGTCACGACATCTCCCGAAAACATACGTCGACGCATCACCCCGAACGGGACGATACGCAATCATGAAGAAGGCTAACCGCTAGTGCGCTCATCATAGCCGATAACGGGCTCACTGGGGACCGAGCATGAGCGTCGGTAACTGAAGCCGGTGACGGGATGTCCCGGCAATGACATCATGGAACGGTCGTGCCAATCGTGCGTCAGCGTGCGCCTTGGAAAAATCCTAGTCGGATTTCTGCTCCTCGAGCAGATCGACCAAGGGCTGGAACTCATCGCGATTGTGATCGCTCATGCGCATGAGGATACGGTGGGCTTCGAGGATGCGTTGCTGCATGTCATGCGCGTCGGCACTCACCTGCGGCAACTCGTCGAGGCTCGCCGGCTCGGTGAGCGGTGCCTCGAGCAGCGTGAAATACCGCGAGAACCCCATGACATCGAGCATACGACGCACGTCGGGATGCTCGGCGACGATGGTCGGCGGTTGCTCGAGCCGCCCCTCGACGGCCATGGCCACCTTGGCCAGAAAACCCAACGCCGTGGAGTCGACATTGGTCGCCTCGCGCAGGTCGATCATCACCGCCACCAGGCCCGGACTGTCGGCCACGCGCTGGGCCTGCTGATCAAGCGTCGCACATAACGTCAGACGCACGTCACCACTGAGCTTGAGTACGAATACACCAGCGTCGAACGCCGCCTGAATACGCCCTTCATGCATGGTCGAATCCACTCAATGTCATCATGGTGAGATCATCCGGCAATTCATCGCCCAGCACGAGTTCGTCTTTCAACGCATCTACCGACGTGCATGAGGCAATCCTGTGTTTCAACGCCTTGAGACGCTGATCGAGCGTATCGCCTTCCAGGCATTCGAGAATGCCGTCGGAGCATAGCCACAAACGAAAACGTTCCGGCAGTGAACAACCATAGGTGGGGAACTCGACATGGGGAAACAACCCCACGGGCGGCCCCTCGCCCGAGAGCACGCTGATTTCGTGACCTGCTTGCAAGAAAGGCATCGGCATCTGCGCGCCGAGCGAATAGTGGAGATAGTGTTGCTCATGGTCAAGCACACCGGCAAACACCGTGGCATGCTTGCCGATCCCCGTCTCCAAAAGCTCCCGATTGAGTTCCGTAAGGCACCGCGCGGGGAATGTCTCGGCCTCCTGCGACCGCCACTGCGTCAGCCAACGGTTGCTGAGATACTTGAGCAGCACGGTCACGAACGCTGATGACGCCCCGTGTCCTGAGACATCGACGAAATAAAAGAAACTATAGCGCGCATCACAGCGTTGAAAGTCGAGAAAGTCGCCCGACAAATAAAGAGACGGCGCTAGCCAGTAATCGGCCCTCACGCCATGCAGGGTTATCGGGCTGGCGGGCAGCAGCTTGCGTTGGATCTGCCAACCGGCCTGCTGGTCGAGCCGCAACATGGCCAAATGGGTTTTTAGGCTTTCATTGAGCTCGGCCAGGCGTTGGCGGTCGCGAGCATGCTCTTGGCTCAGCCGGTGATGCTCGATGGAACGCTCGATCAGACGACGCAGAATATCGCCATGCCCCTCCGGCTCGACCAGGTAATCGACCAACCCAGCGTCGACGGCCTGCAGCAGATCGCCATCGAGACGCGTTTCACTGATCACGATGGTCGGCCAGCGCGCGGCCAACGCAGCCCAGTCACCGCGTTCGACCGCACGCACATGGGCGACCACCAAGGCCACATCATCGGGTAACGCGTCGGCGGACGTCGCCGCCAATACGGCAAAGCGCCCGCTTCCAATGAGACGCGCCAGTGCATCGCGCGATGCGCCGGGCGTATCGAGTAGACCGATCAGAGTACGTGCGTTGGCCATGTGGGGTCTCGAGATCAATCGGCGAAGGCGTCTTCGTCGTATTCGAAATCATCGCCGAAATCACCGCTGGCAAAGGGGTCTCTGCCCGTCTCGCCATCGTTGACCTCGTAGCGCCGGTGCTGAAGATACGCGTCACGAATGAAACTATAACGGTCGCCGCGAATCAGCTTCTCGCGGTCGAGAAGTCCCGCTCGCGTATCGATGAGATCAAGGAAGCGCAAGCCATAGCGCACCGAATCTTCTTCGACATAGGTCACCGGGTCGGTATACCAATCCACGGGGAGCCCCGAGGTATGGCGTAATGTCCGTCCCCCGAGGACTGGCAACACCACGTAAGGGCCTTCCGCGACTCCCCAGGTAGCCAACGTCTGGCCAAAATCTTCTTCACGCTCGACGAGGCCCATGCGCGAGGCTGGGTCGAGGAACCCACCGATGCCGAGAATGGAATTGATCACGAAACGCCCGGACGCCACGCCGGCGTTGACCCACTTCCACTGCAATACGCTATTGACCGTGGTTCCGATCTCACCAAGATTGCTGAAGAAATTGCCCACCCCGGTTTGAACCGGCTCGGGGGCCACATAGTCATATCCTTGGGCGATGGGTTTCAACGCATAGCGATCCAAGGTGTCGTTGAAAGCGAACACCTTGCGGTTGTAACTCTCCCAAGGATCGTCGGGATTGGCATCCACCTGGCCCTGCGTCGCGCAGCCGCTCACCGCCGCTACCATGCATACCACGGCCAGCCACTTGGTCGTTTTCATCAAGCTTGCACCTTACGTAATAATATATTGCCCGCACTGTAGCCCGCCCCGAACGAACAGACCACCCCGATATCGCCCACGGCCAGGTCGTGGCGATGCAGATGGAAGGCGATGATCGAGCCGGCGGAGCTGGTGTTGGCATAGCGGTCGAGAATCACCGGCGCTTCACCTTCGCTAGGGGCATGGCCCAGCACGCGCCGTGCGATCAAGTCGTTCATGTGGCGATTGGCCTGATGCAGCCACAGCCGCTCGAGATCGTCGGGCACCACATTCTCCGCTTCGAGATGCACGCCGATCAACTCGACGACCAGCGGGCATACTTCCTTGAACACCTGGCGCCCTTCCTGGACGAACAGCTTGTCGGCCACGAACGCCGGCTCGGCATCGACCCCGTGCTCGGTGACCCGGTCGAGAAAGCCGAAATTATTGCGGATCGCGTTCGAGAAACGCGTCACCAGGCGCGTACTGATGATCTCGAAACGCTCCGCGGCACGCGCCACGTCATCGGCCTCCACCACCACCGCCGTGCACGCATCGCCGAAGATGAAGTGACTGTCGCGGTCGCGGAAGTTGAGATGCGCCGAGCAAATCTCCGGGCTCACTACCAAGACGCGCCTGGCGCTGCCAGCACGGATCGCATTGTTGGCCACATCGATGGCGAAGGTCGCACTGGAACACGCGACATTCATGTCGAAGGCATGTCCGCCGGCACCTAACGCCGCCTGCAGCTCCACGGCAATGGCCGGATACGCCCGCTGCAGGTTGGAGCACGCCACGATCACCATATCCAGGGCATCGGGCGTGACCTGGGCATTGGACAGCGCCTGGCGCGCCGCTTCCAGGCCCATCTCGGCCTGTACGCAGAGCTCGTCATTGGCACGTGGGGCCAACTGCGGACGCATGCGATCAGGATCGAGGATACCCGCCGCCTCGACCACATAGCGACTGTGGATTCCCGAGGCCTTGACGATGAACTCGCTGCTCGAGTGCTCGAGCGGTTCGCGGTGTCCGTCACGAATCGCCTCGTGGTGGCGCGCGTTCTCGCGCTCCACCCAAGTGTTGAACGAGGCCACCAACGTGGCGTTGTCGATGGCATTGGGCGGTGTATAGAGCCCCGTTCCGGTGATGACCGCGTGCGTCATGAGCGTACTCCCAGGTGCGCTTGTCGTATAGTCGTTAGGATTCGCGGTGTCACTGCTGACGCCCCGTCAGTTCCGCCCAGCGACGCTCGAGGCGCTTGACCGACACCGGCGCCAGAGTGCCGAGTTGCTGAGCGAACAACGACACGCGCAATTCTTCAAGCCACCAGCCGAACTCGATGAAATGCGGGTCGCGGCGTCCCTCGCGCTGGTCGGCTTCGCGCCGCGCGTGCAAGCGCTCCTCGAATTCGTGTACCTGATGCATTGCCGCCTGATCGCGATTGCGTTCACGCGGCGCCTTCTCGAGCCGGATCAGAGCCGCCTGCATGTAGCGCGGATACTGCTCGAGCCAGGCCTCGGCGTCGCTGACGAAGCCGGGATACACCAGGCGCCCCATCTGGGCTTTCAAATCACTGTAGACCAAGGCCAGGGACAAATTGAGGTTACCCTTGAGTGCCTTGGTCACCTCGAGATGCCCTTCCAGAGCCTTCTGGAGAGTCGCAACCAGGGATTCGGCATGGGCGACGAGTTCGCCCCGCGTGGCCTCGATGCGCGCCTCGAGGGCGTCGCGATCGCGCGGCAACGGGTCCACGGCGACCACCTGCAGGAAGACCGCTTCGATCAGGTCGTCGACGAGTTGTTGCTTGCTACCCACCTTGGCGAACAGCAGCGCACAACGGTCCACGCCCTTGAGCTCGCGGGCGAGGTAGCGCACCTGCTCGGGCAGACGCAGCATCGCCGCGCGCTTGACCCCGTGGCGGTGCGCCGCGTGCGCCTTGTTCGGATGATCGAACGATTCGATGGCCAGGCTATCGCCCTGATCGACCAACGCCGGATAGGCCTCGACGCGAATCCCCGCCTGCTGGGTGGAACGCGATTCGGGAATCGCTTGCGTCGGCAGCTCGGCAAGCGCCTCGGCCGTCGGCCCGCTCGCCGCCAGCGCCTTGGCGCCCTGGCTCGCCGCCTCGTCGAAACGCTGCTTGAGGGCGCCCAGGTCGCGTCCTTCGCCGAGCACCTTGCCATCGTGGTCGACCACCCGCAGGTTCATGACCAGATGTGCCTCGAGGGCCTCGGTATGCCAGTCATCAGGGCCCAGGCGCACGCCGGTACGTCGGCGCAGGAACTCGCCCAGCGCCTCGGTCAGCGGGCGCTCATCGGGCACCAGTGTCGCCAGGGCGGCATCCACCCAATCGGGTATCGGCACCACCTGCCGGCGAATCGCCTTGGGCAGCGTCTTGAGCAGCGCGATGCACTTCTCGCGCAAGAGCCCCGGCACCAGCCATTCGAGGCGTCCTTCAGGGAGTTGCGACAGCATCGCCGCCGGCACCGTCAAGGTCACGCCGTCGTCGGGTTGCCTGGGTGCGAAATGATAGCTGAGCGGGTAACGCACACCGTTGTGCACCAGCACATCGGGATAGGCCTCCTGCGTGATCTCTTCGGCGTCGCGCGCCATCAGCGTGTCGCGGTCGAGCTTGAGCACCTCGGGGGCCTCGCGCTCGGCTTGCTTGCGCCAGCGCTCGAAACTGCGGGCACCGGCGACGTCCGCCGGCAAGCGCGCATCGTAGAAAGCGAACAGCGTCTCCTCGTCGACCAGGATATCGCGCTTGCGGGCACGGTCCTCGAGTTCCTCGACGTCGTCGATCAAGGCGCGATTGTGCTGGAAAAAATCGGCCTGGCTGCGATACTCACCCTCCACCAGGGCGCGGCGAATGAATATCTCGCGCGCCTCCGCTGGCGCCACCTTGGCATAATCGACGCGTCGTCCGGTCACGATCGGCAGACCGAACAACGTGACCTGCTCGAAGGCCACCACCTGACCGCGTTTCATTTCCCAATGCGGCTCGCTGTGGCTGCGCTTGATCAGATGCTCGGCCATGGGCTCTACCCAGGCCGGCTGTATGCGCGCCACGTCACGCGCATATAGCCTCGAGGTTTCCACCAGCTCGCCGGCCATGACCCATTTGGGCGTCTTCTTGGCTAGTCCCGAGCCGGGATGAATCATGAACTTGCGATTGCGCGCGCCCAGATACTCGCGATTTTCCTGCAGCGTCCCCAGGTGCGAGAGCAACCCCGAGAGCAGCGCCTTGTGCAGGCGTTCGCCGTCGACACGCGGATGCGCCGTCGCGGGGGCGTCTTCCTTCGGCGGCAGTACCGCGCTGGAGGACTCGAGCCCCATGTCGCGGGTCAATTGCTTGAGCTGGCGAAAAGTATCGTGCCACTCGCGCAAGCGCAGATAACTCAGATAGTTGTCGCGACACCAGCGCCGCAGTTGGTTGCCGGACAAGGTCTCGCGGGCATGCTCGACGCCATGCCAAAGATTCAGCCAGGCCATGAAGTCGGACTCGGAATCCTGCCACTGGCGATGTTGCTGATCGGCGGCCTGACGCTTGTCGGCCGGGCGGTCGCGCGGATCCTGAGCGGCCAGCGCGCTGACCACGATCAAGGTTTCGCGCAGGCTGCCCTGCTCGGCACCGGCCAGCACCATGCGCGCCAGGCGGGGATCGATGGGCAAGCGGGCCAGGCGCCGTCCCAGCTCGCTCAGGCGATTGTCGGCTCCCACGGCCCCCAGCTCATAGAGCAGACGATACCCGTCCTTGACGAAGCGCGAGTCCGGCACGTCGACGAAGGGAAACGCTTCGATGTCGCCAAGCTTGAGTGCGAGCATCGACAGGATCACCGAGGCCAGATTGGTGCGTTGAATCTCGGGCTCGGTGTAGGTCGGCCGTGCCCGGAAATCCTCCTCGCTATAGAGGCGAATACACACGCCCTCGCTGATACGTCCGCAGCGCCCCTTGCGCTGATCGGCGCTGGCTTGGCTGACCGGCTCGATAGGCAGGCGCTGGACCTTGGCGCGGTAGCTGTAGCGGCTCATGCGCACCAGGCCGGGGTCGATGACATAACGAATGCCCGGCACGGTCAACGAGGTTTCGGCGACGTTGGTGGCCAGCACGATGCGCCGCCCGGCGTGCGACTGGAACACGCGGTTCTGCTCGGCGTTGGAAAGGCGCGCATAGAGCGGCAGGATCTCGGTGCCCCGGAGATCGGCATGCCGCAGGGTATCCGCCGTCTCGCGGATTTCACGCTCACCGGGCAGAAAGATCAATACGTCGCGCGGCCCGCTGAACCAGCGTCGCTCGCGCTCGATGGACTCGATCTCTTCCACCGCATGCAGGATGCCTTCTTGCAGGGAGCGGTCTTCCTCGTCGTCGGCATCGCGCACCAGCGGCCGATAGAACACGTCCACCGGGTAGGTGCGCCCCGAGACCTCGACCACCGGCGCCGGCTTGCCTTCACGCCCGAAGTGTTGGCTGAAACGCTCGACGTCGATGGTCGCCGAGGTAATGATGATCTTGAGATCCGGACGCCGTTCGGTCAGACGCTTGAGATAACCGAGCAGGAAGTCGATGTTGAGACTGCGCTCGTGGGCCTCGTCGATGATGATCGCATCGTAGCGCATCAGATCCGGGTCGTTCTGCGTCTCGGCGAGCAGGATGCCGTCGGTCATCAGCTTGACCAGCGTGCGCTCATCGGTCTGGTCGGTGAAGCGCACCTGATAGCCGACCTGCGCCCCCAGCGGTACTTCCAGTTCTTCGGCGAGGCGCGTGGCGACGGTGCGTGCCGCCAGACGCCGTGGCTGCGTATGGCCGATCAGGCCGCGCCGCCCCAGTCCCAGCTCGAGACACAGCTTGGGTAGCTGGGTGGTCTTGCCCGAGCCGGTTTCCCCGGCCACCACGACGATCTGGTGTTCGTCGAGCGCCGCCAGCAGGTCGTCGCGCCGCTCGGCCACGGGTAGATGCTCGGGATAGCGCAGCGTCAACGGCTGGGCACGCCGCGCCGCCAAGGCCTCTCGCGAGCGCGCCAGACGCGTTTCGATCTCGCGCAGCGAACGGTCGATGGGTTTGCCGCCGCGCGCGCGTCCTGCCAGCTTGTCGAGACGCCGCCCCTGATCGTGGGCATCGCGCAACAGGCAGTCGTCAAGTTGCGAGCGCAAGTGCGCCAGTTGATCGCGGGAATCGCTCGTCGGTGTCGTGCTCAAGGGCGCCTCATGAAATCAGCAAAACGGCTCGCCTCCACGGGAAGGCGAGCCGTCAATTGTAACGCCAAGGCCGACCTCGCGCCTATGTTGCCCCATCACCCGGCGTCGATTCTTTGCCATCCTGGCCGTCGCGCAGCTCACGGCGCAGTACCTTGCCGACGTTGGTCTTGGGCAGCTCATCACGAAACTCGATGAGTTTGGGCACCTTGTAGGCGGAGAGTTCCTGCTTGCACCAGGTGCGCAACGTTTCGGCATCCAACGCCTCGTTACGACTCACCACGAAGAGTTTGATCGCCTCGCCGGTGGCATCGTCGGGCACCCCGATGGCAGCAACCTCGATCACGTCCTCGTGCGTGGCCACCACGTCCTCGACCTCGTTGGGATAGACGTTGAAGCCGGAGACGATGATCATGTCCTTCTTGCGGTCGACGATGCGCACGTAATCGTCGTCCTGAATCACGGCGATATCGCCGGTGCGGATCCAGCCCTCGGCGTCCAGCGTCTTGGCGGTATCCTCGGGGCGATTCCAATAGCCCTTCATCACCTGCGGGCCCTGAACGCACAGCTCGCCGGGCTCGCCCCGCGCAACCTCTTCGCCTTCGGGGCCGATCACCTTGATCGAGGTGCCGGGCACCGGCTTGCCGATGGTGCCCAGTTGAATACCATCCGGTGGATTGACGCACACGATGGGCGAGGTCTCGGTCATGCCGTAGCCTTCCAGGATCGCGCAGCCCGTGACTTCTTCCCAACGTTTCGCGGCGGCCTTGGTCAGCGCCATGCCTCCGGAAATGGTCAGCTTGAGACGCGAAAAATCCAGGGCGCGGAAGTCTTCGCGCTGGCAGAGCGCGTTGAATAACGTATTGAGCCCCACGAAACCGGTGTA
This sequence comes from Chromohalobacter sp. HP20-39, assembly GCF_033052815.1. Taxonomy (NCBI): domain Bacteria; kingdom Pseudomonadati; phylum Pseudomonadota; class Gammaproteobacteria; order Oceanospirillales; family Halomonadaceae; genus Chromohalobacter; species Chromohalobacter sp. HP20-39. The sequence continues at coordinate 67,376 of NZ_JAWHTP010000008.1, read as the reverse complement.
CTCGGTTTTGCGCAGCGTCTTGATGAAGCCGTCGATATCACGCGGGTTGGGAATCAGCACGGTGTGGTTGCCGGTGACCATGGTGAACAGGCAATTCACCGTGAACGTATAGATATGATAGACGGGCAGCGGTGCAATGATCGTCTCGCGCCCTTCCTCGATCAGCCCGGCGATCATCTGACGCGTCTGCAGCATGTTGGCGATCAGGTTGCGGTGCGTGAGCATGGTGCCCTTGGCCACGCCGGTAGTACCGCCGGTGTACTGCAGCACGGCCACGTCATCGGCCTGGCATATGGCCGCTTCACTCGACAGCCCTCGCCCGCGCGTCAAGGCATCGCGAAAACGTGTCGCCTCGGGCAATGTGTAACGCGGCACCATCTTCTTGACGTGCTTGACCACGGCATTGATCAACGCCCGTTTAGGGAAGTCATGCATGTCGCCGAGTTCGGTCACCAGCACGTGGCGAATCGCCGTGCGCGGCAGTATCCGCTCGAGCTTGTCGGCCATGTTGGCGAGAATCAGGATCGCCTTGACGTCGGCATCCTGAAATTGATGCGCCATCTCGCGCTCGGTATACAGCGGGTTGGTATTGACCACCATCAGCCCGGCGCGCATGGCGCCGAAAATCGCCACGGGAAATTGCAGCACATTGGGCAACTGGATGGCGATGCGATCTCCCGGCACCAGGTCGGTTTCCTCGCTTAGCCAGGCGGCGAAATCCCGCGAGAGGCGTTCGAGCTCCGCATAACTCAGCGTTTGCTCCATGCAGGTGAACGCCGGCTTGTCGGCGAAGCGTCCGCAGCTGTGGACGAACACCTCGTTGACCGAGGCGAATTCCTCCATTCCTTCGAGAGGCGGACCGGAAACGACCGGCGAGGTGGCGTGACTCATCGTATATCTCCGCTGACCGGGTCGACTTCAGAGTGCCGACATTTATTATTGAATCTCGAGCCTGGGTCATGCCGAAAAAACACAGGCTTTCCGCAAGATAGCGCGACACCGGCTACGACACCAGCCGGTTCGGCACGCGCAATGCAACATCGTTCGACATCTTTTAGACAACATTATTGATGTTGCCGTTTCCGTTATAACAGGCCAGCAGGAATTAAAACAGCCGATTGAAACTAACGTTTAACGTCGATTGCCCGTACGCTGTCGCAAGAATCGGAAGACAAAAAAGCCCCGGCAATCATGCCGAGGCTCTGAATCTTGCCGATGATTATACCTGCGGGTCGCGCCGCCGCCGATGACGACGCCGTCTTGAGCGACGACGCAGCCCACCTATGAGCACCAGCGACAATAGAAGCGCGGCGAACACCGCCCAGGTCGTGGGACGCTTGGCGTAGGGTTCGACATGCGGCCGCAGCGCCTGCCACTCATCGCCGGCCTTATCCCATAGCGCGCCGGCCAGGGCGGTCAAATTGCCCTCTTCGCGCGCATCACTTTCATCCTCTTGGGCGGCGACAGCATCGCCGCCCGGCAACGTCTCGGCACGCGCGCCCCCGCCATTGACATCGGCGCCGGAAACCCCGATACGCGCCTCGGGGTTGAGACGTAGTGCAGGCAAGGCAATGGACCAAGTGCGTCCATCGAGCGTCACCGTCATGTCGAGATTCAATGGTACCGATTGATCGGGATCGACTTCCGGCAGCGCGACTTGCCACGTCCATTCTCCATCCGGCACCACGTCGAGCGTTTCGCCCAACAAGCTCGCCGAGATCTGCGTATTGTCGACGTTCAAACGCGGATGCTGCGCCTCCAGCGTGACCTGCGTGGCATCGCCGTTAAGCGTCGTGATCACGGGAGGGACGACGTTGACGCCCTGCACACGCTCACGCGTCCAGGCATCACTATCGGCGTTGAGCACCAGGCGGGCGTTGCCTGCCTCCTCGGGTGCCTGCAGCGTGCCCGTGAAGTGGCCGTCGTCCTCGGCCTTCAGAGACGTGGATGCCCGCGTTTCGTCATCGAGTCCACGCAATTCACCACGCACACGGATACCAGCCGGTAACGCATCACCTGTGAGCGTCTCGCCCTCGCGGGATAGCCAAACGTCGAGGGGCACACCGAAGCCCAGATACAGGGTCGGCGGCAAGGTATCACTGCGCAATTGCAACGGCGATTCGATGCTCACGCGGCTATCGCGCCCCACCGGCCCCTCGATATGCCACTCCCCCACCTGCGGCTCAGGCACGCGGATCAAGTCATAACGCGGATTGCTCTGCCAAAGCATGTCATCGGGGTGATCGTCACGCGTGTAACGCTCACCGTCAGGGCCCACCAGCGCGATCTCGGGCGCACCTTCTTCGTGAAATAGCAGCGCATTGAAGCCCTCGACCTCGTCGTCGACCTCGAAACTGCCCTCCTTGATCGGCAACTGATCGCGGGGCACGATGCGCTCGAGCACATCGAGAAACGCCCGCAGCAATGCTTCGGGAGTTTCGGCCACCGCCGCCAGGCCACCCGTGATCTGGGATACCCGTTCGAGCAACTCGCGATCCACATTCGGCGAGAGCGCAATGGTGTGCACCACCACGCCACGCGACGCCAGTTCGGGCGCCAGCGACGCTATCAAGGCCTCACGCGAGGCCGCATCACGCGTGCGTTTTTCCTCCCCGCTCCCGGGCAGGTCGACCATGCCATCGGTCAGCAAGATGACATGACGCTTACCGCCTGTTGTCTGGCTTACTTCACGCAGCGCTTGCTCGATATCCGTGAACTGCTGATAGTCGATCAGTTGCGGCGCCAGCGACCGAGCACGCCGCCGCCAATCGGAGTCGATCTTGCCGCCAGGCAACGGATTTTGCACCCGGGAACCAAACGTCCACACCGAACCGCGCGCCTGCGAAGGCAACAACGTCGCCGCCAACTTCAATGCCGAAGCACGCAAGTTATTGGGATCATTGGCTTTCATGCTTCCCGAGACGTCGAAAATCATGCGGACATCCGGCGTCTGGGAGGCGCTGGTGTCCTGTGCCCAACTCAGCGACGCAAGTCCCCCACCGACACACAGCACCAACAACGCGAACAGCGCTCGCATGACCCTTCCTTCTTCTTTATAAAACCAAACTCATGTGAGGCGCATAACGGCCGAACATATCAGTTGAGCACCGGTTCGCGACGCCGGTCGTCGTCCCGCGCATTTCCGGAGGGCGACTTACGCTGCTTGCCACCACCGTGTGGCGCATCGTTATCACCACCGCTATGGCGACGTCGGCGCCATATCCACATTAACGCGCCTAGTACACCGCCTATCGCCATACCGACCAACAACAGCGGCGTGGCCACGGCAAGCTGGCCACCATCGCCCTGCAAGACGCCCACCGCCGCGACGACGATGGCCGGCGCAAGACCGGAATAATGCTCACCGTCCTCCAACAAGGGCGAGGTAAATGGCGCCACCGCCCATAACATTCCCGCGACCGCCCCCGTCACGACCCAACGCGGTAACTTGGGCAAAAAGCGCACCCCAAGGTAGCCGGTGACCAGTACCAGCAGCGATAATACAAAGTAACTCAGCCACAACTGTGGCAGGGAATCGGAAATCAGCATCGCGTCCTCTCGCGTTCGATCTTTCTTCGACATGGTACACCGCTGCACATGAAAGCACAGCCGCACATCCCTGCGCTTCACGACGCGACCCAACTCTCGCCGGTCGCACGCTTCAAACGCAAGGACGATCCTTACTGGCATTGGCTGGAGAATCGCGACGACCCCGAGGTGGTACGCTTTCTCGAGCAGGCCAACCAAGAGTCCACCGCCTGCTTCGCGCCCCTCGAGCCACTCGTCGAGACACTCTACGCCGGCCACCTGGCGCGTCGCGAACTGGCCGTCGATGGCCTGCGCACGCCGCTCGATCACCATACCTACTGGAGCGAAACCGCCCACGACGCCGACTATCCGATTTGGTGGCGCCACCCCAACCACAACGCGTCACAGCGTGAATGCGTGCTCGATGTCCAGGCCCGCGCCCTGCATCACGACTTCATGGAAGTCGCCGACATGGCCATCGCCCCCGATGAAAGCTGGCTGGCGTGGACCGAGGACACCAACGGCGACGAGAATTTCGATCTCTTCCTACGCGTCCTGCCTGACGGCGAACCCCGGCGCCTGCTGAACGACATCGGCCCCGAACTGTGTTGCGCCGAGGATAACCGTACTCTGCTGTTCACGCGTTACGACGACACGCAACGTCCGGATAGCATCTGGCGGCTGGATATCGGAAGCGGGGAAAGCGCGTGCCTGTTCCGTGAAGCAGACGCCGAGTTCTGGGTGGGGCTGGGCAAGACCCGATCACGCGCCTGGCTGGTGCTGGAAACCGCCTCCAAGGACACCTCGGAATGCCACCTGATCCCCGCGGCAGCGCCCGATACGCCGCCGCGCTGCGTACGCGAACGCGTCAAGGGCGTCGAATACGGCCTCGAGCATCGTCCCGGCCACTTCTACATTTTGCATAATCAGGATGCGCCGCATTTCCAGCTCGACGTCGCGGCCGAATCCACACCCGGTGAGTGGGCACCGCTGCTAGATCATCAGGAGTATCTGACGCTGGAAGGCGTCGATGCCTTCGCCTGGGGGCTCGTCATCACCGAACGCGATCACCGCGAGGCCCAGGTGCATCTCAGCGTGGTCGCGCTCGACACGGCGACGCCCATCAAGCGGCGTCTACCGCTGCCCGAAGCGCCCTGCAGCCTGATACTGGGCGATACACCCGACTTCGACACCCGCCGCCTGCGCCTGCACGAGGAATCGTTCACGCTGCCGCCGCGCTGGATCGAGCACGACCTCGATACCGACGCGCGCCGCCTGCTCAAGGCTCAGCCCGTGCACGGCGATCTTGCCCCTGAGCAACTGGTGTGCCACCGCCTGTGGGCCGAGGCCCACGATGGCGAACGCATTCCGGTCTCCGTCGTGGCGCGGGGCGACCTGATCGAGCAAGGGCCACTGCCGACGTTGCTCTATGGCTATGGGGCCTACGGGGAAGTGCTCGATCCGTGGTTTTCCGTGGCGCGGCTCGAACTGCTGTCGCGGGGCGTGGCGTTCGCCGTCGCCCATGTGCGCGGTGGCGGCGATCGGGGCGAGCCGTGGTATCTGGCCGGCAAGCTGGCGCACAAGGAAAATAGCTTCCGCGACTTTCTCGCCGCGCGTCATGCCCTGGTGGCGAATGGCGTAGCAGATACCCAGCGCATCGCCGCCTATGGCGCCAGCGCCGGCGGCCTGCTGGTAAGCGCTAGCCTCAATCTCGAACCGGACGCGTTCTGTGCCGCCGTACTCGACGTGCCGTTCGTCGATGTGCTGCGCACCATGGAAAACCCCGACCTGCCGTTGACGACGGCGGAATACAGCGAATGGGGCAACCCCAATGAGCCGGAAGCGAAACGCCGCATTCGCGACTATTCCCCCCTCGACAACCTCGTCGCGCAGCCCTATCCCACGCTGTTCCTGCAAGGCAGCTGGCACGACTCGCGTGTACCCTACTGGGAACCGGCCAAGCTTTACGCACGCCTGACCGAGATCGTCTCCCAACTGCCCGCCGAGCAGCGCCGCCCGATCATGCTGCGCACTGACATGGCGGCCGGACATGGTGGCGCCTCGGGACGCTTCAAGGCCTGGCACGACAACGCCCGTCAGGATGCCTTCCTGCTTTGGGCCTTGGGCCTCGCCGACAATGAGGTGCCCGCTGATCGCCCACGCTGACGCCCTATAACGACGAAGGCCCCGGTCGGGGCCTTCTTCATATACCGCACCCTGCCACCAAAAACGTCATTGGCACGGGATAATGTCGATGATGTGATCCTCGAGCGCCTCATCGGCCACCTCGCACTCGCTCACCGCGAAGTGGCGCACGCTCTTCTGCTTGCGATGCATGCGCCGTGCATCGCCCGCGATCAGCGGATGCCAGGCCGCGAGCTTACGTCCCTCTGCCAATCGACGATAGGCACACGACGTCGGCAGCCAGTGAAACGCCGCCAGGTTGTCGCGGGTCAACTTGGTGCATCCCGGCACGTGCTCGAAGCGGTTTTCGTAATCGCTGCAACGGCAAGTATCGATATCCAGCAACTGGCAGGCCACGTTGAGCGTGGCGACATCGCCGCTCTCTTCGTCTTCGAGCTTGAGCAGGCAGCACAGACCGCAACCATCACAAAGCGCTTCCCACTCTTCATCGTCGAGTTCTTGGAGGGAAAAACGCTCCCAGAAACGTTCACGCATGGGTCAGTACCGTGCCTCGGTGGGCGCCTTGTATAAGTCCAGCATGTAGGCCTCGCGCGTCGGCGGCATCTGCAGATAAAAGCCTTGTGACGCGATGGCGGCCAGCACGTCCCCGGCCTTGGCCCGCGCCAGCGGCTTGTCGTCGCTGAGCATCATCACGGTCACCGATACCGGTTTACCGAACCGCTCGAGCAGTGCTGCGGGCACATCCGTCAGCCCTCGCGCGCGATCCACGTATAAATACATTTCGTCGCGACGCGGGCTCTTGAAGATTTCACAGAGTCGTTTGGGCATCGTCTTCGCCTCTCAGTGATCGGCCAGGGCCTGGGTGAACGCCTCGGCCAGCAAGGTGCCACGCCAGCCCTGGGGCAGCGACAGCGGCACGCCGTCCAGATCCGCCATCACCAAGGCTTCGAGATCGCGGCGATTGGCCAGCACCTCGGGGGCGATATCCAGGCGTTCGGCCTCGCGGTTGACGACGCTCTTGAGTGCCTTGAGCCGCGTCTTGAACGCCGCTGAATGCGGGGGTGGAAGCGGCGCCGGCAGTGCCTCGTCATCGAGGTGCACGGCTGCTTGCACCATCGCCAGCAAGGTATCGCCGTCATGTTTGATCAGCTTGGGCCTGACGCCTTCGATGGTCGAGAGCTGATGGCGGTTGCGCGGCATCTCCACAGCGATCGCGAATAGCACCTTATCGCTCGCCAGCCAACCACGCGGCAGATCGCGGTGTCGCACCTCACCTTCGCGCCATCGCGTGAGCGCCTGATAAAGCGCCAACTGACGCGGCTCGAGCCGCCACAGCTGGCGATGACGACGATACCACTGCTCATCGGCATCGCGGTTGCGACGATTGGCCTCGCACAGGCGCGCGCACTCTTCTTCCAACCAGGCCAGGCGCCCCTGCTGCACCAGCGCGTCGCGTTGCGCTTGCCAGACAAGCGGCAAATAGACCACGTCCAGCGCGGCATAGCGTAGCTGTGAGTCGGACAACGGACGCTGCAGCCAATCCGAGCGCGTTTCCTCCTTGGGCAACACGTCGCCGGTCCACTGCTCGACCAAGCGTTGATAGCCCAGCGATGCCTGGGTACTCAGTAGGCTTTGCGCCACCTGCGTATCGGCGATTGGCGCGACGGCGACATTCGCCCAGCTCTCCAGCACTTCGAGGTCTTCGCCGCTGGCATGCAGCAACTTGAGCGGTCCGTCGGCCCCCAGGAGCGACTGCAGAGCACTATCGGCCGCCACGACTTGCGGATCGATCAGGAAGGCCTCATCACCGCCGGCATAGAGCTGCACCAGGGCCGCGATGGGAAAGAACGTCGACTCGCGATGAAATTCTGTGTCCACCGCCAGCCAATTGGCGTCGGCCAGCGCCTCGCACGCCTCGGCCAGCGCGGTGGGCGTTTCCACCCAGCGAATCTCGAAACTCGGGGGCATCCCGTATCCTTGTTGACGATGATGAGGGTCAGCTCGACTCTTGCGCGAACGGTAAACGGCCATTGAAGGCACGGCTCAGCGTGCCCCCATCCACGTATTCCAGCTCGCCACCCATGGGCACGCCGTAGGCCAGGCGCGACAGGCGCACGCCGGTGCCACGTAATTGCTCGGCGATGTAGTGCGCAGTGGCCTCGCCTTCCACGGTGGGGTTGGTGGCCAGAATCAATTCCTCGATGGCGCCGTTTGCGAGCCGTTCATCGAGCTGATCGAGCCCAATGTCCTCGGGGCCGATGCCATCCAGCGGCGACAAATGGCCGTGGAGCACGAAATAGTGGCCGTGATAGCCGCCGGCCTGCTCGATCGCCAGCATGTCGGCCGGCGACTCGACGACGCACAGCAGTCCTTCATCGCGCCGTGCATCCTCACAAATGGTGCATAGCGGCGTCTCTGTCAGCGTGCGGCAACGCTGACAATAGCCTACCTGTTCCAAGGCCTCGCCCAATGAGGCGACAAGCCGACGGCCGCCGTCGCGGTCGCGCTCCAGCAGATGCAGGGCCATGCGCTGCGCGGTCTTGGGGCCCACGCCCGGCAACACACGCAGCGTCTCCAGCAGTTGATCGACGAGGGGAGAAAACGCCATCGCTTAGAACGGCATCTTGAAGTCCGCCGGCAGGTTCATCCCCGCGGTGACTTCTTCCATACGCTCCTTGGATGTCGTCTCGACCTTGCGCACCGCGTCGTTGACGGCGGCGGCCAGCAAATCTTCGAGCAACTCCTTGTCTTCTTCCATCACCGAGGGGTCGATATTCACGTCACTCACGTCGTGACGACCGTTCATGGTGACCTTGATCATCCCGGCCCCGGCCTCGCCCGTGACTTCGGTCTCGGCGATTTCCTCCTGGACCTTCTGCATCTTTTCCTGCATTTCCTGGGCCTGTTTCATCATGTTGCCCATTCCGCCCTTCATCATGGTCGTATCCTCAAGGAGTTCTAAAAAGTCAGAGCCGCCGACGACTTACGCGTCGGAAGCGGCGCCATCGGTCGGCGTCACGCTGCGTTCCAGCAAGTGGGCGCCAAAATCATGTTCCAGCATCTGAATATGCGGGTCGCGGCGCAACGCTTCAACCGCTTGGGCATGACGCTCTCGCGCCTGCCGCTCGCTTTGCGAACGCGGGGTATCCAGGTTCTCGGGCAGGGCCTCGACCGTGACATTCAAGCGCCGCTCGACGCCCTGATCGGCTAAAGCTTTGGTGAGACGCTCAATGTGTACATCGGCCAGCATCGCCCCCTGCGAAGGGTCCAGCCGCAGCGCCAGCGTTTCACCGTCGTCGTGCTCCACGATGCAATGCGCCGCCAGGTTACGCGTCAGCCCACCCAGTGCCAGCGACTCGAACACCGCCAGCCAACGCGCGTGGTCGAAAGCGCCCGACTCGTGCGTGGCAACGACGGGTGCCGGCGTCTCGGGCTCGGGCTCGGGCTCGGGCTCGGGCTCGGGATCAGGCTCGGGATCAGGCTCATCCACATCAGCGGCAGCATCCATCGCCGGAGGTTCCGGCACGGCGGCGGGGGCCTCGGAGGCGACAGGCGCCGGGGCGTCATCGAGCGCCCAAGGCGGCGCATCGTCCACATCGGCAACGCCAGCGGCGTCCGCCTGGCGTTGCGCCTCGTCTTCGAGCGCGGCATCGGCAGCATCATCAGGGACGTCGGCCACGAGAGGCGGCGTCTCTTCCGCTACCGTGGGCGTTTCGACTTCAGGCGCTGCGGTCTCAGGTAACTCGTGCGGTGTCTCTTCACCGCTATCGTCCGCTGCGAGACTGCTATCACTCGCTGCGGGCGCCTGGGTCTCGGGACGCGACGGCTCGCCAGATGAAGGCGCGACGGTAGACGCTGGCGGGTTTGGTGCCGGAGCGCTCGATGGCGCGGCGGCTGGCGCCTCATTCTCGGCCGAGCCGCGAATCGGCAATGGTGTCTGCGGCGGCTTGGGTACGCCCTGGGGCCTAAACGCCAGCATGCGCAGCAGCGTCATCTCCAGCGCGGTACGCGGATCCGGGGCGCTTTCCATGTCCCCGCGGCCTTGCAGTGCAATCTGGTAATAGAGCTGAACGTCCTCGGCGGTGAAGCGCGCAGCCAGCGGGAGTAGCGTATCGCGATCACCGTGACCGTTATCCAGCGCATCCGGCACCATCTGGGCGATGGTCAGGCGATGGAAGACACCGGCCAGATCGTCGAGGATGGCGCCGAAGTCGGGTCCCTGTTCGGCCAGGCTGGCGACTTCCTGCAACACCCGCGCGGCATCGATCTCGGCCAGTGCCTCGGCCAATGCCAACAGGTGACGATGATCGAGCGTGCCCAGCATCGCGGCGACATCGACATGACGCACCTCGCCCTGCCCGAAGGCGATGGCCTGGTCGGTCAGACTCAAGGCGTCGCGCATCGAGCCCTCGGCGGCCTTGCCCAGCAGCCACAGCGCTTGCTCGTCGAAAGCCACCGACTCGGCCTCGAGAATATGCGTCAGATGCCCGACCACGCGCTCCGGCGGCATGTTCTTGAGCGTGAACTGCAGGCAACGCGAGAGTACCGTGACCGGGAGCTTCTGCGGATCGGTGGTGGCCAGCAGGAACTTGACGTGGGGCGGCGGCTCCTCGAGTGTCTTGAGCAGCGCGTTGAAACTGTGCGTGGACAGCATGTGTACCTCATCGATGAGGTACACCTTGTAACGCCCCTGGGTCGGCGCGTACTGCACATTGTCGAGCAGCTCGCGGGTATCCTCGACCTTGGTACGCGAGGCGGCGTCGACTTCGATCAGGTCGACGAAGCGGCCCTCGTCGATCTCGCGGCAAGTCTCGCATTCACCGCATGGTACCGATGTCACGCCCTGCCGGCAGTTCAGGCACTTGGCGAGAATCCGCGCCAGCGTCGTCTTGCCGACCCCGCGCGTGCCGGTGAACAGATAGGCATGGTGCAGACGCCCCTGGTCGAGCGCGTTGACCAGCGCACGCGAGACATGCTCCTGGCCGACCAGTTCGTGAAACGTACGGGGGCGCCATTTGCGGGCCAGAACCTGGTAACTCATACCGTCGGGATGTCCTTGCAGATCGGGCCGATTCCCACCTGTCAGTACCGAGCACTCGACACAGAGGGGAAGATCGTTAAAGCGTCCATTCTAGCGGGTAGCGGGAACTTCGACGAGGGGCGAGTCGACATCGAGGTCGAACAGAAATACGGGGAACGAAATGGAGGCGGCCCCATCAGCCACATCCCGGCACACGCAGCCACCACTACCGTTGCTCCCTTCCGGGCCTGGCGGGGTTCGCGGTTTAGCGTTGCGGGAGGACCGACAGGGCCACCACAGCAAAATCGGTTGCGAGCGTCGTGTTGCTTGTCGCCACCGATCCGTTCGAACATCAGAAAACGCTATGCGCTTTCAATGACTTGCCTCGAACGCCGCTGCACTATAACAGCGTGCCCGCTGGTCGGCAAGGCATCAAACAATCCAACGCCCGTCATGCATTATAGGCTAGGCTGGGAGAGCACGGCCCTTTCCCGAGTTAAAGGAGAATCACCATGGAAAAATCCCCCGACAAGGGACATATCGCGCTATTGGGCTGGAGTCTGAATGCCATCGAGGCCGCCGAAAATTTTGACCGCCGTTACGTCGTCGTGGCCCCCGAATGGGCCGAGGAATACTGCAAGGAGCACGCGATTCCCTACGTGCCCTGGAATTTCGAGCGCCTCAACGACCGCTCGATGGAAATCGCCGAGACACTCCAGGAGATGGGTGTCGACGTCGCCATTCCGCTGTACGAAGAAACCGTTGAATGGGCCGGCGCGATCAATTCGGTGCTGCTCGACAACCCACGCCTTTATGGCCAAGCCCTGCTGTTGCGCGACAAGGCACTGATGAAGCGCCGCGCGCAATTGGGCGGCATCCGCGTGGGCATCTTTGAGGAAGCGCATGACAAGGAGGACGTCATCCGCTTCCTCAAACGGGTCAACCAGACGCTCCTGAAACTCGATGGCGATCCCAACGATCCGATCCACCTCAAGGCATTCGACAAGGCGGGCTGCCTCGGGCACCGCGTGATCCGCACGCCGGACGAGGTCGATACCATTCCCGAGGAAGAGTTCCCAGTACTGATGGAATCGCACCTCGATGGCTGGGAATTCGCCGTCGAGGCGTGGATCCACAATGGCAAGATCCGCTTTCTCAACATCTCCGAATACGTGACCCTGGGGTATTCGGTGTTCGTCCCGGCGACACCGGAACTCGAGAGATACCGCGAGTCGATCACCCGCCAGATCGAAAAGTTGATCAAGACCTTCGACATCGATTTCGGTTTCGTGCATCCAGAATACTTCGTCACCAGCGATGGCGAGATGTACTTCGGCGAAGTCGCCTATCGGCCACCCGGCTTCAAGGTCTTCGAACTGCTCGAGCGGGCCTATGGCTTCAACGCTTATCAGGGGCTTATCCTGTCCTTCGACCCCAAGACGACTGAACAGGAGATCACTGACTTCTTCCCCCGCGAGGTGGTCGATGCCAAGGGCGTCGCCGGTTGTTTCGGCGTTTATCCGCGCCGCCGCGTGGTCAACCGCCTGCAGATGCCCGAGGAGACCGAGGACCATCCCTACTTCGAGTCCCATGAATTGACCGCACCGCTCGAGGAAACCGTCACCAAGCGCACGGCCTTCGGCACGCACTGGGGACTCTTGTATTTCTTCGGCGACGACCCGCACACCATGCGCGATCTGCTCAAGCACCAGGAACAGCTCGACTTCTATGTATAATCACGCCTGTACTCTTGGGCAAAAGGAGCCCTTGTGACGAGCCACGACGAACGAGCGCCGGATGGCGCCACACTGGATGCCGCGCTGGCCAAACTCGACGAAGCGGTCGAAATCCTTGCCAACGCCCGCGATTTCGCCAAGCCCGGCAAGCTACGCCGGGTCTTCGACGGCGCCCGCAAGGTGATGCTGCAACCGGGAGGCTGCGCCGCCATCGAAGCGCGCGCCCAAACGATCGAGGCCGCCGGTATCTTCGACGGCTCCGACTGGGCCCAGCCGCAGATGCTGGTGCCATCGCTGACCGCGCATTCGCTGAAGAGTGCCGAGAGCGACACCGTGGTACTCGAGGCGCTCAGCGAACTGCGCCTGCTGGCGGTGGCCCAGGGCCACTACGCGCATGCGTTGATCTCCGCGGAGCAAGCACACCACTATCTCACTCAAGTATTGGCGATCAATCTCGATCTGCTGTTCAGTGCGCCCAGCGAAGCCGAGCGCGAAACCCAGGGCCGCCTGGCGCAGTTGACGCGCGGCCTGTTCGCGCACCTGGCCGAGACCATCGGCTACGAACATGTCATCGATCAGTTGATCGACGAGATCTGGCGCATCCTTCAGCAGCGCCCCATTCAGGTCGATGCGACCAAGCGCATGATCACCCAGATCGCCATCTGTCAGGCCAATCCCGACATCGACCTCGGCGCCAGCGGCCAGGGTGCCGACCGCTTGGTCAGCAGCCTCTTCGGTGCGACCCAGGCGTCCCGCGAGGACCCCGGTGTCGAGGTCTACCTCGAGCGCCTGCAGGCGATGGACAGCGGTGCCCTGCAATACGAGGCCACCGGCTTCGCCCGCGCCATGCACGATACTGGGCTGGTCTCGGCCTATCATGCGGCGCTGCTGCGTCACCTGCTCGACCAGGGCGATCATCTGCTCGCCGAGGCGCTGGGCCTGTCAGCCACCGGGCGCGACTGTCTGCTCTGCTACCGCCAGCTGGTTCAGGCGCTCATCGAAGAAAGCGTCTTTCCCGAGACGGCCCAAGCGGTATATGGACTGGCGCTGATGCTCGAGCGCGGCATCCTCTACCAGCCGCCGGTCGCGCCCGCGCTGTGGCGCCAGATCGGTCTGCCGATCTCCGAGTGGTCCCAGGAGCGCATCCGCATGGCCTATGGCGACGCCGTGACGCCCCGCGCGCGGCTGCTCGAGGGCGTGCTTTGCATGCTCGGCCTGCCGTTGGGCGTCGGCCAGGGCAACAACCCGACCTGCCAATCGGCGCGCGCGCTGTCGATGTGGGCTTATAACGACCCCGACTACCTGCTGCAAATGGTCGCCTGGGCAGCTCGCGATGACGAGATCATCATGCATTTCGAAGGCATGCCGCTGTCGTCGATGGCCAGCCTGTCCGGCGTGGCCACCGCCCTGCCGCTGGATCTCGACCCAGTATCGCTGATCGTGGTGCCGCATCTCGATCGCATCTATGCCGAGATGGGGCGGCGCTGTGCCGGCCGTGAGGGCGACCCCCATCGCTGGGTCAACCCGGAATTCCATGGCTGGTGGGCCGGCCGCGGGTTTCGCATCAACGTCGACGTGGAGACCGGCCAACTGCATGAACTCGATGAGTTTTTGCGTCACTTCTATGCCAGCTACCACCCGTATTACAACGGCAATCAGCCACTGATCCACCCGCAACCGGCGGGCATCGCGGTCACCGACAGCGCAGCACGTTTCATCGGCTGGCACGCCATCACTCTGCTGCGAGTCAGCCTGGACCCGCAGGACGTGATGCGCGCCTACTTCTTCAATCCCAACAACGACAGCGGCCAAGACTGGGGCGACGACGTCAAAGTCAGTACCGCCGGTTGCGGCGAACGCTTCGGTGAAGCCTCGCTGCCCTTCGAGCAATTCGCCTCACGCCTATATATCTTCCATTACGACCCACTGGAATACGGTGAGCTGGCCAACATCCCCCAGGCGGAGCTCGACCGGGTAACCGGCCATGTGTATCGCAGTTGGGGCGCCGATCGGGTCCCGGCCGCGGAACTCCAGGCCTTTTCCACTCCACATTGAAACCGTCAACGAACTCGCCCCCATCGGCAAAACCGATGGGGGCGAGAAAAGCGCGTCGTGGTCAAGCACCACAAGGCTTACATCAGTCGGTGAGCTCCTTCGCGGCTTTCATGCGACGACGCAGGATCGGCCCGACGATGACCGGCAACACTAGGCCGATGAAGGCTACGACCCACAACCCTATCGACAAACCGCTACTCCACAGCACCGACCAATCGCCATCGGAAAGCGTCAAGGCATGGCGCAGATTCTTCTCCATCTCCGGCCCCAGCAGCAGGCCGAGAATGATCGGCACGATGGGAATTTCCAGCTTGCGCAGGAAGTACCCGAGCACGCCGAAGGCCACCATGAAGTACAGATCGAACGCCGAGTTACTGATCGAATAGATACCCACGAAGGCCACCATGGTGACGATCGGCAGCAAGAACTTGGGGGGTACCGAGAGCAGCTTGACGAAGATGCCCACCAGCGGGATGTTGAGCAACAGCAGCAGGAAGTTGCCGATCAACAGCGCCGCGATAACGCCCCAGACGATGTCCGCATGCTGGGTGAACATCAGCGGTCCGGGCGTGATATTCATCGAGATCAACAGCGCCAGCAACACAGCGGTGGTGCCGCTGCCCGGCACACCGAGCGTCAGCATGGGTACCAATGCCCCACTGGAAGCGCCATTGTTGCCGGCCTCGGGGCCCGCCACACCGCGCGGATCGCCCTCGCCGAAGTAACCTTTCTTGCCGATGATCTTCTTTTCCAGCGTATAGCCGATAAAGCTACCCAGCGACGCCCCAGCCCCCGGCAATACGCCAGCGATGAAGCCAAGGATGCCCCCCCGAATGCTCGATGGCATGATCTCGCGGATTTCCTTGAAGGACAGCGTGAGCTTGTTGACCTTCATCGGTCCCTTGCCACCGCCGGCACGGGCCTCGATGAAGAACAGTAATTCGGAAATCGCGAACAACCCGACGATGGCAATGATGAAGTCGACGCCCTCGTAGAGCTTCAAGATGCCGAAGGTATAGCGCTGCGTACCGGTGGAATCGATGCCCACCGTGGCGATCATCAGCCCGATGGCGGCGGCGAGAATCGTCTTGACCGGATTCTTGCCGGTGATGCCGCCCAGGGTCGCGAACGCCAGAACGAACAGCGCGAAGTACTCCGCCGCACCGAAGGTCAAGGCGAACTTGGCCAGTAATGGTGCCAACAGAATGAGCCCGATCGTGGCGATCAGACTACCCATGAACGAGGCGATCGCCGAGATCGCGAGTGCTTCGGCGGCCTTGCCTTTCTGAGCCATCGGATAGCCGTCGAGACACGTCATCATCGCCGGCTCGTCACCGGGAATATTGAGGAGTATCGACGAGATGCGCCCACCGTACATGGCACCGGCATAAACCGACGTCAGCATGATCAAGGCGGTTTCCGGCGGCAGCCCCAACGTGAAGGCCAGCGGGATCAGAATCGCCACGCCATTGGCGGGCCCCAGTCCCGGCAAGGCCCCGATCAAGGTGCCGAGAAAGGCCCCGATCAAGGCGAACATCAGGTTGTACGGCGCCAGGGCGACGCCAAACCCGTCGATCAGATAACCCAGGGTATCCATCAACTTCCCTCCAGGACGCTAAGCACGCCCAACGGCAGCGCCAAATTGAGGGCGTAAGTGAACAGCAGATAGACCACGACACCGGCAATCGCACCGGTGACGTACGCCCGTACCGGGGTGGCGCCCATGCGCCAGCACAGCGTGCCCACCGCCAGCAGCGTCGAAGGAATGAAACCCAGCGGCTGCAGCAGCAACGTGTAGGCGATCAACACCAATACGGCGATCACCAACTCCAGCACGATACGCCCCTTGGGCCAGGCGTTGTCGGGGTCCGGCTTGAAAATCAAATAGAGGCTGGACAGCGCCAGCACCACCGCGAGCACCTTGGGAAAGGTCTCGGGCCCGACAGTTTCGGACCCACCGAATGGCACTGGAAACTGCGTGGCGCCCCAGCCGTACGCGACGGCCAGGACGAGCATCAGCACACCGAAGATACGGTCGTTGAGCTGGGTCATTACTTGATCAACCCGATTTCCTTGGAGAGTGACTGGATGTCATTGATCTGCGTCTTGACGTATTCCTCGAACTCCGCACCACTGACATGGAAAGGCATCAGGCCGTTATTCTTCATGACCTTCTTCCATTCATCGCTGGCATAAAGCTTGTCGATGGCATCGATCCAGTACTGCTTGGCTTCGTCGGAGATATCCGCCGGCATGTAAAAACCGCGCCAATTCGCACCCACGGCGTCGATTCCCTGTTCCTTGGCAGTGGGGATATCACTAAACTCGCCGGGCAGCCGCTTGTCGGACAAGACGGCCAACACGCGCAGATCGCCGGACTCCATGAACCCCTGAGCCTCACTGATATCACCGGTAAAGGCATCGACATGACCGCCGACCACCTGGGTCATGGCCTCGCCACCATTGTTGTATGACAGGTAAGGAATCCTGGGCAGCTTATCGACATTGGCTTCCTGAGCCGCGATCAAGACTTTGAGATGATCCCATCCCCCCTTGGCGCTACCACCGGCAAAGGTGACACTGCGCGGATCTTCTCTGAGAGCTGCCATCAAATCGTTGAGATTCTGATAAGACGAATCTTTGGAAACGGCGATGATGCCGTAATCGGCCCCCAGCGCACCGATCCAATTGACCATGTCGGCATCCAGGCCCTGAAACTGCCCTTGTGCCAGACGCGTAGTGGTGGCCGTAGAGGCCGCAACCAACAACTGGTCATCCCCGGCACGCTTGCTGACCGTGTGCGCGTAAGCGACACCGCCACCGGCGCCGGCCATATTGATGGTCTGCACGCTACCCGGTACCAGGCCGAGATCTTCCATCACGTTACCCACGCTACGGCAGGTGAAGTCCCAACCGCCGCCGGGATCGGAGGGTGCGATACATTCCACCTTGCCTTCCGGCTCGAAGGCCATGGCAGTGCTGGCACCCAGTGTCAGCGCAGCAGCCATGAGAATTTTGAGCGGCGTTTTAAGAGCCATTGTTGTTGTCTCCCTTGCACGAGATTGAAATGGGTTGCGAGAAAGCTGACACTTACCTTACAGTTCTGTAAGGCAGAACAGCGTTCCCTTGAGCGAAAAATAGGCGTGTCGTTCGCGAGCGTCAACGCTCCAACCGCCGTTCGAGACTAAAGTTGAATACTGCCACTGCGGCACGCAAACACCTTGGGAGATCCGCCATGGCGCAAGACAGGGTAGAAGCCGTCGAGCGCGCGCTATCCGTCATGGAAGCTTTCGACACACAACATGAGAGTCTGTCCTTGGCCGAGCTGGCCGAGGCAACCACACTCTATAAAAGTACACTGTTACGCCTGCTCGGCTCGCTGGAGCGCTACGATTACGTACAGCGCGACGCACGAGGACGCTATCGCCTGGGAGCCACGCCGGCCCGCCTGGCACGACGACACGCCCCCACACGTCAGTTGGCCAGTCTGGTCATGCCGATACTCGAACGATTGTGCCGCGATACGGGAGAAACTGCCGCGCTGCTGTCATGTGAGGACGATCAGATGGAATGCCGCTTGAGCACCTTGCCGGACACCGATCTGCGCCATACCCTGCGTCCTGGATACCGCTGGCAGTGGCAGGATGGCGACCCCACTCTGGCCTTGCCAGGCGGGACGATGACCTGCCAGGCCGTCACCGGCACCGCGTATTGGCTGAGCCTTTCCGGTCCCAAGGGACGTCTGCCTGTGCGTGACGCGCGACGCGCCCTGCAAGAGGCCGCGACAGCACTGAGCCAGCGTGCATTGCAGGACTATCCGACATGACGCTCGACACTGCTTCCCTGTTACTGGTCGAAGACGACGCACTGTTGGCCGATACGCTGCGCGACGCGCTGAGCCTGGCCGGCTACCGGGTCGATGCCCTCGAGGACGGCGATGCTGCCTTCACGCGCCTCGCCACGCCGGGACATGGTCACGCCTTGGTCTTGCTCGATCTCAATCTGCCGGGCCGTGGCGGCCTCGAGATTCTCGACGCCATGCGGCATCACGACCATGACACACCGGTATTGATCCTGACCGCGCGTGGCGCCATCGAGGATCGCGTCAAGGGACTCGACCTGGGCGCCGACGACTACCTGGCCAAACCCTTCGCCCTGGACGAACTGGAAGCCCGCGTGCGGGCACTCTTGCGTCGGCGCCAGCACGACGACGGCACGCAACTGCATGTCGGGACGCTGCATTTCGACACCCTCACGCAGCGCTTCACCCTCGATGACGCCTCGCTCGAACTGCCACCCCGCGAGCAACGCCTGTTGGCTTATCTGATGCGGCATGCCGGAGAGCCGGTGGACAAGGCCCGCCTTCTCGAGCATGTCTTCGCCGACGAAACGCTCGGTGACAACGCTATCGAGGTCTATATCCATCGCCTGCGGCGGCGGCTTGCCGGTTCGTCGCTGACATTGCGTACCGTGAGGGGGCTGGGTTACCTGCTGGAGAGTGAGGCGTGAGTCCGGCATTCAAGCCCCCCAGCCTCTATCGGCGCCTGCTGATCTGGCTGCTGGTGCCCATGCTTGCCTTGGGAACCTTGATGTTGATCCAAGCCTATCTGGCCTCGCGCGATACCGCCGACCGCGCCTTCGACCGTCTACTCGAGTCGGCCTCGCTTTCCATCGCCGAGCAGGTCAAGCGCCAACAAGGCCAACTGTGGATGGACCTTCCCCCCGCGGCTCTGAAAATACTGGCCTCGAACGCCGAGGAACGCGTGTTCTATGCCCTTTACGATGCCCATGGCAATTTCATCAGTGGCAACGCCGAACTGCCTCGAATCGACTCGGGGCAAGGCGACATGCGCTTCGCCAATATCCAGTGGCATGACATGGCGTTGCGTCTCGGCGTGCGGCGCTCAAAGCTAGAAGGATGGCGCAATCGCCAGCCCTTCGAGGTCCGCGTGGCACATACCCGCGAAGGGCGCGAAGCGCTGACACAGACGTTGTTCCAGGGCAGCATGCTGCGCTTGATCGCCATGGCGTTATTGGCCATCGGCGTGGTGCTGCTCGGGGTCCGCATGGCACTGATGCCCCTGACCCGGCTACGTCGGGCGATCCGCGCCCGCGATCCGCGTACCCTGGCACCGCTCGACTTGACTCTCCCGCGCGAGCTTGCCGAGCTGCGCGAAACCCTCAACGACCTGTTGGCGCGCATGCGTCGTGTACGCACCAACCAGGAGCGCTTCATCGGCGACGCCTCGCATCAGTTGCGCACCCCGCTGGCGGGACTTTCGGCACGCGCCGAGTTCGCCCTGCGTCAAGACGACCCTCGCGCCTGGCACGATGCACTCGACGTCATGCGCGGCAGTGCCGACAAGACCGCGCGTCTTGCCTCACAGTTGCTCTCCCTGACGCGCCTCAACAACCCCGAGTCGATGCCGGAAGCCCGCGACATCGATCTTTGCGACATCGCGCGGCAAGCCGTACGCGACGCCTTGGCGAGCAGTCATCGCGCGGGCATCGACCTGGGCGTGGAGACGCCCTCGCATGCGGTCATCCAGCACGCGGTCGAATGGCAGCTCGCCGAGGCTCTGACCAATTTGATCGATAACGCCAGCCGCTATGGCGCCTCGCACATCACGGTACGCGTCGGCGAGGCCCCGACACGCCTGGAAGTAGAAGACGACGGACCCGGTATCCCTGAGGCGCAGCGCCTGCTGGTCCTGCGCCCCTTCCACCGCGGCATGGAAAGCGGCCAAGGATCGGGGCTGGGACTGGCGATCGTCGACGGCATCGCCCGAGCCCATGCCGCCAGGCTCACATTAATGCCGGCGCGGCCTAATGCCGAGTCACCGGGTTTGTGCGTGCGTTTGCATTTCACCAAGGAGTCAACACCATGACCGCACCATGTCGCTGGCTCGCGCACTGGAGCCTGGCACTTGCCGGCATATTGCTATCCGCTATCACGCTGGCCGACGCTCACGTGCTGCGCTATCCCGCCACGCAGTCCCCGGCACAGCCCCTGGAGATTTACGGCGCACTGGACAACCAGCTGATAGCACCGTTGCTAGCCGACTTCCATGCGCGCCATCCCGAGATCGAACTGGTCTATCGTAACCTGACAACGCTGGCGCTTTATCGACGCTTCATGTCTACAGACGCCACCCCGGCCGACGTCATCATGTCATCAGCAATGCCATGGCAGTATCAAATCGCCAACCGGGGACTCGCCAAGCCCCTCGACACCGCCGCCGCCCGCGCTTGGCCAGAAGCCTCACGCTGGCGCCACGAACTGTTCGGTTTCACCTTCGAACCTGTGGTCATCGTCTATCGACGCGACGCCCTCGCAGGCGCTACGCCACCGGATAGTCATGAAGCCTTGCTGCGCTTACTCACCAACCAACGACAACGCCTGAAAGGCCGCGTGGTGACTTACGATCCATGGCGCAGTGGCGCCGGCTACACTTATGCCACCGAAGACGCCAATATGTCGCCGCGCTACTGGGAACTCGTGGCCGCCTTGGGCGGCGTGGACGCAGCACTGGCCGACACCACCGGCGAAATGCTCGACGGACTCGCCGATGGACGCTACGCCGTCGGCTACAATTTGCTGGGCTCTTACGCTCGCGACTTCGTGGCCGATCATCCGCAACTGGAAATGGTCATTCCCAACGATTACGCCCTGGTGACGCAACGGCTAGTGCTGATCCCCAAACGCGCGCCCCACCCCGACACCGCAGAACGCTTCGTCGATTACCTTCTAAGTCGTCAAGGTCAGCAGGTGATACGCGACAAGACACCCCTCGGGGCGATCCATACGGCTCTCGAAGGCGAAGGCACCGCCCGTGACTTGCGCAAGACCCTCGGCGATGCCCTTCACCCGATCGCCATCGACCCCAGCCTGCTAGCCACGCTCGATACCCTCAAACGCCACTCGCTGCTCGATCGGTGGCAGCGCGAATACACGCGGCTCAGCGACAGCGGGTCGTGAACGCATGAACGTCACGCCGCCGCGCGCTATACTGCGCAGCGCTTTATAAGCTCCTTTTATCAACTCCAGCAGTGGTGTGGGCATGCAACGTCTCGACCAACTTCTCGTCGCCCAAGGCTTGGCACGCTCACGCACGCGGGCCCAGCGTCTGATCCGCCATGGGCGCGTCACACTAATCTCGGAGGATCCTTCGCGCACGTTGACCAAGCCCGGCGAGAAAGTCGCCGACGACAGCCGCTTCCAGCTCACCGAGGACCCGGAAGAGCGCTATGTCTCGCGCGCCGGCCTCAAGCTGGAGGCCGTTCTAGACACGCTGGCATTGCGCCTCGAAGGCATGACGGTACTCGACGTGGGGCAATCCACCGGCGGATTCACGGATTGCGCCCTGCGCTACGGCGCCGCGCGCGTGGTGGGTATCGACGTCGGGCGCGACCAGCTCGACGCGTCGCTGCGCGAGAATGAAAGCGTCATCTGCCTGGAAGGTGTCAACGCCCGCGCGCTTCCCCGAGAACATCTCGCCGCCTTGGCCCCGGAAGGACTGCATGTAGCGGTCATGGATGTCTCCTTCATCTCGCAGACGTTGATCCTGCCCGAACTCGCCGCGGTACTGGCATCTCGCGCGCACCTAGTCTCCTTGGTCAAGCCGCAATTCGAGGTCGGTCCACGCAAGGTCGACGCCCACGGCATCGTCCGCGATTCGGCTCTGTACGCGGCGGTGGAAGCTCGCATCCGCGAGAGTTGCGCCGACGCCGGCTTCGAGGTCCGCCACTGGCAGGAAAGCCCACTGCGCGGCGGCGATGGCAACCGCGAGTTCCTGCTGCATGCGGTCAAGAGCGCCTGATGACCGATCCCATGAACAACAGCAGTGCAATCACCCACCGCAACAGCGTGTCCAAAGCAGGCAAGTCATGGCACATGCGATACAATGAGCGGCACGTTGGCATTCACATGCTCACATCATGGTCAGCATGACCAAGCGAAGCTTGCTTCACACCATCTGCGTGATAGAAACATTCATGATGACCCATATAGCCATCGACAAGGTACTAACTGACATGGAGTCACCACGCCCCTGCTTGAAGATTCTTGTGTTGCTGGCGCTCGCATTACCCGTCCCCGCGCAGGCCGCCACTAACCTGAGTGCGAGCGAACGCGAGGCCATTGAAGCTCGCGTCCAAACGTTGGAAACGGAACTGCACGAGCTGCGCGAAACATTGGCTGAAGATGCCCAGATTTCACAGGCCAGGGCTACGCCCAAAGAACGTGAGGCGAAAAGCGTAGAAGCCCGTGTCGAAAAGCGTCGTGAACTCGAGCGCGAGTCTTCACACAATCCATTGGCGGTGACCACGTATCGGCGTAACTACCTATTGCCGTGGGCCTACAACGCCAATCCGGATCAAGCGCGTTTCCGCCAGGTCAGCGGTGCAGGCAACGCCGATAGTGCCGAGGTCAAGTACCAGTTGAGCTTCAAGGTCAATCTGGTCGAAGACCTGTTCGAAGATAATGGCGACCTGTACTTCGCCTACACCCAGCGCAGTTGGTGGCAAGCCTACAACTCCGAAGCCTCGGCCCCGTTTCGCGAGACTAACTACGAACCCGAGGCCTTCATCAGCTTCGACAACGACATGAGCGCCCTAGGCTGGACCAACACTCTCAATCGCATCGGTTTCGCGCATCAATCCAATGGCCGCTCTGACCCCTTGTCGCGTAGCTGGAATCGTGTCTACGCCGACATGGTCTTTCAACGTGGCGACTGGGCAGTGAGCATCGCCCCTCACTGGCGAGTTCCCGAAGACGAGAAAGACGACGACAACCCCAACCTCCAGGACTACATCGGCTATGGCGACATCACCCTGGTGCGCGCCTTCAATGATCAGGAAGTCTCGCTGATGATGCGCGGTAATCCCGGCAAGAATCATTACGGCGCCCAGTTGGACTACTCGTTCCCGCTGTTTGGTAAAGTTCGCGGTTACATCCAGTATTATCATGGCTACGGCGAGAGCCTGATGGATTACGATCACATCAATCGACGCCTGGGGCTCGGTTTCAGTATCAACACCTTCCTGGCCGGTATTCCCGGCCTGGAGTGACGTGAAGGCCATGCGGCTGTTGATACGGCGGCTTGGACTGCTATGCTGAAGACGCCATTAACCTGTCAGAGGAAGACACCATGACCATGCAACCTACCGGCGATCATCGTGAAAGCGACGCGTCCACCGAGCAGCTCAAGAATGATCTGCGCCACCTGTCGCAAACCGTTGAAGAACTGGTCAAGGCGACAGCAGACGATTCTCGCGGACACATCAGCGAGGCGCGCGAGCGCGCTCAGCAACGCCTCAGCGAAACGCGCGCCAAGCTCGAAGCGCGCGGTGAAAAAGCCTACGAAAGCGCTCGCGATCAAATGGATTGCTGTGATCGTTACGTGCGTGACAATCCCTGGACCAGCATCGGCATCGGCGCTGGTGTCGGGGTCGTCATTGGCTTGCTCATCGGGCGTCGCTAATGGCGGATCGCCAGGGACCGGCAGAGCGCGTCATCACCTCGGCGCGTCGCCTGCTTTCCAATATGATCGCCATGGGCGAGACGCGTTTGCGTCTCGCCGCGCTCGAGCTGGAAGCCGAACGCGATCGCATGCTCAGCCTGCTACTGCTGGCGGGCGCAGCATTGATCACTTTCTCATTCGCCATCGGCATGCTGCTTTTAATGCTGGTGGTCCTGTATTGGGAAGATCATCGCCTGCTCGCGATCGGTATGTGCGCGGTCGTACTGTTCATCATCACCGCAGGCTTGGCGTACGGTGCCAAGCGCATCGCCAAGCGTCGGCGCCTGATGCAGTCCACCTTGAGCCATTTGGAACAAGACCGCCAAGCGCTGGGGAGCTCTCGTGAATCGTCGTGAACGCGCTGCGGAGCGCGAGTACCTCGAGACCCGCATCTTGCAGCAACGTCTCGATATGGGGCATGCGCTTCATGACTGGCGCGACGCCACGGCACCCATCGATCATGGCTGGCAACGCCTGATGGAGTGGCGAGCGCCCTTGGTAGGGGGCTTCGGCCTGCTCGCGGCGATGGGTGTGCGTCGCCCACGAAGCACACGCGCCTGGTTGCGCCGCGGCCTCTCGACTTTCCTGTTGATCAACCGAGCGCGGGCCTTATATCACATCGCACGCCGCTAACTCGCGACAACTGCCATGAAGCCCCCGCTCGGGGGCTTTTTCATTTTCAAGGTGTCAGCCGGCTAGTCAGTGCCGCATCGATATCCCTATCATCCGGCATCAGGCATACACAAGGCACACCCCACGCCGCCAACCTCTCACGCGTTTCATCGGCAAAGACGGCCAGATCGTCCTCATGGCAATAAACCACCGCCACCACGCCATGACGTTGCACCAGTGACGGCACCTCGCTGGGATAGTAGACACGCACGCCTTCCACTTGCGTACCGTGATGCCAGGGGTAGTCATCGACCATCGCCAGCACCCTGTAGCGTGTCGAACGTGCGAAATGCGTCAGCAGCCGATAATGCGCGTATTCCAGCCCACACACGACCACGGGTAAGCGCTCTCGCTTTGCTTTCTTGGCACGACGGGTGGGAAGCCACTGACCTATGGCCTGCCAAAGCGCTTGCGATGCACGTTGCAGCATGGATGCCTCCTCTGCCCTGCTCGTCGCTTGAGGCTATACTACAGGGCTTGCCCGCAGGCCACGCCCGAAGCCCATGCCCATTGAAAGTTGAAGCCGCCCAGCTGACCGGTGACATCCAGCGCCTCGCCGATGAAACGCAACGCTGGTAGCCCTTCTACCGCAAAGGTCTTGGAGGAAATCGCCTGTGTCTCGACGCCACCCAGCGTCACCTCGGCGGTCCGCCAGCCCTCGGTGCCTGCGGGTTTGAGCTGCCAGCGCTTCAATTCGCCCTCCAGGCGCGTCACCGCATGGTTGGACAACGCTCCCAGCGGAATTTCCGCCACACCGTGCCATTCGCACCAGGCCTGCGCCAGCCGCTTGGGCAGCCTTTCTCCCAGCCACGTGGATACACGCCGCTTGGGAGCGTCATGACGCATGGCGACCAGTTCCCCGGCGACATCGACCTCCGGCAGCAAATCGATGGACAACGCCATGCCCGGCTGCCAATGGCTGGAGGCCTGCAGCATGGCCGGCCCCGAGACACCACGATGCGTGAACAGCATCGGCTCGTGATAGCGTCCCTCACCGACCTCGACCGTCACCGGACAACTCACCCCCGCAAGCGATGCGGCCCGCTCTCGCCATTGCGAGGTCAGCGTGAACGGCACCAACGCGGCACGCGTCTCGGTGACACCCAAGCCAAACTGACGGGCGATATCATAGCCAAAGCCGGTAGCGCCCATGGTGGGAATCGACAATCCGCCGGTGGCGATGACCACCGCACCGGCATCGATCACACCACTCGAGGTCTCGAGGCGCATGCCCTCGCCGCATCGCTCGAGAGATGTAATACGTGTCTTGAGGCGTACTTCCGCCCCTGCCCACTCGCATTCGGTGAGCAACATGGACACGATCGGCTTGGCCGAATCGGCACAGAAAAGCTGCCCTGGTGCCTTCTCGACATGCTCAATGCCGTGGCGTTCGACGAGCTCGATGAAATGGCTCGGCGTATAGCGCTTGAGCGCAGAGATGCAGAAATGCGGGTTGGCGGAAAAGAAGTGTTCCGGCCCCGTCGCCAGATTGGTGAAATTGCAACGCCCGCCTCCGGACATCAAGATCTTCTTGCCCGCCTTGTTGGCATGATCGAGCACCAACACACGCCGCCCCTCATAACCGGCGGTCAGTGCGCACATCAGTCCCGCCGCGCCGGCACCGATCACCACTACGTCATAGGTCTGTGCCATCAGAGCATCTCGTTTCAAGCAAAGGTAGACATTCTAAGCGTTATCCAACACAGCGACGAGCACAGGTAACGCATGCCTCCGTGCCGCGTTGAACACAACCCGAGCCTGATTAATCCTAAACGTGGAAAAAGCGTGCATGATGTCCCGTGAGCCAATCCGCGCTTTTATCCGGTGCCCAGGTCGGATACAACATGAGACATTCAGAGACATTCCAGCGCGACGCCGTGAGCGTAGCCGCGACAGCCGTTACGCAGGTGTTAGCTTCACGGTCGCCATCGAGCCGAGACCATAACGAGACACTATGCCCGTATCTTCTCTTCTGGCCGTAACCGCTTACGGCCAGCGTCGCCTAGGAGTGGCGCTACTTGGCCTGCTGATGCTGGGAAACGCCAACGCACAGGACACCGACGCGCGCACGTCAGTCATCGCCGCCCCCGTTGTTACCACTCAATGGAGCGACCCGCTGGAAGCGCTGGGCACGTTGCATGCCGACGAAAGCGTAACGCTTTCTGCCACCGTGACCGATACCATTACCGAGATCAGCTTCAACGACAGCCAACGTGTCGCGCAAGGCGACCTGCTGGTCCGTCTCGACGATAGCGCGGAGCAGGCCGAACTGCGTGCCGCTCGCGCATTGCGACAAGAGCGCGAAAACGCCGTGCGCCGCGCCCAGCAACTCCAGGATCGCAATGTCGGTATCCGCGCCGACGTTGAGGATGCCAAGGCTCAACTCGCTCAGGTCAACGCGCAGATCGACGAGATACAAACACGTCTCGCCGATCATCGCCTGCGCGCACCGTTCGCCGGCACCGTGGGCCAGCGTGATATCAGTGTCGGCGCCCTGGTCACGCCTGGCACCGAGCTCATCACACTCGACAAAATCGACCGCATGAAGCTCGACTTTACGGTCCCCGCAACATTTCTCGGTGCACTCGCGCCCGGCATGTCGCTGAGCGCCACCACGGCCAGTTACCCCGAGCAGGTCTTTCGCGGCGAGGTCACCAGCATCGGCACCCGCATCGACCCCGTGTCGCGCAGCGTCAGCGTACGCGCCCAGCTGCCCAATCCCGAACGCACGCTGCGCCCCGGCATGCTGATGATCGTGACCCTGGAACGCCGCCCCCGCGACACGCTGGTAGCCCCGGAATCGGTGCTCGTGCCCAGCGGCGAGCGCCAATACGTGATGCGCATCGTGCGTGACGCGGACAATCGAATCCAACGTCGCCGCGTGGAAATCGGCGAGCGTCGCGCCGGCGAGGTCGAGATACGCAGTGGACTCCAGGCGGGCGACTGGGTCGTCAGCCACGGCACCACCAAGGTGCGCGACGGGGACCACGTCGATATCCTCGCCCTCGACGATGGCAGCCGCGAGATCAGCGACATCCTCGAAGCCGCCCGCGACGACGACTCACGTGGCGGAGAAAGCGACTAATGCGTCTTTCCGATACCGCCATTCAGCGTCCGGTGCTGGCGACCGTCTTCGCCCTGCTGTTGATCGCCTTCGGCCTGATCGCCCTCGAACGACTCCCGGTGCAGGAATACCCGGCCATCGATCCCCCCGTGGTGAGCATCGAAACGAACTACCCAGGGGCCTCGGCGGATGTGGTGGAAACCCGCATCACGCAGGTGCTCGAGGACCGCATCGCCGGCATCGAAGGCATCGACCTCATCGAATCGACCAGCAGCGACGGCGAGTCGGAAATCGACATCACCTTCAACCTCGATCGCGATATCGAGGCAGCGGCCAACGACATTCGCGATCGCGTCTCCGGCGTGAGCGACAACCTGCCTGAGGAAGCCGAGCCCCCGGAGGTGGAAAAGGCCGACAGCAGCGACGATGTCATCATGTGGCTGAGCCTCACGGCGGAGGGCTACACGGTGCCCGAGCTGACCGACTACGCCAATCGCTACCTGGTCGATCGTTTCGCCACGCAAACCGGGGTGTCACGCGTGCGCGTCGGCGGCGGCAAGGAATACGCCATGCGCGTCTGGCTGAAGCGCAATGCCCTGGCCGCTCGCGGGCTCACCGTCACCGATGTGGAGGACGCGCTGCGCGCCGAGAACGTGGAACTGCCCGCCGGCTTCCTGGAGTCCGACTCGCGGCAGTTCACCTTGCGCCTGCCGCGCAGCTTCGAAACCGCCGCAGACTTCCGTGACCTGGTCATCGCTCAGGGCGACGACGGCTACCTCACGCGCTTGAGCGATGTGGCCGGCGTCGAGGTCGGCTCGGTGGAGGAGCGCTCGCTGTTTCGCGGCAACGGCGTGCCCATGGTCGGCCTGGGCATCATGAAGCAGTCCACCGCCAACATTCTGGAGGTGTCCCAGGGCGTCAAGGCGGAGATGGCGCGCCTCGAGTCGACCCTGCCCGACGGCATGCAGATGCGGCTCAACTTCGACTCCTCGGTGTTCGTCTCCGGGGCGCTGAAGGAGGTCGTGGCCACGTTGTTCATCGCCATGGGGCTGGTCGTCGTGGTGATCTTCCTGTTCCTGGGCAACGTGCGCACCACCCTGGTGCCCGCGGTCACCGTCCCGATCTCGATCATCGGCACCTTCATCGCCCTGAACGCCTTCGGCTTCACCCTCAATCTGCTCACGCTGCTGGCGCTGGTGCTGGCGATCGGCCTGGTCGTCGACGACGCCATCGTGGTGCTCGAGAACGTCCACCGGCGCATGCAGCTCTACGGCGAAACGCCACTCGTCGCGGCGTTTCGCGGTACACGCCAGATCGGCTTCGCGGTCATCGCCACCACCCTGGTATTGATCGCGGTGTTCGTGCCGTTGAGCTTTCTGCGCGGCGACATCGGCCGGCTGTTCACCGAATTCGCGCTGACCCTGGCCGCCGCCGTGGCGATCTCGTGCCTGCTGGCGCTGTCCCTGGCCCCGATGATGTGCTCCAAGGTGCTCGATCCCCGCATGCATGAAAGCCGCATCAGTCATGCCGTGCACACCCTGCTCGACGCCACCCAGCGCCTGTATCGCCATGTGCTGGTCACCCTGCTGCGCTGGCGCTGGGCGTGTCTGATGACGTTCGCCGCGTTGCTCGGCGCCACCGTGTGGCTGTTCGGCGAACTGCCCAACGAGTACACCCCGCAGGAGGACCGCGGCAACTTCTTCATCCTCGTCAACGGTCCCGAAGGCGCCACCTTCGACTACATGCAGGATTACATGGACGAGATAGAGGCGCGCCTGCTGCCGCTGGTCGACGAAGGGGAGATTCGCAACATCTCGGTGCGCGCACCGCGTGGCTACGGCAACATCGAGAACTTCAACGACGGCATAGTGATCGTCAGCCTCGCGGCATGGGGCGAGCGGCGCTCGGCCTGGGATATCATGGCCGACGTGCGCCGGCGCCTCGCGGACCTGCCCGGCGTCGAGGCGGCACCGGTGATGCGGCAGGGCTTCGGTGGGCGCATACAAAAACCGGTGCAATTCGTGATCGGCGGTGGTACCTACGAATCGCTGGTCACCTGGCGCGACCAGCTGCTCGAACGCATACGCGCTGACGAGGACTCGGGCCTGACCGCCCTGGACAGCGACTACAAGGAAACCCAGCCACAGTTGCGCATCGAGATCGACTACCAGCGCGCCGCCGCCCTGGGCGTGAACGTCGACACCATCGGCCGCACACTGCAGACGCTCCTCGGCGGTCGCAGCGTCACCAGCTATGTCGATGACGGCGAGGAATACGACGTCATCCTCGAGGGCGAGCGCGACACGCAGCGTAGTCCCAGTGCCCTGAACAACGTTCAGGTGCGCTCCCAGCGCAGCGGCGAACTCATCCCCCTGGCGAGCCTGGTCACCCTCAGCAACTATGCCGACGCCAGTGAGCTCAACCGCTTCAATCGTGTCCGCGCCATCACGCTGGAAGCCAACCTCGCGGACGGCACCACCATGGGCGAGGCGCTGGACTATCTCAACACCATTGCCGACGAGGAACTGCCTGCCGACGCCATGATCGATTACAAGGGGCCCTCGCGGGACTATCAGGAAGCCAGCGGCGCCACCGCCTTCCTGATGCTCATGGGCCTGCTGGTGGTTTTCCTGGTGCTCGCGGCGCAGTTCGAGAGCTTCGTGCATCCGCTGGTCATCATGCTGACCGTGCCCCTGGCAATCAGCGGCGCTCTGCTCGGTCTGTGGCTGACCGGCCAATCGCTGAACATCTACAGCCAGGTGGGCATGGTGATGCTGGTGGGGCTGGCCGCCAAGAACGGTATTCTGATCGTCGAATTCGCCAATCAGCTACGCGATGAAGGCCGCGCCTTTCGCGACGCTCTGATAGACGCCTCGGTGACACGCATGCGTCCGATCCTGATGACCGCCTTTACCACTATGGCTGGCGCCGTGCCTCTAATTTTCGCCAGCGGCCCCGGCGCCGAGACGCGTCTGGTCATCGGCACGGTCATCTTCAGTGGCGTAGCCGCCGCGACGCTTTTCACGCTGCTCGTCGTGCCCGTGGCCTACGATCTTCTGGCACGGCACACCGGTTCCCCCAGCGATGTGGCACGGCGCCTCGAGCGCGAAATGGGCACCGCCACGTCCGAGTCATGATCGAAAAAACCCGGCCATCCTGGCCGGGGCATTTGCACGGCGAATCCTTTGCCGTACGTCCATCGTAGGCGGTTCGGTGACGCTTGCCTGTCAGCGATATCTGACATGCGATGTACGTTCAGCGCTTATAGCGTCTGGCATCACGCAAACTCCTCGGTATCGATATCCGCCTGCTGCGCATCGTTGTAGCGTCCGCCACGCACTTGATCGGGCGTCATCATCGCGCTCAATTTTTCGAGCGAGGTAGCATCCAATCGCAATGTTTCCGCGGCCAGGTTCTCACGCATATGAGCGATATCACGCGTGCCGGGAATGGGTACGATATCGGCCCCCTGCGCCGTCACCCACGCCAGCGCCAACTGCCCCGGCGTTATCTCCAGCTCATCGGCCAGCGCAGTGAAATCCGCCAACAGACGCTTATTGTGCGGGTAATGCTCGTCACTGAAACGGGGCATGCCGCGCCGCATATCACTTTCTTCCAGACGCGTCGGGTCCGGCACCGCATCCGCCAGAAAGCCCCGGCCCAGCGGGCTAAACGCCACCAGCGTGGTGCCTAGTTCGCGACAGACTTCAAGCAAGGCAATCTCGGGGTTACGCGTCCACAACGAATATTCCGACTGCACCGCCGCCACCGGAGATTCGGCGTGGGCACGGCGCAGCGTCTCGGCGGAGACCTCGGAAAGCCCCACGGCACGCAGCTTGCCCTCCTCGACCAGCCGCCCCAGCGCCCCGACGCTTTCCTCGATGGGCACCTGACGATCCATGCGATGCAGGTAATAGAGATCCAGCCGGTCGGTACGCAGGCGCTGCAAGCTCGCCTCGCACTGCCGGCGCAGCGTCTCGGGGCGTCCGTCGATCACCTTGCGGCCCAGCGCCGGATCGATCGCCATGCCGCATTTGCTGGCCAGCAGCAACTGATCGCGCCGCCCCTCGAGCGCCTTGCCCACCAGCGACTCATTCGCCGTCGCCCCGTAAAGCGTCGCGGTATCGAAATGGCGATAGCCCATCTCGAACGCCGCCTGCAACGCCCGTACACCCTCAGCCTCCGATACCGGCGTCCCATAGCCATGGGACAAGTTCATGCAGCCAAGCCCGATGATCGGCGACGTAACCTCCTCCAGAAGAGACAACACATTCGGCATAGGGAAATCCTTGTAAACGAGTGGCATAAAGACCGACCAGCAGCCGGGAGGACAGATGCACAGCTTAGCAAGATAACGGCGGACAAGGCTGCGGTTTCACAGGTATTTACAGCTATCCCAGCAAGACAACCCTATTGGAAATAGCTTCGACTGGCGTTGCTGGAGCGCATGCACCACTGCGAAGTCCAGCAGCAGCGTACGGGGGAATTGGACAAGGATCTCGATGGCCAGGTGCTGAAAGTCCGCAACGCTTAGTACGCTCCATAAACCTGATGGGGGGACTTAAGCATAGTTAACCAAAGTCGTATCCAGATGCTCTCGGATATGCCGATAAAGCAAGGACACGAAGCATTCACTCTGTACACGGGAGGTCGTCTGGATGGCCACGACAAGACACGGGTCGCACCGCGGTATTTCGCTAAGCTTGCAGGGCAAAGTCCTGCTGCTGGTACTCGTTCCATTATTGCTGATGACTGTGACCCTGACCGGAGTAGTCGCTTACGATCTCGTCCAGGCATCGCGCACCGCCCTGGCCGAGCAGCGCGACATGTTGATCGAGTCGCGTAAAGCCGCCGTGCAGAACGTCATAGAAACCGCCAAGTCTGCCATTGCCCCCATCGTCGCCGAAGCCGGTCCCAACGACGCCGAAGCCCAGGCCCGCGCCAAGGAGATCCTCAGCAGCATGCGCTTCGACGGCAGCAACTACGTCTTCGTCTACGCCTACGATGGCACCACCCTGGTACAACCGGTGAAGCCAGAGAGCATCGGCAAGAACGCCATCGAGACCCAGGACAAGCACGGCAACCTGTTGATTAGCGACATGATCGAGCTCGCCAAGCAGGGAGGCGGTCATTACCAGTACGCCTGGCCGCATCCGGACAGCGGCGAGATCGCAACCAAGTATTCCTATGCCACTGGGATCGACAAGTGGAACTGGATGCTGGGCGCGGGCACTTATGTCACCGGCATCGACGCGGCCATGGCCGCTGTCGAGGCTACTCAGGCGGCCGAACTGCGCAGAGTTTTGATCGCTACCGTACTGATCGGTGCAGCCATCTTCGTCATCGTGGCCCTCATCGCCTACTGGCTGACCCGACGCACCATCCAGCCCATCCGTCGCACCGCCCATGCCATGCAGGACATCGCCCAAGGCAAGGGTGACCTGACCCGGCGACTCGAGATTGAAAGTCGCGACGAGGTCGGCGAGCTGGCGACCCAATTCAATGCCTTCGTGGCACGGATGCAAGAGACTCTACGCGATGTCCGCACCAGCACCGCTCAGGTCTCTCGTGCTTCGGACGAGATTGCCCACAGTAGCGAAGAGTTGGCAACACGTACCGACCAGGCTGCCGCCAATTTGCAGGAAACCTCGGCCTCGATGGAAGAGATCACCTCCACCGTCACGCATAGCGCCGAATCGGCACAGCAGGCCAATCAATTGGCCCAGACCACGGCCGACGTGGCACGCCGCGGCGAAACCTCGATGAGCCAGGTCGAGCGCACCATGAACGATATCAATGCCTCGGCGGCCAAGATCGGCGAGATCATCACCATGATCGACTCGATCGCCTTTCAGACCAATATCCTGGCACTCAATGCCTCGGTGGAAGCAGCCCGCGCCGGCGAGCATGGTCGCGGCTTCGCCGTGGTCGCCGAGGAAGTGCGCACACTCGCCAGCCGCTCCAGCGAGGCCTCGCGGGAGATACGCGAGCTGATCGATACGTCCGTCACGTACACCCGCTCAGGCACCGAACTGGTGCGCAGTGCGGGCGAGACCATGCAGGAGATCGTCTCCAGCGTCGCCCGCGTCACCGATGTGATCGGCGAGATCAGCGCAGGCGCGAAGGAACAAAGCAGTGGCATCAGCCAAGTCAATGTCGCGGTGACGGAAATGGACACCATGACCCAGCAGAACGCCGCCATGGTCCAGCATACCGCTGCTAGCGCCGACGCCATGCGCGAACACGCCCAGCGTCTGAGCCAATTGATCAACGGCTTCGTGCTCGGCGAGGACGAGGGATCGACGACTTCCCGTCAATCTGCTTCGCAGCCGGCGGGATACTCGGCACCGGTGCGAAGCGAGAAAACCAGGTCGCCGGTACCCAGCGAGAGTGATGACTGGGAGGCGTTCTAGGCTCTGCCTAACAAGTGCCTATAAGATTGAAACGCCTACCTGATGAACTGGCTGCTAGGGCCTTCAGTCAGTTCACAGTTCATTCTGATGAGGTCATCCTGTGGCCACGTCGTGGCTAGCTCTACAACGGACACGTACTGGTTCCATGCGGACATGACATTGATATCAATCGCCTGATAGGGTTAATTGTGTTACTGCGTGTACAAGTTCAACTAGGCGAGAGGAGCCCGGCTAACCGCCAGATCCGCACGCACACAACCACAACAAGACGCTTACGAGGCATTCTCCCTTGATCCGAATCGACAACGTCTCCAAGGCGTTCGGCGGCCTGCAGGCGGTACGGGGCGTTTCCTTCGAGGTAACGCAGGGCAGCATCACCGGGCTGATCGGCCCCAACGGGGCCGGCAAGAGCACACTGTTCAATATCGTCGCCGGACTCTTCCCCCCTTCCAGCGGCCGCGTGCTGCTCGACGGCCAGGACATCACCGGCCTGCCTCCGCATACGCTGTTTCACCGCGGCTTGGTGCGCACCTTCCAGATACCCCATGAATTCTCGCGCATGACGGTGCGCGAGAATCTGATGGTGGTGCCGCCCGGCCAGAGCGGCGAGAACCTGTTCAAGAGCTGGCTGCGCTGGGGCAAGGTCAAGCAGCAGGACAGCGAGGTGCTTGACCGCGTCGACGATGTGCTCAAATTCCTCGAGATCACCCACGTTGCCGACGAGCTCGCCGGCAACCTGTCGGGCGGTCAGAAGAAGCTGCTCGATCTGGGCCGCACGATGATGACCGGCGCCAAGGTAGTACTGCTCGACGAACCCGGCGCCGGCGTCAACCGCACCCTGCTCGGCAAGATCCGCGAAGCGATTCTGCGGCTCAACCGCGAACGCGGCTACACCTTCTGCGTCATCGAACACGACATGGACCTGATCTCGGCGCTGTGCGAACCGGTCCACGTGATGGCCAACGGCGAGCTTATCGCCTCCGGCTCGATGGAGATGCTGCGCCAGAACGCAGAGGTCCGCGAGGCCTACCTGGGCGGCGGCGCCAGCGGCCGGATGGGCACAGCGGATCAAGGAGAGCCCTCATGAGCAGCCTGCTCGAAGCCAAGGGTCTCTACGGCGGCTATGGCGGTGTCGACATCCTCCAGGGCACCGATCTGCGCGTGGAGACCGATGAGATCGTAGTCATCGTCGGCCCCAACGGCGCCGGCAAGTCCACCGCCATGAAGGCGATCTTCGGCCTGCTGAAGGTACGCGAAGGCAACGTCCTCTACCGTGGCGAGACGATCACCAACGCCAAGCCCGAACAGATGGTCCGCCGCGGCATCGCCTACGTGCCCCAGGAGAAGAACGTCTTTCCGTCGCTGACGGTGCGAGAGAATCTCGAGATGGGCGCCTATCTGATGAAAGGCGACCTGTCCAAGCGCCTCGACAAGGTCTATACGTTGTTTCCCAAACTCGCCGAGCGGCGCCGCCAGCAGGCCGGGCTGATGTCCGGCGGCGAGCGCCAGATGGTCGCCATGGGCCGCGCGCTGATGATCGACCCGCAGCTATTGATGCTCGACGAACCCACCGCCGGGCTCTCGCCGCTGTTGATCGACGAGACCTTCGAACGCATCCAGGAGATCAACGCTCAGGGCATCGGCGTGCTGATGGTCGAGCAGAACGCCAAGCAGGCGCTGTCCATTGCCAGCCGGGGTTACGTGCTGGCCACCGGCAGTAACCGTCACGAAGACACCGGCCCCAACCTGTTGGCCAACCCGGAAGTCGCCGAAATGTTCCTGGGAGGCTGAACCATGAGCGATATCCTGCAACTGCTCGTCTACGGCCTGGTGCTGGGCAGCGTACTGGCCATGGGCGCGATCGGCGTGTCGATGATCTTCGGCATCCTGCGCTTCGCGCACTTCGCGCATGGCGACTTCATGACCCTCGGCGCTTACCTGGGGCTGGCCTTCATCTCGGCCTTCGGGCTGAGCGCGTGGTGGGCGCTACCCGCGGCGATGGTCGGCATGGCCGTGGTCGCGGTGTTCATCGACCAGGTGCTCTACCGACGCATTCGCCGCACCCAACCGGTGATCCTGCTGATCGCCTCGTTCGGCATGGCGCTGATCCTGCGCAGCCTGGTGCAACTGATCTGGGGCTCCGACAACCAGACCTACGCCTCGGGCATCCAGTTTCCGTGGCGGCTCGACTGGCTGGGCGGCCTGCGGCTCAAGCCCGACCATCTGTGGATCATGTTGATCTCGCTGGGCCTGGTCGTCGGTGTGCATCTGTTCCTGACCCGCACCCGGCTGGGCAAGGCGATGCGCGCGATGTCCGACAACATGGACCTGGCGCTGATTTCGGGGATTCCCGCCGAGCGCGTGATCATGGTCACCTGGGTGATCGGCGGCGCGCTGGCGGCCGCGGCAGGCGTGTTCCTGGGCATCGACACGCGCCTGCACCCGGTGATGGGCTGGACCACCCTGCTGCCGGTATTCGCCGCGGCGATTCTCGGCGGCATCGGCCGGCCCTACGGCGCCATTGCCGGCGGCATGATCATCGGCGTGTCGATGGAAATGTCGACGCTGCTGATCCCCGCCGCCTACAAGCCCGCCGTGGCCTTCGCGATCATGGTCGGCATGCTCATCCTGCGTCCACAGGGCATCTTCAAGGGGACTGTGTGATGGAACTCACCGGCATCGCCTCGTACCTGGTCTCGTTTCTGACCTTCGCCGGCATCTACGCCGTGCTCGCGCTGGGCCTCAACATGCAGTGGGGGTTCACCGGTCAGTTCAACATCGGTGTCGCCGGCTTCTTCGCCGTCGGCGCCTATACCAGCGCCATCCTCACCACACCGTCGAGTCCCGACTACCTGGGCGGCTTCGGCATGCCCTTTTTGGTCGGCCTCGCCGGCGCGGTCATCGCCTCGACGCTGCTCGGCCTGGTCGTCGGCCTGATCACCGCGCGGCTGCGCACCGACTACCTGGCCATCGCTTCGATCGGCATCGCCGAGATGGTCCGCCTGTTCGTCAAGAACGAGGATTGGCTGACCAACGGGGTGCGCGGCATCGCCGGCATCGACCGGCCAATGGCCGACACCGCGCTGGCCAGCCCGTTCGCTTATCTGGTGATCGTGGTGTTATTCGTCGCCGGCGTGTATGTTCTGGTCGAACGCGCCTACGGCTCTCCCTGGGGCCGGGTGCTGCGCGCCATCCGCGAGAACGAACCGGCCACCGCAGCGGCCGGCAAGTCGATCGCCAGCTTCCGGCTACAGGCGTTCGTGCTGGGCTCGGCAATCATGGGCCTGGGCGGCGGACTCTATGCCCACTTCTTCGGCTTTTTGAGTCCCGAAGCGTTCATGCCGCTCTACGGCACCTTCCTGGTCTGGGTGATGCTGATCGCCGGCGGCAGCGGCAACAATCGCGGGGCAATCCTCGGTGCCATCGTGGTGTGGGGCGTGTGGTCGGGCACCGCGCTACTCACCGACCTGCTGCCCACCGAGTACGCCACTCAGGCCGCGGCCCTGCGCGTGCTGTTGATCGGCGTGTTACTGCAGGTGATCCTGGTATTGCGCCCCGAGGGGATTCTGCCCGAGAAGCCGCCCAGGCTGACCTCCAGGAAGCGCTGAGTGGCAAGACCGCTCCCAGCAAATAGCCCATTGATGATGAACAGCAATCGCTAAAAAGCGCCCTCGGCCAAGGCCGGGAGCGCTTCGTTTGCTTAGGGGCATTTGACCGGCGACCGGTCGGTTGCCTGCTCGCAATTACATCTTGGGTTCGAAGATCCGAGTGGTAACCACTTCACCATCCTTGAAGGTCCACTCACCGAAGGTCCCCGGCACGTCGCCGTTGGCATCGAAGTTGACCGTGCCGGACGCTCCCTCGTAATCGATCTCCTGGCCCCCTTCCAGCAACTTGACGGCTTTCTCGAATTCGCCCGGGCCGACCTTCTCACCCGGTGGGTTGGCGACGGCACGCAGTTGATCGCGAATCGACACGCTGTCGGTGGTGCCGGCCGCCTGGGCCGCCAGCGAGAGCAGGTAGAAGGCGTCGTAGGCGGTATCCAGATAGGGCTTGGGCGGCAGCGAACCGTATTCGCCCTCATAGGCGCTGCTGAAGTGCTGGGCTCCCGGCGAGTCGGCGCGGGCCTGCGGCACGGTGCCCACCGACCCCTCGAGGTATTGCGCACCCAGGTTGTCGACCAGCTCGGGGGCCTTCATGCCGTCGGTGAAGACGAAGTTCTTGAAGAAACCGCCCTCCAGCGACTGACGCAGGATGGTCTGTCCGTTTTCCGGGTAACCGATCAGTACCAGTGCCTCGGCAGCGTCGTTGGCGGCCTGTTGAAGTTCGCCGCGATAGGCCGCCTGGCCCTGTTCGTAGGCCACCGACGCGGAAACCGTGCCACCCGACTTCTCGAAGGCCTTGGTGAAGGCATCGGCAAGCCCTTTGCCGTAGTCGTTGTTGATGTAGATGATACTGACGTTGTCGTAGCCCTTTTCCTGGGTCACTTCGGAGAGCGCCACCCCCTGGAAGGCGTCCGACGGTACGGTACGGAACAGGAAGTCGTCGTCATTCAGCGAGGTGATCACCGGCGAGGTCGAAGCACTGCTGATCTGCGGCACCTGTTCAGGCTTGGAGACGCTCTGCGCCACGGGGATGGTCACCCCGCTGGAGAGCGCGCCGAAGATCGCGTTGACGCCTTCGATGTTGACCAGCTTCTGGGCCGCGGCCACGCCAGGTTGGGGAGAGGTTTGGGTATCGCCGCTGGCGATCTGGACATTCTCACCGAGCACACCACCGGCGGCATTGATCTCCTTGGCAGCGAGTTGCGAGGCCTTGAGCGCAGGCTCGCCATAGCTTTGCAGGTCGCCTGTCAGCGGCACCAGCACACCGATCTTGAGCGGATCGGCCAAAGCGGAAAGACTGGTGGCCAAGGCCACCGCGGAAATGGCACCGATAAGCGGTTTCTTGACGGTCATTGCAGAAGGCTCCTTTTGCAGACCTTAATTGTTGGTTGATCGGCGGGCATGACCCTTCATTTTGGTATCAACCCGTGATCCAGCATAAGCGGATCGCTGGTAATAGACAAAGCGTCGCAGATGGATATCGACGACGGTCCGTGGATGCTGCTAAAACGGAAAGGGCTAAAAAAGCAACAAAGACTAGGCTCGCTCCTGATACACATCAGTCAACGACCCACCAAGGGATCAATCGCATGGATGCTCTAATATCGCTGGCTCCCCCTATCGCCGCTGTCGTGCTGGCGCTGCTTACGCGCCGAGTCAATATCTCGCTTTTCTTGAGCATTTTGCTGGGCGCCTGGATCGTGGCTGGCAATCCGTTTGCAGCCGTCGGCCAGACGTTCGATTGGTTCGCGGAGGTAATGACGGACGAATGGAACGCTCGCTTTCTCGTCCTCGTGTCCTTGCTCGGCGCCGGTGCCGCCTTCATGCATACCACCGGCGGCTCCCAAGCCTTGGCAAAGTGGCTTTCAGGCAAGGTGTCCTCCTCGAGAGGATCGCTCCTCCTCACCTGGCTGCTCGGCGTCGTGATCTTCTTCAACGACTACGTCAACTCGGTCATCGTGGGGAATGCCTCGCGCGACCTGACGGCCAGACACAAAGTCTCGAGGGAAAAGCTGGCCTGGACCATCGACGCAACATCCGCGCCCATGGCGACCCTGGGCCCCGTCTCCGACTGGATCGGTTACCAAGTCTCGCTCATCGCTGGTGCGTTCGCCGTGCTCAGCTTGACGAGCGAACAACCCTACTGGACCTTTCTGCAATCGATTCCCTGGAACTTTTATGCCCTGCTTTGTCTGGCATCGGTTCCCATGATCATCCTCATGGGCGACTTCGGCCCCATGAAGCGCGCCGAGCATCGCGCCCAGGAGACCGGCGAACTCGTCGCTCCCGGCGATAACCCGCTCTCCAACGTCGAAGACGATCTGGGGGACGTACCCGAAGGCAGAGGGCGCGTGTGGAATTTCTTGATTCCGCTTGTCGTGCTTATCGGCGTCGCTTGTTGGGCGCTCTGGTATACGGGCGGGGGTAATGAAGGTAAGCCGCTGATGGAGGCGATTGCGGATACCGATGTCAGTGTCTCGCTCAGCTGGGCCGCCTTCGCGATGGTCGTCGTCGGGATAGTTATGGCACTGCTTCAGCGCCAATCGTTGGAAGCCTGCGAGAACACCTTGTTGGCTGGCTTCAAGACCATGCTGCCGGCGCTGGTCATCATGGTGCTGGCCTGGTCGATCGGCACCGTCACCGGCGCTCTTGAAACCGGCGATCATGTCATAGCAGCGACGCAGAGCTGGCTGTCGCCAGCCCTACTGCCGATCATCATTTTCGCCATTGCCATGGTGATATCCTTCTCGACCGGGAGTTCCTGGGGCGCCATGGCGATTCTGACGCCGATTGGCGTGCCTCTGGCGTACAACATCGGCGACATGACACTCGTGAGCATGGCGATCGGTGCCATCTTCTCCGGCTCGATCTTCGGCGATCACTGCTCTCCCATCTCGGACACGACGGTGATGGCCTCCATCTTCTCCGGCTCAGACCACGTCGCTCACGTCAAAACCCAAATCCCCTATGCGCTGGTTCCGGCCTCCGTCAGCGCCCTGCTCTACCTCGGGACGATCATCATCGCGTCCCCCTATATACTGCTGGCTATCGGCCTGGTGCTCCAGGCAGTAGTTATCAAGCTCTTGGCCTCGAGGCGCGCTTAACGCGAGGAAGCCGCTCCTAGGGGCGGCTTTCTAGAATTGCATCCGGAGAAGTCTTCGGCACCTACCACGTTACCAAGGCAGCGACCGAAGGTGAGTAGTTGCAGATTGCGAAACGACTCGCCTGAAGTCGGCTGGCCTAAGGGCACAAGATCAATCGGCCCAAGCTCGCGATTAAATATTTGCAGGTACCTGCTACAGGACTAAAAAATGAGGTATTCAGTGCCCTGTTTTTCAACATCCAGCATCGTGTCATCCGCTTCGAAGGACTCTCACGGTACAGCGTCTCCCGCAAGCAGAGTCTGCAACGCCACCGCTGTGATCTTGGCACACAACCCTCTTTGGGCGACGCTGCACCCAGCGACGCGGACCGGCGAATCACCCAGCGGTTCAAGGAAGCACTGGGGCTCGTGGAGATCCGGGTGATCGATCATGTGGTGGTCGGGAGCAAGGGATGTGAGTCCTTTGCGGAGCTGGGGTATCTGTGACCGCGAGTCACGACATAACGCCGGTGCTTCCCCATTGGGGAAGCACCGGCTGTTCACGGCATTATTTAATTTTTGGGGGCTGGTTGTTGACAGCCAACAACGGATTTAACACCGTCAGAACGCACTTTTTGTGATGAAGGCGAAGCCGAAACGGGGGAAGATGTCGTTGTGACTAGCCTTCGAAAGTCGCCAAGCTGCCAGCCATATGCCTAAGCTCGCGCTTCCTTGGGTGCGCGATACTGCCAAACGCAGCGATACCGAAGCACTCACCGTTTGGCACAAACGAACCCCCAGCGGCGCCCTCTCCTCGCCGAAATATTTTCAGCCCATGCCGATGACCACGCTTCACGAGAGTTTCCTGCAGGGCACTCTGGATAACAAAGCAGTCGTACGCGCACTCAAGGCGAATAGTCGTCCATGACACGTTGATACTGACTGGGCGCCGCCCCGATATGGCGGCGGAAGAAGCGTGTGAAATGCCCCTGTTCAGAAAAACCCAGCGCTAGGGATAACTCCCCCAACGAGCCTTGGCTATTACTGGCAAGCCAATCGAATGCCGACTGCATACACCTCATGTTAGCAAGCATTTGCGGTGTCATGCCCGTGGTCTTCTTAAACAGCGAGAAGAAGTGGCCTCGTGACAGGCCACACTGACGCGCAACAGCATCAAGGTCCAGATCGCCGGGCGGGGCCTGCAGAATGAGTTCCGTCGCGCGTCGAACGCGAGCATCGTAGAAATCGCCCCCCGTACCAGCTCTCAACCTAGCCAGATGGTGCCAGTCGGAGTGCTTTTCCACGATCGATATCAGAAGATCGAAGAGCAGACTCTCCATCTCGTCGCGGGTCTTAGGTGCGAAGCCCAGCATTTCACCGATCAGGATGTCGGCCATTCGCCTCATGCGAGGCGTCAACTCGACACAAGGCTGAGAGAAGAAATCAGGACGAGCGCTTGTCGACAAGTCGGTCTGGAGTGCGGCCAGCCACCTCGGCTCGATGTAGAGCGCCAGGATCAGGCTCTCGGAAACACCCGTCTGGTGATCGTAGAAGTGAGGTTCCCAGGCGTTGACGAGTATGGCGGTCTCGTCGGTGAGCGGAAACCGACACCCTCGTACCGAGAAATAGGTGTTCTCCCCGGTTGCCTTGATGAGTACGTGGCATTCCGAG
Organism: Chromohalobacter sp. HP20-39; assembly: GCF_033052815.1. Lineage (NCBI taxonomy): Bacteria > Pseudomonadati > Pseudomonadota > Gammaproteobacteria > Oceanospirillales > Halomonadaceae > Chromohalobacter > Chromohalobacter sp. HP20-39. The sequence continues at coordinate 24,864 of NZ_JAWHTP010000008.1, read as the reverse complement.
TGAGCATGGGGCACTAGCGGCTCGTCCATGTCCAGCAGGGCGATCCGCCCGAACCCACCGTGAAAGATTCGACAGGCGTTCGACATGGTGATCTTGTTTCCTGCAAATACTTAACTAGTTAAGATGATAGCCTAACACTCTAGGCTGATCGTTACGCAGGCGTTCCACCAAAGGGGAAGAGCGAATCTTGAGCAACGATCGCTCCTCGCCACCCGGACATATCGTCCATCATGATGGCTCTGCGGCACAGGATCGGATATTGCGCCATGGCTCTTCGCTTCATCGAACTTCCTTCGACCCGGCTCGAATATGCATCGTTCGGAGCGTCCACTTCCAAGCCCCTTTTCTGTCTGCTGTTGCACGAGGGGCTGGGCTGCGTGGATCTCTGGAAGGACTTCCCCTCCCACCTCGCTACAACCCTCGGTTGTGAAGTCGGCGCCTACAGCCGACGAGGCCATGGCCATTCCTCACCCGCTGAACCGTCGCGCCCAAGCGATTATTTGGAGCGTCAAGGTTGCGAAGAATTGCGACGAGTGCTCGATATTCTTCGCTACGACAACGTCATCCTGATCGGCCACAGCGACGGCGCGACGATTGCGCTGGCCTACGCGGCACAGTACGCGGATCCACGCATCTGCGGCGTCGTGGCCATGGCACCCCATGTCTTCGCCGAGCCGCAATGCATCGAAGCCATCCGTTCCACGACACGGCGTTATGCTAACCAAGACCTGCGTGCCCGACTAGCGCGTTACCACGGCGACAACGTTGATGCGGTATTTCACAGTTGGAGCGATACTTGGCTCTCTGCCAACTTCGCCGATTGGGATATCACTCCCATGATGGGAGAAATCTGTTGCCCCCTTCTCCTGATTCAGGGCGAAGAGGACGAATACGCCAGTGCTCGACACCTCGAGCGCATTCGCCAACGGGCAGGCGGGCCTTGCCGAACAGTCTGGCTACCCGCTTGCGGTCACGTTCCCCAGCGGGACTCCCGGGATGAGACGCTGGGCGTCATCGCCGAGTTCGTGGCCACCATCGACCATTGATCGTTCGCCCATCTTGAGCCGCGATCTAAACGCGCTTTCCCGCCGGCGCCATCGTTTCCTCGGGCTGCGCGGCCGGCTCGCGAGGCGTTTCACGCAACAACGCCGATACTGCGATACCGGCAACCAAGGCCCAGAACGGTGAACTGATACCGAAAAGACTCAGATTGCTCATGGCCACGACCAGTGCCACGAAAGCCCCAACCTGATAGCCGATCTGCTTGTTGAAAGCCTGCTGTAACGCGGCCAGCAGTACGCCGATCATCGCCACGCCAGCGATGCTGGCGATCAGTGCCTTGGGCAATGCCTGGATCAGGGGAACCGCGCCGCCGGCGAAGAGACCAAATGCGCAGAAAAGCACGCCATTGACAAGCGTCGCGCCATAGCGCCTTTCACGTTCCTCACCCGCTTGCTCGGAGGCACAAATCGCCGTCATCGGCCCGGCGATATTGGCGTTGTGGCCGCCCAGGAAGCCGGCCAGGATACCGCCGATACCGCTGATGATCGCCATCGCGTTGATCGGCGGCCGATAGCCCTCGGCCAGCAGAACGCCCGTAGCCTGGGCGTTTTCAGCTCCCAGCACCAGCGCGGCCAGCGGAATCGAGATCGCCATAAAGGCATCGAAGGAGAAGTGCGGCATGGTGAATTGCGGTGCCACCATCGCGATGTCCACGTCCCCCGCTTGGATGCTGCCGCTGACATAGGCCACTACGAATCCCACGACCGCAGCGACCAACACTGGCGGCACGGATTTCAAAAAACGCGAGGTCAGAAAGAATGCCAGCAGCGACGTGCCCGCGATCAGAGGCGCTGCCCCGATCGACTCCACAGCCCCCACGCCAAAGCGGATCAGCGCTCCGGCGATCATTGCCATGACGATGGGCATAGGCAACCAGCGCATGACTCGGCCGACTAGTCCACTAGCGCCTAGGAGCAACACGACGACACCCGCCATGACGAAGGCACCAATGGCTTCCGAAAACGGGATCGTTACCAGGGCCGCGCTCATGATAGCGGCCCCTGGGATCGAATAGGCGCCAGTGATCGGCTGACGATAGCGCAGCGCCATGACCAGACTGATCAGCCCTCCCAGGAAATAGACGGCGAATAGCCAGGCGACCGTTTGACCGTTGGATAGCTTTCCGGCATTAGCGGCGCTGATTACGATCAGCGCCGGCCCAGAGCAACCGAATAGGGTGGCGACGACGCCCGCGCTGACTGCTTTGATAGAAAGCGCTGAGCGAAGACTCTGCAGGGCACCGCCAGGCAGCTTCACGGGATGGACGTTTTGATCATTTTCAAGAGACATGGCATGGCTCCTTATTTTTTGTCGTGTTGATTGAACGAAACGCCGAGCCGGAGATTACTCTCCCCGGAAGCTGGCCTTGCGCTTGGCGTGAAATGCTTCGACACCTTCGCGAAAGTCATTCGAGCTGCGTAGGCGGCTATAGCAATGTCCTTCCATCTCGATAGCGACCGAGAGCGAGGCATCCTCGTTGTCATTGATCAACTTCTTCGCGGTTCGCTGGGCCAGCGGCGAGAACCGGCGAAGCTCGTCCACCAGCGACTGCGTGGCGGCTTCCAGCTCGCCGTCCGCCACGCACTCCGTGGCAATGCCCCATTCCAGCGCCGTGGAGCCGCTAATGCGCTTGGCGCGCATCACCATGTGCTTGGTGCGAGCGATACCAATGATCTTCTGCAGTCGCGCGGAGCCACCTGAACCGGGGATCTGGCCGAGGTTTTGCTCGGGCAGCGCATAGCGCGTGGTTTCGGAGGTGATGCGGAAATCGCACGCCAGGGACAGCTCGAAACCGACACCGAAGGTGTATCCCCGGTTGGCGGCAATGACCGGCTTTTCACAACGAGCCGGTGCCGCGACGTTCCAGGCGAGCTTGGAGACATGCTCGGGCGAGGCTTCGAGAAATCCCTTGATGTCGCCCCCGCTGGAAAAATGTTCGCCGTTGGCACGTAGAACGATCACGCGCACGTCGTCATGCGCGTCAAGGGCTTCGAAGACCTGTCGAAGATCATCGCGCTGTGGCATGGCGATCACGTTGAGCGGCGGTCGGTCGAGTACGATATCGGCACGTTCGCGCTCACTGTCGATATGCACGTCGAAGCCGTCGAAATCGGAAGAGAGAAAGTCCAGGGTCGATTGCTGAGTCATGACGGTTCCTTGATGAAGTGATGAAAATCTATTCCGCAACCAGGGAGTCGGCGCGACCGGCCAACAGAACGCGGCGTAGCACCTTACCCACTGCAGACTTGGGGATTTCGTCAACGAAGAGATAGCGTCGCGGGCGCTTGAAGCGCGCCAGGCCGGCATCGATACAGTGCTGATCAAGTGCCTCCTCGCTGACGTTGCCGCGAGGTTTAATGAAGGCAGCGATGACCTGCCCCCACTGCTCGTCCGGGAGTCCGGCGACCACCACCTCGTCGACTTGAGGATGTAACGAGAGCGCGTTCTCGATCTCTACAGGACTGACGTTCTCACCGCCGGTGATGATCAGATCGTCGATCCGACCGGTGACGAACAGGTCGCCCTCCGCGTCGAAGTACCCCATGTCGCTGGTGAAATACCAGCCGTTGCGCAGTGCCTTATGATCGGCGTCCGGGCGTCGCCAGTAGCCGGAGAAGGCCTCGTCACCTGCCAGGTCAGCGATGATTTCGCCCTCTTCTCCGTGCGGCACGACATCGTCCGGTGATTCGGCACCGACGCGCACGATACGAATGCGCTGATTGAGCGAGGTCCGCCCCGAAGAGCCGGGCTTGCGGCTGGCCTGCTGGTCGATGGTGAAGGTGTAGATTTCGGAGCAGCCGTAGTGATTGACGAACAGACTCGGCTTGAACGCGTCTTCCACCCGCGCCATCAGACCGGCACTCATTGCCGCGCCAGCGAAACCAAGCTTGTCGACGCTGGCGACACGGTCGGCGCTGAACGTCGGGTGCTCGATCAGCAGGTGATAGAGAGTGGGCACCAAGTAGAGATTGGTCACCTGCTCGCGTTCGATAGCCTCGAGGGTGGCCTCGGGATCGAACTTGGGCACACAAACGAAGCGGCCGTCGATCAGCGCCATCGACAACAGCGAGCGCACGCCCATGGTGTGGTACAACGGCATCACTCCGAGTGTTCTCTCATCGTGGCGATAGAGATTTTGCGCCACATGAGCGACGGCGGCGGCACGCTCGGCACGGTGGGTACGCGGCACGCCTTTCGGCTGGCCGCTGGTACCGGAGGTGTAAAGCATCAGTGAGATATCCTCCGGTGCGGCACGGCAAAGCGTTTCGCCGCATCCGCCAAGCAGCGAGTCGAACGCCACCGCGCCGTCGTCACCGCATTCGCCGACGGCGATGCGGGGGATCGCGAGAGCTTCCCGACACGCCAGCACGGCGTCAGCGCCAGCGGCGTCGAAGGCCACGCCGCGCGCCTCAGCGTTTTCGAGAACATACCGGACCTCCCGCGCCGTCGAGCGCCAGTTGATCGGCGTGACGATGATACCGGCGAACTGGCACGCCCAGTGTAGGGTCGCCATTTGCCAGCGGTTCTGCATGACCACCACCAAATGATCCCCCCGGCTCAGGCCGAGTGATTCGAGCCCCCGCGCCACGCTCTGAATATCGTCCAACCAATCGACATAGGTCCGCTGGAAATCGCCGTCAGTGATCGCCAACGCCTGCGGACGACGTTCGACCGTCGCGAGAAAACTGCGGCCAAGATCGAACATTACTGCTCCTCCTCTCGATGGTTCTGTCGTCTGCGAGCCACAGCCAAGACCGCCTGGACGATGCCAGTGTAACCAGTGCAGCGGCAAAGGTGTCCGGACAGCATATCGCGCACCTCTGCCTCACTCGGGTCGGGTACGCGACGCAGGAATTCATGGCAAGACATCAAGATGCCCGCCGTGCAAAAGCCGCACTGCAAAGCATGGTGATCCCGGAATGCCCGCTGCAGATCATCTAGCCCCCCCATCTCACCCAGTGACTCGACAGTCTCCACACGACGCCCCTCGGCCTGTACCGCGAGCATCAAGCAGGAGCGTGTGGCACGCCCGTCGACTATCACTGTGCAAGCGCCACAAACACCGTGCTCACAGCCGACATGGGTACCAGTTACTCCAAGCTGATGACGCAGGAAGTCGCACAGTTGAGTTCGCGACTCGGCATGAGAGCTGCGTTCGCTTCCGTTCAGCGTGAGCGTGACCCGGTGGCGATCATCGTGACGGATATACATCGGCCGCCTCCTCTGCAGTTGTTTCTGCCGCAATCAGGCGGCGTCCCATTTCGCGTACCAGATGTCGACGGTAAGCCGCCGAGGCATGCGCGTCGTTCTGAGCATCGAGCGACCAGGCCAGCACATTGAGCGCCTCGGCCAGATCGTCATCACGTGACAGGCAACGCACGACCGGACGATCTGCGACACCACCGACACCGAGCTGGATTTCGCGCTCGCCGATGTCGGCTGCCAGTGCCACGATGGCGAAATCGCCGTGGCGCATGGCTACTTCCTGGAAGCGATAGATATGATGTTCCTGCTTAAGAGGGAAGCGCACTTCGGTAATCAGTTCGTCGGGCCGACGCTCGGTGGTCAGAATCCCTTGGAAAAAATCGCCACCGGCAATGCGGCGAGTCCTGCCGCGTCGAGTCTCTAACACCACTTCGCCACCGAGCGTAGCGAGACAAAGCGGCAACTCGGCGCTGGGGTCGGCGTGGGCTATGGAGCCACAGACGGTGCCACGGTTGCGGGTCTGGAAGTGGCCGACCCAAGGTAGAGATTCGGCGAGAAGTGGCACGTCGTCGGCAAGGGAATCATATTCGAGTAGCTCAGCCTGAGTAGTGGCAGCGCCGATGGCCAGATAGCCATCACGCCGTTCGATGTAGCGAAGCTCGTCGATGGCGGCGATATCGACCAGCGCACGCGGCTGGCTCAAACGCATGTTGAGTACCGCCATCAGCGACTGTCCGCCGGCGACGATACGGGCATCTTCACCGACCTCAATAAGCACCTCGATGGCTTCGCGACGTGTGCGTGGGCGGTAATAGTCAAATGCGGCCGGTTTCATGCGTCACCTCCTCGGTCGGTTAGACGATGTTTGATCCGCTGCCACAGAGACCGCTTCACCTTGGCGCCACTCATCTGGCGGGAAAGACGCGAGAATATCTGACCGATCAGCATCTTCGAGGCGCTGGAGAGCATGCGCCCGCCGACAGACGCGATCTTGCCCCCGATGGTCACTTCATAGTCGTAATCAAGGCGAGTATGGCCGCCCTCAATCTCGGTCAAGTGGATCCGTGCCGCGCCCTCGGCATCTCCCATGCCGCTCCTGCCGGCTCCTGAAAGGCACAGCGAACGGGGCGGATCGAGGTCCGTGAGCTCCACGCGGGCATCAAAACGCGCCCGGATCATGCCAACCCCCACAGTGACGTCAGCGCGATAGGCGTTTTCCCCTGTCAGCTCCAGCGAATGGCAGCCAGGAATCATCGCTTTCAGCGTGTCGGGGTCTAGAATGCTGTCGAAGACTCGCTGCGGCGAAGCGGGGATTTCCACGTCGTCGCTGGCAGCCAGCGTCGAACCGCCGCCCGCCGTGGTTTCGATACTGTCCTCACCGACGCCCTCCGGACGCGGAGGCTCCTCGATGCCCATCAACGTGCGTACTTTCGAGGGCGTCAGCGGCAGCTCGATGTCTCCCGGCTCGACCGTATCGCCTAACGCGTCCGCCACCGCGTTAGCGATACAGACAGGAGTGCTCATGTTGTTGCCTTCCCCTACCCCCTTGGATCCCAGCGGGGTGAACGGTGATGGCGTTTCCATGTGCAGGATGCGCGGGTCGGGCACTTCCATGGTGGTGGGGATCAAATAATCAGCCAGCGTGCCCGAAAAAAAACTGCCATCCGGGCCATAGTGGAACGCCTCATAGAGCGCGGCTCCTACGGCCTGGGCGAAAGCGCCGCGCACCTGACCGTCAACCAGTTGCGGATTAAGCATGCGGCCGGCGTCATGCAACGTAACGTAACGATCAATCTCAACGCGTCCAGTCAGAGCATCAATCGCCACACCGCAGTAGTCGAAGATGAAGCCGTAACACAGTGAGCTGTTGATGCGTTCGTCTTCGTCCGGCGCGGTCAACTCGGCGGGTGTCCAGAAAGCGGTCTCGCGTAACCCTCCCGTTTCCGATTCGGGCAACGTCCCCGGCGCCCAGTGGGTGGCACCGGCGAGACGGTGAAACGAGGTGGCGTGTGCTCCATCTTGCGTGTAAACCCGCCCCTCACCGAAGAGAATATCTTCCGCCGAAACCTTCCACTGCTGGGTGGCGATAGAGACCAGCCGTGAGTGGATCTTAAGCGCCGCCTTGTGCACTGCTCCAGCCACTGCACCGGCGAACCGGCTAGAGTAGTTGCCCGAGGCGATCGACCAGGCATCCTTGCCAGTATCGAGCTCGACATCGACACGGATGCTCTCCAGAGACACCCCAAGTACATCCGCCACTACCTGCGCAGCGACGGTTCGATGCCCTTGCCCCTGAGGCGTGGATGAGACATGGACGCTGACGCCCCCCATTGGGTCGACACTGACGGTCGCCGTACTAACCGCCCCGTTCTTGAGCCCAGCACGACGGCGCTCTTCCGGCGTCTGGGCCATGGTGATGTAACCCATGTTGGAGATCGATGGTTCGACCGCCACGGTATAGCCGATACCATAGCGTCGGCCCTCTCGTCTGGCCGCGTCGCGTCGCGCCAGCAGTTCGTCAAGCCCGCCCTGCTCGATACCGAGTTCAATGCCACGCTGATAATCGCCGGAATCCAGTAACGCCCCGGCGGCACAGCGATATGGAAATGCATCGGAGGGAACCAGATTCCGCCGGATGACGTCGAGTGGATCGATTTCGAGCTCGACAGCGATCCTCTGCATCAGGCGCTCGAGTGCGAAATAGACCTGAGGCCCCCCGAAGCCACGATTCAGCCCCGTCGGCGTTTTGTTGGTCAAAACGATGCGGTTGCGCACCTCAAGGTGGCGGATGGCGTAGGCACCGGTGAGATTGCCGTGCATACGGTAGGTAGTCGCGGGCTCTGGCGCTCGCAGATAGGCACCGCAATCGTCGAGCTGGTCGAAGCGCAATGCCGATACTTGGCCTTGGTCATCGAAGGCGGCCTCAATAGTGGTGACGCGGTTGGTCGCCGACGATGCGGCCTGCAGGTGCTCCAGGCGATCCTCAACCCACTTGACCGGCGCGCCTACCTTGCGCGCAGCCAGCGCCATCATCACCACATAGGGAAAGGCGCCCTGCTTGATGCCGAAACTGCCGCCGGAATCCGGCGGCGTGCGCAGTCGCAAGCGATTGGCCGGCACCCGCAGGGCCCGCGACATGACCGAATGAAGCGCGTAGGGGCCCTGGAAGTTGGCCATGACATCGTAACCACCCTCGGCGGGGTCGTACTGGCCCACGACGACGTAGCATTCGATCGGTGTGCAGGCATTGCGTGGGTAACGAACCTTGAGTGATAGGGTTCGCTGCGCCGTTTCGAACGCGGTATCCGGTTCGCCATATCGGAAGTGACGGTCATTGACAACATTGCTGGCGACATTCTCATGGAGAGTCGGTGCCTCATCATCGGCCGCCGCTTCGGGATCGACTACCGGTGTCAGCAGCTCATAATCAACCTCGACAGCTTCAAGCGCATCCTCAGCCAGATAACGATCTTCTGCGATGACCACGGCGACCGGCTCACCGACATGACGTACCTTGTCAACGGCCAGGCACCAGTGCTCCATCGATTGACGCACTCCGACGGGAAACGGCGATGCCCAAAGTCTGACGTCCTCTCCCGTCAGTACACCACGAACGCCCGGCCGCTTAAGCACCTCGTCAACCACTAGTCGCGTTATTCTGGCATGGGCATGAGGTGATCGAACGACCGCCGCGTGGAGTGTCCCTGGCGGAATGGCAAGATCGTCGGCGTAACGCCCCAACCCGCGTAGCAGCGCCTCGTCCTCGACGCGCGGCTGGCGCTTGCCGATGTAAGTGCGTGGCTCGTCGTGAAGCGATACCTGTGAATTCATCGAATACTCCCAATGGGCATGACCCTATATCTGGGAGTCTATGGCGAGGGGCGATCACTACGCATTGCCGCTGAATACGGGCTTTGTCCCTTCAGTCCGCACATTTACCCCTGAGTCCGATTTCAAGACCAAAGTCTAATCGGGACCAACGCCCGAATGATGCCGCATGCTCGACCTGGAGTATCGGCCATGGTGTCGATAGGTGTTGGGTCCCTGATGATCATGTGGGGTAGGAAGCGAGGGGGTGAGTTCTTTGCGGAGCTGGGGTACTTGTGACCACGAGTCACGACATAACGCCGGTGCTACCCCATGGGGGCAGCACCGGCTGTTCAGGCATCATTTATTTTTTGAAGAACTGGCTGTTGACGGCCAGAAGCGGACATTGAGGCTTTCCTGATATAACGATTCGGCAGTGGCCTTTACGTAGCGAAGCGGAGAAAAAACCGCCCCGCGGAGGACCGAAGGCCCGGAACGAACTAGAACTATTGGTTAGATTGAAACAATATCCGCACGGCCTGCGCTGCCTGATGGAGAGCCAAACCCGCCAGGGCTGGAGTCTGGTGCGACTCCGCAAGCAGGTGCTGAAAGTTGCCGCCACGCTCACCGTGCATGCCCGACGGGTGACCGGAAGCGAAATACAGCCGTTGATCTAAGGTTAGAAGAACGGATATCTGATTTACGGCCCATGGACATGACGGATGACTAACTACTTTGTTCAGGCGTTTATTTACCTGGTGGCGGCGGTAATCGCGGTGCCGCTGGCCAAGCGGTTCGGGCTGGGGTCGGTACTCGGTTACCTAGTGGCCGGTGTGGTCATAGGGCCGGTGACCGGACTGGTGGGCAAGGAGGCCGTCACTCTTCAGCATTTTGCCGAGTTCGGCGTGGTAATGATGCTATTTTTGGTAGGGATGGAGCTTGATCCCAAATCCCTCTGGGCCATGCGGGTCCGACTGCTCGGTCTCGGTGGCCTGCAGGTTACACTGACTGCAGCCGCCGCCACCGGTTTTGCCTGGTCCCTAGGGATGGCCTGGCAAACAGCCGTGGCGCTCGGGCTTCTCTTCTCCCTATCCTCAACAGCGATTGTCTTGCAGACGCTGACAGAAAGGGGCCTGGTCAAAACCGAAGGCGGCCAGAGTGCCTTCTCAGTGCTGCTTTTCCAGGACGTTGCGGTGATTCCCATGCTGGCCATCATCCCGCTGCTGGCCGTATCCGAAATCTCTGCTAGTGGCAGTGAGGGCGGACACAGCAGCCTCAGCCTGGTTGAGAACCTGCCGGGCTGGGCGCATGGGCTGGCCGTTGTCGGTGCGATCGTGATTGTGGTTGTCTGTGGCCATTACCTGAGCCGGCCACTGTTCCGCTATGTGGTGCAGTCCCGCATGCGGGAGATATTCACCGCTACGTCCCTGATGCTGATTATCGGCATCGCAGCGCTCATGAGCCTGGTGAACCTGTCGCCGGCGCTCGGCGCTTTCCTGGCCGGTGTGGTCCTTGCCAACAGCGAATTCCGGCACGAGCTGGAAGCCAATATCGAACCTTTCAAGGGGCTTCTGCTGGGGCTTTTCTTCATTACCGTCGGCGCGGGGATCAATTTCGGCGTTCTGGTGGATTCCTGGGATACGGTCTTGCTTCTCGCCCTGGCGGTTATCATTGGCAAGGCCCTGATTCTGGTTGGCCTGGCTTTCGCATTTGGCATCCGCGGCAGTGAAGGCTGGTTGTTCAGCCTCGGGCTGGCTCAGGCCGGTGAGTTCGGGTTTGTGCTGCTGACCTACAGCACCCAGAACCAGGTTATCCCTGCAGACACTGCACAGGTGCTGTCACTGGTGGTGGCCCTGTCCATGTTCCTGACGCCGCTGTTGTTCATCGTCTATGACCGGGTAGTGCTGCCGCGCTATCAGAAGGCATCCAATGAAGAAGCGGAGCCGGATGAGATAGAAGAGCAGGCCCCGGTGATCGTGGCAGGGGTCGGCCGCTTCGGACAGATCGTGTGTCGTTTGCTTCGCGCCAACAACATTCCCAGCGTAGCCCTGGACCATGCCCTGGATCAGATCGAAAATCTGCGCCGGATTCAACTGACAAGTTACTTTGGCGACGCCACCCGCATCCAGCTACTGGAAACCGCCGGCATTGCCGAGGCACGCCTGCTCATCGTCGCCATCGATGACCGCGACCGGGCCGTGAGCCTGGTGCGTCACGTCAAACAGCTTTACCCGGAGGTTTGGATACTGGCCCGCGCCTTCGACCGCGGACATGGTTACGAGCTGCGTGAAGCCGGCGCCGACGACGTGGTGAGCGAGACCTACTACTCCGCCCTGGAACTTGGCGGCGAGGCCCTCACGGCCATGGGCGTCCACCCGCAACGCGCCCGCCGCATGACCCGCTCCTTTATCGCCAGCGAAAAAGCCCACGAAGACCAGCTGTTCGACACCTGGCGCAATATAGAAGAAGGCATCCACTTCAGCCCGCGCTACGGGGAGTTGTTCATGAAGCTCGAAGAATCGCTGGGGCACGCCATGCGGGAGGACGCACGGCGAACCGAGGACGAAGCACCGGCGTGGACACCACCGAGGGATAATGGCTGACCGCGAAGACAAAGAGGCACTAGAAGGCCGTCCCGCGTTTGTTGCGGTTTTCATTGTCGCCGCGTATCAGCGCTTATTCGCTTCTTGGTTGCGGCGTCGCTGCCGGTAGCCGTAAGTGGCGTTCCTGACGGTTTCTTCATCTTCCAACCCGGCCCCCAGGGCACCAGCGATAGTGGCAACCGAAGTCGCGAGCCAGGCAAGGGCAGTGTAATCGAAAAGGCTGGCCGCTTGGCCGAGTTGCTCTTCCAGCATGTTGGCCGGAATGAAAACGAGGACCGTGAAACAGAACAGGCCCAGTAGGATCGTATAATAGAATATGACCCCGGCACTTAGCGTCAGGACAGTGACCGTATTATAGAGGCGAACCAAGTGTGGCAATGGGGAGTTTCTTATCGACTCCCAAAGAGAGTGCGCAAGAATGATCCAGGCGATCATCGCCACCATGGAGACTCCCATCAGAAGAACAAGGCGAGGCCAGCCATAATTGGCGCTGAGATTCCAAAGGGTGGGAAACACTAGGCCATAGGCACCGGTCGCGAATGCGACGGCGATGACGCCTTTGAAAGCAGGAAAGATGGTCCAAGGGCGGTTGGCGCGAACCATGCCGGCCAGGATGCGAAGATTGCCGTTAATCCATGAATCGGCAATGAAGCGTACGTCGAAGGACTCTCCCTCGCCCGATCGCGTGACCCGCCGTATCGGGAACAACTTCTCGTAGAGGCGTCTGCCCAGTAGTTGCCAGGCACCTTTGCCACGCAGGCTCTCGTGAACTTTATAGGATTGCTCAGTACGCTGCTCTTGGCGAGCACGGTCCTCTTCCGAGCTGCCATGATGCAATTCGTTGACCAGTTGCAGAATCGCTTCGCTAAGGCGACGGCGTACCGCGGTAATGCCGAAAGCAGGTAATGAGATCATTGCAACGCCATGCACCATGCTGGTTTCAGCGATCACGAAGCGCCCCTGCGTGTGGATCGGCAAATCGGTAATACAGATTGCGTAGTCCCACTTCTGATGCCGCTTGTATTCGAGAATACTTTCGATGATATCGGTGGAAACCTCTGCAGCGCCGATCAACGGATCAACGATCAGTTGAACCTCCCAACTCAACCGGTCATCGACGTAGTTGGCCAGAAGTTCGGGTAACTGGTCGATTACCTTTTCGGCCATCTCAGCGGACATCTCCGGAGCAGGTACTAGGCCCACCACTTTTCGGCATGCGTTCACCGTCTGGATCCCTTCCGCTGCGGGTTCCTTGGCGTAGACCTCGTTCCGGGCCTTGGACATAAGCGCTCCTTGACGACGTGGCTAGCGGACTAAGGAGTGGGACCCTGTAAAACCCGCCCTAGTATATCCAAGCTTAGATGAAGATCAGCATACCGCGACTCACGCGATAGTCATTGAAAAATAGATATGTCCCGGATTTTGTGAACTCTGATGGACTTGATAAAACACCTAACTTGACAGTTTTGCTACCCGTTTGCGCCCAGGGCCAGTTGGCACCCAGCCATCCCAAAGGACCCAAGACACTTACCAGCTAACAGGTATTAAACTTCACAGTCTTATATCGGATGAACGTGCTCGCTGCCTGTGCAGCATTTCTGCTTTGGGTCGATAGCCGCCTTGTTATTCTCGCCTGAGCGGCTGCTTTGCGAAGGTAGCTTCTTAGCCATACGTGGCGGCCATGCCGCGCATCGTCTCAAGTGCCCCGTCCAAGTCGAGCATACGTGCGGCGAACTCGCTGCATAGAAGCTCTTCCGGCAAATATTCATCGTATTTCTCTACCTGTTTGTTCTCAGCCAGGCCAGCCAACTCATCCACCGAGGCCGGCGGCGAAGCAAGTATCGATGCGAAGAGTGGCGGGAGTTCCTCGCTGCGGCAATCCTGCACTGAAACGGCCAGGCCCTCACGCTCCACCATCAGCCCCCGCTGACGTAGTAGCAAGGCCAACGTGTTGAGTACCAGGTCGCTTTCCCATGGGAGAATCAGCACCTGCCCCCCTTCCTGGAGAAGGCATGTCCGATCAAGCGCCATCTCCCGGAAGAAGTTGCCGCCCTGCCCAAACAACCGCTGGGCGCCGCGATTAAGGAAGCCCGGCGCCTCCCCTTCCATGTAAAGCTGGCGCATCCGCTGGCGCACCTCACGCCGGACCATGCCGGCCCCCCTGCCAAACAGGGGCGGCACACCTCCACTGGATGGCTTGAGAGTAATCACCTTGCGATCATCATCGATATCGACAATTACCCAGCGCCGGCCGGCGAACACCAGCATGCCACCGGTTTCGAGTGGACTGTCGATCGGCAACATACCGATCATCTTGCCGGCGTGGAACAGGGAAAACTCTTCGGGCGCACTGAACGCTGCATAAAAATCGTGGTGGTTAACGATACGTTCGCCCACGGCCCCGTGCAGCAGAAGTCCGCTGTCAGTCTGAACAAGCAATTCTTCCTGGCCCATCGCCCTGAGTAAGGCCGTGAACTGGTCCTTCCGCAGATGCCGAAAGGGCCCCGTTTTCACCAGAGTGCGCCACAAGTCCGTTGCTGTCGCCCCGCCATACTGGGCAATCAGACTGAGTATCTGCTGGATGAGTGTCGATAGATGCAAATAGCCGGTACAAGGAGGTTCACACCATCCCTCGACGAGAAGCTGCACCATCGCCGTGGCTTGATACACTCCCGACCGCAGTTGGTCCAAATAAGGGGTCTGCGGTGTCAGGTTGGATTCGGTGACGTACATGCGCAGTATGGCTGGTTCCCCACGACGACCCGAGCGTCCCAGACGCTGACGCAAACTGGCAACTTCATGGGGCGGCCCGATCTGGGCGATGCTGGTCACGCTACCGATGTCCACGCCCAACTCAAGTGTCGAGGTACACACCGCTGTCATGGGACGCTTGTCACCTTTCAGGCTCTGCTCGACATGATGCCGCAAGTCCTTGGACAACGAGCCATGATGCACGAAGAATTCTTCTGGTAACCGCTGCTCTTCACTTTTGCGACGCAGCAGTTCAGCGAATAGCTCCACGTGACGCTTGCTGTTGGCAAAGATCAGGTTCGACTGGCCCCCCAAGGTATCGAACAGATGATCCCGGATGACCAGGTCATCACCATGGGTGACATCCTCGATCGGCACTTCACGACCCTGGCGTGCCAGCGCGTCAGCTTCCTTGCGTCCTAGCCTGGGAGGTACTTTCTCGTAGCCTCGCAACTGGACCTGCAGTTCCTGATGATCGCTACGTGACTCGATAGGAATCACGGCCTGCCCGCCGCCCGGTCTGAGCTCCTCGGCCGCTAGGCTCAGGTCGCCAAGGGTCGCGCTCAGCCCGATACGCGGGATGCGCCGCCCCAAAGCAACCTCTAGCCGGGCCAACTGGGACTGCAGCTGGATACCGCGCTCGGTACTAATGAACGCATGCCATTCATCGATGATGACCTGACGCAGCCCTGCGAACAAGCGAGGGATCTCGGTGCCGGTGCGTGAAAACATGGCCTCGAGGGATTCCGGGGTAATCAGCAGGACACCGCCCGGCGTCTTCCGGAAGCGTTTCTTGTACGTCCCCGAAATATCACCATGCCAGGGGGTCAGCGCAACGTCGGTGCCTTCAACCAGCAATTCGAGGCGCTGGTACTGGTCGTTGATCAGTGCCTTGAGGGGGGCCACATACAAAATCAGGGGCATCGGCGAATGGTCGGCATCCATCGCCTGCAGTAGGCCGGTCAACGCAGGCATAAACGCCGCCTCGGTCTTGCCGGAGGCGGTGGCTGCACTCAATAGCACATCCTGGCGACCGTCCAACACTGGCACGATGGCCTTTTCCTGGAGATCGCGTAGCTGCGTCCAGCCCTGACGCCAGATCCAGCGCTGAATTCGTCGGTCGAGCCGAAAAAAGCCGCTGGAGTTGGCACTAGTCATGCCTCGGCACCCCAATCTTGAGGGAGGTTAGTTCATCATCATCACCGTCATCCTCCCGGGGAGCATGCGCCGGTGCCGATTCATCGTTCACTGACGGCGCTGCGGCTGGCACGGGTGGCTCTTCTGGTGCGTCAGGGATCTGGTCGGCTGACTCGGGGACCACCTGTATTTTGTCGATAAGGCTATCCCAGCGAACCTCGGGATTTTGCTCAAGCAATGACAGAAACTGAGTGAATTCCTTCACCGAGTTGCGGGGTGTCTTGAAGTAGGCGTCTCCGATCTGATGATGGCAGTGATCCAAGAAGGCTTCGAGCCCTTCATCAGGCAACAGCTTCTCCCCCGACTCGCCCCGGGCAAACACCTTGCGAACATTCACCAGTAGCAAGTAAAGGTCTTCCTGGGTCAGGTTGGTCAGTCGAATCACTGGCCCCGAGAGATCGACCAGCCCTTCCCGGGCAAAGCGGTTCTCGACCAAACGTGACTGCAACGCCTCATAGCTGTACAGGCCGCGCCGGGGATCCATGAGAAACTCCGGCGTCCCGCTGAAGACGACCCCGAGACCGTCGGCGCTGCCCTGCAGCGCGTCATTGACAATGCCCAGTATCTGCTCGTAGTTGGCATTGCGCGCCTGGCTATTGGAGAGCTTGTAGAGATTGACCAATTCATCGAGTGTCACCAGAAGCCCACCGAAACCGGCCAGCCGAACGAAGCGCGCCATGAGCTTGAGACTTTGATAGACGTTCGAGTCATCGACAATAGTGCGCACTCCCAACGCCGTGCGCGCCTCGGTCCGGGTACTGTACTCCCCACGCATCCAGCGGATGGCAGCCTGCTGTAGCTCAGTGTCGTCGGTATCGTGCCCACGCCAGTACGCCTTGATAACCGAGGCGAAGTCATACCCACCATGCATTTCCATCAGACTATCGAGTCCAGCCTGAATGGCTGCCTCCGGTGAGACGCCGCTCTGTTCGGCGTGCTGCAGCGCCTGGGTGACGAAACGCTCGGTCACGCTGGCCAGCGCCCCGCCCTCGGGCTTGGCACGGGTTGCCATGTTGCGCATCAGCTCAGCGTATAGTGCCCGAGCCTGCCCACCGGTCGCATGGATGCGCCGATCCGGCGTCAGGTCAGCCGAAACGGTCACGAGCTTCTTCTCGCGAGCGATCGAGCCGACCAGGTTGAGAAAAAAGGTTTTCCCTGAACCATATTCGCCAATGATGAACCGCACGGCTGAGCCGCCGTCGGCCAGGGTATCGATATCAGAGATCAGCGCCTTGATCTCAGCCGCCCGCCCGACCTGGATGTGCTGTTGACCAACGCGCGGCACCACGCCAGCACGCAGCGAACTCAGAATGGCATTTCTTTCGCGATCGCGTAGTCGGCTCACCCTTTCATCTCCTCAAGTATTTCACTATCCACGACCAGCACGGCCCCTTCCCCCTCAAGGACCGGTGCATCCGTCAGTTCGAAGGCCGCTTCATTGATTGTGTCGATGGCACCAGCCAACAGGAGGCGTAACTCGCTGGCAAGGGTTTCTGCCTCGCTCACGGCTAGCCCCTGCTCGTGAGTGGCGACGGCTTCCAATAACGCCATGTGAGCCGTATCCAGCCCACCCGGGCCGGCATCAGCATGGTCGGGGCGACCTGTGTCAACGGTGCCCTGCGACGGTGAAGCCGGCAACGGTCGATGGTCATCCGGGACCTGGTCCGAGACGCCAGCAACCATCTCGTCCTCGGGTGTAAAAATGTCATTCAGCACCCCAGTCACCTGGTCACTCTCTTCGCGCTTGCTTTGGAGGATGGCGGGGTCCAGCCTCTGCCGCCCCGTGCGCTGCGTATCAGGTACTTTACCTGTGGGCTGTGAGTCACGACTGGCGTGCGACGGCACGGCTGGCGAGTCAGGGGTAAAGATGCTGTTCAGCTCGCCGGCTATCTTCTGAGTTTCGGTGCGTTTCTGGCGGATAGTGTCCTGATTCAGGGGTTGCCGGGGCGTTCCAGCTTGCGCGGCGTCCGGCTCGGGCGCCGGGATGGCAAAGCCTGTGGTCGCCTCGCTGGCCTGACGGACGACGGTCGGTTCGGACATGGCCGAGTGAATGCGGGAGTAAAGGGTCTCGGGATCATGTCCCAGCAGACTGGCGGTACGGCGCAATTTCTTGATCTCGTCCGTATCCACCACGCCATCGGCGCTCGCTAAGCGTACCAGTAACTGCTCAAGCCGAGTGCGCTGGTTCACATCCATGGCATCCACGCGTTTGCGCATGCCGGCGAGGGTCGATTTGCGCTCGATCTCCCACCGAAAATACGCTTGGAGGTGCTGTCGCTCGAGTTCGCTCAGTTGAGAAACCTGGTCCAGATAGTCAGTGAGGATGGCATAGTGCCGATCGGTCAGGGTGTCGCTCTGGCCGTACAGGACAAAACCGGCTAGGCGCATTACCGTCGCGGCGTGGGAGAACTCGGGCGAGACAGGTAGGTGGCTGGTGCTCTGAACTTCAAACGTTACACAGTCGTTATCCTGATGAGGCAAGATACCGGTATAACGATAATCGGGCTCGAAGCCGATACCCGCCTGTTCAAGAAAACCTGCCAAAGAAGCCATGCTCTTGGCAGTTGGCTTGGCTGTACTGCCAAGGTTTATGCCTGCGGCCAATTCGGTGAAGGGGACCCTGGCAATGTCTTGCGCTTGCAAGCGTGCCTTGAGCCGGGCTTCCAAGTTGATCACTTCCTCGGTTTTACGCTCGCCCGCCAGACTCGGCGGCAATAGAGCCAACGCCTCCATGCTATCCCAGCGTGACGGATGCTTGCCGACGAACCGGCTGAAGGCATCCAGCTCGTCACATGAGCGATCGACTAGCTCAGCCAGAAGTCGTGTCGGCTTCTTCAGGCCGGTAATGTTGGGCAATTGAGTCCGCACCGGGGCGGGCGATATCGACGGGCTGGCCGGGTGATACGACAGGGTAATCAACGTCTTGTTGGGTTTGACCACTATCCCCTCACCGTGGCGCTCCCGATACCGGCGTGTGAATAAATAGCGCCTTGAACTCGTCAGGGCACCGCTCGGCCGCTGTACGTAGTCGGAACTGGGGATCCTGGATCACCCAGGCATAGGCCCAGTCAGCCGGGATGGGCTGATGACTCGCGGAGAAGATACCAAGGTCGACAAGCAGCTGGCTCGGCAGTCCATTCTGTCTTTCCCGGGTTACCGGGGTGGTACTCGGCGTGTCGAACGAGCTTTCAGCCATGGCCAGGTAATCCAGCAGATGTGAGGCATACCCTTTGAAACTATTGCTGTGGCTGTACACGGACAATAGCCGCTGGACCTCGCCGATGAGGTCTTCATACTCCGCCGAGGACACCTCGCCTGCCTGGTTATCTACTAGCAGACGTCGCTCCAGGCCATAGAAGTACAGGAAAACGAATCCCATGGGGACGCTTGGGTCACCACGATCTGAGGCCAGAAAGTGCAGATAGCCCGCTCTGGCTTCAGGGCTGATGCGGTGATACTGCGGCCAGTAGCCAAGCGTATCTTCGTGATTGGCGGGGTTCTTCAGGTTGACCGGCAGGTCAGGATCGACCAGAGAGGGCTCGATGCTATACGTCTCGCCTGCCGGGAGCCCACGGCCAACGAATAGGCGTCCTCCCGGGATGGTGACGCCATGTACTGTTGCCGGTTGCCCTGCAGGGACCCAGCATTCCTGCGGTGTAACCTTGGGGTCGGGCGCCAGATCAATTCCATGGAGATTCCCGTACCGCA
Source organism: Chromohalobacter sp. HP20-39 (assembly GCF_033052815.1). NCBI lineage: Bacteria > Pseudomonadati > Pseudomonadota > Gammaproteobacteria > Oceanospirillales > Halomonadaceae > Chromohalobacter > Chromohalobacter sp. HP20-39. The sequence continues at coordinate 5,530 of NZ_JAWHTP010000008.1, read as the reverse complement.
CTTCGACGTGGATACCGTACTCCCCCAGCGTGTCATCCGATGAATTATTCTGACGAGAAACGGTATGATCCGACTTGGTAGAAATCCCGGCCCGCTCAGGCCTCTGGGGCTGAGAGCGCTTTCGCTTGCTCCTTTTGGCAGCCAGCCAGACCACGCCAACCAGTAGTATCACCCATATAAATTCTTCCACCTGACTCCCCTTGCGTACTGCATTTTTTTAATAGCCGCTATCTTGCGTCTTGATCGACAACATTGGTGGTGGACAACGCTAGCTTCTATCGTATCAGGTCTTACGTATGCTTAGCGTAAGCCAAAAGCCCCATAGAGGAAGCTCCCGACGTGGTGCGAGTAAACAGACGGAATAACGGACCACTGAGTTCCTCCCCCAGGCGCCATGCCACAAACCGCTGCTGCGAATGTTGACTATCCCCCCCTGTGTCGGCTCCTCGAATGCGAGTAAACTCTTCCACTTTCTGTCGGGGCCAACCATCGATGACATCCTACTCGCGGACCGGGCCGATGTTGGGGAGCATATCCAGCTCGCTAGCGCCGTTTTGAGATCGATGTAATGACTGTCGCTACCGTCAGAGGAGCCGGCTGCAACCGTTGGATAGTTCGTCTCGCCAAACACGAGGCTCGCATCGCCCTTGGTCAAAAAAGGTTCTTCACAGACTGGCGTGAAAGCGACGCAATCATAACGGCTCGCGGGATAGAGAAACGGCGGTAAATCCTAAAAGATTTCACCGTCACCCCCCATAAGTGTCTGGATGCCCAAACGCTGCAACTCCAACTGGAACCCGATACCAGGCACATTCCGTCTGCGGCACCTGGCAGGAATAGGCCAGCATGGCATTGGGAAGTGGCGTTGACGCCCTGATGTACTTCGCCCGGAAGCTGGAGCCCTATCGGGAGGGGCCGTCTCCAGTGCCCGCCATCGACTGAACACCTGTGTGCTGAAGGGCATGAACAACTGGATCAAGGTCATCAAACGAATGGCCTACGGGTACCGCGACACAGCGTACTTCTTCCTGAATATCCGTGTCGCCTTTCCCGGCAAAGTGCGATAAACCAAAATTAAGGGACGAGGTACCGCACAGAAGGAGCAAACTGTCCAACGGCATCCTGTACAGTCCGGTGAAAGCCAGGTGCAAGGTATGGGGTGGAGTATGGGCTGAGAAAAAGCACAAAAAGAAAAAGCCGCTGAAATCAGCGGCTTAATCAAGAATCTTGGCGGAGGGGGAGGGATTCGAACCCTCGAAGCCTTTCGACTTACGCGCTTTCCAGGCGCGCTCCTTCGACCACTCGGACACCCCTCCGCAAATTGTCGTCCCGTCGGGAGGCCTTGGCCTTGTCCGTCAGAACGGCGCACATACTATCGAGCTAAGTGCTGTTTTGCAAGCGATTTCCCTTCTGTGGAGAATCACTTGAGTACGGCGTAGCTGCCCTGGGCTTCCATGCATAAGGTGTCACCGCAGTAGACGCGCTGCACGAGCTTGATGCGCCCTCGCCCTTTCTCGGTGAGCGCGGTATCGAGCCTGGTAATGCCGTCGGCTTCGAGAGGAAAGCACTGCATGTGGTAGTCGGTCGTCACGGGGGCGAGAAAACGCTGCTGGCCTTCGGCGATCACCACGTCTTGCGCCCTGCCCTGGGCACGCAGCCAGAGCGTCGTCCAACACCAGCCAAGCAAGGTGGCTTCACCGGCAAGGGCGCCGCCGAAGCCGGTGCCCTTGTCGTTGAGGTTGTCGGCCAGTGCCACCCGCCAACTGAGTGTTGAATCCTTCCAGGCGGGCTGCTGGATGCCGTAATGCGCGACTTGAGGGATCGCCTCGCGCAGCCAAGCGAAGAAGGTCTCGAGGTCTTCCCCGCCGACTGCCTCGGGCAACGGCAAGCGGGGATGCATCACCCCCGGCTGACGCGATGTCTCGTTCACGACCAGCGCTCGACGAAGTCTTCGGGGTCGCGCTCGGGCAGCGGCTTGTGGCGCCCGCCCATCTGGCCGAGGTAGAGAAAGCCGACCAGCTCGTCGTCATCGGCGAGGCCGAGGCCTTCACGCACGGTGGGGTCGAAGGCGTAGTGGCCGGTGCGCCACATGGCGCCCAGGCCTTGCGCCTGCGCGGCAAGCAGGATGCCATGCGCTGCACAGCCCGCGGAGAGCACCTGTTCGATACGCGGCACCTTGGGGTGATCCGGCGTGACCTTGGCGATCACTGCGATGATCATCGGCGCCCGCTTGGGCTTCTTGCGCGCGGCGTCGAGGTGTCCGTCGTCGATGTGCGGATTGAGTCGCTGCTCGGCCTTGGCGTAGAGCTCGCCCAGTCGATCGAGCCCTTCCCCAGAGAATTCGATGAACCGCCAGGGCGTCAGGTCGTCATGGTCGGGCGCGCGCAAGGCGGCGCGATACAACACGTCCAGTTGCTCACGATCAGGGGCAGGCGCGGCCAGTTTTCCCATCGAACTGCGCTCGTGCAGTAAGGTCATGGCATCCATGAACATCTCCTTGGCCGTCTGAATAGGATAATGATGTGCGGCCGACAGCGCGGACGTTCAATGGCGTTGCCGCTCGCTTTCCGCAAAAGCCCTGTCTACTGGCGCGCGAGGCGTAGCGGCAAGGGTGGGCGCTCGCCGGGTGTGCCGCGCCAGGGACTGATATCCAGCCCGCCCCGCCGCACGTAGCGCGCCATGACCAGCAGCCGCTCCGGCCTGGCCCGCGCCATGAGGTCGACGAACAGGTGCTCGACGCAGTGCTCGTGAAAGTCCTGATGCTGCCGATAGGAGATCAGGTACTTGAGCAGCGCCTCGCGCACCAGTTTGGGGCCGCGATAGCGAATCAGCACGCTGCCCCAGTCGGGCTGGCCAGTCACCGGGCAGTTGGACTTGAGCAGGTGCGAGTGCAGCGTTTCCTCGACGATCTCTTCGCCCACTTCGAGCAGCTCGGGCGTCGGCGTGTAGTGCTCGATGCTCACATCGAGGTCATCCAGACACTCGCCGGGCAGCGCACGCGGGGTCAGGGCCTCGTCTTCGACGCCGAACAGCTCTACCGTGACCGGCGCGCACGCCGCCTGGGCCAGATCACGCTCGAGGGTTTTGGCCACCGCCGCACGGCCATCGAAGCGCGTTTGATTGAAGCTGTTGAGATACAGCTTCCAGGATTTCGACTCGATCAGCGACGGTGAATCGGCGGGCAGCCGAAAGCGCGCCACCGCGACGTGTGGCTTGCCCTTTGCGTCCAACCAGGAAAGCTCGAAAGCGTGCCATTCATCCTCGCCGACGAAAGGCAGCGCGGCATCGTCGAGCCCCAGCGGGGCGCGATTGGCCTGCCGGGGAATGGGAAACAGCAGGTCGGCATCGTAGTACTCGGGGTACGCAGACTCGAGTCCTAGCGGCGCATGCTCGAGCGTATCGTCGCGTTCATTCATATCAGCTACGAATCCCCTTGCCACGTTCGAGCATCCACAACCCCACCATGAAGAACACCACGATGAATACGGCGATGGCCACCAGCGCCCCGCCGACCGGAATGTCCGAGACGCCGAGAATGCCGTAACGGAAGGCGTTCACCATGTACAGAATGGGGTTGATCATCGACACGCCTTGCCAGAAATTCGGCAGCATGTGGATCGAATAGAACACCCCGCCCAGATACGTCAGCGGCGTCAGCACGAAGATCGGCACGATCGAGATATCATCGAACTTGTTCGCTACCAGCGCGTTGATGAAGCCGCCGATGGAGAACAGCAACGCCGTCATGATCACGACGGCGATGGTCACCCAAGGATGATGGATCGAGAGGTCGGTGAAGAACATCGACACCACGGTGACGATCAAGCCCACTGCCAGACCACGCGATGCCCCGCCAACCACGAAACCGGCGAGAATCACCCAGTTGGGCATCGGCGAAACCATCATCTCCTCGACGCTGCGCTGAAACTTGTTGGAGAAGAAGCTCGAGGCCACGTTGGAATAGCTGTTGGTGATCACCGCCATCATGATCAGCCCGGGGACGATGTAATCGATGTAGGGGATATCGTCCATGGGCCCAATGCGCGAGCCGATCAGATTGCCGAAGATGATGAAGTACATGGTCATGGTGATCGACGGCGGCAACAGCGTCTGCGGCCAGATACGCATGTAGCGGCGCACTTCCTTGGTCACCAGCGTCCACAGGGCGATCCAGGTCTGCCAGGCATTCATGAGCGCACCTCCACCTTGTCGGTGGATCGGCCGCTTTCGGCGTTGGCGTGTTCGACCATCGACACGAACATCTCCTCCAGACGGTTGGCACGGTTACGCATCGAGACGATTTCGAAGCCCTGTGCGGAGAATTGCGCGAAGGCATCGTTGAGCCGCTGACCACGCTCGACGGAAAGCGCCAGTTGCGTGGCATCGACACGTTCCACGCTGAAGCCTTCAAGCGTCGGCACGGTCTCGATCGGATGCGCCAGATCGAGCAGGAAGGTCTCGGTATTGAGTTGGGCCAGCAGGTCACGCACGCTGGTGTTCTGGACGATATCGCCATGATTGATGATGGCGATGTTACGGCACAGGCTCTCGGCCTCTTCCAGATAATGCGTGGTGAGGATGATGGTGGTGCCTTCACGATTGATGCGCTTCATGAATTCCCACATGCTGCGGCGTAGCTCGATATCCACCCCGGCGGTTGGCTCATCGAGAATCAAAAGCCGCGGGCGATGAATCAACGCACGCGCGATCATCAGGCGACGCTTCATGCCCCCCGAAAGCATCCGCGCGCTGCCCTTGCGCTTGTCCCAAAGGCCGAGATCGCGCAGCAACTGCTCGGCGCGCGGCTTGGCCTCGCGCATCGGCATGCCGTAGTAGCCGGCCTGGGTCAGGACGATGTCCTCGACCTTCTCGAACTGGTTGAAGTTGAATTCCTGCGGCACCACGCCGAGATGATACTTGGCCTTGGCGAAGTCGCGGTCGATGTCGATACCGAACACACTCACGCTGCCACCGGTCTTCTGCACCAGGGACGATACGACCCCCAGCGTGGTGGACTTGCCCGCTCCATTGGGGCCGAGCAACGCAAAAAAGTCGCCTTCGGCGACATCGAGATCGATGCCCTTGAGGGCATGGAAGCCATTACCGTAGACCTTGGTCAGCCCGCGGATGGACAGTGCTGGTTCTGCCATCTGGCGCACCCAATTCTTGATATTCGAAAGAAACCTTGCAAAGACAGCTGACAATGCGGGCAAATCGAGAAAAATCAATGCCTCGAACGATGCACTGTGCGGCAAGGCAAACAATGAGAAGACGAAGTGGCGTCCCATAGGGGGTTCGAACCCCTGTTACTGCCGTGAAAGGGCAGTGTCCTAGACCACTAGACGAATGGGACGTATCAATACAGGTAGGGGTGTTCTTGGAGCGGGAAAGGAGATCGACCGGGCTGGCGTTCCAGCTCCCGACCCATGCTGCCTATCGGATGCTACCAAAAATTGGAGCGGGAAAGGAGATTCGAACTCCCGACCCTCGCCTTGGCAAGGCGATGCTCTACCGCTGAGCTATTCCCGCA
>NZ_JAWHTP010000007.1:0-126783 GCF_033052815.1 Chromohalobacter sp. HP20-39 | reverse complement strand
CACCGCTGGCCACGAAGCCCGTCGCCGGCAGCGGATGCGTACTTTACGGCCCACGCGGACTGAACGCAAGAGGTTTTCGTACTGATAAATCCTTTCAGTTTGTACTCACTATATATACCAAGGGTGCGGCATTATCACCCTCCCCCTTTGGCTGTCACTATTGTCTCTATCGGTTATCCTGCCCTTCGTATCGCATGCCGGGAGCTTCCATGCACCAGCCCTTACCCCTCTCTACCCCCAACCGCAACCTAGTACGACTGACCATCGTGCGTGGCATCACGTGGACCGGTTTTCTAGGGGCAATCATCTTCGGGATCGAGATACTGGGCTTTCAGCTCCATGTAATGCCCGTCATTCTGGTCATCATTGCCATGGGGCTCGTCAACGTCGCCACATGGTGGCGCTTGGGGCGCCCGAGAGCCGTGACGGATACCGAATATCTCGTCCACTTGTTAATCGATGTGGGCGGATTGAGTCTCTTGTTCTACTACACAGGAGGTTCCACCAACCCTTTCATCACCTACTACCTAGTGCCGGTGACCATCGCCGCAGCAACACTTCCCTGGCGTTTCGCCTGGATCATTGCCGCCGCGTCTCTAGCCAGTTACACCACCATGATGCTGTTTTACGAGCCTGTCCCACAGCTCAGCAATGGCTTTGTAGGTACCGGGATCCGCCTGCACATCATCGGTATGTGGCTGAACTTCGGTTTATCCGCTGGGCTCGTGACATTCTTCATCTTCAAGATGGCACACGCATTGCGACGACGTGACCTCACACTCTCGCGAACACGCGAGACGGCATTGCGCAATGAACAGGTCCTCGCCGTAGCAACGCAGGCTGCCGGCACCGCCCATGAGTTAGGCACACCGCTCTCGACCATGGCGGTGCTGCTTAGCGAGATGAGGGAGGAAGCGCACGACAATACGCCACTCGTGGAAGATATAGACTTATTACGGCAGCAAGTCGACACCTGCAAGGCGCGCCTGCAGACACTAGTGGCCAATGCCGACAGGCGACGCTTGGCCAAGCCGGAAATCGCCGCAGCCGAAACCTGGCTGCGCGATGTACTGCAACGTTGGCTGGTCTTGCGCCCCGACGTGAGCCACAGCATCGATATCCAAGGCAAACGTGGCACCCCCTATATCGCTACCGATACCACGCTCGAACAAGCGATCATGAACTTGCTCAACAATGCGGCCGACGCCAATCCCATGGATATTTCCATCCTGCTCGACTGGACGCAGGATGACGTCATCATCGACATTCGCGATCACGGGCCCGGCGTCTCGATGAATATTGCCGACCAACTAGGCGAAACATTCATTTCGACCAAGAGCAAGGGCATGGGTATCGGCCTGTTTCTGACACACGCCACGATCAATCGCTTCGGCGGCGGTGTCAGCCTCTACAATCACGAAGAAGGCGGTACGCTTACCGAGGTCAAGCTGCCACGGGCGATTTCAGGCGACCCCACCTGACAGCAACGGAGAACATTATGTCAGCAGATGCCGAACGGCTATTGATCATCGACGATGACGAACAGTTTTGTCTTGTCATGGCCCGCGCCATGCGGCGGAGGGGATTCGAGGTCACGACCGCCATGACCGAAGAAGAGGCATTGGCCAGCGTGCGCCAGGCGCCACCGCACATGGCGACACTCGACCTGAAGCTCGAGCATTCTTCGGGGCTCAAGCTACTTCCCGAACTGCTGGCGCTGGCCCCAGCGTGCCGCGTTGTCGTGCTCACGGGCTACTCAAGCATCGCGACCGCCGTGGAAGCCATCAAGCTGGGCGCCGTCAATTATCTTTGCAAACCAGCCGACGCCGACGAGATACTGACTTCTCTGGAACGAGAAGGCGGCGACCCCGATATCGACATCGCCGATAATCCACCGTCCGTAAACCGAGTCACCTGGGAGCACATCCAGAAAGTGCTACAGGAACACGATGGCAACATCTCCGCCACTGCACGCGCACTGGGAATGCACCGTCGAACCCTGCAGCGCAAACTGCAAAAGCGTCCCGTGAAGCGTTAATCGCGCCTCCCATTATTGCGCAGTCCAACCAAGATCCATGCTCCAGCAGGCCCCGGTAACCGCGCCGGCCTGCTCCGACGCTAGATAACTGACGAGTGCCGCCACTTCGCAGGGCTCGATAAGGCGTTTAATGGCGGCATTTTTCAGCAGCACCTCCTCAATCACCTGTTGTTCGTCCATGTCATTAAGACGCGCTTGATCCGCGATCTGGCCTTGCACCAAAGGCGTACGCACGTAGGCCGGACAGAGAGCATTGACCGTGATGCCTGCCTCGCCGCCCTCCAGAGCCGCCGTTCGCGTCAGCCCCACCAAACCATGCTTGGCACTGACATAGCCCACTTTGCCCGGCGATGCGACGCTGGCATGAATCGATGCCATGTTGATGATCCGCCCCCACTGTCCTTGACGCATATGGGGCCATACCGCCTGCATCAGCAAGAAAGGAGCCGTCAACATGAGATCGATGATCTGACGCCATTTCGCTTCGGGGAAATCTTCCAACGCTTCCACATACTGAATGCCTGCATTATTGACCAATATGTCGACGTGCCCGAAACGCTTGATGGCTTCTGCAACCGCGCCCCGACACGCTTCGGGGTCAGTGAGATCCGCATGATAGAAGACGGCACCCGCAGCTTCTGCAATCTCCACGCCTTGCGGATTGGCATCCACTGCCAAGACTTGCAAACCCTCTTGGCAGAACTGCTTGACCACCGCTTCACCGATACCGCTGGAACTGCCGGTCACGATCGCGACACGCGGATGACCCAGTGTAGAAGGGGCTGCCATAGCACTCTCCTCGATGACGACATGAACTGCATTCAGAATAAGACGTGAGTTGCGGCGTATGCCAGCATCACTTACGCCATGCGACAGGCCTGTTAGACTAAAGCCAACAGAACGCATTGATCCTAGGAGACCACATGGAGCCTTCCCAACGGCTTGCCGAGGCCGAGCGCATCGCACGACTGGCAGGAGAGCGCATCGTGGCGGCGCGCGAGTCGCAAGCGTTTCAGCAGCGCTACAAAAGCGGCGACGAGCTCGTGACTGACGCCGATGTCGAAATCGATCGGCTCATCGCTTCCGAGCTCGATGCCCACTTTCACGACGATGCACGCCTTACGGAAGAGATTTCCCCAGACCGCGACGTGCTCGAGAACAACGGCGCCGTATGGATCGTCGATCCCATCGACGGAACGGTTAATTTTGCCTATGGACACCCCCATGTAGCGGTATCCATCGCCTGGGCATCGGAGGGAAAGCTGCGCCTGGGCGTCGTGCATGCTCCCTTCCTGGGAGAAACCTTCACAGCCATGCGCGGCGAAGGCGCTTGGCGAAACGGCGAGCCCATTCAGGCCAGCCATGCGAGCGAATTGCCACGCAGCTTGGTTGCCACGGGATTCCCCTATCGTCGCGATGCTCGCGCGCCCTTGCTACGTCGTCTCACCGGTGTGCTCACCAGTTGTCGCGACATACGCCGCAATGGGTCGGCCGCACTGGATCTCTGCCACGTCGCTTGCGGTCGTCTTGATGCGTATTATGAAAGTGTCTCCCCCTGGGATTTTGCTGCGGGTTTGCTAATCGCCCGCGAAGCAGGCGCCAAGACCGGACATCTTTATCAATGTCCCGACCGCATCCCGGCCGAGCTATATGGGGAAAACATGCTGGTAAGCACCCCCAGGATATATAATGCGTTGCGCGACATCCTGTTGAAGGCCGATGAGGGCCGCCTCGACGAAATCGAAGCACAGGGTTGACTCGTCATAGAACGCCCCCATTGCGTGCGTAGCAAGACTCTATTGGCAGATTCTCGATATTGTCGGAACAATGGACATTAAATTCATGGCATACAATCCCATTAATTAAAGGAATCCTTATGTTGACAGTGATTTTCGGCCGCCCCGGCTGCCCCTTCTGTGTACGCGCAAAGGAGCTCGCCGAGCAACTCAGCGAAGCACGCGATGATTTCGATTTCCGTTACATCGACATTCACGAAGAAGGCATCACCAAAGCCGACATGGAAAAGACCATCGGCAAGCCTGTCGAGACGGTACCGCAGATATTCATCGGTCAGACCCATATCGGCGGTTTTACCGAGTTCGAGCAGCACGTACGTGATAACGAACTGATGCCTGCCACTCAGAGCTGACATTCGCTTCAGCGCCAACACACCTACGTTAGTTGGCGCTGCTCTCCTTACTTCGGCTCTCTGCCCACGTCTTGGAGCGTTGAATCTACATCCGCCTACGCAGTGAGAAAGCACTACACTGAGTGCATTGCGACAGGAGGCGAGGTGTCAGTCATGCAACGCGATGAATTCCTGCAGCAACTTTGGCTCGACTATATTCATTGCCATCCCGATATAGGGGCCCTATCGCTCTGGCCCCCCGATATCCACGCCGAGTATTGCGTGCTGGTGACGGTCAATCGCGAGCCCTACCAGGCACAGCGCTTGCTCCCGGCACTTTATCATTTCGGTTATCGACGCGTCGGTCACCACGCCATGGCCGATCGCGGCGTACTGGCCAACATGCTGAGTCCAGGCAATGACGATGCGTGGATCGTGCTCATTGAGCTGCAACTGGACACATTGACCCAGACGCCACGCCATCACCTGGAGGCACTCATCAAGCAGTCTCATCCGCAAGATAGTCGCGGCCAAAACCTGCTTTCTCGAGGCCGCCCTTGGCCCATGCCCGACTGGGCGACTTATCAGCAACTGCAGGCGGCCCACCCACTTGCCGCCTGGCTCGCAATCATGGGGCCGCGCATGCATCACGTCGGCTTCGATTGTCAGCGATTAGGACGCGAGATCACCGAATACGCCGACGTCATCGCTGAGGCTGGGCTAAAGTCTGGCGATCAGACAGATGCACTTCTGCCGATCTCCCCTCTACTCGAACATCGCTACTATGCCTGCTGCACGCAGCGCGCTGTGTTCGCAGCGGGAGACGAGCACCGCGTCACCACCGGTGGGCTGGCACTCGTACAGAAGCGACTGCCAGGAACTCGTGAACGAGCGGCGGAACTCTTGTTGCCACAGCACACCCGCTGCGAGCTCAGTGCCTAGATAGCTCCTTCATCGTGCTTCTTCTTCTGCTTCCGGCTGTGGTTCACTACTGTCATATGATGCCCAATCGTCTTCGTAGTAGGACTCGAAATCGAACTCAAATTGCTGAGGCTCGAAACGTGGATCCATCTCACTGAGATAATGCGTCGACTCCACCATGGGCACCGCTGCCACATAAGGCTCTTGCTCCACCTCCGACGGAACTCCCTTGGTGCCATGGAGCCTCACCATGACGAACATCGCCAGTGTCAGTGCGGCACCGCCCAAGAATAGCCATAGCCCGTCTGGACCAGTCACTTCCATGATTACAGAAGCGCTATAAGGCCCGATAACCGAGCCGATGCCATACCAGATCAACAGCTTGGCATTGGCCTGAATGGTTTCCTCGGGATCGAGCCAGTCGTTGGTGTGCGACAGGCTCAAGGAATAGAGCGTGTGCAACATCGCGGTATGGAAGCAGGCCACCACCAGTAGCACCCAGAAGTCGAATCGGGCCGCCACCGAAATCATGACTCCGGTCACCGCCATCACCAAGGCCATACAGAGGATTACCTTGCGACGATCAAGGCGGTCGGAGACACGCCCCAGCGTCCATTGGGCCACCAGGGCCACCAGTGTCGTGATCGCCATGAACTGCGCCGTTTGCGCGGTCGAAAGACCAATCTCCTGTCCGTAGTATGGCGTCATCGCAAAAAAGGACTGAACCATCAGCCCCGCTGTGAAGGCCCCGACCAGCCCGACCGGCGCACGGCGATACAATTCTCGCAGCGAGATTTTGCTGGAGACCTCATGCGACGAGCGCGCCGGACCATGTATCCGGTAAATCGACAACGGCACCAGCGACAACGTGAACAGGATCCCCGAGACCGAAAACAGCACGAATGTTGCCGGGTCGGCGACATTGAGCAGCCATTGCCCAACCGCTAGGGAAGATGTCGAGATGACCAAGTACCACCCCAGCACGCGCCCCCGGTTATCGTTCGTCGACTCACCCGAAACCCACGACTCCATGACCATCAGCAAGCCTGCAGTCGCCGCACCGCCAAACAGTCGCCACACCAACCATGCCCAAGGGTCCACCCATAACCCATGCAGCATCGCCGTCACCGCCAGTACGGCTGCACAAGCCGCAAAGACACGAATATGCCCCACCGTGCGGATGCGCTTCTCGATCAGATAACTCCCGATCACGAAGCCCAAAGAGAAGCTCGACATCAACAAGCCCGCCATCTGCGAGGGGAAGCCCTCCAGCGACATGCGCACCCCAAGCAAGGTCATGATCAAGCCATGGCCGAGCAGGAAACTGATTTCACTGAGAAATAGAATGGGCAGGGTTGCGGGCAAGCTGCGCAAATCGACCTCCTGGCGATATAAGTGCCGTATGGGTTCGGCATGCCTCCCTGAGGCATGCCCGGGCAATGTGTTGGCAAGCGCACTAGTCTACCTGCTAGCGCGCATGACGACATCTACTACTCCCTGGATATCGCCGACCCAGCGTCCAGCATAGACGGTCAGATATGCCCTTTTCAGGGGATGAGAAAAACCATCCACAAAAACTGTGGATAACACTGTGCATGAGCGTCGTCGAAGCCGCTATTCCGACTTGTCGTTTCCCACCTCGCCTTGGATTGGTCAGATTTTCATCATCTCCCTGTCATCATGACGTGAGACGCACGCAGCGCTATCGCACTCCCCCTTTGGTCGAGTGGACAGTAAGCTACCGACTTGTTTTTAATACTATCATGGTGCAACGCAACATCTTCGCGCAGCTTCCCCATGCCGCTCCATGAGACGTCGCCCTGAAGACAGGCGGCGGTGCAGATGACTCGGAGGTCACATGACCACGCCCCTTTGGGAGCCGTCGACGACGGCCATACAAAGCACGCAAATGTATGCGCTGATGCAGCGCATCAACCGCGAGCACGGCGCATCGCTGGCGGACTACGAGTCACTGCATGCATGGAGCGTCGAGCATCTGGACGCTTTCTGGGCGCTCCTGTGGGATGAGCTCGACATCCTCGCCGAGCGGCGTGGCGATGACATCCTGGTGCGTCCCGATGCCATGCCTGGCGCACGCTGGTTCCCGCAAGCCCGCTTGAATTATGCCGCCAACATGTTGCGTCGGCGTGACGAACATCCCGCCTTGATCGTTCGTGATGAACGCCTGCGACGACGCGTCATCAGCTATGCCGAGTTATACGCCAGCGTCGCCAGGCTGGCCCATGCGCTCAAGGCCAGCGGTGTCACAGAAGGGGATCGCGTCGTGGGCTTCGTGCCCAATAGCGAACATGCCATCATCGCTTTGCTTGCCTCGGCCAGCCTTGGCGCGGTGTGGTCTTCCTGCTCGCCGGAATTCGGATTCAACGGTGTATTGGATCGCTTTGGGCAAATCGCCCCCAAAGTATTGATCGCCACCGATGGCTATACCTGGAACGGCAAGGCCATCGACACTCGGGCGCGCATCGCCGATATTGCCAATTCCATCGACTCGCTCAAGCATGTCGTGGTCTTTCCTTTTCTCGAAGACGCCCCGACTCTCGATGATATTCCCCGCGCCATCGCCTGGGCCGACTACCTGGATAACGATGCCAACGAAATCGACTTCCAACCACTGCCCTTCGAGCACCCGCTTTACATCCTCTACTCCTCGGGCACCACGGGGGTCCCCAAGTGCATCATCCACTCGACGGGCGGCACCCTGTTGCAGCACCTCAAAGAACACCGTCTGCATACCGATGTCGACGCCGACGATACCTTCTTCTATTACACCACCTGTGGCTGGATGATGTGGAACTGGCTGGTGTCCGGGCTCGGCTCCGGCGCCACGCTATTGCTCTACGATGGATCACCGTTTGCCCCCCATCCCGAGACCTTATGGCAAATCGCCAGCGATGAGGGCGTCACGGTCTTCGGCACCAGCGCCAAGTACCTCCAGGCCTGTGAAAAGGAAGGCTTGGCACCCGGCAAGCAATTCGACCTTTCTCCCCTACGCGCGCTGCTCTCCACCGGTTCGGCACTGCCCCATGAGTCATTCGATTACGTCTATGCCGAGATCAAGCACGACCTCATGCTGGCCTCGATATCCGGGGGAACGGATATCGTGTCCTGCTTCGCACTAGGATGTCCGATCCGCCCTGTCTACCGTGGCGAACTGCAATGTCGCGGGCTCGGCATGGCCGTCGACGTTTTCGATGATCACGGACAAAGCGTCACTGGCGACAAGGGGGAACTCGTCTGTAAACGCCCCTTCCCCTGCATGCCCACCGGCTTCTGGAACGACCCAGACGGGGAGCGTTATCGCGACGCTTACTTTTCGACCTTCCCAGGTATCTGGGCGCATGGCGACTACGCTGAACTGACACCCCACGGCGGCGTCATCATCCACGGGCGCTCGGATGCCGTCCTCAACCCCGGGGGTGTGCGCATCGGCACCGCCGAGATCTACCGGCAAGTCGAAAAGGTAGACGGTGTGCTTGAATCGCTATGCATCGGCCAGACTTGGCAGAACGACGTGCGCGTGGTCCTTTTCGTCCGTATGCGTCCTCATGTCGTGCTCGACGAAGCCAAGCGCGACGAAATCCGACGCACGGTACGCCTGCATACGACCCCGCGGCATGTACCCGCGAAGATCATTGCCGTGGAGGACATCCCCCGCACGCTATCAGGCAAGATCGTCGAAGTCGCCGTGCGCAACGTCGTCCATGGCGAGTCCGTCAAGAATCGCGATGCGCTTGCCAACCCTGAAGCCCTTGAGTTCTTCGTCGAACTCCCGGCGCTCGCCGAGTGACACGCACGCCATCGCCTTGCCTGAGACTGGGCAGCCGCTACACGATCCAGTAGCATAAGTTGCCAAGTCATTGAAGGAGAACGGCATGGCGACCCTCAAGGGGCTGACAAGCGTGCTGTTACTGATCGCCAACACGCTTTTCTGGAGTGTGCCGCTTTATCTGCTGACGCTCCTCAAGCTCGTGACGCCGACGCGGCGTTTGCGCCTACGCGTACTGGCGGGACTCAACGCCATCGCCCTGGCCTGGATCGCCACTAACAACTGGTGGATCCGTCATTGGGTCAAGCCACGCATCACCGCGCACTTACCCGAGGGACTGTCTCCTAGCCAGTGGTGGCTGGTCATCGCCAACCACCGCAGTTGGACGGACATCTTCGTCATGCAGTACGTGCTGTACGGAAGGACCTCGATGCCCAAGTTTTTTCTCAAGCGCGAGTTGATCTTCGTCCCGGTCATCGGCCTTGCCTGGTGGGCGCTCGAATTTCCTTTCATGCGTCGCTACGCACGTAGCGAGCTTACTCGGCAGCCAAAGTTGGCAGAACGTGACCGCCGCGCAACGCAACGCATGTGCGAACGCG
Organism: Chromohalobacter sp. HP20-39; assembly: GCF_033052815.1. Taxonomy (NCBI): domain Bacteria; kingdom Pseudomonadati; phylum Pseudomonadota; class Gammaproteobacteria; order Oceanospirillales; family Halomonadaceae; genus Chromohalobacter; species Chromohalobacter sp. HP20-39. The sequence continues at coordinate 117,310 of NZ_JAWHTP010000007.1, read as the reverse complement.
CCCGGGAAATGCCGATGACGATCTACAACTTCGTCGAGGGGACCCGCTTCACCCCCACCAAGCGTGATCACCAAGCGAGTCCGTTTCGGCATCTGCTGCGCCCCAAAGCCGGTGGCACCGCGCAGGTCATAAATCTAATGGGTGATCGCCTGAGCGGCATTCTCGACATCACGCTTCATTATCGCCATGCGGCCCCGAACTTTTGGCATTTCCTTTGCGGCCGCGAAATCCCTGTACATATGGAGGCACGCCGACTCAACGTGCCCGACTGGATGAGCAATGGCGACTATCATCTGGACCCGCATTACAAGGAACGCTTCCATTCATGGTTGAACGCGCTATGGCAGGAGAAGGATCGTGCGCTCGCATCATTCCCCTCCTCCTCTTTGTCTTGATACTCGCCGGCTGTGCGGGGGGGCCAGGTGCCGGTGGCTATCGTGGCGGCAATATCGCCGGCAACTGGGTTTCCATTCAACGTGGCGACACGCTAGGGCAAATCGCCAAGCAAGCAGGAGTCCCCCTGCTGCGCTTGCAGCGGTTCAATCCCGGCGCCGATGCACGCCGCCTGGCCATCGGGCAACGCATCTTGGTGCCTACCCATCGTGAACGGGCACCAGGCGGAGGCCCATATCGCTATCAAGTACGTCCGGGGGATACTTACTCAAGTATCGCCCGACTATTTGGCAGTAGTGTCAAACGTCTTCAAGCAGCGAATCCAGGATTAGCGGCGAATGATCTGAATATCGGGCAATTAATCACGGTGCCTCTGGGTAGCGCGACGACGGGAACGTCTCCGACGGCGGCTTCCAGCCGTCCGACACGTAGCCGCTCACTTCCCGACCCGGGGGCGTTGCCCAGCAGTGCCCACGCTTGGCACTGGCCGCTCAAGCAATACCAGATCGCTCGTGACTACGGCACTGACTCATACGGCACTCTCCAGCCAATGTTGTTGTCGACCTCTGCCGATAGTCAGGCACTGGCCGTTGCCGACGGCACCGTCCGCTTTGCCGATAGCATGCGACAGTTGGGGCGTGTGGTGATCATTCACCACCGTGACAACATGCAGAGCGTCTATGCGCTCTGCCAACGCCTACTCGTCGAAGATGGTGATGAGGTACAGCAAGGCACGCCCGTTTGCGATGTCGGTCATCGACATGCCACGGGGCGCGATGACCTGCTATTCGATATCCGTCATGGCGGAAAACCCGTCGATCCCAAACAGGTGCTACGCTAGACAAGAAATATCTGGCCCATCGACAATACGGCACTCTTGGTTGACGACATCGTATCGTCACGATGGTGTCGCACAGCTGTCATCAGGATGCTTGAACCTGACAGCGTCTTGATATGCCACGGAGGTGCATCATGCGAGTCGCATTGGTCAGTGAAACCTGGGCACCCGAGATCAACGGTGTGGCACACACGTTGGGCCATCTGGCCCATCACCTCTCAGCGCGCAACGTCAACCTGCAACTGGTGCGCCCCCGCCCCCACCAAGACGGCCGAGAAGGACGTGCCGAACGTGATATGCAAGTTCGCGCTTTCTCCCTTCCAGGCTACGCCGATGTAAATGTCGGCTCGCCTGCCTGGCGTCGTTTATCACGCCTGTGGCGAGAGTCACGCCCCGATGTCGTTTACATTGCGACAGAAGGCCCGTTGGGCTGGGCTGCGCTGGCCACGGCGCGTCATTTATCGATTCCCGTCGTCGGCGGTTTCCACACCAATTTCGACCAGTACGCGGCGAACTATCACTTACGCTGGGCCAGCGGCATCGTTAGCGCCGGATTACGTTACTTTCACAACCGTTGCCAGATGACGCTCGTTCCGACCCGAGCCCAAGCCGAGCGCTTATATCAGCGTGGGTTCCAGCGTGTAAACGTATTGGGCCGCGGTATCGACGCTCAACGCTTTACCCCAGAACGACGCGACGTTCACCTCAGAACTCAATGGGGTGCCAATACCGACCGCCCGGTCGTACTCTATGCGGGTCGCCTGGCTGCCGAAAAGAACATGCCGCTCCTCGTGCGTGCGTTACGCGCGTTGCAGGAGGTACAGCCGACACTGCGTATCGTGCTGGTCGGTGATGGCCCCGAAAGGCAGCATCTGGAGAAAATGCTGCCCAACGCGATTTTCACCGGTTTTCTAAGTGGAGAAGACTTGGCACGCCACTACGCCAGCGCGGACATGTTCCTGTTCCCGTCTCATTCAGAGACCTACGGAAACGTGGTGCCCGAAGCCATGGCCAGCGGGCTTCCTGTGGTCGCTTTCGATCAAGCCGCCGCGAGCGAGTTGATCGCGGATGGACGCCAAGGACGCTTGATAGACGCGACCGACGATGACGGTTTTGTCCAGGCAGCCGTAGAGCTCTGCCTGAATTCGGACATGAGAAAACGCGCCGGCATCGCGGCCAGAGAAAAAGTCGCCGACCAGAGCTGGCATGTCATCGGCGAACGCTTCTTGACGTATTTGATCATGGCGACTCAGGAGAGCCCGCATGCGATCTCGTCCCCCGGTCACGTTTGAACGCCTGGACTCCCTCGAATGGCAGCTCTGTCAGCGCATCGCCCTGCTCAGCCAGCGGCGGTTGATATACGGCTTGTTCAAGTTTTGCAGCCGTATCGGCGACTGGCCGGCCTGGGTGGCCTTGGCCTTGATGCAGCCGATCATCTATGGACGGGAAGGCTGGCGCCTGACGCTAATGTGGGGGTTATGCGCTGCAGCTGGCGCCCTCTTCTACCGCTGGGTCAAGACGCGCCTCTGTCGTGAACGTCCCTATATAACGTTCTCGAGCATCCCATGCACCATGCCACCCTTGGACCGTTACAGCTTTCCCAGCGGGCATACTTTGCATGCCGTCATGTTCTGCACGTTTACTGCCGCGACATCGCCATGGTTGCTCATTGTGGTTCTTCCGCTCGCAGGGCTGATCGCCGCTTCGCGTGTCATCCTGGGCTTGCATTACCTCAGCGATGTCATCGCAGGCGCAATACTGGGGTTCGCCATCGCCCAAATGGGGCTTTGGGGGGCGACTTATGGGCAATGGCTCCCTGCTTTGGACTAGATGATTGTAAGAAAAAACCTCGAGTTTTACCCGAGGCTTTAAGATAACGGTATAAGAAGATGTCTTTTAACCACGGTAGTACTTGGCCTGCACGAACGGCATTCGCGACACCTGCATGGGCAGGCGCTTGCCACGAACATCGGCATACAATGTCGTTTCCAACGCCGCGAATTCGATATCGACATATCCCATGGCAACCGGCTTACCCAGGGTCGGCCCGAAACTTCCCGATGTCACGCAGCCCACATGACGATCCTCGGTGCTATAAAGCTGAGTGCCTTCGCGTACCGGCGCTCGCCCTTCGCCCAGCAGACCAACACGCTTTCGGGTGATCCGCTTGGTGTCGATCTGCGGCAGAATGACATCGGCCCCTGGAAAGCCTCCCTCACGATCGCCGCCGATACGTCGAGCCTTGCCCACGGCCCATATAAGGCTCGCCTCGGCAGGTGTCGTCTTTGTATCCAGGTCATGTCCATACAAACACAGCCCAGCTTCCAGACGCAGAGAGTCGCGCGCGCCCAGACCGATGGGCTCGACCTCCGGCTGATCGACCAGCCATTTGGCCAGATGCTCGGCAGCGTCCGTGGGCACCGAAATCTCGAAACCATCCTCGCCGGTATACCCACTGCGGCTAATCCATAGCGAAGTGCCCAATGCCTTGAATTGACCGTGATGCATGAACACCAAGTCGCAGGCGTCGGGACATAAACGGGACATGACATCTTTCGCTTGAGGCCCCTGCAACGCCAGCAAAGCCCGGTCGAGCACCTCCACCTGATGCTCCGCATCGAGCCCAGTGCGCAGATGCGTCACGTCCTGGTCCTTGCAGGCCGCGTTGACGACGACATATAAATCCTCGCCACGATTGACGATCATCAGGTCATCAAGGATACCGCCTTCATTGCCGGTAAATAGTGCATAGCGCTGCATTCCCGCAGGCAAATCGGCGATATCCGCCGGCACCAGCGTTTCAATCGCACGCGCCGGCGACGGCCCGGAGACAATGAGCTGGCCCATGTGCGATACGTCGAACAGGCCGCACGCATGGCGGGTATGCTCATGCTCCTTTTTGACGCCCAAGGCGTATTGCACCGGCATGCTGTACCCGGCAAAGGGCACCATTTTAGCACCGAGCGAGACATGCACGTCATACAGCGGCGTCTGATGAAGATCGTCGGACATCGTCGCTTCCTCGTCGTTATCCGTGAAGGGGCGACGGTTGCCGCCCCGCGATAGCTCAGCGTTTATCGTCCAGGTCTTCGCCAGGCAAAACCGTCTTGCCGGCAAAGTGATCACTGGTGAGCTTGAAGACCACCGGCGACAACAGGGCCAGCGCGACCAGGTTGGGGATCGCCATCATGGCATTGAAGACGCTGGCCATCAGCCAGACGAATTCCAGTGGCGCGACGGCTCCCGCAAGAATCGCCAGAATATACACCACCCGGTAGATCTTGATCGAAGCGACGCCGAACAGATACTCGAAGCACTTTTCGCCGTAGAAGGCCCAGCCCAGGATGGTGGTGAAGGCAAACACGGCCAGCGCGAAGGACACCACATACTGACCGACACCCGGGAGCGCGCCATCAAAGGCCATCGCGGTCAACGCCGCGCCGGTCTCACCGGATGTCCACTCGGTGCTGGTCAAGATCGCCAGCGCGGTGACCGAGCACACGATGATGGTATCGATGAACGTCCCCAGCATCGCCACCAGCCCCTGGCGCACAGGGTTCTTGGTCTGTGCCGCGGCATGGGCGATCGGCGCACTCCCCAGGCCTGCCTCGTTGGAAAAGACGCCCCGCGCCACACCAAATTGAATCGCCTTGGCCACGGCAGCCCCCGCAAAACCACCAGCAGCGGATATCGGCGTAAAGGCATGCCCGAAAATCAGCCCCAGCGCGGTACCAACGTGCTCAATATTGATAATCAGCACCAGCAAACCGCAGATGATATAAGCGATCGCCATGACCGGCACCAGCTTGCCCGCCACCTTGGCAATACGCTTGATCCCGCCGAGAATCACGGCGCCAGCCAGCAACATGATGATCACACCAGTCAACCAATGCGGCATGCCCAGTGATTCATTGAGGCCATCGGCAACCGAGTTGGACTGCACGGTATTACCAATCCCGAAGGCAGCAACAGCACCGAAAAACGCAAACAAACCACCTAGCCAGGCCCATTTCTTGCCCAACCCGTTGCGGATGTAATACATCGGCCCACCAACGTGATCGCCCGCCGCATCGACTTCACGATACCGAACCGCCAGCACCGCCTCGGAAAATTTGGTCGCCATGCCCACCAGTGCCGTGATCCACATCCAGAACACGGCCCCCGGTCCCCCCAGGAAGATGGCAGTGGCGACACCCGCGATATTACCGGTACCAACAGTGGCCGAAAGCGATGTCATCAGCGCATTGAAGGGAGAAATTTCCCCCTCATCCTCATCGCCCTTTTCGGCTTTGCGTCCTTTCCAGAGAAGGCCGAAGCCAGCTCCCAGCTTGCGAATGGGCAGCAACTTGAGCCCCAGTTGCAGATATACCCCCACCCCCAGCAGCAACATGAGCATCAAGGGGCCCCATACAACATCATTGATGGCGCTGAATACCGTATTGAGTGTTTCCACGAGATGTCCTCCCAGACATTTGTTGTTATACAGCGCAAGGTGTGCGCTATCGTCAACGGTGTTAATTCAACAAGATAACCGCCAAAACCCTCTCGACTTTAGCGGATCAGCTTGGCATTTCTCCATACCCATAAAGCAAAATAGCGCTTCAGGCGTTACAAACAGAAATCTCGTCGCTTACTCGTGCGACCATGCAGGCAAGACACGCGCACAACAAGTTTCTTATTAGAAACGCAGGCTAATTGCTGTCTCTCGGCTTGGCAACTGCAAGACAGTGTCTCTTTCCGCCCTCTGAGTAGCAGACTGGGCACCTGCCTGTTCGATGCGCGTGGAGAATCTCATGGCAAGCGAATTCATCGAAGCAGCGCGTCACGATTACGCGTTGGACCGGGCATGGGGCATGCTTATAGGCAGTATGGCTTTTTGCTGGACGCTCGTCGCTATCCTGTCCACCCTTAGTGAACGGTCGAGCCGAATGGCATGAAGAATTGCAAGATGACGATGCCAAGGGCGAATCAATGAGGCATAATGGCACTCATATTCCCCAAATCAGAAACTCTTTTCGTATAGGAAAATAACGATGAGTCACATCCCTGCGAATCTTCGCTATACCGACAGCCACGAATGGGTCCTCGACAACAACGACGGCACCGTCACGATCGGCATCACCGATCATGCCCAGGAATCCCTGGGAGACGTCGTCTTCGTCGAGCTACCCGACACGGGCCGGCAACTCGATGCCGGCGAAGAGTTCGGTGTCATCGAATCCGTCAAGGCCGCTTCCGACCTCTACCTACCGTTGAGCGGTGAAATCGTCGCCGTCAACGAATCACTCGAGGATTCTCCCGAGGCCATCAACGAACACCCTTATGAGGACGGCTGGATCATCAAGCTCAAGCTTGCCGAGCCCGACGCGCTCGATGCGCTGCTCGATGCCACAGCGTATGACGCACTCGTCAGCGCCGAGGAAGGCTGACGCACATCGCACTTGTCCTGTTCTGCCGGCGGCATCCTCGTTACGTGTCGCCGCTTCGTGTCGAATCGGGCTCGACCGCCCGCCACCGCTTGAGGGTTTCATGGCAAACGACAACCGCAGCCTGGCCGAATTGGCCAATCATGACGACTTCTTGACGCGCCATAATGGGCCTGACGAGGACGATGTCCAACACATGTTGGCGACATTGGACTTTCCCGATATCGAGTCACTGATAGCCAAGACGTTGCCTGGCGATATTCGCCTGGAACGTAACCTGTCTCTCGAAGAGCCCCGTGGTGAAGCAGAAGCGCTAACCTATCTCAAGCAGCTGGCACGCCAGAACAAGACCTTCAAGAACTACATCGGTCAAGGCTACTATCCCACGCATCTGCCGGCCGTCATCCAGCGTAACGTGCTGGAAAACCCTGGCTGGTACACGGCTTACACGCCCTATCAGCCGGAAATAGCCCAAGGGCGCCTGGAAGGCCTGCTGAACTTCCAGCAGGTGGTCATGGACTTGACCGGCATGCCGATCGCCAACGCGTCCCTGCTCGATGAGGCGACGGCTGCCGCCGAAGCCATGGCCCTATGCCGCCGCGCCAACAAGAAGGCCAAGACCGAGCGCTTCTTCGTGGCTGACGATGTGCTGCCCCAGACCCTTGATGTTCTGCGTACCCGCGCCGCCTATTTCGGTTTCGAGCTCATCGTCGCGCCCGCCGAGACCCTGGCTGATCACGATGTCTTCGGGGCATTGCTGCAATACCCGGGGGCCACCGGTGAAGTACGCGATATCACGGAGCAACTCGAAGCAGCCCGACAACGGCGCATCATGACCTGCGTCGCCACTGATCTGATGAGCCTGGTACTACTCAAGGAACCCGGTGCACTGGGCGCAGACATCGTCGTGGGCAGTTCCCAGCGTTTCGGCGTTCCCATGGGATATGGTGGTCCGCATGCGGCGTTTTTCGCCGCTAGCGACGCGCTCAAGCGCTCGCTCCCCGGACGCATCATCGGTGTTTCCAAGGACAGCCGTGGCCAACGCGCGCTGCGCATGGCCATGCAAACGCGCGAGCAGCATATCCGCCGCGAGAAAGCGACCTCCAATATCTGCACCGCTCAGGCATTGCTCGCCAATATCGCCGGCTTCTATGCGGTCTATCACGGCGCCGAGGGGCTGCGCACCATCGCTTCGCGGATCCATCGCCTGACGACCATTCTCGCCGAGGGGCTCAAGCGCCACGGCGTGACACTCGCCCACGACAGCTGGTTCGATACACTCACGCTGGCAGGGCTCGACCACGGCCAAGTACATGGCCGCAGCATGGCGCACGAAATCAACCTGCGTTACGACACCAATGGCCATATCGGCATCAGCCTCGACGAAACCACCACGGCGGCGGACGTCGCCACGCTATTCGACGTGTTGCTGGGAGACGAGCATGGGCTGTCGGTGCGCGAGCTCGACCGCCACGTTCACACGCAGAGCATGACCGGCATACCGGCTATTTGCGCACGGGAAAGCGACTTCCTCACCCACCCCACGTTCCGGCGTTACCGCAGCGAAACCGAGATGCTGCGTTACTTGAAGCGTCTCGAAAACAAGGATCTATCGCTTACCCACGCCATGATCCCCTTGGGCTCATGCACCATGAAGCTCAATGCCACCAGCGAGATGATCCCCATCAGTTGGCCGGAATTCGCCAATATCCATCCCTTCGCGCCGCAGGATCAGGTCGCCGGTTACAAGCAGATGATCGACGAGCTATCGGCGTTTCTCGTCGAGATCACTGGCTACGACACGATTTCCATGCAGCCTAATTCCGGCGCACAGGGTGAGTACGCAGGCCTGGTCGCCATACGGCGCTACCAGAAATCACAAGGCCAGGGCCATCGCGATATCTGCCTGATCCCGAGCTCGGCCCACGGCACCAATCCGGCCTCTGCCGCCATGGCGCAGATGAAAGTGGTGGTCGTCGAATGCGATAACGATGGCAACATCGACATCGGCGACCTGCGCACCAAGGCCGACAAGCACCGCGAAGCGCTATCGGCGATCATGCTCACCTATCCGTCGACGCACGGCGTGTTCGAGGAAAGCGTGAGCGAAGCCTGCCGCATCGTGCACGATAACGGCGGTCAGGTGTATATCGACGGGGCCAACATGAACGCCCAGGTCGGGCTTTGCCGCCCGGGTGATTTCGGTGGTGACGTATCGCACCTCAACCTGCACAAGACATTCTGCATTCCCCATGGCGGCGGCGGTCCCGGCATGGGCCCCATCGGTGTCAAGGCGCATCTAGCCGCGTTTGTGCCCAATCACGTCATCACCCCCCTGCCCGGTGTCGAGACGGATTCCGGCGCGGTCTCGGCGGCGGCCTACGGATCGGCGTCGATCCTGCCGATCTCCTGGGCCTATATCAAGATGATGGGCGGGCGCGGCATGAAACGCGCCACGGAACTGGCAATACTCAACGCCAACTACATCGCCAAGCGCCTCGAAGCACACTACCCGGTACTTTATAAAGGCCGCAACGGCACTGTCGCCCATGAATGCATTTTGGATGTCCGCTCGCTCAAAACGGCTTCCGGCATCAGCGAGGAAGATATTGCCAAGCGCTTGATGGATTACGGCTTCCACGCCCCGACGATGTCCTTCCCCGTCGCCGGGACCCTGATGGTCGAACCGACCGAATCGGAGTCGCGCTATGAAATCGATCGCTTCTGCGATGCCATGATCGCCATTCGCGACGAAATAAGACGCGTGGAAACCGGCGAGTGGCCCGCGGATAACAACCCGCTATCCATGGCGCCGCATACGCAGGCGGACTTGATGGCGGACGACTGGGATCGACCGTATTCGCGTGAACTGGGCGCCTTCCCCACCGACGCCACCAAGGCCGCGAAATACTGGCCGACGGTCAATCGCGTCGACAACGTCCATGGCGATCGCAACCTCATCTGCAGTTGCCCGCCCATCGAGGCGTATCGCGACGGCGACTGAGCGCGATTAGCGCCCAAGACACCACACGCGAAAACGGCCCCATCAAGACTTACCTTGATGGGGCCGTTTCAGTCTAGACAGTCACGCCAGTCGAGACTGTCACATCCGACGCACCCTCAGGCGTCTTCCTCGAGCGGTGGTGCCTCGGCATATCCATAGAGCACGTTGCGGCGCTGCAAGCGAAACTCACCGAGCAGCTGCTCGTAACGGCGTGGCATTTCGACGCCACGCTTGGTCACGACATACAGTGTCTCGTATACCGATTCCGTTACGGGCAGCTCCTTGACCTGACGCTGCCAAGGCGACGTCTCGAGTACAGTCCGGGGTATCACGGTAAAGCCCAGGCCACGCGCCACCGCATCCAGCACCATGCTGATCTCGTTGGAAAAGCCTTGTTGTGGAAAGTGGCTCATCGAGCGAAATTCCCCGGCAAAATTGCGTCGCAACAGCAAGCTCGCGTTGTTGATACCATCGGAATAGTTCATGAAACCCAGCGCCATGAGCTCACTGATCGTCGTGCCGGCGAAGTCCGCAGGTACGACCAGGCATAGCGGCTCCTGATGCCAAGGCTCGAAATTGAGGTCCGGATGTTTGCTGACATCGGTGACGATGCCCACGTCGAAGCGACCCGCCAGGACCGCATCGACGATCTCGCCATTGAAGGCGAAATCATAGGTGACCGTCAGCCCGGGGTGCATCTGCTGATAGCCCAGGATGAACGGGTAGAACATCAACCCCACGCTACCCGGCGATGCCACGCGACACTCCCCGGTGTCCGGCGAGTCATTGTCCAGCGAGTGCCGAAACTGTTCATGCTCGGCAAACAGCTTGACAGAATAATCATAGGCACGCCGGCCCGCCTCGGTCAGCGTGAAACGGCGCCCGTGCCGCTGCAGCAAGGACTTGTCTAGGTAGCGTTCCAGCTTACGTATGTGTTGACTGACTCCAGGCTGGGTCATTTCCAGCTTGCGCGCGGTATGCGTAAAGCTACCCGTTTCGACAAGCGTGATGAAGGTACGGAAATATTGCGCGTTGAACATGAAATGAGGGTCCACCGGCTGGCGTTTCGGGGCGGCTGCTTAGAGTGCCGAAGCCATGACACGATCGACGAAGATTAGCGTGGCAATAACCGTGGCTTCGGGGGTTTTAATAGCTACATCATAGCAAATTCTGCAACGCCTCACATCGCTGCGTGGCCGAAGATCGCGTGTTAGCATCGCAACATGAATCAGCATCTGGCCAGTGCGGCGGCCGGGCTTTGCGCAAGACGCGTCAATGGCCGATGCCCCGCCCATCTGCTGAGCTTTTCCTTCGGCCTTCGCGCCGCCACAAGGATGCGTCAATGCCCCAGAAACTTTCTACCATCATTTCTCCCGAAGGGAGCCTGGAAGTCCTCTCGCAGCAAGAGGTCAACCGCCTGCGCGACACCTCCGCCAACGGCCTGCACGATCTTTTGAGACGCTGCTCGCTGGCCGTGCTCAACTGCGGCAATCCTACCGATGACAGCCGCGCGCTCATGCAGGCGCATCATGATTTCGAGATCGAAGTCTTGCAACAAGATCGAGGCATTCGCCTCAAGCTCGACAACGCACCCCTCAGCGCATTCGTCGACGGGCAGATGATCCGCGGGATTCGCGAGCATCTTTCTGCCGTGCTGCGCGATATTGTCTATGTTCACAACGAAATCCAGCACACGCCCAAGTTCGATCTCCAGCGTGGAGAAGGTATCACCAATGCCGTTTTCCATATTCTGCGTAACGCCGGCACACTGAAATCCTCGCGCGAACCCAGCCTCGTGGTGTGCTGGGGGGGCCATTCCATCACTCGCGAGGAATACGATTACAGCAAGGATGTGGGCTACCACCTAGGACTGCGCGATCTCGACATCTGCACGGGATGCGGCCCCGGCGCCATGAAAGGCCCCATGAAGGGCGCCAACGTCGCGCACGCCAAGCAGCGTCGTCACAATGGCCGTTACCTGGGTATCTCCGAGCCTGGCATCATCGCCGCCGAATCGCCCAACCCCATCGTCAACGAACTGGTCATCATGCCCGACATCGAGAAACGTCTCGAGGCCTTCGTCCGAGCCGGGCATGGCATCGTGATTTTCCCCGGCGGTGTGGGAACTGCAGAGGAAATTCTCTATTTGCTGGGTATTCTGCTGCATCCGGACAACGCCGACGTCCCCTTCCCGATCGTCTTTACTGGTCCCCGCGACAGTGCCGACTACTTCAAGCGCATCGACGAGTTCCTGGCTTTCACGCTCGGAGAAAAGGCCCGTGAACGCTATCAGATCATCATCGACAATCCCGCCGAGGTTGGTCGTGCCATGCGCCGAGGCGTGGATGACGTAGCAGCGTTTCGACGTAGCCAGAACGACGCCTTCTATTTCAACTGGCGTCTCAACGTCGATGCCGGCTTTCAATTGCCTTTCGAGCCCACGCACGAAAGCATGGCCGAGCTCGCCCTGCATCGCGAACAACCGGTGCATGAACTCGCGGCCAATCTTCGCCGTGCGTTTTCAGGCATCGTCGCCGGCAACGTCAAGGAAGAAGGCATACGCGCCATCGAGGAACGTGGCCCCTTCCGCTTGCATGCCGAGCCGGATTTGATGGCACGTCTCGACGCATTACTGACCTCCTTCGTGGCCCAGGAACGGATGAAACTGCCGGGCAGTGAGTACGTCCCCTGTTATACGCTGGGCTGAAAATCGACGGACAACAAAAACCTTGCATTACTCAAGGTAACGTTCGGCGCTAGATAACCATTGCTTATGGGCTTGATCGTCTCATGCAATTGTTAAAATGCTAACAGTATTCTAGACTCTAGAGCGTACGCGAGCCCAACCTGTGGCTCGCGTTTTCTTTTATTTACCGCCTGCCTGCAAGGAGAGCGCTGCATGGCTTCACTTTTCGAACCTTTCGATCTCAATGGCACGCACCTGAACAATCGCATCGTGATGGCGCCCATGACGCGCTCACGCGCGCCCGAAGACATCCCAACCGAGATGGGCGCCCTCTATTATCGTCAGCGAGCCAGTGCCGGGCTGATCATCTCCGAAGGCACGCCCATTTCGCGCCAAGGCCAGGGTTATCTCTACAATCCAGGGATTTTTGGGCCCGACCAGTTGGCCGGGTGGGCCAAGGCCACCCGCGCCGTACACGAGCGCGGCGGGATCTTCTTCGCCCAGATCTGGCACGTGGGACGCGTTTCTCACACAACCGTACAGGTTGCCGGCGCGCCCCCTGTCGGCCCCAGTGAAAAGCAAGGCGGCATGGCTTTCGGCTATAACGACGACGGCCAGCCGGATATGCTCAAGGCCAGCCAGCCGCGTCGTCTCGAGACCCATGAAATACACGGTATCGTGCGTGACTTCGCACAAGCCGCCGTCAATTCCCGCGATGTCGGCTTCGATGGCGTCGAAATTCACGGTGCCAACGGCTACCTCTTCGAGCAGTTTCTCAACCCCGGCGTCAACGACCGCGACGACGAATACGGGGGTTCGCGTGAAAACCGCTGCCGCTTGCTGCTCGAGGTCGTCGATGAAGTCAGCAAGATGATCGGCGCACGACGCGTAGGGGTGCGTCTATCGCCGTTCGGCACACTGTTCGACATGCCGGAGTACGACGACAACGGCGAAACCTATCTCTACCTGGCACGTGAATTCAACAAACGCGGCCTTGCTTACGTGCACCTGCACGACCAGGGCGGGCAAGGCATGCCCCCGATGCCACGCGACTACCTACGCCAGTTCCGTGACATCTATCAAGGCAACTTGCTGCTTGCCGGCAACCTCGATCAGGCAGAAGCCGAAAAATTGGTAAATGAAGGCACCATCGACCTCCCGGTATTTGGTCGTTATTTCACATCGAACCCCGACCTGGTCGAGCGGATGCAAAACGGCTGGCCTTTGGCGGACTTCGATGCCAATACGTTCTATGGCGGCGATGCGCGTGGCTACGTGGATTTCCCTACCTATCCCGAGGAACAAGCACGCCTGGAGCGCGAAGAGATGATTCGCGAAAAATCCTGATAGGGAATAGAGCGTGCTATAGAGACGAAAACCCCCGATCCACAGGATCGGGGGTTTCGTGTTTAAACCGAGTGCGGCTAAAGATTCGGCATGGCAAGCAAAGAAGGCTCACTGACGAGCGCGCCAGCCTGTCGAGATAGCGTGAAGCAGCAAGCCCGCCGTGGCACCATGCGACAGCACGGTTGCCCATCCCACGCGGGTACTGGCCAGGCCATAATGCCAAATAGCCATGATCACACCACCAGCCACGAACGACATGACCAACCACTTGAGCCGTGTAGGCAACAACTCACGCTGCTTGACCGTCATGCGTCGCCAATAGGCGATGATGACGGCCGCCAAGCCCACCGCCACCATGGCCAGCAATCCACTGTGGGTGTCATAACCACCCAGTTGATAGCGCGGCCAAGAGCACAACGTCACGAGCAAAAGCCCGATCATGACGCTCAAGCGTGAAGCGGACGGTGACGCCGTAGTGTCGCTCATCACTTGGCCTGCAACCCTTGCTCGTCGATCCATGATTCGACCCAGGGAATGGCGGCATCATCGGCCATGAACGTCTCCATGGCGTCGATTTCCAAACGCTCACCTAAACGTTGGGCGCCAAGATCCTCCAGCAAGGCATCCAGCGCCCGGCCCGCACCGCAGAACGTCTCGCCATAGGAGCTATCTCCCAAGGCGATCAGCCCATAGCGACACTGATCCAGCGCAGGTGGCGATTCACGGAGATCACGCGCGAAGGGCACAAAATTGCCGGGGAAATCACCGCTACCGGTCGTGGAAACGCAGAATAAGGCGAGATCAGGCATGGGATCGAGATCGCCTAGGGTGGGTTGCTCAATGATCGCCACCTCATATCCCACTTGCTCGAAAAGTGGCGCCACTTGTTCGGCAACGTCCAGGGCGCCACCGTACATGGTGCCTACGAAAATTTTGATGCTTGGCATGCAGTTCAGTCGTCGATTTAACGGTAAAATGTGTGCGCCATGTTAGCACATGCATGACACGTCGTTAGCCTCTCGAAATGAAGATGAACAACACAATCCCGAGCACCCGCAAGTGCCCGAGATTACTCGAGATTGTATCATCGCATGGGCGAAATGCTGCAGCGTCAGTGAATGACGTCCGCGTCGTCGAAATCCTCGACCCGTGCCTTGAGCTTCTGTCCAGGGCGGAACGTCACCACACGGCGCGCCGAAATCGGAATTTCTTCGCCGGTCTTGGGATTACGTCCCGGACGTTCACGCTTGTCGCGCAAATCGAAGTTTCCGAACCCGGACAGTTTGACCTGCTCGTTTTCGCGTAGGCAGCTGCGAATTTCCTCGAAAAAGGCTTCGACCATCGACTTTGCTTCGCGCTTGGAAAAACCCAGCTCGGCATGCAGATGTTCGGCCAAATCCGCTTTGGTCAGCGCCCCCATGCTTTCATCCTCGTAACGGCTGATAGGATTAACTCCTCAGGACCGCCGCGAAGCGCGTTTTCGCCTCGCCGACGATGGCATCGACTAACTGATTGATTTCATCGTCATTCAGCGTGCGCGAAGGATGCTGCCAGGTCAAGCCCAAGGCAAGACTCTTGTGACCTTTTTCGATCCCCTCGCCTTGATAGACGTCGAAAAGACGCATATCGACCAGCCATTCCCCGGCCTGCTCGCGCATGACGTCCATCAAGGCCATGACCGGCACGTCGTCACTCACGACCAAGGCTAGATCGCGACGCACGTCCGGATGCCGCGACAGCGGTGCGAAGGCCGGCAGATCCCCTTGGGTCAGTGCGTCCAACTCCAGCTCGAAGACGAAAGCATTGGTCTTGATACCTAAGTTGGCACGAACACCGGGGTGCAAGGCGCCGACCCAGCCCACATGACGACCGTTACATACAATGCGGGCCGTCTGACCAGGATGAAGTCCCGGATGCTCGCCGGCATCGAAACGCCATGCATCAGGCTGCTGAGTCAACGCCATCAGGCTTTCCAGATCCCCCTTGAGATCGAAGAAGTCGACGCCCTCGCGAGAAGAAGACCATCCCTCTGGTTGTCTCGGCCCACACACGATGCCGCCGAGCATCGCCACCTGTTCGAGCTCATCCAACTCGCCACGGAACACGAGCCCTGTTTCGAACAGGCGGATACGTGCTTGCTGGCGATTGAGGTTGTGGCTCAACGCTTTGACCAGCCCAGGCAGCAAGCTGGCCCTCATGACCGACATATCGGCCGAGATGGGATTGGCCAGATACGGTGCCACCACACCGGGGGTCAGCGTCTCCTGAAGCTCGGGCGCGACGAAGCTATAGGTAATTGCTTCTTGATAACCTCGAGCCACCAAGTGTCGACGCAGACGTGCCAGTGGCTGACGCGCTTCGTTGGAGGCACTCAATTTCAGTCGCGCGGACGGACGTCGCACGGGGACTTGGTCGTAGCCATGGATACGCGCCAACTCCTCGATGAGATCTTCCTCCAACGAGATGTCGAAACGCCAACTGGGTATCGTCACCCGCCAACCGGAATCGATGACGTCGACGTGCATGCCCAGGCGCGACAGGATATCCACGACATCGTCACCGGCCATGACCAGGGCCAGGCATTGATCGAGACGCTCGCGACGCAAGATAACGTCATGACCCAGCGGCAAATGATCGGGGCTCATGACGTCGGTCACGGGACCCGGTTCCCCTCCGACGATATCCAGCAGCAGTTGCGTGGCCCGTTCGATGGCGACCTGCGCCAATTGTGGGTCGACGCCACGCTCGAAACGGTGCGAGGCATCGGTATGCAGGCCATAAGAACGCGCCTGCCCCGCCACTGCCAGTGGCGAAAAGAACGCCGACTCCAGGAAAATATCCTGTGTCGAGGCATTGACGCCGGAGGACTCGCCGCCCATGACACCGGCAATCGCCAGCGGTTGCTTTGCGTCGGCGATCACCAGCGTGCTCTCGTGCAGGGCAATTTCCTGGCCGTCGAGCAACGTCAAGCGTTCCCCGTCTTGCGCCTCGCGCACCACGATAGCGTCATTCAATTGCGCCAAGTCGAAGGCATGCATCGGCTGCCCGAGTTCGAGCATCACGTAGTTGGTGACATCGACAACCGGGTCGATGGCACGAACGCCGCTACGCCGCAGGCGCTCGGTCATCCACAGCGGCGTGGTCGCCGCAACATCGACGCCACGAATGATACGTCCCGCGTAACGCGGGCATTTCGCCGGTGACTCGACCCGTACGGGGAACGTCGCTTGATGCAATGCCGGGACGATGTTGGCATCCGGCTCCGTCACCGGCAGACGACTCAACACGCCTACTTCACGCGCCAGCCCCTTGAGGCTCAAGCAATCGCCACGATTGGGCGTCAAATCGACCTCGATGGCATGATCGTCCAGTGCCAGCCAATCGCGCAGGGACGCGCCTACGGGCGCCTCATCGGACAGCACCATGATGCCTGCCGAGGTACCGTCTTCCAGCTCAAGCTCGGAGGCCGAGCAAATCATGCCACGCGATTCCACACCGCGTAGCTTGGCTTTCTTGATCTTGAAATCGCCGGGCAGCGTTGCGTTCACCCTGGCGAAAGGCACTTTCTGCCCAACCGCCACATTGGGAGCACCACACACCACTTGAAGCGGCTCATCACCACCGTCATTGACCTGGCAGACATTCAGCTTGTCGGCACTGGGATGAGGCTCCTTGGCCACCACCTCGGCGACGACGACACCTTCGAAATCGCCCGCTACTGCTTCGATCGCATCGACTTCCAGCCCGGCCATCGTGATCTGGTCAGCAAGCGCCTGCGTCGTGAGCTCGGGCGACACCCAATCGCGCAGCCATGTTTCGGAAAATCTCATGTTTCTTCCTGTGTCCTAGTCGCTGATCAGCCGAACTGGCGCAAGAAGCGCAAGTCGTTCTCGAAAAACAGCCGCAGGTCGTTGACACCATACCGCAGCATGGTCAAGCGTTCGGCCCCCATGCCGAAGGCAAACCCAGTGTAACGTTCGGTATCGATGCCCGAATGCCGAAAAACTTCGGGATGAACCATGCCGCACCCCATCACTTCCAGCCAGCCGCTATGGGAACACACACGGCAACCCTCACCACCGCACATCACGCATTGGATATCGACCTCGGCGGAGGGCTCGGTAAACGGAAAATAGGACGGCCGAAAGCGAACGGAGAGCGTTTCGCGCTCGAAGAATGCCTTGAGGAAGTCCTCGATGGTGCCCTTGAGATCGGCGAAACTGACGCCTTCGTCTACCAGCAGGCCTTCCACCTGATGAAACATCGGCGTATGCGTGAGATCCGAGTCGCTACGATACACACGCCCCGGGCAGACGATGCGAATCGGCGGCGCTTGCTCCTTCATGGTACGCACCTGAACCGGTGACGTGTGCGTACGCAACAATCGCGAAGCATCGAAATAGAAGGTGTCGGCCATCCCGCGCGCTGGATGATGTGCAGGAATATTGAGCGCTTCGAAATTATGGTAATCGTCTTCGATTTCGGGCCCCACGGCCACATCGAAACCGATATGCGCGAACAACGACTCGATACGTTCAAGCGTGCGCGTCACAGGATGCAAACCGCCTGTCGGCTCGCCACGGCCAGGCAAGGTCACGTCGATGCGTTCCCGTGCCAGACGCGCCTCGAGTTCGGCATTCTGCAGCGTTTGCTTGCGCGCCTCGAGCTCATCCGCCAATACCTGCTTGGCCTCGTTGATCTGCTCCCCCGCCTTGGGGCGTTCCTCAGGCGGGAGTTGGCCAAGGCTTTTGAGAAGCGCGGTAATCTCGCCCTTCTTGCCCAGAAAGCGCACTCGAACCTCGTCGAGCGCCTGGATATCCTGCGCGCTCTCGATGGCTGCGCGAGCCTCGGCGACCAGTTGTGGGAGATGGTCCATCCGTCTAGCTCCGATGCTAAGTGCCCATGATAGGCCATCGCATATGAAGTGATGACCCAGACAAAAAAACAGGGGAAGAGCGGCTGCTCTCCCCCTGCGGCTTCATGCGCATGATGAGACACTCATAAAAGAACGTCTCACCCGGCCATTACTGAGCAGCCTTGGCCTTGTCGACGATCGCGGCAAAGGCAGCCTTTTCATGGACAGCGAGATCGGCCAGCACCTTGCGGTCGATCTCGATGCCGGACTTCTTCAGACCGGCGATGAAGCGGCTATAGGACAGACCGTTGGCACGAGATGCCGCGTTGATACGCGCGATCCACAGCGCACGGAACTGACGCTTGCGCTGACGACGGTCACGATAGGCGTACTGACCTGCCTTGATGACCGCCTGCTTGGCAACGCGAAATACGCGAGAGCGCGCGCCGTAATAGCCTTTGGCCTGCTTCAGAATCTTCTTGTGCCGACGACGAGCGACGACACCACGCTTGACACGAGTCATGACTTACTCCTGACGTTTAAAATCGACAACCTGTACTTTTGAATACAAGTACTTAGAGGTTCGGCAGCATGCGTTGGATCAGTGGCTTGTCGGCATCGTGAATCTGCTTCATGCCGCGCAACTGACGCTTACGCTTGGTCGACTTCTTGGTCAGGATATGACTGCGGAAAGACTGCTTGTGCTTGAAGCCATGAGCCGTCTTCTTGAAGCGCTTCGCAGCGCCACTGTTACTCTTGATTTTAGGCATGAGGGAAAACTCCACTCGGTTTCTTCAGAAAACCCGGGGCCGGCAATCGGCGATACCGATTGCCCGTTCAACCGCCAACGGATCACTTCTTTTTGGGCGCCAAGATCATGATCATCTGACGTCCTTCCATCTTGGGGAAGGACTCGACAGACGCCATGTCTTCGAGGTCAGCCGCGATCCGTTCCATCAGCTTGCGGCCGATATCCTGGTGCGCCATCTCACGACCTCGAAAACGCAGCGTGACCTTACCCTTGTCGCCCGCTTCGAGGAAACGAATCAGGTTCTTCAACTTCACCTGATAATCGCCCTCGTCAGTACCCGGCCGGAATTTAACTTCCTTGACCTGGATCTGCTTGGTCTTCTTCTTCTGAGCAGCTTTCTGCTTTTTCTGCTCGAAGAGGAATTTGCCGTAATCCATGATTTTGCAAACGATCGGATCGGCATTGGAAATCTGCACGAGGTCCATACCCTCAGCTTCGGCACGCTCCAAGGCATCGCTGGTCGGCACGATGCCCAGCTGTTCACCGTCACTGGCGATCAAGCGCACTTGATCTTCGGTAATCCGCTCGTTCATTGGTGGGCGCTTTTCCTGTGGGCGCCCTCTGGGGTTGCTTCTCTTGATGGTTCCGTCTCCACTTTTGCCTTGGAAGATGTCGCTACTACCGCTCGGCCTGCACCTTGTCGATGAAAGCGTCCACCGTCACACTGCCTAGGTCTTCGCCGCCGCGCGTCCGCACGGCTACCGAGTCGGCTTCGACTTCCTTATCTCCAACCACAAGGAGATAGGGCACCTTTTGCAACGTATGTTCGCGAATTTTAAAGCCGATCTTCTCATTCCTCAAGTCTGACTTGACACGCAAACCGAGTTTCTGCAAACGCTGCGACACCGACTCGGCGTAATCGCGCTGGGCATCCGTGATATTCAAGACCACTATTTGTAGCGGCGCTAGCCACAACGGCATAGCGCCCGCATAGTGCTCGATGAGGATACCGATAAAACGCTCCATGGAGCCCACAATGGCACGATGCAGCATGACTGGCGCCTGACGGGAGCCGTCTTCGGCTACGTATTGCGCTCCCAGGCGGGTTGGCATCATGAAATCGACCTGCATTGTACCGACCTGCCACTCACGGCCCAGGCAATCACGCATATGATATTCGATCTTGGGCCCGTAGAAGGCACCTTCACCGGGTAGCTCTTCCCACTGCACGTCACAGCGGCCCAGCGCGTTACGCAACGCTTCTTCGGCCCGGTCCCAATTTTCGTCGCTCCCTAACCGCTTCTCGGGACGTAATGCGATCTTGACGGCGATATCATCGAAACCAAAGTCGCCATAAACTGCCAATGCCTGGCGATGAAACGCCGTCACCTCCGCTTCGACCTGCTCCTCGGTGCAGAACACATGGCCGTCGTCCTGAGTGAAGGCACGGACACGCATAATGCCATGCAAGGCGCCCGAAGGCTCATTGCGGTGGCAGCCACCGAATTCGCCATAGCGAACAGGTAGCTCGCGATAGCTGCGCAGACCGGAATTGAAGACTTGCACATGCCCAGGGCAGTTCATCGGTTTGAGCGCATACTCGCGCTTTTCCGATTCAGTGAAGAACATGTTTTCGGCGTAATTGTCCCAATGGCCGGACTTCTGCCAAAGCGAGACATCCATGATCTGCGGGCAGCGGATTTCCTGATACCCACTGTCCTTGTAGACATTGCGCATATATTGCTCGACGGTCTGCCAGAGCGTCCAGCCGCGCGGATGCCAGAATACCATGCCCGGCGCTTCTTCTTGCATGTGAAAGAAGTCGAGCTTGCGGGCCAACTTGCGATGATCGCGCTTCTCGGCCTCTTCCAAACGCTGGATGTAGGTCTTCAGCGCCTTCTTATCCGGCCACGCCGTGCCATAAATGCGCGTCAACATCGGCTTGGTGGCATCACCCCGCCAATAGGCGCCCGCCAACTTGGTAAGCTTGAAGGCTTTCAGATGCCGTGTATTCGGCACGTGAGGGCCACGGCACATATCGATGTATTCTTCATGGTGATAAAGACGAACGATCTCACCATCGGCGATACCTTCGACGATTTCCTGCTTGTACGGCTCATCACGTTCAACGAAGGTCGCTAGAGCCTGTTCTTTCGTCACGTACTCACGAACGACATCGTATTCACGCTCGATCAGCGCCTTCATGCGCTTCTCGAGCGTCTCGAGATCATCCGGCGATACCGACTGACCGAAGTCGATATCGTAATAGAAGCCATCGTCCACGACCGGCCCAATCGCCATTTTGGCGTCGGGATACAGCTGTTTAACGGCATGCCCCAGGAGGTGGGCGCATGAATGACGAATGATCTCCAAGCCTTCATTATCGCGTGCCGTCAGGATACTGACCTCGGCGTCACGCTCGATCAGGTCGGCGGCATCGACGGCAACGCCATCTATCTTCCCCGCCACACAGGCCTTGGCAAGCCCTGTGCCGATAGATTCGGCGAGCTGCATAACGGTGACGGGTGACTCGAAGGTTTTCTGACTGCCATCAGGCAGGGTCACGATGGGCATGCAAGGTCCCTTATACTCAGTGGTGGCCCATACCAGGGACCACATGAAACGATGAATTGCGCACACTAGCAAGCCTGCGAAATGCCGTCCAGTCGTGCCTAACGTACAAACAAGAAGGGCGCCCGAAGGCGCCCCTTTTCTTCAATCATGAAGAGCGGTCGTTATTCTTGCTCGCCCAACTCGACACGACGGTTCTTGGCTCGACCAGCAGGGGTCTCGTTAGTGGCGATCGGATTCTGCTCACCATATCCCATGGTAGTGATGTTGTTACGCTCCACCCCATGAGCTACCAAGAAGTCCTTGACGGAGTCTGCACGACGCTGTGAGAGATCCTTGTTATAGGAAGCACTGCCGATGGAATCGGTATAGCCTTCCAGACGGACATCGACAGTCTCGTTGGCAGACAGCTTCTCAGCAACATCCATCAAGACGGCTTCTGCTTGGCTGGTCAATTTGGCAGAGTCGAACTCGAAGTTCACATTCTCTAGCACCAAATCTGCCGCACAACCTAGCGCGTTGACCTCTTGGCCTGCCGGTGTATCAGGGCACTGATCCTGATAGTTCGGAACGCCGTCACCATCACTGTCAAGCGGGCAGCCGCGAGCGTTTACATCGACGCCAGCCGGTGTTCCCGGGCACTCGTCTTTGTAGTCCGCAACCCCATCGCCATCGCTATCAAGCGGGCAACCCTGGGCATCTACCGCAACGCCAGCCGGCGTGTTCGGGCACTGATCGCGAGTATCTGGAACGCCATCGCCATCGCTGTCCACTACCTTGTCGGAATAATCAGCGCAAAGCATGGCACCAGCCGTCGCACCGCCGACGCCACCGAGTGCAGCGCCGGTATCTTCGTCCGAGTCACTGCTCGAAGCATACCCAATGCCGCCGCCGATCAAACCACCCGCCAAGCCACACACGAAGGGTGAGTTATACCATGCTTGATCATCGGAATTGGACATGGACTGAGTGCCCGAGGTGGCGCAGCCTGAAAGGCCGACAGCCAACGCGGAACCGAGCAGCAAGCCAGTCGTAGATTTTTTCATATGTAAGACTCCTTCTTAACACAGCGCTAGTCGTAACGGGACGTTACCCAGCGGGGTCCGAGTATAGAAGCGGTTCCCGATGGGAGGAAGGTTTTTCGCCCTTCTCTCATCAAAAAGAAAGCACAAAGACTTGCGTTCAGCCAGTGCTTTACCACCCACCAGCGCTTCTACTAATGAATGCCCCTTCATCATTATGCATTATCGGCATTGATGCAAACCCAAATGATGGCCGCCTGCTTGCGCCTAAACCTTGTACAACTATTACTCGTTTCCTTGATAGCGCCTGACCAGGCGCTCGAACAAATCGATGCCCAGTATCAGCAGAGTATCCGGGAAATCATAGCCAGGGTGATGCAAGGGATGACATTGCTCGCCGCTGCCCAGAGTGAGCATGGCACCCTCGCCTTGCGCAGCAAGCCATCCGAAGTCTTCCGACCAGCGATGTGCTGAAGTTAATTCACGTAGTGGTAATGACAAGGCTTTCGCCTCTTCGCGAATTGCCTCGACAGCATGCGGGTGATTTTGGGTCGCCTGAAAGACATCGCACCAATCGATTTCGATGCCCAAGTCATCCTCTTCGGCTTCGATCCGTGCCAACGCGACGGCCGCTTCCGCCAAGGCACGCATCATCGCATCGTTTTCGGTGCGCAAGGTGGCCATCACCTCGGCCTGCCCGGGCGATGTGCCGAACGCAACCTCGCCGAGGCGCGCATGGATCAGCGTCACCATGACCAGTCCTTGATCGTCCGGCAATTGCTGAGGCAGACGCTTCAGTCCCTGCAAGATTCGACACATTGCCAAAGCCGGATTGCGCCCCTGCTCGGGATGTGCCGCATGGGTGCACAGTCCATTGAGACGCACGATCAACCCTCGCGAGGCGCACGTGAACGCCCCAGGGCGAACCGATACCTCACCCAGTGGCTCGCCGGGTAAATTATGCAACGCAAAGACATGATCGGGCGCGATTTCCTCGAAACGTGATGACTCGACGACGCCCCTCGCGCCTCGCCCCGTCTCTTCTGATGGCTGGAAAAGCAGTACCGTTTCGCCACGCGCTGGCGGATTTTTCGATAAACGCTGTGCAAGCCCAAGCACTGTCGCCATATGACCATCATGGCCGCAACTATGCGCCACGTGCTCGCACCTGGACCGCCACGCCACATCAGCGGTTTCATCGATGGGCAAAGCATCGAGCTCGGCACGAAACATCACCCGCGGGCCGGGGCGCTCAGCGGCAAAAATACCCGCCACACCATATCCGCCCAAGCCTCTAATGATGCGCGTCGCCCCTGCTTCCTCGAGCCATTCGGCGATGCGCTGCGATGTAGCATATTCTTGTCCCGACAACTCCGGCTCAGCATGCAAGCAGCGGCGAATTTCCGTGGGATCAAGCGACATAAACCGATTATCCATGCCTTTCTCCAGCGTCATGGTTCACTGCAAGCCTTTTGGCCATTCGCGCTTGAACACCAGGACTTGGCGCGCCGCCTCATGGAGCGCCGTATAGCGCTCTTCTTGAAGCTCGATGCGCTCGCGATCCTCCGCAAAGCGCTGTTTGGCCGACAAGTCCTGGCGCGACGAATGCGTGTGCAGATGCTCCGTGCGCCGATAAACCTCGGCAAAAACCTTGAAATCCTCTCGGTCGAGCAGCGCAGGATCGATAATATCGAGCAATACTTTGCAGCGAAGCGCCCCTTCCACGAGATCGACTTGATCGCCCAGCATGGCCGTCGTGATCGCCTCAAGGCTCTCAAGACAATTGCGGTGGGCACGCGCGAGCTCCTCACGCCGTGCTGCCTCACGACGCTGCACTTCTCGCCATAACCGCCATGCATACCCCACCAAACCAGCGACGACCAGCACCGCCAACACTACCAAGCTCCAGCCCATCACTACGGACATGGTCGCACCTCAATCGAATACATTTAGTTAATCGGCAACGAGCGCGGACATTACCGAGCTTGTCGCGTGGCAACAAGTCATGGTGGAAAGGCCGAACAAGCGTCTTAGACCAATGATTAAGCCACTTAAGCTTAATACTTTAGTAGCATCGCAAATATAATAAGCCAATTAATCATTCGCCGCCTTCAAGGAGGAAAGTCATGAGCGAGACTACCCACCACGCACGCGGCCTCAGTGCCGCGCAAATCGGGCTTTGGCTGGGCCCACTATGGGTCATTATATGCCTGGTCGTGCCCTCGCCGGCCGGCATGTCCTCTCCAGCATGGGCATGTGTCGGCTTTGCACTGCTGATGGCCACATGGTGGGCCACCGAGGCCATTCCGATACCTGCGACCTCATTGCTCCCCATGGTCCTCGCCCCGGTGCTGGGCATCGACGAACTCGATACCGTGGCAGCCAGTTACGCCGACCCTATCATTTATCTCTTCCTGGGGGGCTTCTTGCTGGGCATCGCGATGCAGCGCTGGAACCTGCATCGACGCATCGCCTTGAAAGTCCTCAGTGTTATCGGCCAGAGACCACGTCAGCAAATCGCCGGGTTCATGATCGCCACAGGCTTCATCAGCATGTGGGTCTCCAATACGGCTACCAGCATCATGATGCTGCCCATTGGCATGTCCGTCGTCAGCTTACTGGGCGATGGCGACTCACGTGAAGTCTCACGCTACGCCACCGCCCTGCTGCTTGCCATTGCTTATTCCGCCAGTATAGGCGGTGTCGCCACGCTTATCGGCACCCCACCCAACGCCTTACTCGCGGGATATCTCTCCGGCGAAGGCATCGATATAGGCTTCGCCCAATGGATGACCATCGGCTTGCCGGTCAGCATCGTGATGATGGCCGTGACATGGTGGTGGTTGACTTACAAAGGGTTCGATTTGCAACAAAGCGACGATGGCGAGGAGATGATTCGCCGCGAACTCGAATCGCTCGGCACCATGACTGCTGCCGAGCGCCGGGTCGGCCTGATCTTTCTCATGGCTGCCACCGCCTGGATGTTTCGCCCTCTATTGAACCAGGTCGGGCTCGACTGGCTATCGGATACCACCATTGCTCTGGCCGCCGGTATTGGACTGTTTCTCTTCCCTAGTGGAGACAAGGCACGCGGCGCACTGCTCGATTGGGAAAGCGCCAAGGAACTTCCCTGGGGTGTGCTGCTGCTTTTCGGCGGCGGGTTAGCGTTGGCAGGAATGATCAAGAGCTCCGGCCTGGCCGAATGGATCGCTCAACAGCTTTCGATCTTCAGCGTATTCCCGCTATTGATGTTGGTAGGCATCATCGTGCTGGTCATCATCTTCCTGACCGAAGTTACCTCCAACACGGCCACGGCAGCGGCCTTCCTGCCGCTTCTCGGCGCGCTCGCCATCTCGCTGGACATGGACCCACTCTTGATAACGGTCCCCGCCGCCATTGCCGCCAGTTGTGCCTTCATGATGCCGGTTGCGACCCCACCCAATGCCATCGTGTTCGCGACGGGGCATATGAAGATTCAATCGATGATCCGCGCCGGACTGCTGCTCAACATCGTCGGCACACTACTGATCACGCTAATCACCGTTACCCTGCTTCGTTTTCTATGGGCGTGATGGCCTCATAGAATAATCGATCATGCATATTAAAAATCGACGCATGGCAACGCCTCATCGGGCGTTGCCTTTTTGTTATCGATTTCTGGGTTTTGAACAACGTCAAGATAACGGTATAAAATATATTCAAAGACCGAACAGATGCACCAAAGGCGGCAAAAGGAAGGCCGTCAGCAGCCCCGTCAGTCCCATCGCCAGCCCCGCAAAGGCGCCCGCCACTGCGCCGATCGAAGAAAAGGAATAGGCCGTTCCGAAACCATGCGCCGCCAACCCCATGGTAAAGCCTTGTACGCTGGGATCACGCACCCTGACCAAGCGGAAAATGACCGGACCCAACGCGCAACCCAAGGAGCCCGTCAACAACACCAAACCCGCCGCCAACGACGGAATCCCCCCCAGCTTCTCGGCAATCCCCATCGCAATGGGCGAGGTCACTGATCTAGGAGCCAAGGTGAGCACGGTCTCTCGGCTGGCCCCCAAGAGCATGGCGACACCCACGGTGGAAGTTACCGCCGTCACGATACCTGCACCACACCCCACCATGATCGGCAACAACATGCGCCTGACCCGCTCTCTATAATCATAGAGTGGAATAGCCAGGGCCACTGTCGCTGGGCCGAGCAGAAAGTGAATGAACTGAGCACCTTCGAAATAGGTAGCGTAATCGGTATGGGTGAGTTTCAGAAACACGATGAGCAACACGATGGCGATTATCACCGGATGCAAAAATGGCGTACCGCCCAGGCGCCGATTTAGCTGAGTCGCCGCCATGAAAGCCAGCAGAGTCACCAATAAGTACAGCAACGGACTCGCCGAGAGGTACACCCATAGCTGATCGAGTCCCGGCACGCTCATGAGCGATCCTCTCGCAATGCGTCACGCGGATCCTGCGGCGTCGACCGGGTAAGCCACTCCATTACTTTCGCGGTGACGGCCAGCGTCAGCGCTGTCGAAACCACCAGGGTAATCACGATCGGCCAGAAATCGGTTTTGATAAGATCAAAGTGCACCATAATGCCTACGCCTGCGGGCACGAACAGCAGTGTCAGATAGCGCAGCAGACCTTCGCCGCTTGCACGTAACCCTGCCGGCACCCGTCCATTGAGCATCAATGCCACCAAAAGCACGACCATCCCGACCACAGGACCGGGAACGGGCAGGCTCAGGGCATGCACCAAGAGTTCGCCCATGAATTGGCATCCCAACAGTATGCTCATACCTAAAATAAGTGGCATTGTCATTTACTCCCCACGGAACACCACTATTTTACATCTTTCGTCTAACGCCCATATCACCATCTGGGAAGAGCCCGACCACACAGACCCAATCACGCGGCAAGCACTTGAAAAAAAAGCGCTAACGAGGGTTTTCATTTACACGAACCCAAGGTAGTATACGCATCGTTCTCAGGCAGGGCCCTATAGGCACCCGCTAGTGAACGTAGAAACGGAGCGTGGCGCAGCTTGGTAGCGCGCTGCAATGGGGTTGCAGAGGTCGCTGGTTCGAATCCAGTCGCTCCGACCAAAAGATTGAAGAAAAACCGCCACTTACGGGTCATGCCGGGTGGCGGTTTTTCGTTGTGCTAGCATCATGGTGATGATTGCCGGGAACACTCGCCAACATGACGAGTCCCACGTTCGGCTACAGCAATTCCCAGCGAGGTCCAACATGCTGCATGACGCCATTGAGATACGGAAAATCGCCGGCCCCGACGAGAACGACGTCCGCTATGAAGTCTACGATAGCGACACGGGCGTCAGTCTAGGGCTTTACCAAAGCATGGAACATGCCGAAGCCGAGCGTCAGCGAATGAAGGCGTCTGACGACGAGGTCAAGTCAGGCGAAAAGGACGACGACCCCAGCGTGGAATGATCATTCCAAAACGGCTTGGCTATCGCTGCCAAGCCGTCTTGATCGAACGCTAAAAGCCTCGCCTCTAACGATGCCGCCATAAATCCCACCCGATCCCGCCAGCGATGCCAATAATGACACCCGCTAGCAGATTGCCTATCACCAGCCAGGTGACCAGCCCGATCATGATGCCGAGCAGTGCTCCGGGTAGTTCCTTCATGGCATCTCCGAAAAGCATTGAGTTACATAGGGCTGAACGCATCCTGATGCACACAGGCCCATGTATCCCAGCGCAACCGCTTACGTCATTTTCTGCCATTCGATCAGAGCCGCCGCCACGGCATGGGGATCAAAACCACTACGATGTAGGCTCGACGACATGATCGCGGCCTGCGCACCTTGGCGGGTCACAAAGAGACGGTAGCCCGTGTAGTCGCCACGCTCACAACGCACGTTGACCTGACCACAAACGACCCGGTTGGCGGGGCCACCGACTCGCGGAGCCACGGCGCGGATATCGCGAAAAACCGCGGTGGCGGGATACTTGAGCAGCTTCCTGACATTCGCCTGCGCGAGATAGATTTCTTCATCGGTTGCTGAAGCCCACTCCAAGTGATCGCGTGCAATCTGCGCCGTGATCGCTCCTGGTTTATCCGGGGGATCCGCCGGCAGCGACGATGAATCGTCGATCAAGCCGCCGCTGACCAGGAGCAAGATGCCCCAAAGTTTCATGTTGTCTCCTTACTGTGAAGATCCTGGCGATGATGTTCAGTGTCGACATTCGCTGCAGGGCGAACGCCACATCCCTTGAGAATGACATGGCATAGAAAATCGGTGACCGAACGGTACTCGCTTTCCCCGAGCGCTGCCTGGTCGGTAATGCCCAGTATTTGCGCCTCGAAATCCGCATAATGCTGAGTAGCCGACCAGATCAAGAAAATCAGCCACACCGGATCAACAGGATCCATCAGACCCTTTTCCGCCCAGCGCTCGAAGACACGTGCCCGCGAGCGCACCCACTCACGCAGCTCGCCGTGCAAGTATTCCTGAAGAAAAGGCGCGCCCTGAAGCACCTCGGCGGCGAACAAGCGAGAGCCTTGGGGGTGTTGCCGCGTCAGGCGCATCTTGCTGCGAATGAAGCCTTCCAGCACCTCGCCCGGATCATCATCCTCGCCGATACCATCCAGCATGGCGTTCCAGCGAGCCATCATACGCTCGAGCAGCGCCACGTACAGCTTGCGTTTGCTGCCTACATAATACAGCACGTTGGACTTGGGCAGCCCCGCCGCTTCGGCGATGGCCTGCACGCTCGCGCCTCGATAACCATGACACGCGAATACGCGCTCGGCCGCCTCGAGAATCACGCTTTCATTGCGCGCCCGCGTTCCCAACTCGGGCGAATTCATCGATGTCATGACCACTCTCTTCGTCTGCCGGTACGGAAGTCTGCCCCAGCGAGCGTCACCGGTGCAACGCACACCTACACCACATTGTGCCGCTTCTTGACAATCGATAATGCGCGCGACGGTGGGCGATAAACAAGCGCACGCAGGACTTGTCATGAACGACTTTTTGATTAAGGCTGAACAGAGTTGACCGAATGGTCATATCGACATGCGCGTGCGCACCTCGGACCACAACGACAACCCGATGGACACTCCGATGATCGAGTTTTATCTCAATGGCGAAGCGCAACGCTGTGCCTCGCTGGCGCCGGACACCAGCATTCTGGAGCTCTTGCGCAACGAATTGCAGCGAACCGGCACCAAGGAAGGCTGCGCCTCGGGCGACTGCGGCGCGTGCACCGTCGCCATCGGCGAGCCCGACCGAGACGGTCGCTTGCACTATCACAGTACCAATGCCTGCATCACCCCGGCCCATCAGCTACAGGGGCGACACCTCGTCACCGTCGAGGGGCTCGCGCGCGGCGACGCCTTGCATCCCGTTCAATCAGCCATGGTCGAGTGCCATGCCAGCCAGTGCGGTTTCTGCACTCCCGGCATCGTCATGTCGCTGTTCACGCTTCATGAGCGCCAGCGCCAGGCGCCGGTCGCGCTGGACGATGCATGCCTCGAAGCAACGCTGGGCGGCAATCTATGCCGCTGTACGGGCTACCGACCCATCCAGAAGGCCGCACGCCACATGGCCGATCAACCCGACGTGCGCCCGCCCTGGGCGGATGACCCAAGGCTCGACAACGATGTCGCGGCCTTGGAGAACACGCTCGAGGCCACCGGCTATGCCATGCCGAACACACTGGAGACCCTGCACGCACTACGTCGTCAATATCCGGCGGCGCGCCTGGTAGCTGGGGCCACCGACCTGTGGCTCGAGACCACGCAACGGCTCGAAGCTTTCGAGAACCTGATCGACGTCAGCCGCGTCGCCGAATTGCAGGCAATCGAGGAGACGCCCGACGGCTGGTGGATCGGCGCCAGCGTCACCTACGCGCGCCTCGAACCGCTGTTCGACGAGGTTTACCCCGCGTTCGCTCGGCTTTTACGGCGCCTGGGCTCCGCACAGATCCGCAATCGCGGCACTCTGGGCGGCAACATCGCTAATGCCTCGCCCATCGGCGACACGCCACCGGTCTTGCTCGCGCTCGACGCCCAACTGGCGCTGGAAGGCCCCGATGGCGCCCGGAAGCTGCCTCTGGAGGCCTTCTTTCTCGACTACAAGCGTACCGCCCTCGAACCCGGCGAATTCATTCGCGCCATCTTTCTACCGCGCCCCGAAAGCGATCAGCATCTCGAGGTCTGGAAACTCTCCAAGCGCCGCGAGGACGATATCTCGGCGGTGCTCGGCGCCTTTGCCTGGCGTGAGGAAAATGGCTGTCTGCGCGACGTTCACCTAGCCTTCGGCGGCATGGATGCCACACCACGGCGCGCCCAGGCCACCGAAGCCGCCCTGGAGGGACACCCTCCCGATGTAACGACATTCGATGCGGCTCGCCAAGCCCTCGCGCGCGACTTCAGTCCGCTCGATGACGTGCGTGGTTCCGCCGCCTACCGCCGAGTCGCGGCGGCCAATTTGCTCGAACGCCTGCGCCTGACGATCGACCACGACGCTGCCCAGGAGGTCTGCCTCGATGCGTACGCTCACTGATCTCTCACGCCCGCCGGCCGGACCTGAAACACCCGACCGCCCCGCAGCACAGACACACGCCCGCCATGCCCCCACGCATGACAGCGCCACGTTGCATGTCACCGGTCGTGCGCGATATCTCGACGACCAACCCGCGCCGGCGGATGCGCTACATGTTGCGGTGGGGCTGAGTCCGACCGCACGCGGCAGGATTACACAGATGAATCTCGACGCGGTACGCCGCGCCCCCGGTGTCGTCGACGTCATCAGCGTCACCGACATCCCCGGCAAAACCGACGTCGGCCCCGTGTTTCCGGGCGATCCACTACTCGCCGATGCCGAGGTGCGCTATGTCGGGCAGCCGCTGTTTGCAGTGGCCGCCACTGATTTCAAGGCGGCCCGCCGCGCCGTGGCACTTGCCGAGGTCGAGATCGATGCTCAGCCCGCACGACTCGACGCCGTTGCGGCCGCCGAGGCCGAGGAATGGGTCCGCCCCCCGCATGTTCAGCAAAGCGGCGACTGGCAACAGGCGCTTTCCGATGCCACTCACGTGCTCGAGGCCGAACAATTCGTCGGTGGGCAGGAGCACTTCTACCTCGAGGGGCAAGCCTGTCTGGCGCTGCCCAACGAGGACGACGGCGTCATTGTGCATACTTCCAGCCAGCATCCCAGTGAAGTACAGAAACTCATTGCCGAAGTGCTAGGTGTAGCGTTTCATGCCGTGACCGTGGAAGTGCGTCGCATGGGCGGCGGCTTCGGCGGCAAGGAAACCCAGGCCGCGCCATGGGCGTGCCTGGCCGCGCTGCTGGCCCGTCGCACCGGGCGCGCCATTCGCCTGCGCCTGCCACGCGGCGATGACATGCGCGCAACCGGCAAGCGCCACCCCTTCCATAACCGCTATCGGCTGGGATTCGACGCCCAGGGCATATTGCTGGGCGGCGAGATCACCACCATCGGCGACTGCGGCCACTCGCCGGACTTGTCCGAAGCCATCGTCGACCGTGCCATGTTCCATGCCGACAACGCCTACTCGCTGGGTGATGCCCGGGTCACCGGAATCCCCGCGCGGACGCACAATCCGTCCAATACCGCTTTTCGCGGCTTCGGCGGCCCCCAGGGCATGATGATCGTCGAGCGCGCCATGGACGATATTGCACGGCACCTGGGCGAAGATCCGCTGACCATCCGCAAGCGCAACCTCTACCGCCCCGGACGGGACGTCACCCATTACGGCCAACACGTCGAGCAGACCGCACTGCTGCACGAGATCGTCTCGCGGCTCGAAGCCGACAGCGACTACTGGGCGCGACGCGATGCCATCCGCGCCTACAACGTCCAGAGCAAAATCCTCAAGAAGGGCCTGGCGCTGACCCCGGTGAAATTCGGCATTTCGTTCACCGCCAAGCACCTCAACCAGGCCGGCGCGCTGTTGCACATCTATACCGACGGCAGCGTGATGATCAATCACGGCGGCACCGAGATGGGCCAGGGGTTGCACACCAAGGTCGGGCAAGTCGTGGCGCGTGAGCTGGGGCTCGACAACAGCGCCGTGCGTATTTCCGCCACGCGCACCGATAAGGTGCCCAACACCTCGCCGACCGCGGCCTCCAGCGGCGCCGATCTCAACGGCATGGCGGCCCGCAACGCGGCCATCCAGGTGCGCGAGCGGCTTTTCGATTTCGCCGCTGAACACTTTTTTCAAGATCAGCAGTTCGATCGCCAAGGCATGCGTCTCGAAGCTGGCGAGCTGGTCGTCGGTAGTAGCGAGAGCGGCGAGAGCGAGCGACGCATCGCCTGGGGCGAGCTCGTCCAAGCCGCTTATCTGGGGCGCGTGTCGCTCTCGGCGACGGGGTTCTATGCCACGCCGTTGATTCATTACGACCGCGCCACCGGCCAAGGGCGCCCCTTCTACTACTATGCGCATGGTGCCGCCGTCTCGGAAGTTGTCGTCGACACCCTGAGCGGCGAATATCGCGTCACCCGCGTGGATATCCTGCACGACGTCGGCGACTCGCTGAATCCGGCGATCGACACGGGCCAGGTCGAAGGCGGGTTCATACAGGGCATGGGCTGGCTGACCAGCGAGGAGCTCAAGTGGGATGCCACCGGTCGCTTGCTGAGCGATGGGCCGGCGACCTACAAGATTCCCACCATCGGCGATACCCCACCCGACTTTCGCGTCTCGCTGCTCGAGGGGCACCCCAATTCGCAGGCCAGTTTGTATCGCTCCAAGGCAGTGGGCGAGCCGCCCTTCATGCTGGCGATCTCGGTGTGGTCGGCGCTACGCGACGCACTGTCGAGCATCGCCGATTACCGTGTGAGCCCCGCTCTGGACACACCAGCCACGCCGGAGCGCGTGCTCTTCGCCGCGCAGGCCCTGCGCCAAGCCCCTGAAGCGAAGACGCCAGCGAAGACGCCAGCGAAGACGCCAGCGGAGACGCCGCAATGAGCGCCGAGACCTGGCACAGCGCCCTGCACCGTCTGCAAGCCGATGCCACGCCCCATGTACTGATCAGCGTGGTCGGCGCCGAAGGCTCCACGCCGCGCGAACCCGGTGCCAAGATGGTGGTAACCGTCGAGACCAGCCACGACACGCTCGGCGGTGGCCGCTTCGAATACCAGGCCATCGCCTGCGCACGCGACATGCTCGCCGCCAGCGCGCGTGGCGAGCAGACGACCACGCCACATCTCGAAGCCTTTCCCCTGGGCGGCCGCAGCGGGCAGTGTTGCGGCGGGCACGTCAGCTTGCTGTTCGAGTGTTTCGCAGGCGCCGAGCAGCACATCGCCGTATTCGGTGCCGGCCACGTCGCGCAGGCACTCGTGCCCTTGCTGACACCGCTTGCCTGGCGGATACACTGGTTCGACAGCCGTGCCGACGCCTTCACGGCATTCCCGCCCTCGCCGCGCGTCGATTGCCACCGCCTCGATGAGCATGCCATCGAGACGGCCCTGGAAAGCCTTCCGCACGGTGTCCATGCGCTCGTCATGACTCATGACCACGCCCAGGATCGGCGTCTCGTCGATGCCCTGCTAAGTAAGGCTGGCGTGGCCTCCATCGGCTTGATCGGCTCGCAAAGCAAGTGGGCGAGTTTCCAGCGTCCATTGCGCGATGCCGGGCACGACACGAACGCCCTGGCGCGGGTACGCTGCCCGATCGGCATCCCCGGTGCGGGCGGCAAGCGGCCCTATGAGATCGCGTTGGCCATCGCCGCCGAATTACTGACCTTTGCCCCGGCCGAGACCCACGCGTCACAGCGTGGAGTGACGCCCACCACCTGGCGCCAGACGACCGGCCAAGGTGTGCACCTCTGAGGCCGATAGCAGCACCGTTTTCGTCATTTTCCGTTTACAAGAGCGTTTCCATGACCCACTCCCGATTGCTACGCGGCGCCGTGCTGACCTTCAATGCCGATCCCGGCGAAGCACCCACCCCGGAATCCGATAGCCTGCGCTATTGGGAAGACGGCGCCGTGTGGGTGGAAGGTGGCCGCATTCGCGCCGTCGACGACTTTTCCGTCCTCGCCCCGCATGTACCCCAGGAAATCGAGGTCGTCGACTACCGCGGCAAGCTGATCATGCCTGGCTTCATCGACAGCCACGTGCACTATTCACAACTCGATATCATCGCCTCGTTCGGCCGCGAACTGCTCGACTGGCTCAACGACTACACCTTCCCCGCCGAATGCCGTTTCGCTAAACACGCCCATGCTGCAGACGTCGCCGAGCGCTTCCTCGACGAGATGCTGCGTGGTGGTACCACCACCGCTCAAGTATTCTGCACCTCTCACCCAGGCTCGGTAGACAGCATCTTCAGTGCCGCCAGCAAGCGTCGACTGCGCTTGCTGGCGGGCAAGGTGCTGATGGACCGCCATGCCCCGGAGGCGCTCACCGACACCGCCACCGGTGGCATCCGCGATAGCGAGCGGCTCATCGCCGACTGGCACGGCAAAGATCGTCTGGCGTATTCGTTGACGCCGCGTTTCGCCCCGACATCGAGTCGCGAACAACTCGATGCCGTGGGTGGCGTGCTGCGCAACGACCAAAGCCTGTATCTACAAAGCCATCTCTCGGAAAATCGCGGCGAACTCGCCTGGGTCGCCGAGCTGTTCCCCGAATGCCGTGACTATCTTGCCGTCTACGAACGTTATGGGCTGGTCGGCCCACGCAGCACCTACGCGCACGGCATTCATCTCTCCGAAGACGAGCGCATTCGGCTTGCCGATGCCGGCGCCAATATCGCCTTCTCGCCGACATCCAACCTGTTTCTGGGCAGCGGACTCTTCGATCGCCTCGCCACTCGTGACGCCGGCGTCGTCACCTCGCTGGCCAGTGACGTGGGGGCCGGCACCGGGCTATGCGGCCTGACGACGCTGCAAGGCGCTTATCAGGTCGGCGCCTTGCTTGGCCAACCCCTGACCGCCTGGCAGGGGCTTTATCGGCTCACGCTAGGCAACGCTCGAGCACTGCACCTCGACCATTGTATCGGCCGCGTGCACGCCGGGCATGAAGCCGATCTTGTGGTGCTGGATCTTGCCGCCACGCCTTTGCTGGCACGCCGCACGCAAGTCGCCGACACACTCGGCGAGCGGCTCTTCGCACTGATGATGCTGGGCGATGACCGGTGCGTGTACGCCACTTGGGCCGACGGTCACCTAGTGCACCAACGTGATGCACATGATTGCCACGTAGCACCAATGGAGCGCACTGACGCACATCCATGAGGCATCAATCCTCGCCAGCGCCCTGGCATGCGGTGCGTCTGTCGATGAAACACACTTGGCACTCCTATTGCTTATGCATTGCAGCATAATTTTGTATACATAAAGCCCGCCACATGATCGGGTACAAGGAGCCAAGCCATGTCAGTCGATCAACCCCTCTATCGCCTCGAGGATCGCCCCGGGCCCCTAGCCGCGCTGCTCGCCGCCATGCAACACGTACTCGCCAGCTTCGTGGGCATTATCGCCCCCAGTCTGATCGTGGGCAGCGCCTTGGGGCTCGACCAGTACATGTCGTATCTGATCAGCATGGCGCTCTTCGTCTCGGGCGTGGCAACATGGGTGCAATCCCAGCGCCTCGGGCCGCTAGGGTCGGGGCTCTTGAGTGTTCAGGGGACGAGCTTCTCGTTCGTCGCCGCACTGATTGCCGCCGGCGAGACCGCGCGGGCCGGCGGCGCCAGCGACGAGGCCGTCATCGCGACATTGCTCGGCGTCTGTGCCGTGGGCAGTTTCATCGAGATCGCCCTCGGCGGCATGCTGCATCGCCTCAAACGCATCATCACGCCCACCGTGACCGGCGTAGTCGTGACCTTGATCGGTCTGTCGCTGGTCAAGGTGGGCGTCACCGACATGGCCGGCGGATTCGGCGCCGAGGATTTCGGCAGCCTCGCCAACCTGGGCCTGGCGGCGCTGGTGATCGTCGTAGTACTGGCTTGTCAAATGTCCCGTCACACTTGGCTGCGCATCGGCTCGGTCTTCTTCGGGCTCGTCATCGGCTGTCTCGTGGCCGCGATCACCGGCCAGTTCGAAGGCCGTCCAGAGGCACTCGATTGGTTCGCCCTGCCGCAACCGCTACGCTTCGGCATCGGCTTCGACTGGACAGCCTTCGTCCCCGTGGCGTTCATCTTCCTGGTCACTGCCATCGAGACCGTGGGTGATCTCACCGGCACGTCGCGCGCCTCAAACGAACCCGTCAGCGGCCCAGTCTATCAACGCCGGATACGCGGCGGAGTGCTGGCCGATGGCGTCAACTCCTTGATCGCGGCACTGTTCAATACGTTCCCGAACACCACCTTCAGCCAGAATACCGGCGTCGTGCAGTTGACCGGCGTGGCCAGCCGCCATGTGGGGCGCTACGTCGCGGTCATCCTGCTGTTACTGGGGCTCATTCCTGCACTCGGCACCCTGCTGCAGTTCATCCCACGCCCCGTGCTCGGCGCCGCGACGACCTTGATGTTCGGCCTGATCGCCGTCTCCGGCATCCGCATCCTCAGCGACCAAGCGATGACCCGCAAGACGATCATGACCATCGCCGTGTCGCTGGGCATGGGGCTCGGTGTTCAGCTCGTGCCCGAAGCCCTCGCCGGGCTGCCCGAGACCGCCGAACGCATCTTCTCCTCGTCGATCACTACCGGCGGACTGGCCGCCATTCTGTGCACCCTGTTGCTGCCCGGCAGCACCGGAGACGCCGAGGAGCCCGCCGATGCGACGCCACGCGCTACGGCACCCAATCAGTCTTCGTAATCCATAACAACCTCGCCCCATAACAATCGATCGAAGGAGTTCGCCATGTCTCGCTCAGCCAAACACGCTTCGCCCTTGCATGTCCTCGTCATTGGCGCGGGGATGGGCGGCCTGAGCACCGCGCTTGCCTTTCAACACCAGGGTCACCGAGTCACCGTCGTCGAACGCGTCCAAGAAATACGCCCAATAGGTGCGGCCATTTCCCTATGGCCCAACGGGGTCAAGGTCATGCACCGCCTCGGACTCGGCGAGACCATCGAGCGACTCAGCGGCGAGATGACCCGCATGCGCTATCTCACCCACCACGGGCAGACCTTGACCGATTTCAGTCTTGCGCCGCTGTTCGAGGACGTCGGGCAGCGCGCCTGCCCCATCGCGCGCGCCGCTCTGCAGCAGACGCTTTTCGAGGCGGTCGGCGCCGAGCATATCCAGCTCGGGCGCTGCTGCCACGACTACACGCTGGCAGACGACGGCGTCACCGCGCATTTCGAGGATGGCGGCAGCCTGCACGCCGACTTGCTGGTGGTCGCCGACGGCACGCACTCACGGCTGCGCGGCAAGCTCACGGGGCACACCGTGGAGCGTCAATACGTAGGGTACGTCAACTGGAACGTGCGTGTGGCCGCCGACGATGATCTGGCTCCGCTGCATAATTGGGACCAATACGTCGGCGACGCCAAGCGCGTCTCGTTGATGCCCATGGGCAGCGGCGGTAACGACCAGGGCACGCAGGAATTCTACTGTTTCTTCGACGTGCCCTTGCCCGCCGGCACGCCCAACGATCCGCAGCACTATCGTGACGAACTGCGCGAGCATTTCGCCGGTTGGGCCGAGCCGGTGCACACCTTGATCGAGCGCTTCGATCCCGAGCGCATGGCCCGGGTCGAAATCCACGATATCCCGCCCCTAGACACGCTCATCGCGCCCCGTGTGGCGCTACTTGGAGACGCCGCGCACGGCATGGCGCCGGATCTCGGCCAGGGCGGCTGCCAGGCCATGGAGGATGCCTGGGTGCTTGCCGAGGTCGTGCAACATGCCCTCGATGAGCACGCTGACACTTCGATGGCGATTGCCACGGCACTGACGCACTACGATGCAGCGCGTGTCGAGCGCGCCGGCGAAATCGTCGCCCGCGCACGCAAGCGCGCGGCGATGATCCATGGTCTGGACCCCGAACAAACCCATGCCTGGTATGACGAACTCGCCCACGAAGATGGCGACGCCATCCTCGCGGGGCTCAAGAAGACCATTGTCGGCGGGCCGCTGGGGTGAACGAACCTTCTTAAGAAAGACTTAAGCTTTACGCATCATGCTACGCTGGCGCCAATTCCGAGGAGGCTCCATGCGTATACTCTTGGTCGAAGACGATCCCCTGCTGGGCGATGGCATCAAGACCGCGCTCACCCGGGAAGCCTATACGGTGGATTGGTTTATCGAAGGCCATCATGCCATCGAAGCCGCCCAAAACGAGGCATTCAGCGCCATGATCCTCGATTTGGGTCTCCCCGATATGGACGGCATGGCGGTGCTTGGGCGCCTGCGTGAAGCTTCCTCACTGCCGATCCTCATCCTCACCGCGCGCGACGCCGTCGAAGAGCGCATTCGCGGGCTCGACGCCGGCGCCGACGACTACGTGCTCAAGCCCTTCAATCTGCAGGAATTGCTGGCACGCCTGCGCGTCATAACGCGCCGTGCCGAGGGACGCGCATCACGCACCCTGACTCTCGGCGCCTTGAGCATCGACGAAGCCAGCCACAGCGTCAGTTGGCAAGGGCGTGATGTCACGCTGGGGCGCCGCGAATACGCCCTACTGCTCGAATTGGCGCGCCACCCCGACAAGGTGCTCTCGCGCCCCCGTCTGGAAAGCCTGCTCTACGGATGGGGAGAAGAAGTCGCCTCAAACGCGGTGGAGGTCCACGTTCACCATCTGCGCAAGAAACTCGGCAAGTCGCTTATCACGACCGTGCGCGGCATCGGTTATCGCCTGGACCGCCGCGCGTTATGACGTCCATTCGCGATTACCTGCTCCGCACGCTCACGCTGGTACTCGTCGTGTCCGGGGGCGTAGCAGTGCTCGCCTCGTACTTGATTAGCGATCACGAGCTTGAGGAAATGCTCGACACCCAGCTCAGCCTGCACAGCCGCATCGTCGCCGGCCAGCTACCGGAGAACACCAGCGATGCCGAACTCGCACGGCTAGCCGACCATCTCAGTATTCCTGGCTACCCGGCACGCGCCTATCACGATGGCAAACCCCTCGCGCGCGTAGGCGATGACGGCACGCCGCCCAGGCTCTATCACGAGGAAGAACGCAAACTCGCGCTGGGATTATGGACACCCGACAAGACGCCGCGCCTGCTGCAAGGCAAGTGGACCCAGGGCGCACCCTTTCCCGCCCCCGACGAAGAAGGTTTCCGCTGGGTCGACTACGCCGGCCATCGCTGGCGCGTCTTCAGCATGTTCGACGAAGGCCACGATGTATGGATCAGCATGGGCCAACGCAGCAATTTCCAGCGCGAGATCGTGGCGCGCATCACCTGGAACAACCTCATCCCCATGTTGCTCCTGTTGCCACTCATGTTATGGCTCATGAACCGCATCATCCGCCGTGGTTTGAAACCCATCCGGCGTCTTTCGGACCAGGTACAAGGCCGGCATGCCCGTGATCTTCGGCACATTGAGCTCGACGTTCCCCACGAACTCGAGGGACTGCATCACTCGCTGAATGATTTTATCGACAGGCTGGGCGAAACACTGGAGCGTGAACGCCGCTTCACTGCAGACGCCGCGCATGAATTACGTACCCCACTGGCCGCACTGCGTATTCACTTGGACAACGTCAAGGCCGGAGAGACCGCATCACTGCAAAAGGCTTATACCGGCGTCGAGCGTTTGCAACGTGTCGTTGAACAGCTGCTGGTATTGGCACGGCTGGATCGCACACCGGATAACCACACCACCCCGATCGACCTCTACCCCATCGTCATCGAACTCATGGCCGACCTGTGGCCCCTCGCTTATGAGCGCCAGCAACAATTGACGCTCGAAGGGCTCAAACAACTGCCCGTACATGCCGATGAAACCGAAGTCGGCATCCTGTTCCGCAATCTGCTCGACAACGCTCTGCGCTACACGCCGGAAGGCGGTCATGTCGAAGTGGAACTCAGCGAGACCGCGTCAGGCATCGCCCAGTTGAGCGTGCGCGACAGTGGCCCCGGCATCCCCGACGAACTGCTCGAGAAGGTGACCGAGCGCTTCCGTCGCGCCTCCGACCAACGCACCACCGGCAGCGGCCTGGGGCTTTCCATCGTCGTCGAACTGGCTCAGCGACAACAGGCGACACTTCAACTGCGCAATCGCCCTGAACATGGACTGGAAGCAACCATCGTCTGGAACACACCATGAGAGGAGGTCTCCATGCTCCAGGTGCTGTCTCACCGTATCTACCGCCACCTGTTCCTAGCCCAGGTCACTGCTCTCGTCGGCACTGGCCTGACGACCATAGCCCTGGCGCTGCTTGCCGACAGCTTAGCGGCCGGGCAAGCAGGAATCGTGCTGGGGACGGCCCTGACAATCAAAATGGTGGCCTATGTGGGGATCGCGCCGGTGGCCGGAGCCTACGCTTCGAGGCTGCCTCGCCGCGTCCTGCTGGTCGGTCTGGATCTGTTGCGCGCGTCTGTGGTCTGCGCGCTGCCCTTCGTCACCGAGGTGTGGCAGATCTATGTACTGATCTTCCTTCTCAACGCTGCTTCAGCGAGTTTCACGCCGATCT
Organism: Chromohalobacter sp. HP20-39; assembly: GCF_033052815.1. Classification (NCBI taxonomy): domain Bacteria; kingdom Pseudomonadati; phylum Pseudomonadota; class Gammaproteobacteria; order Oceanospirillales; family Halomonadaceae; genus Chromohalobacter; species Chromohalobacter sp. HP20-39. The sequence goes on along the minus strand of NZ_JAWHTP010000007.1, from coordinate 75,896 downwards.
TTCAGGCGACGATCCCGGACATCCTCGAGGACGAGGAGCAATATACTCGAGCATTGTCGCTGTCCCGGCTTGCCTATGATCTTGAGAACCTGCTCAGCCCCATAGCCGCCGCAGCACTACTAACGGTGATGAGCTTCGATGTGCTGTTCCTGCTCAACGGTCTGGCCTTTCTGGGCTCGGCTGGCCTGATCATCTCGATGGCTCTGCCTACGCCGCATGCTTCTGATGAGGCACCGGGCGTATGGAGCAGGGTCTCCCATGGTGTGAAGGTCTACCTAAAGACACCTCGGTTGCGTGGGCTGCTAGCTCTCAATATGGCAGTCTCGGCCGCCGGCGCCATGCAGATTGTCAACACCGTGGTGTACGTTCGCTCCACCCTAGGTCTCGGTGGGCAGGCAGTGGCTATTGCCTTCGCGGCAGCCGGGGGCGGTTCGATGATGGTGGCTCTGCTGCTGCCGAAGGTCCTGGAGCGAGCCCGCGAACGCCCGGTCATGCTATTCGGCGGCGCCCTGATGACGCTGAGCCTGTTCCTCGGCCTTCTGGCTCCCGGATTTGTGGGCCTGCTGGGGCTGTGGCTCTTGCTAGGCGCCGGTGCCTCGATGGTCATGACTCCCACCGGGCGCCTCCTCAAGCAATCCTGCCAACCTGAAGACCGTCCGGCGCTGTTCGCCGCGCAGTTCTCGCTGTCGCATGGCTGCTGGCTATTAGCCTATCCGCTATCCGGTTGGTTCGGGGCGCATGTAGGCTTGATCGAGACCTTCGCTCTACTGGGAACAATTGCATTAGTGTCTACGGCGCTCTCGGCCCGCTTCTGGCCGTCACGGGATTCGATTCACCTTGAGCACGATCACAGCCCTGGCGCTCACACCCACCTGCATTATCACGACGAGCATCACCAGCACGAACATGAGGGTTGGGAGGGATCGGAACCCCACCGTCACCCCCATCATCATCCAGGAGGCCGGCATCGTCATGCCTTCGTGATCGATCGTCATCACTCGCAATGGCCCAAGTGAGGGTTGCTATTCTCTATGGCAATAAGGCTACTCTCGAGTGTCAAGCAATGGGCGCGCACGCTCATGCGGGACGTACATGCAGTTTGGTTGGCCGCGCACGACCCACGCACGCCGTGGTTCGCTAAGACCTTGGCGCTGTTTGTCGCTGCCTACGCGGTGTCACCCATCGACTTGATCCCTGATTTCATTCCAGTGCTCGGCTATTTAGACGATCTAGTGATCGTGCCGCTCGGTATCCTGATGGTCGTCTGGCTCATACCTGCCGAAGTGATGAAAGAGCACAGAGAAGCAGCGGACATAGCGACCGAGCGGCCAGTCAGTCGCTTGGCGGCGGGTGTGATCATTTGTATCTGGGTCGCTTGTGCTGCGCTTTTGGTCAGACTGTTCATGTGAATATATCGCCATCACCGCATCACACACCTAAGCGTCCAAGCGCCTATGACCTACATCATGGGCCTTCCCTAGTGCGAGAAGAACCACGGCGTCGACACGACCTAGCAACCCTCTGAGATAATTAATTTTTAGGTAGAGCAACAGGAAGGCGTCAACCATTTAACCCGGATTCTATAATTCCGATTCACAGAACTCATTAAGAAAAGCGTCAGAATACTTTCTTACCATGTAGCCTCCAATGCTTACTTTCAAACATTGGATAACAGTCGATTCGTATTAGGCACCGCTTTCATGTTAAGAATGGAGATACCTAATGATGCATAAAGAAGAATCCCCGCACAAGATAAAGACCTGGGACCCAGTAGTAAGGATCCTTCACTGGACACTGGTTATAGCGTTCATGACAGCCTGGGTTAGCTCTGGCCAATGGCAAACACTACATGAATGGGCGGGGTATACAGTAGGCGTCATAGTAGCATTACGCGTTTTATGGGGATTCATAGGCACTAGACATGCACGTTTCGTTAATTTTACTTACTCCCGAAAAGAGATACTTAAACATTTACGTGACATGCGGCATGGCCATGAACGATACTATGAAGGTCATAATCCTGCCGGCAGCGTCATGGTCTTTTTACTATTAGGTGGGCTTGGACTACAAGCAATATTGGGTTGGCTTTTAACAACGCACACCTTTCATGAAAGCGCACTGATAGAAACCATTCATCCAGTATTGGGGAACACTCTCTTTGCTGCAGCAATGCTGCATATTCTTGGTGTAATAATTTCAAGCAAACTAACAAGCCAAAACCTTACCAAGGTGATGATCACTAGCCGAAAATCTAAGAAACATAAAAAATAACTTTAAGAGCCGTCCTAAAGGCGGCCCTTTCAATTCACAATCTCCTCAACGGCCTGCACGAAAAACATACCTTATGAGCTTATAAAGACCCAGAACCATCGCAAAAGGTACAACCAGAACCCCCAGAAAAATATATAAAGCGAGAATACAGACCTCAAAAAAACAGCATCTAAAAAGAGCCTCGGCAACTCCCTTACGAACGCCCCCTCTCCAGTTTCTTATACTCTGGCAAACCCTTCCTAACGAGCCACACTGAAATCTATAAACCATCATACTCTCCCCCAACTCGGCGCCGCTACTTTTAAGCATTTAACAATCATGTGCGACATGCCGATGTTATGTCTTGCTCGGGCTTGTATACCGATGTAGTCACTTGCATCAAACCCAAAATGCTTGAAAACAAATTGGCATGGCTGTAATTTTTACCCTTATTCGCAAGTAGACAACTCTTATCAATTTCAGAAGAACTCAAAAAATCCTTTCCCATCCACCATGTCATGGGTACATGTGTTTGCTCATCAGGCGCGATCGAGTAGGGAAGCCCATGCAGGTAAATGCCATTCTCGCCCAGCGACTCCCCATGATCGGCAACATATATCATGGCAGCAGCGTATTTCTTTTGTGATGTCAATACGGAAATCACGCCATCAAGTACGCTATCCGTATACAAGACACCGTTATCATAAGCATTGACAATCTCTTTCCTTGTACATTCATTCAATTCAGCAGTATTGCATGTCGGAACGAATTTCTTGAACTTTTCGGGATATCGCTCGAAATAACTGGGACCATGGTTTCCCAACTGATGTAGAACTACAACCTTGTTTTCTCCATCCCCAGAAGAACTTTTCAATTCGTTCTGGAGCTGCTTAACGAGTGCCTCATCATAACAGCGACCTGATGCACAAAGATCAGGAAAATCTTTTTCCGACAGCGTCTTACTTTTAACACTATCGCAGACTCCTTTACACCCCGATTGATTATCGAACCACCTCACGTCAATACCAGCATGCTTCAAGACATCAAGTAGTGATTCATGACTTTTCAGGAACCACTCATCATAATCGTCATGCCCAAGAGGAGAAAACATGCAAGGCAACGACACGGCGGTACTGGTGCCACAAGAGGTTACATTAGGATAATTGACCACGCTGCGCTCTGCTAGCTTAGGGGTCGTCTGTCGCTCATAACCATTTAGCCCCCAATTGGCAGCACGCATCGTCTCACCCACCACAATGACAAGAAGTTCAGGCTTTTCATTTTTACTCGACACCCCGGACTTCAACACCGCATCACTTTCCAGGGGGATCTTGTCATCAGGAATGGGCTTTCCTGCAGGTGCCAAGGCTTGAATAGATGACACGATCGCATTACCCGGCGTCACCAAAAAACGTAACTCATGATGCGTTCTCATCAAGGCAGATACACTTTGAAAAGACAGCAAGATACAACCACCTAATATTATTATACTTGCAGCCAGCACCCCTAGACGCCTCAAGGAAGATCTCAAGATACTGCCCCTTTTTATACGCACCCAGGCAACGAATAAAGAAGGGATGACAGCATAGATACACATATACCCTAAAAAACCCAAGGTAAGGAGCTCATTGGCTTCCTGAGCATCAGTCTGTAAAACATTATTCACCATGTCGGTATTAAAATATACACCATAGCGGGTAGTATAAAAATTGATAGCCGCCGCCATAAAAATCAAGGCAATCAAAAAAGGCTTAACCGACCATCGATTGACAAAAACCACAAACACAACAAACTGAATAAAAACAAGAACAACCCCATACTCAAGGACAAGCAACCAGTCCATCAAGCCCGATGGGGCAACATAATCAAACGCACCCTTCCAAAAAGGCGTGTTATAAAATAGCGCAAACCCCAAACTTACCCAGAAGGTTAAAAATTCCGTCGCAAAAGTCGGACGCCAATGACCCATTTTTAAAAATACCTGATACATAATCCATATCTCTTGAATAAATACTAAATATCAATTAGCGAGGTATTTTCCGACTCTCTGACTCTATCCCTATGTAAGATAAAATAAGCCAGCACCCTTGATACACTAAAACTAATAATCAAAGACCATAAGTCATGCGACATGAAATGAGCTCCCCGCACTTGTTGGTCAATACCAAAGACAAGTCCCATAAATAGAGCCACCGCCGCTCCCAAGCGCCGCCACCCTGGGCTTTCAAAGAGGTAATCAAAAAAGAAATACAAGGCAATCCAGGCATAACCCGCACTTGCATGTCCGGCGGGAAAGCATGCTATATCGGGCAGGCCATCCGGCCATTTTTGAAGAAGTCCAATGTAAGTAATATCTCCCCCGTAGCGTACTAAGTCCCAAGGACATGCCACATTAATGCTATTCTTTATAGAAGATACCACTAGGGCTGAGAGTGCAGTTGATGTGAAAAGGTATATCGCAGGCCGGCGCAACTTTTTAATTCGCTCTACAAGAAAACTTGCAACAATTAATATCAACACCCCCACACCCATGGATATACTAAAACGCTTCCCCATATCATGAAGAACATGCTTAGTCAGCCAGGAGTCTGACAGCGTCCAATCGGAGCCCTCCATGGCATAAATAATATCTGCTAGCCTAAAATCTAATTTAAAATAAGCTATTGCAATAACTAATATGACGAACAGCGTCCATAATTTTAAAAGAGATACCCAAGGAGGGGCATTGTATTTCAACCAAGTTCTGGGGAGCATAAGAGCATCAGCTTTCTATTGTCCTAGAATGCCTTCATGATGCCATCCACTTCTTAAAGAACACTTACGTGTCACATTTAAACTCCACCAAAAAACTTAAGAAAACCTTAAGAAAACCTTAAGAAACCATTAGACAACACAACTACTTCAGCAAAATACTCAGCCAGACCCAGACTACAAGCAAAAAAGTCATGAAGACCGATGCCGACCCAAGATCCTTGGCTCGACCACTCAATACATGCCATTGCGTTCCCACACGATCCACTACGGCTTCAATAGCTGAATTTATAAGCTCAACTATCAGTAATAAGATGAGAGACGCACCCATCATCACTTTTTCCAACGGTAAAAAATTCCCAAATATTGGTATTGGCATCAACAAAGCCAAGACCAATAATTCTTGACGAAATGCTGACTCGTGTATCCATGCAGCATTCAAGCCTCTTAAAGAACAAAAAAAGGCCTTGTTTAAACGCACAAGACCTGTCTCGTTCCATTTATTTTTGCCTGACATTTTATCGAAATTTCCAAATTCAAAAATCAGTCATCAGGGTAGGCTAGAAGTCTTAAGTGCTGATTAAGTATCTCCTTTTCTTTTAGCAATTTAATACAAAGTGTTATTTATCAGTTACGACGGAGGCATCGTTGAAATACAAGCCGCTTTACGACTCGAGAAATCCGATGAGTTCCGGTTCTATTAAACCAGTATTTTCCAGACGGTGCGTGATGCCCATCGGGATAGCACGCGGCTATCGGAACGAGGCCAAGCCCCCTGGATCAGACGGCAACGTCGAACAGGACGCCGACGCCTGCGGTGATAGCCATGGCAGTGGCGCCCCAGAAGATAACGCGCGCACTGGCCCGTCCGACGGGCGCACCTCCCGCCTTGGCGGCAATCCCCCCCAGTGTCGCGAGAAACGCCAGAGAAAATATCCCCACGGCTGGAATCAGTAGCATCGGGGGTACCCACCATGCCACTAGCAACGGTAGCAGAGCCCCAGCGGAGAAGGTGATGGCTGATGTCACGGCCGCCTGAACGGGGCGCGCCTGTGCTATCTCGGTAATACCGATTTCGTCCCGGGCGTGGGCACCCAGTGCATCGTGGGCCATCAACTGTTCCGCAACCCTTACCGCAAGAGCCGGTTCCACGCCACGAGTGATATAAATATCGGCCAACTCGTCCCGTTCCAGTTCGTACTCGTTTTCCAGCGTCCGCCGTTCGAGTTCCAGGTCCGCTTTTTCGGTATCGGATTGAGAGCAAACCGAGACGTATTCACCGGCGGCCATGGACATGGCACCGGCCACCCAGCCGGCCAGACCAGCCAGTAGAATGTCACTCTGGGCCGTATTGGCCGCAGCGACACCGAGGATAAGGCTCGCCGTGGACACGATACCGTCGTTGGCTCCAAGAACGGCGGCACGCAACCAGCCATTACGCTGGGAACGATGATGTTCCTTATGACTCATTCGGCAACTCCCGACAGGGGCGTCTCATCTCCGATCAATAGAATACATAGTAAGCGTATCGCCATCTGCTGTCCGGTGAGTCGTGTCACTTCTTGTAGAGGGTGACGCGCCGCGATAGTCATTCAACATCTGCAGCGATTCAGGCCTCGCGGTAGCACAGGCTTGCTCGGCAACCTCGGCCGGCGTGGGTTGAAAAAGTATCGAGTCAGAGGGTCCTTGAGGGGAAAACTTGCGTGACCCCTCTACTTGCAACAGCGCTAACACGGAGGTACCCAAGGCGGCAGCCATGTGCATGGGCCCCGTATCTGGCGTAATCAAGCGCTCCAGGTTGGCCAGTACGCCAAGAAATTCTCGCAGCGGTATCTGAGGAAGCACACGACCGAATTCGCCAGAGACACTCTCCAGTGGCGTGCGCATGGCCTCTTCCTCGGGGCCCAGCAACACGAGATAGGGCTTCTGGCGTAATTCGAACTCTCGTAACAAGTCTTGCCAGAACTCGAGCGGCAGACGCTTATCGAGATGACCGCCGACGAAGATCCCAATAGAGGCCCTTAGCCCCGAAGGACTGATCAGCCTGGTGGCAGCGGCACGACGCTCCTGTTCGGATATCATCAACCATGGGCGAGATGAGCACGCCAGGCCCAGGCTGGCTGCTAAAGAACTGGTAAGCGCGTAGACATGAGATGGTGACACATCGCTGACCCAGTCATAGCTCGCCTCTAGCCGACCGCGCTGTCCCAAACGTTGCCGGGCACCGCAAAACTGCATGAGAAGCCAGCTTGTCAGCGAGTTATCACCGACCTGCACGGCCAAGTCGTATTTTCTCCGCCTAAGTCGAACCAGGAACTGTGCCAACTTCCATGGGCGAACCAACATGCTGCGACTCAAGGCGTGGTAGCGTGCCAGCGGCATACCTGCAAACAGGACCCGGGTGGTGTCGGTGCCTAGATAGTCGATATCGATCTCCGGGCGCCCTTCAGCAAAGGCTTGGATCAACCGAGCACCGATGACGGCATTACCAATGCGAAAGTTGGGGCGTACCAACAGGACGCGTCGAACACCATGAAGAGCCTCGGGAGTCGCCGGCCGAGATGAACGGGAGCCTCGCGCAACCGCTCGGTAGATCCAGCGCTTGGTCGCTTTCTCAAGACCTCGCCCCATGCGGCGCATGGCGGTATGCCGGCGCAAATAGGTAAAAGGAAACATGCAGGCACTCCTTGATGGGCAGCGCCTGCAAGTGTCACCGGCCAACCTTATGACATCCTTAATGCCCCAACATCAAAATCTCCAACTTCAGTGCCTGCTCGATTTACCTTTCTTGTAGAAAGCAGGCAGGCCGAAAACCGCAACCTTCTTAAACAATAAAATGGAAAACACAACGAGCCCTGCTGGGATGGCAATCGCCCCCAGCAATATATAGCCGATTGCCAGCGTTATCTCAGGAATATACAAGAAGCTGGAGTATCGGCTTATCTCCCTATACCCGGAGCCAATCGCGCCATAAAGGCTACGAGACCAATGATTCAAGGTCCTTGGTAGAGACGTTCGCGTCGACATGCCACCCTCGAGCGTTTCATTCTTAGTTCGGCGTTAGAGTACAGATTCAATGTTACGTTCTAACGTCTGCAGCATGCCCTTTCATACAATGATGGCGGGTCGCCATGGTAGCGGTAGCACGCACCGATGCGTCGAAGCGACAAGTTCTCACTCCCTGCAGTGGCAACAGCACTGACAGCGCCGCTGCCTTGCGTTTACCGGGGCCGTCCTGTCATCGCCTTGACATCCTTCCCCCGCTTCCCGAGGATTAGCGCCTTGTTTACCGGATGAGGCGTATCGCCACTCATGCCCCTGTATCGAGTCTCGCTGAACGGTGTGACGCGTTGGTATTACCTCCGCACACGATTTCCGTTTCCCAGCCACATCGCGCTGCAGCAACCCGAGACCACACAAGACATGGAGGCAGTGGGCAGCAGTCGCTTCTTTCTCGATACGGCGTCGAATACGCTGTTCAAGCTGGTAGCCGACAAGCACGCGGTGCACCGCGAGCCCTTCCGCTGGTGGATTCGGGATATTCTGGAGAAACGCCTGCTGGGCGGCTTCGACGGCCTCAAGGAATGGCAGTCCAACGCCCGCATCCGTCAGGCGGGGCTACGCGCCATCGAGTGTCGCGGCGTCGGCGTGGCCCTCAACCCCTTCAATCCGCTGGGGTCGCTGCTGGCCATGGAACATCTGGACGAGGGGGAGTCGGGCGCGGATTACTTTCGCCGCGAAAGCGAAGAGGCACGCCTCGCATTCCTGCAAAGCATGTGTGACGACGCCGTGGCCTTGATCCATCACGGCTATTATCATCGCGACTTTCATTATGGCAACTTGCTGCTCGATGACGCTGGCGAGATCGTTTGGATCGATACTCATGTCAAGCGCTTGCCGCAAGATGCCCACCAACGCCGCCAGACCATTATTGCCATGCTCAGCCCCACGAAATTGCAAGGCGAGCGTTACCGGGCATTCGCCGAAGCGTATCTGATTCGCCAACTCGCGCTATAGGGATTAGCCCCATCAGGGAAGACATCATGCCAACGCCCAAACGCTTTGCCTTCGTCATTGAAGATCTCTACGGCGGCGGTGCCCAGAAATCTCTGCTGTATACGGCGGATGGCCTTCGCCAACGCGGCCATATCGTCAAGGTATTTATCCTGCGCGACAAGATCGAGCATCGCGTCCCGGATGGACTGGACATCGAGAACATCAAGGTCGTGACACAGGCCACCAAGGCACTGTCAAATCGCTTCGTGGAAAAGTGGCAAGCGTCACGCATCGACAAGTCGCTCAACGCCTTCAACCCCGATGTAGTTCTGTCCTGCTCCTGCGACAAGATCACCCGACATCTGAATCGTCCCAACCTATGGTTCTGGATCAAGAGCGATATCTCGGCAAAATTCAGCGATCCCGACAAACGCGCCAAGGCTTTCGCCAAGGTGCATAGCTTTTATAGCGGGCGCAACGTCGTCGCCGTCTCACAGGGCGTCAAGGACAATCTTCTCGATGTCATTGGACTCAAGCCCGCCGAGATTCGCGCCATCTATAACCCTTACGAGCGTGCGCCCTTCCTGCGCATGGCCGAGGAGCCGGCGGATATTCCCGAAGGAGAGTATTTGATCAACGTGGGTACGTTTGAACCCCGCAAGCGCCATGATCGGCTGCTGCGCGCCTACAAAGCCAGCGGCGTCACCACACCGCTGATGCTGCTGGGAAAAGGCAAGGGCGATGAAGAAGCCAAACTCCGCGCGATGATCGAGGACATGGAGCTCACCGAACGCATCATCCTGCCCGGCTATCAAACCAACCCGTATCCCTTCATTCGCCACGCCAAAGCCTTGATCCTCACGTCGGACGCGGAAGGCCTACCACGTGCACTGATCGAATCGTTATTGCTCGACACCCCGGTGGTCAGTGTCGACTGCCCCTCCGGCCCGCATGAAATACTCTCGGGGGAACTCGCCGACTTCCTGGTCCCGCGCGAGGACGAAACGGCGCTGGCCGACGCCATCGCGCGCATGGATGCCCACCCGGTCCGCGTGACCGAGGCACATTATCGCCCGTTTCTGAAGGAAACCGTGCTGCCGCAATTCGAAGCCTTGGCGGAGTCGCCTCGCTTCGAATGACACAAGAACGGCAACGCAAAACGGCGCCCCGCGTGGCGCCGTTTGCATATCCAACTGACTCGCACACTCCTCTGGCCCGGCTCACGCCGACTGAAGTGAATCGCCCCGGCCCACGGCGAAGTACATCAAGCCTGCGCGCTTGACCGCCTGCGGGTCGAACAGATTACGCCCATCGATCACTACCGGCATGCGCAGCGTCTGCTTGAGCCAGACGAAATCGATGCTGCGAAAGGTCTTCCACTCGGTGCAGATCACCAAGGCGTCGGCACCTTCCACGGCTTGCTCACGATTATCGACCAAGGCGAGGTCGTCGCGCTGCCCGTAAATTCGGCGGCACTCGCCCATGGCTTCCGGGTCGAAGGCTTGCACGCGTGCTCCTGCGGCCCACAGCGCTTCCATCAAGGCCCGGCTGGGCGCTTCGCGCATATCGTCGGTATTCGGCTTGAAGGCCAGCCCCCACACGGCAATCGTCTTGCCTTGAAGATCGCCATCGAAGGCTTGGGCAAGCTTGGTAAAGAGGGTTGCTTTCTGGCGCTGGTTGACGCCTTCGACGGCCTCGAGCAGTTCGGCGTGATAGCCGATCTCACCGGCGGTGCGCGCCAGCGCCTGTACGTCCTTGGGGAAGCACGAACCGCCATAACCGCAACCGGGATAGATGAAGTGATAACCGATACGTGGGTCGCTGCCGATGCCGCGACGAATCTGCTCGATGTCGGCGCCCAGGCGCTCGGCCATATTGGCGATTTCGTTCATGAAGCTGATCTTGGTGGCCAGCATGGCATTGGCGGCGTACTTGGTCAGCTCGGCGCTACGGATATCCATGAACATCAACTTTTCATGGTGACGGTTGTACGGACCGTAGCACTCACGCATCGTCTCGCGCACGCGTTCGGCATCGGTGCCGACGATGATCCGCGCACCATGGGTGAAGTCCTCGATGGCGGCGCCTTCCTTGAGGAATTCCGGGTTGGAGCAGACATCGACGGTCAGCGAAGCGCCCCGGGCGTCGAGTTCGCCCTGCACGGCACCGCGCACCTTGTCTGCCGTGCCCACCGGCACGGTCGACTTGTCGACGACGACCTTATCGTCGCGCATATGCTGGCCGATGCTACGCGCCACGGAAAGGACGTACTGCAGATCGGCGCTACCGTCTTCGTCCGGCGGCGTGCCCACGGCGATGAACTGCAGCGGCGCGAAATCGACGGCAAACGCTGCATCGGTAGTGAAACGCAGGCGTCCTTCCTCGACATTGCGACGCACCATGGCGTCGAGCCCAGGCTCGTAAATGGGAATCTCGCCGCGCTCGAGGCGCGCGATCTTATCGGCGTCGACGTCCATGCACATGACATCGTGCCCCACATCCGCCAGGCAGGTTCCGGTGACCAGACCCACGTACCCCGTGCCAAAGATGCTGATTCTCATCGTGTGTCGTCCTTTACGTGTCATGTCATAAAAAAAGCGTGGGCGTCAAACCCGAGTGGATATCACACTTGATAGAACGCGCGATACCAGTCGACGAAGCGGGCCACGCCTTCCTCGACGCCGACCGCCGGGCGGTAACCGACCGCTTCGAAAAGTGCCTCGGTATCCGCCCAGGTACGCGGTACGTCACCCGGCTGCATAGGCTGATAGTCGCATTGCGCAGTGCGCCCGGTCACGCGCTCCAGGGCGCGCACGAAATCCATCAATGCCACCGGGCTACCGTGGCCGATATTGTAGAGTGCGAACGGCGCGGTGCTTTGATCCGGTGCCGTCGCCTGCCTCTCAGGATCGCCCTGGGGGATCACATCCTGAATACGCACCACGCCCTCGACGATATCGTCGATATAGGTGAAATCCCGCGACAGCTCGCCGTGGTTGTAGATCGGCAACGGCTCGCCGGCGAGGATCGCCCGGGTGAACTTGAACATCGCCATGTCCGGGCGTCCCCACGGGCCATAGACGGTGAAGAAGCGCAGACCCGTGGTGGGAATCTCGTACAAGTGCGCGTAGCTGTGCGTCATCAGCTCGTTGGACTTCTTGGTCGCGGCGTAGAGGCTGATGGGATGATCCACAGCATCGGCAGTCGAGAACGGCACATGCGCATTCTGGCCGTATACCGAACTCGACGAAGCATAGACCAGATGCGGCACCTGCTGGTGGCGACAGCCTTCCAGCACATTGAGATGACCGACGAGATTGGACTGCGCATAGACATGCGGGTTGTCGAGCGAGTAGCGCACTCCGGCCTGCGCGGCGAGATGGATGACGCGATCGAAGCGCTCGCCGGCGAAAAGCGCCTGCATGGCCGCCTGATCGGCGAGGTCCACGCGCTCGAAACGTACGTTGGGCAATCCAGCCAGATCGTCGAGGCGCGCCTGCTTGAGCGCCACATCGTAGTAATCGTTGAGATTGTCGATGCCGACGATGGTGTGGCCATCGGCCGCCAGGCGCTTGGCCACGGCATGACCGATGAACCCGGCCATGCCCGTAATAAGAATATTCATGGGGTTACCGGTCTTTCCTATGATGGCGCGCACTATAGCATGGCGCTTGAGACGCGCCGATCCATGCATCACGCTTCATTGACGAGGCGCAAGCCAGGCGAGAATACCCACGAACAAGAGCACCAGGGCGAGCAACGAAAGACCGTCGAGCACGTTTGCCAGCGACGGCAAGCGCGGATCGTTGGCCGTCACCTGATGCGCATTGTGCATGCCCTGCAACGCCAACTGCCCCACGGCCGCGATCAATGTCAGCATCATCCCCAACGGCAGGCTGGCACGCAGCCATATCGGCAAACGCGGAAACGATAAGCGAAGGCGGGAAGCCGGCTGCTTTTGCGTCTTGGTACTAGCCTGCGAGGAACCTTTGCGTGAAGCGGCATTGGCACGTTTCGGCGAGCTCTTACTATGTGACTTGCTATGTGACTTGCCACGTTGCTTGTTGGAGGACGACCCACGCCGTCCCACCCAGCGATAGACCAGCATGGTAAAGGCGGCTGTCAGCGCCACCGCAGAAATCAGGATGGAAAGGAACAAGGAAAGCGAGGCCATGGAATCCCGTTGTCTTTCGAAGAAGAATGACGACAAGGATACCAGCGATGGCCTCGCGGTTCAGGCACGGCGTGGGCCGATGCCAACAATGTATCGACGCATCGGATCAGGCGCTGTCTGCAAAGTCGGCGAGCGAAGGACAGACAAGGCAAAAATCGGCGAAAGAGCGGAGTTTACGCGCTGTAAATGAGCATCTTGAGCCGATTTTTAACGCCGTATGGGCAAGCGCAGGCACTTTGCAGACAATGCCTAGGGCATCAGTTGCCCACCGTTTACCTCGACGATCTGACCGGTGACATAACCGCTCAAGGCATCGGTGGCCAGGAACAGGAATGCCCCCACGCACTCCTCGGGCGTACCGAGCCGCCCCATGGGAATACCGGCGCGCATGGCCTCGAGCTGAGCGTCGCTGCTGTGTCGGTCGTGGAACGGCGTGACGATGACCCCTGGCGCTACGGCGTTGACGCGAATGTTGTCCGCAGCGAGTTCCTTGGCCATACCACGTGTGAACGAACTCACGAACGCCTTGGCCGAGGCATACAACGACGCCCCGGGGCCGCCGCCGTTGCGTGCCGCCACCGAGGTGGTGTTGATGATCTTGCCGCCCTCGCCCTGCCGGCGGAAATGCGCGATGGCCGCGCGTGTCGCCAGGGTCACCGAGCGGACGTTGAGATCCATGACCCGAGCATAATGCTCGGCCTCGATATCGCCCGCCGGCACCCGCCCCAGCATGTCGCCGGCATTGTTGATCAAAATATCCAGACCGCCCAGTTGCTCGACGGCACGGTCGACCACCGCAACCGCGCCTTCGGCGGTGCTGACATCTTGTTGTAGCGTGAACGCCTTGCCACCGTCGCGTTCGATCGCCTCGGCCACCTCGCGAGCCGGGGCTTCGCTGGTGTTGTAGTGAACGACGACATGAGCGCCGAGCGCCCCGAAACGCTGAGCAACGGCGGCCCCAATTCCCGTGCTCGCTCCCGTGACCAGCACACGCTTGCCATGCAATTCATCGAACATCGTGGTCTCCTTGAATGCTAAAACGTGCCATGCACGCGCTGTCATACATCACACAAATTGTCGCTCAAGGATTTCAGATCGTCGCGTTCCCGGGCATTAGACTTAAGTGCCGGCAGCGTCTGAAGACCCCCTCGGCAACAGCGCCTCACTCGCCAACTGCCGCAGATGCGCGATCAACTCGTCGGCGGCAGCGGAGTGCGGCTCCTGACGGCGCGTGATGATGCCGTAGTAGTCCAATGGCTTGCCGATCACGCGCTCGAGCACGACGTATTGCCCACCCGCCAGCGGCCGCCGCATGACCGAGCGCGGCAACACCGCCAGCATGTCCGACGATTGCAGCAATTGCAGGGTTGCCTGAATCGACGTGGTTTCGACCACATTCGCGGGCGTGGCGATGCCCTCTTCCGCCAGGGCCGACTCGAACACGCCACGCATGGGGCTCGACAGCGGATGCAGTATCCACGGCCATTGGCTCAGTTCGTCCAGTCCCGGGGCATGGTCAAGGTGCGTCAGTGGATGATCGCGGCGCACCACGACACGCAGCGGCTCATCCAGTAGCGGCTCGAAGTCGAAAACGTTGTGCTGACTGACATGCGTCAAGCGCCCGATGACCACGTCCAGGCGCTTGTGCTCGAGTTCGAGCAACAAGCGATCGCTGGTTTGCTCCTGCAGGCTCACCGACAGGCGTGGCCGGTCACGTTTGAGCCGAGCAATCGCCGCTGGCAGGATTTCCGGCGCGGCAGCAGCGATGGCGCCGATCAGCAACTGGCCATAGCCCCCTTCACGCAGGTCATTGATGTCATCCACCAGGCGTTCCATGTCGTTGAGTAGGATCCACGCATGGCGGATGACCTGCTCGCCCAGCTCAGTGGGCTGCATGGCCCGCGGCAAACGCTCGAAAATCGCAAAACCGAAATACGCCTCCAGATCGCGCAACATCTTGCTCGCCGCCGGCTGACTCAGATGCATGACCCGCGCCGTGGCATGCATGTTGCGGCTCTCGGCCAAGGTGGTCAGCAACATCAGATGCTTGAAACGCAACCAGGCACACAGATGTGCATGTGAAAGCTTGCCCGCCGTCATGATTGCCCTTCCTGATAACCAGAACGAATCACAATGCCATAAACTTCGATTGGATTGTGATTTCAATGCGGCCATAGCCTGAGCGATAAGACAACATCACGCGTTGCACCACAGTGAACAACAATCACCGCCTTGGCCGCCAAGGCACATAGGGAGCGCGGTATGAGTGCGACCATCAACTACCTCACCAAGATACGTTTTGGCGACGATGCCTTGGACGACCTGGCCGAAGAATTGACGTTGCTCGGCGTTACCCAGCCATTGATCGTCACCGACGCCGGACTCACCGCCAGCGGCCTGGTCACGCGCGTTCAGGAAGCCATCGGCGGCGAACGCCCGGTTCCGGTCTACGATGGCACGCCCGCCAACCCCACCGAAATCGCCATCGAGGAGGCCGTGGCGTATTACCACGAGCATGACTGCGACGGCATCGTCGCGCTGGGCGGCGGATCGAGCATCGACCTGGCCAAAGGCGTCGCCCTGCTGGCCAGCCACCCGGCGCCGTTGCGGCAATATGCTGTGATCGAAGGTGGTGCAGCCCGGATCGGCAGCCAAGTGCTGCCATTGGTGGCCATTCCCACCACGGCGGGCACCGGCAGCGAGGTCGGACGCGCGGCCCTGATCAGCATGCGCGACGAACGCAAGCTCGGCTTTCTTTCGCCGCATTTGATTCCAGACGTGGCGATCTGCGATCCACTGCTGACGCTATCGTTGCCGCCGCACTTGACCGCGGCCACCGGCATGGACGCTATCGCGCATTGTGTCGAGACGTTTCTCAGCCCGCGCTTCAACCCACCCGCCGACGCCATCGCCCTCGACGGCTTGCAACGCGCCACGCGGCATATTCGTACTGCCGTCAGCGATGGTAGTAACCGTGAGGCGCGCCGCGAGATGTTGATGGCCGCCACGCAAGGCGCCTTGGCGTTCCAGAAAGGTCTCGGCGCGGTACATTCTCTTTCCCACGCCCTGGGCGGCTTCCACGACCTGAAACTCCATCATGGCACGCTCAATGCCTTGCTGATGCCCATCGTGCTGCGCTTCAACCAGGACCATTGTGGCGACAAGTTCGCCCGGCTGCGCGATGCGATGGGCCTGGCCCCCGGAACGGATGTCGTCGAGGCCTTTACTCAGCTCAACATCGACCTGGGCCTCCCCATGCGCCTGAGCGACCTGGGCGTCACACGCGAACGCCTGGCACCGGTCGCCCAATGGGCACTGGAAGACCATTCAACTGCGACTAATCCGCGTGTCCCGACGCACGACGATTTTCAGGGCATGCTCTTGGAAGCGCTATGAGGATCGCTTTGAAAACTATTAACCAATTGAAAAAAGAGGAGGTTCAAGTAGCGTGCTAGACCAAAGTCTAGACAAATGAATATTGCGTACAATGTTCATTAAGGACTAACTTGAAAGACGCATTCCATGCACGACAACACTACATGACACGCCAATAACAAGGATCGATCATGCTCAAACTACACAACAAAACACTACTCGCCGGCACCGCCATCCTGCTCAGCGCTATCGCCGCCCCGGCTCTCGCCGCCTACCCGGAGAAACCCATCACCATCATCGTGCCGTGGGCCGCCGGCGGCGGTACCGATGCCACCGCACGCACCATCGCCAAGGCCATGGAAGAAGAACTCGGCGCGACGGTCAACGTCGTCAACCGCACCGGTGGCAGCGGCGTGGTGGGCCACAGCGCTATCGCCCGTGCCAATCCCGACGGTTACACGCTCGGCTTGGTAACGGGCGAGATCAACATGATGCATTGGCAGGGCCTCACCGACCTGACCTACCGGGATTACACACCGATTGCCCAGATCAACTACGACTACGCGGGCGTTCAAGTCGCCGCCGATGGCCCCTTCGATGACCTCGAAGACTTGGTGAAGACGGTACGCGAGCAACCCAAAGGGACCTATAACGCCTCCGGTACCGGCCAAGGCGGCGTCTGGCACCTGGCTTTCGCCGGCTTTCTGATGGATCAAGGCATGGAGCCTGACCGCGTCACCTGGATCCCCAGTCAAGGCGCAGCGCCCGCGATGACCGAGCTCGCAGCCGGCGGTATCGATATCGTGCCTAGTTCGGTGCCCGAAGGGCGTTCGATGATCGAGGCAGGGCGTGCCGACAGCTTGGCCATCATGGCGCCAGAACGTATCGATAGTTTCCCAAATGTGCCGACCGTCCAGGAAGCCATTGGCAGTGACTATCAGATCGGTGAATGGCGCGGTATCGCCGGCCCCAAAGGCATGGACCCCGACGTCGTCGCGACGCTCGAAGACGCACTGAAGGCCGCTTACAACAGCGATACCTATCAGGGCTTCATGGCCAAGCAAGGTTTCGGCACCGAATGGCGCAATTCCGAGGACTTTGCCCAATTGATGGCTGATATGGACAAACGTTTCGGCGAAATCGTCGAACAAGTCGGCCTAGCCAAATAACCCGGGAGCCACGATGAGAGACTTCCTGCTCGGCCTCGCGTTCATAGTGGCAGGCGCCATCGTCTATGTCGTGGCCCAAGGGTTCCCCACCATGCCGAGTTTGCAATACGGGCCATCACTGTTTCCCTCCCTCATCGGGGGAGGGTTCATGATCGGCGGCCTGGTTCTCGCAATCAGCCATGTCGGGGCTCTCAAGGGGATCGCACACGGCATCACCTGGCGTACAGACCGAGAGCTCATGCGTAACACGCTACTCTCACTGCTTCCCGCCTTGGCTATCGTCTTTTACATCCTGACAAGCGAGGCGCTGGGGACCAAGCTGTGCTTGGCATTGATCATGTTCGTGTTGATGCTGGCACGGCGCACCTCTCCCATCCTCGCACTCGGGGTATCCATCGTCGCGGCACTGGTTATCGACCTGGTGTTCTCTCGCTACCTGCTCATCCCCCTCCCTGAGGGACTGCTGAGCGTCTGGGGGTAAGTAAGCCATGGATGCATTTCTGCAAGGCCTGGCGTTGGTCTTCAATTTCCAGACACTACTCGTTATCGGCGCCGCCGCTATTTTCGGCGTATTCGTGGGGGCCGTCCCTGGACTAACCGCCACCATGGCCGTCGCGCTGCTGGTCCCCATCACCTTTTACATGGACCCGACACCGGCCATCGCCGCCATCGTGACCACCTCAGCAATGGCGATATTCGCCGGCGACATTCCCGGCACCTATCTCAATATTCCCGGCACACCCGCCTCGGCCGCCTATGTCGGCGAGTCGCACCAGTTGGCACGCCAAGGGCGCGCGCGCGAAACGCTAGGCACCAACCTGGTGTGCTCGATGTTCGGCGGTTTGTTCGGCACCCTGATACTGGTGTTCGTCTCGCCGTCGCTGGCCGAGGTCGCCCTTCAATTCAGCTCTTTCGAATATTTTTGGCTGGCATTGCTGGGTCTGAGTTGCTCGATCTTTATCTCCATCGGGTCGAAGACCAAGGCCTTTTTGTCCTTGCTGGTGGGTTTGCTGCTTTCCACCGTCGGTCTCGACATGATGAGCGGCGCCCCACGCTTCACTTTCGGCATCCCGGATCTGATGGCAGGCGTCAACTTCATCCCCGTGATGATCGGGATGTTCGCGCTCAATGAGCTAATGAGCTTTTATGGTTCTCGCAATGAAGGACGTAACGTCCCCGCCATGCACAAGGACAAGGTTTTCAGCCACGTTCCTCAGCATCTCGGACGTTATTGGCGCAATCTTTTGCGGGGAAGCTCGATCGGCACGCTGATCGGTGCCCTGCCCGGCGCAGGCGCGGATATCGCCGCCTGGATCTCCTATGCCATGGGCAAAAGCCGCTCGAAAGACCGGGACGCCTACGGCACCGGCCATATCGAAGGCATCGTCGATGCCAGCTCGGCCAACAATTCCGGTATCAGCGGTGCCTGGGTACCGGCACTGGTCTTCGGTATTCCCGGCGACTCGATTACCGCGATTGTCATCGGCGTGCTGTACATGAAAGGGATGAACCCCGGGCCTACCATCTTCATGGATGGCGGCGGCCTCATTTATGCCCTGTTCATCGTGTTTTTCATCGCCAACTTGATCATGTTGCCCATCGGCTATGTAGCCATTCGCTCGGCCAAGGTCTTCATCCTGACGCCGCGCAAGATACTCATGCCGATCATCCTATGCTTCTGCATCGTCGGTGCTTTTGCCATCAACAACACGATTACCGACGTCTGGATCATGCTGATCACTGGCTCGGCAGCGTTCATCCTGGCCCGCAACGGCTTCCCCATGGCGCCCGCTATCCTGGGGCTGGTGCTGGGCAGCACGCTGGAGAACAACTTCATGAGCTCAATGCTCAAGAGCAACGGCGACCTGCTCAGCTTCTTCTCGCGCCCGATTAGCGCCGGCCTGGGCATCATGGTCATCCTGATCTGGCTCCTGCCGCTGTTCATTCGCCTCTACCGCCGTTATCGCGGCACCTCCCAAGACCACTCCGCGAGGACGCCATGACGACCTATGCTGCCACCCCGTTGACCGATCTCTTGACGGCGCTATTTCAAGAGGCCGGTGCCACGGCAGAGGTTGCCGCCACCACCGCCGACGTACTGGTCGAAGGCGACCTTCTCGGCCACCACACACATGGCATCAAGCTCGCGCATGGCTATCTCAAGGACCTCAAGGCCGGCAAGGCGAGCGGCGATCCCGTTGCGCTCGAGATGACGGAAAGCAGCCCCGTGGCCGCCGTGATCGACGGGCATTATGTGTTGGGGCCGTACCTCGTCAGACGTGCGCTGGAACATGCGCGGCACGCAGCGGAAGGATTCGGCATCGGCATCGTCACGCTCAAGCGATCCCATCACATTGCCTGCCTAGCGGCCTATCTGCGCCCCCTCGTCGAACGTGACCTGGTACCCATCGTGCTCAGCTCGGACCCTGCCGTGGCCTCGGTCGCACCCTATGGCGGCGTAACGCCCGTATACACGCCGAATCCGCTGGCCATCGGTATCCCGGGTCGCGACAACCCCATGCTGATCGACGTCAGCATGTCGAGCATCACCAACGGCACCGTCAACAAGACACGCGCCGAGGGCGGCAAGCTCGCGCATCCGGCCATCCTCACCAATCGGGGAACGGTCAGCGACGACCCCGAAGATTTCTTCACCACCCCCCCCGGCAGCATCCTGCCACTCGGCGGCCAAGCCTACGGCCATAAAGGGTTCGCCCTGGGGCTGATGATCGAAGCATTGACCTCGGCGCTCGGCGGTTTCGGTCGCAAGAATGCCCCGACCCAATGGGGCGCCTCGGCCACAGTGATGGTCATCGATCCGGCGCGTTTCGGCGGCATTGATGCCTTCGTCGAGGAAACCGACTTCCTCACCCGGCGCTGCCTCGACGCCGAGCGCGCCGATCCCGATATTGCGGTGCGCCTCCCTGGCCAATCGGGGCTCGCCAAGCGTCAGCGATATCTACGCGAGGGCATCCCCTTGCCGGAGGACGTCGTCGCTTCATTACGTCAGGCCATCGCCGACTCGACGCTGGCAAGCGGGTCATTGAGTCGCGCACTAGGGTTATGACATGAAACAAGGCAAGCACATGCATGACATCCATACTATCGGCGTCATCGGCACCGGCCTCATGGGCGCGCCGATGGCGCGTCGTCTCATCGAGGCGGGCTATCGAGTCCGCGCCTGGAACCGCACCCCCGACAAGACAGAGACACTGCGCGAGTACGGTATCGAAATCGCCCATTCGGCGAACGACACCGCCACCGACGCCGACCTCATCATGGTCATGCTCAGCTCGGGGCCGGTATGCGACGACATCTTGCTAGGCGACGACGGTGTCATCGCCCACATGGCGCCGAGTGCGATTCTGGTGGTGATGAGCTCGATCCCGGTCGAGACCGCCAGGGGCCAGGCCCAGGCCGCCGAGGCAGCGGGCGTCGGCTATCTGGATGCACCGGTGTCCGGTGGCGAACGCGGCGCCATCGATGGCACGCTGGCGATCATGGTCGGCGGCGAAGCCCCCACGTTTGATCTCGTCGAGGCTGTATTCGCCCCGCTCGGGCGCGCCGTTCATGTCGGTCCCGCCGGTAGCGGCCAACTCGCCAAGCTGGCCAATCAGACGATCGTCGCCAACACCATCGCTACCGTCGCCGAGGCGTTGCTGCTCGCCGAACGCGGCGGCGCCGACCCCGGCAAGGTGCGCGAGGCCTTGCTGGGCGGCTTCGCCGACTCGACGATCCTTAACGTCCACGGCAAACGCATGCTCGAGGAAGACTTCCGCCCCGGCGGGCCCGCCAAATGGCAGTGGAAGGATACGCAAACCGCTCAAGCGCTCGCGGATGAACTATCGCTTGAGCTTCCGGTATCGCGCCTGGTGGATGGTTTGTTCGGTGATCTGGTCGCGCACGGCGACGGCGAGCTGGACCACAGCGCCCTGATCCGCGAGCTGCGCCGACGCAACGGCGAACGCCCGAGCTGATCGGCACCGAGTCTTCACGCCGGGACAGGATGTCAAAAG
Organism: Chromohalobacter sp. HP20-39; assembly: GCF_033052815.1. Lineage (NCBI taxonomy): Bacteria > Pseudomonadati > Pseudomonadota > Gammaproteobacteria > Oceanospirillales > Halomonadaceae > Chromohalobacter > Chromohalobacter sp. HP20-39. The sequence goes on along the minus strand of NZ_JAWHTP010000007.1, from coordinate 54,165 downwards.
TAGCGCCCAGGGACGGGTTTATAGCGCCCTTGCGAGAACCTGCTCCCGGCGTTTGTTTTGTCGCGCACTCAGGAAGACGCGACCTCGCGCAGGTAATCCGGCACGTCAATCGTACCGGCATCACGAAAATCAGCCAGACGCGCCTGCACTTGGGCTTCGGAGCGTGCCAGATGTTCTTCGAGGGCACGCCCCGCCGCTTCGCCGTGACGGTCACGCGCTTTTTCGAACACATGCCGGTGCTCGTCGAAGAACGGCGCCACACTGGGCAGCTCGATCGACGAGCCCAGCAGATGCTTGCTGATCAATAGAATCGGCCGTGTGCGCTGCAGCATGCTCATGATCTCGGCGTTGTTACCACGCATCAGGGCCTCGTGATGCAGGTCATTCTCGAGGGCATCGAGCAACGCGCTGGGCACCCGGGGATAATCGCGCGCGGCATCGTCCAGACGCATGAGATAACGCTGTATGTCCGCGTCGCTCAACCTCTCGGCGGCACGGGTCATCATGAACGGCTCCAATTGACGCCGCGCCTGGTAAAGATCATGCAGACGCGTATCGTCCAGCGGCACCACCGTCCAACTGCTGTACTTGACCTTCTCGACCACACCGATGCTCTGCAGATATAGCAGGATGCGGTGCGTCAGGGTCCGGCTCACCGACAGCGAACGCGCCAGTTGCAGTTCATTGAGCTCGAAACGGCCTTTCATCGAACACAGCACCACGTCACGCTCTACACCCTCAGCATGCGTGCGCCACGTATCCGTGCGCTCGATATGCGAGGCACGGAAATCGCTCTTGCCAAGCGAGCGGCGCACCACCTCGCCGGGCTGCGCGCCCACCTGGTAGCCGCGCCCCTCGAAGCGACTGATCAAGCCTTCCTCATGGAGACGCGCCAGGGTCTGGCGCACCGGGGAACGGCTCATCGCGAAATGCTCGGCGAGATGTCCTTCCAGCAGCACCAACCCCGACTCGAGGCGCCCGTCCTCGATGGCCTGGCGGACGACCCGATAAAGTTGATCCTTCAGCGCTCTGGCCATGCAGTTATCCTGTCTTCCTTGATGACGCTATCAGGCAAGTGTCGGGGTTCAGGTGATCGCGCCGACCATCCAGGGCACGAATTCATTGCTGCCATAGCCCAACGATTCGCTGGCACTGGCGTCGCCGGAGGCGATGGCGATGATCCGCTCGAAGATCGCCTCGCCCATTTCCTCCACCGACACCTCGCCATCGATGATGGCCCCGCAGTTGAGGTCCATGTCCTCACTCATGGTCTCATACATGTGGGTATTGGTGGCCAGCTTGAGACATGGGGCCGGCTTGAAGCCGGACACCGAGCCACGCCCAGTGGTGAAGCACACCACGGTCGCTCCCGAGGCGATCTGTCCGGTGACCGAGACCGGGTCATAACCGGGACTGTCCATGAAATTGAAGCCCCTCACCTTGAGCGGCTCGGCGTATTCGAGCACATCGTTGAGGCTCGATGCCCCACCCTTGGCCACCGCGCCCAGGGATTTTTCCAGAATCGTCGACAGGCCTCCGGCCTTGTTGCCCGGCGAGGGGTTGTTGTTGAGTTCCGCACCGTTGATCTCGGTGTAATGCTTCCACCAGGCAATGCGTGCCAGCAGCTTACGCGCGACGTCCACGTTTACCGCACGATCCAACAGCAGATGCTCGGCGCCGTAGATCTCCGGCGTTTCGCTCAAAATCGCACTCCCCCCGTGACGCACGATCAGATCGGCGGCATGCCCCAGCGCCGGGTTAGCGGTGATGCCGGAGTACCCATCCGAACCGCCACATTGCAGCGCCACACTCAAGTGGTGAAGCGGCGCGGGGCGGCGCTCATCGCGTCCATGCCTGCGCGCCATGTCCAGCACCTTGTCGCAGGCCATCTGAATGCTCGCACGCGTACCGCCGACCTGCTGAATATTGAAGTAAGCCAGACGCGCACCATCTTCCAGCCCCGACTTCTCGACCAGTTGCTTGACCTGGTTGGTCTCACAGCCCAGCCCGATGATCACTACATGTGCAAAGTTGGGATGCCGCGCATAGCCCGCTATGACGCGCTCGAGAAAGGCAAATCCCTCGGACTCGGTATTCATCGCGCAGCCCGAGCCATGGGTGATCGCGACGACACCATCGAAGCCCAAAGACGCGATCTCCCCCTCTGCATTGAGCCGTTCGGCGGCGACCTTGGCCACGGTCGCCGAGCAGTTCACGGTTGACAGAATGCCAATGTAATTACGCGTGCCAACCTGCCCATTGGGGCGGTGATAACCCATGAAGGTGCGTTCCGACTCGTTCACGGGCGTGCGCGGAAAAGGCTCGAAGCCCTCCAGCGCCGTATCGCGCTCGAGCATGGCAACGTTGTGAGTATGTACGTGTTCGCCGACGGCAATATCGCGGCTCGCCCGACCGATGATCTGGCCGTACTTGATGACGTTTTCGCCCTCGGCGAGCGATGTCAGTGCCACCTTGTGCCCGGCATCGATATTGTGACGCGCCACACATTCGTCGACGCCGAGCGGCAAACCTTCCGGAACGGCACGCGCGGCGACGCCCACGTTATCGGCCGCATTGAGCCTGATGACCGGCGGTGTCGTATTGATGAGCTGCATGATGGACCTCGATAACAAGGACACGCCTCGCCGCCACGGTGGGACGCATCGATTTCGGGACATTGGTTCTAAGCCCTGTCTGAAAAATTGGCGAGCGCAGGCATTTTTCAGGCAAAACGTAGGACTTACTGTCAGGCGCCGTTCAGGAAACGTCGATTAGACCAACGTCACAATATTGAATATTGCACACAATGTTCAATTAGTAGTCTAACCTACCGAAAGCCTCGTCGCGAGCACTCGTATCACGCGATAACCAGAAGAAATCAGCACAATAAAATTGCGATTGGCCTGTTATTGACGGTCGGCCTTAGCCTAAGCCTGACACACCAATGCGCGGTGTAGGCCGCGTTACCTCAGGTTCAGGACGGTAGCCAATGACGACAATCACCCATCTTCAAGCTCGGGACATCCGCTTTCCCACTTCACGTCAGCTCGACGGGTCGGACGCCATGAACGCGGCGCCGGATTATTCGGCCACTTACGTGACCCTGACCACCGACGCCGACGATGCCCATCAAGGCCATGGCCTGAGCTTCACCATCGGACGCGGCAACGACGTCTGCGTCAAGGGCGTCGAGGCGCTGGCCTCGCGCATTGTGGGGCGCGACCTCGAGGCGATCACCGCTGACATGGGCACCTTCTGGCGCGATCTCACCAGCGGCGATAGCCAACTGCGCTGGCTGGGGCCGGAAAAAGGCGTCATGCACATGGCCGGGGCGGCGATCGTCAACGCCGTATGGGATCTGTGGGCCAAGCGCGAAGGCAAGCCGGTCTGGAAGCTGCTGGCGGATATGTCCCCCGAGCAGCTGGTCCAGTGCCTGGACTTTCGTTTCGTCACCGATGCGCTGACGCCGCAGGAAGCCATCGCCTTGCTCAAGCGCAAGGAAGCCGGCAAAAGCGAGCGTGAGGCGCACATGCGCGCCGAAGGCTATCCCGGCTATACCACTTCCGCCGGCTGGCTGGGTTACTCCGAGGACAAGATGCGGCGCCTGGCACGCGAAGCGTTGGCCGAAGGCTGGACGCATTTCAAGCAGAAGGTCGGCGGCAACCTCGAGGAGGATCGTCAGCGCGCCCGCATACTGCGCGAGGAAATCGGCTGGGACCGCGAACTGATGATGGACGCCAACCAGATGTGGGACGTGGACGAAGCCATCGCCAACATGCGCGACCTGGCGGAATTCGACCCACTGTGGATCGAGGAGCCGACCAGTCCCGACGACATTCTCGGCCATGCCGAAATCCGTCGCCGGCTCGACCCCATGGGCGTCGCTACCGGCGAGCACTGCCATAACCGCGTTATGTTCAAGCAGCTATTGCAGGCCGACGCCATCGACTATTGCCAGATCGATGCCGCGCGGCTGGGCGGACTCAACGAAGTGATCCTGGTGCTGCTGATGGCCGCCAAGTTTGACGTGCCGGTCTGCCCGCACGGCGGTGGCGTGGGGCTGTGCGAGTACACCCAGCACATTTCGCTGTTCGACTATATCGCCGTCTCCGGCTCGCTGGACGGCCGCATCCTCGAATACGTCGACCACCTTCATGAACATTTCGTCGATCCGGTGCGCATCCAGGGAGGCCGTTATCAGGTCCCCGAAGCCCCCGGTTACAGCATCACCATGCATGAGGCCTCGCTCGAGCGTCATCGCTACCCCGAGGGAGAAGCCTGGCAAGAATCTGCCAACGAAAATTAATTGGCTATCTACGACTAACGAAGAAGTCTCAAAGAGGGCATCTAGGTGTATGTTCAACATTCAGATAATCAAGAGCAGACACGCCCTCTGTCGAGGACATCACGCGACCCGTCAGAAGGCAGTACTTTCTGGTGAAAAGCGCGATGATACCGGTGTCATTCGTGACACACATGCCAGCACTAACCATCAGTTTCAGGAGAAAAAGATGACAACAACCACAACGACGCGCTTTGTTTCGGTCGTCGGCGGCGCCTTTCTCGGCTTGACCGCTCTGAGTGCCTCTGCGGCGACCGAAATGCCCCCGCTGCCCGATGTCACGGGTGCCAAGGTTGAAGCTGACGGCAACTTCAAGATCAAGTTCAGCATCGGCACCACGGAATCCGGCGCGCAATATCGCGGTCTTCAGTACTTCGAGAAGATCGTCGAGCAACGCAGCGGCGGAAATATCCAGGTGGATCTCTTCCCCGGTGCTCAGTTGGGCGATGACCGCCAGGCGACCAGTGCACTGCAGGCAGGCACGCTGGAAATGACCATGCCCTCGACCTCACCGCTGGTGAACATGTTCCCGCAGTTCGCCGTTTTCGACCTGCCGTTCCTGTTCCCCAAACCGGAAATGGCGGATGCCGTGCTTGACGGCGAGATCGGCCAGCAGATGCTCGAAGATGCCTCATCTCAAGGCTTGGTTGCCATCGGCTGGGGCGAGAACGGTTATCGCCAGTTGACCAACAGCCAGCATCCCGTCGAAAAGCCGGCGGACCTCGAAGGCCTGAAGATCCGCACCATGGAGAACGAGCTCCACCTGGATATCTGGCGGACCCTGGGCGCCAACCCCACGCCGATGTCCTTCGCCGAGCTTTTCACGGCGCTTGAGCAAGGGGTCGTCGATGGTCAGGAAAACCCCTGGATCACCATCGAATCATCCAAGTTCAACGAGGTGCAGGACTACGCCACCGAAACCAACCACGTCTATACGCCGTTCATCACGCTGGTCTCCAAGCGCTTCTGGGACCGTCTGCCGGAAGATTATCAGCACCTCCTGCGCGACGCGGCCACCAAGATGGGCGACTACCAGCGCCACGTGAGCCGTACCCTTAACGATCAGATCAAGCAGGACCTGAAAGAGTCAGGCATGCAGATCACCGAGCTGAGCCCCGAGCAGGTCAAGGTCTTCCAGGACAAGCTGGAGCCGGTCTATGCAGATTGGCGCGACAAGATCGGCGGTGAGCTGATCGACGATATCCGCGCACAGGTACAGCAGGCACAAACGCAAGAATAAGCACCCCACGCCTCGGTACCACAACTCAGCAGGGAAGGTCGGCCACGCCCTTCCCTGCTTTAGGCCTCAACACGACAAGCACCCCCTCCCTGGAGGCTTCATGAAGTCACGTTCGGGTAACGCCTACTTGAACAAGCTGATAAGTGGGCTGGACATCATCATCGGGCTCCTCGTCATTGGCGTGGTCATCACTGTCTCGATGAACGTCTTCGGTCGCTTTCTATTCAGCTACTCGTTTGCTTGGGCAGCGGAAATCTCACGCCTGTTCTTCATTTGGATGGTTCTGCTCGGCGCGGGTATCGCCAGCCTGACCAACGAACACGTCGCCGTGACCCTGTTCAAGGACAAGGCGTCGCCCGCACTGCAGAAGATATTCGCCTTGGTCTCGGCGACGATCATCTACGCGGTCTGCATCAGCATTTTCATCGGTTTCGACGGCATCATTTCAGGCTATGTGGGGACGACCCCCTTCCTGGGCATTTCCAAGACCGTGCTCTATAGCGCGATGGTGGTCATGGCCGTCCTGACCCTCATCGGGAACACCCTGTTTCTCTACAAAGTCTTCAAGCGAGGTGCGGCATGATCCTTTGGAGCATTCTCTTGGGGCTGTTCGCCTGCATCGTGATCGGCATGCCGATCTCGTTTGGTTTGGCTGCGATCTGCCTGTTCATCTTCTTCATCGCCGACTACGGTCTGACCACGTTGGTCTCGCAGGCCGTCAACGGGCTTGATTCCTTCCCACTACTCGCCATTCCCTTGTTCATTCTTATCGGCGAGGTCATGAGCTCGGGCGGCATCGCCAAGCGCCTGGTACGCCTGGCAAGCGCCCTGGTGGGCTTCGTCGCCGGCGGCCTGGGTCAGGTAACCGTACTGACCTCGATGTTCTTCGGCGGCATCAGCGGCTCCGCCGTAGCGGACGCCTCCGCGGTGGGCAGCATGATGATCAACCCGATGAAGGAGCACGGCTATTCAGGGCCACGCGCCACTGCCATCGTCGTCGCCGCCTCAGTGGTAGGCATCATCATTCCGCCATCGATTCCGATGATTCTCTTCGGCGTCGTGACCGGCACCTCGATTTCAGAACTGTTCATGGCCGGCATCGTACCGGGTGTTCTGATCACCCTGGGTCTCGCCCTGGCGACGTACTTCCAGTCCAAGAAGACCGGCGCCGCACAGCCGTTCGACTTTCAGGAACTGGTCGCCGCCCTCAAGGACTCGGTGCTTGCGTTGCTGCTGCCAGTCATCATCGTCGGCGGGATCTTGAGCGGTGTCTTCACGCCGACCGAAAGCGCCGCAGTCGCCCTGCTGTACGCCCTGGCGGTATCGATGTTCGTGTATCGCAGTCTCACCTTGAAGAGCTTCTTCTCCTTGTGTGTGACCACTGGCCGCTTGACCGGTGTTGTCTTGCTATTGTTGGCGTTTGCCAGCGTCCTGGCGTGGCTTCTGACCGCCAATCTGATCCCGCAGCAGATCGTCGTCATGCTCTCGGAACTGTCCCAGAACAAGTACGTCATCCTGGGCATCCTGGCGCTGTTCCTGCTGGTCGTAGGCTTCTTCATGGATCTCACGCCGGCGATGGTCATTCTGGCGCCGCTGATGACACCCGTCGTCGTCAAGCTCGGCATCGACCCGGTCTACTTCGGCGTCATGATGTCGTTCATCCTCGGCATCGGCCTGATCACGCCCCCCGTGGGCACCGTGCTCTATGTCGGCTGTGGGGTTGGCAAGGTCAAGCTCGAAGAACTGGTCAAGAGCCTGATGCCCTACTACTTCACGCTGATCGCTTTGCTCATTGCGTTCCTGGCCTTCCCCGGCCTGGTGCTTTGGTATAAGTAGCGTTCTGGTACAAGTAGTGTTCTGGTACAAGTGATATGACAGTGGAGCAAGAGATCACAATGCCCATCGACACGGCAGAACTGCATCGCTTTCTCAGCGACTTGCTGGGTAGCAGCGGGGTCATCGACGACCCCGCGGAGTTTGCTCGCTATACCACCGACTGGGCCGGCGACAAAGGTGGCGATCCCTGGATGATCGCCCGTCCCGCCACCCCCGAACAGGTCGCCGACATCGTCGCGTTCTGTCATCGTCATCAGATTCCCATGGTGGCGCAGGGAGGCCATTCAGGCCTCGTCGGCGGCGCGCAACCCGATCCCGAACGCGGCGAACTAATGATCAGCCTCGAGCGGCTGAACCGGATTCGCCATCTCGACCCCATCAATTTCAGCATGAGCGTGGATAGCGGCTGCATCCTGCAGAACATCAAGGACGCCGCCGAAGAGGCGGATTGCTACTTCCCGCTCGCCCTCGGCGCACAAGGGAGCTGCCAGATAGGCGGCAACGTCTCCACCAACGCTGGTGGGCTCAACGTGTTGCGCTACGGCATGATGCGCCAGCTGGTGCTTGGGCTCGAGGTCGTGCTGCCCGACGGTCGCCTGTGGAACGGCATGCACGCGTTGCACAAGGACAACCGCGGATATGATCTGAAGCAGTTGTTCATCGGTGCCGAAGGCACGCTGGGCATCGTCACCGGCGCCGTACTCAAGCTCGCCCCGCGTCCGCAGACCAGCCGCACCGCACTGATCGCCGTGCCCGATATCGCGTCGGCGTTGGCGCTTTACGCCCAGGCACGGCGCAGCTGTTGCGACCTGCTCTCGGCATTCGAGTTGATTCCTCGCGTGTGCATGGAATTGGCATTCGAAGCGGCGCCGGACCTCCCCGACCCGCTCGACGAAGCGCACCCGGTCTACGTCTTGATGGAAGTCTCGGCCAGCGGCCCGGCAGATCTCGACACGATGATCGAGCATCTCTTCGAGACGGGCTCGGAGCAAGGAAGTGTGCTGGATGGCGTACTCGCCAGCAGCGAAACGCAGGCAGCTCAGCTATGGCAGATTCGTGAAAGCATGCTGGAAGGTCAGCAGATGCGTGGCGAACACCTGCGCACCGATATCTCTCTGCCCATTTCGTCGTTGACGGCGTTCTGTGACGCTGCCAATCAGGCCATGGCCGAGCACTCGCCGGAGACGCAGGTCATCGCCTACGGCCACATCGGCGACGGCAACCTGCACTTCAACCTTCTACCGCCCGCGAATCTCGACCTCGAGGCCAAGAAGGTCCTGTTGCATGAACTGGAAGAAGTCTTGTTCGACCTCGTCGGCGCCCACCATGGCAGCATCAGCGCCGAGCACGGCATCGGACGCGTCAAGCAAGCGGCTTTCCTGGCGGATCTGGGCGAGACCGAATACACCCTCCTGAAAGGGCTCAAGCACCTCTTCGACCCGGAAGGACTGATGGCCGCCGGCCGCATCCTGCCGCGTTGATCTTAGGTGTCCATCCGGGAAAGATGACAGCTACTCTGCGAAAAATACGCGCAGCACATGATCGAGGTGGACTTCCATGGCCTGCCTTGCCGCTGCGGGGTCGCGCGCCTCGATCGCCGCCACCAGGCGCTCGTGGTCTTCCTGCGAGCGCTGCGGCATGCCGGTCTCCATGAACAGCTCCTGCAAGCGCCGGAACATGACCCCGTACTGGTGACCCAGCAGATGCTTGATCAATAGCGCATAAGCCGCATTGCCCGAAGCCTCGGCGATGCGAATGTGCAAAAGCCGGTCTCCCGCCAAATTGCCACCGCCATGATTGTTATCGTAGATGTTGCGCGTCAATGCCGCGCGAATAGCCGTCAGGTCTTCGTCACTGGCGTTCATCGCCGCTAACGCCGCATTCTCGGGCTCCAGATAACGTCGCGCTTGCAAGAGGGAAAACGGGGGGATTTCTTCGTCGAGATTGAGCTCGATCTCACTGGCGAACTCAGGGTCGAGCGCCCATGGCTCCTTGCGCGCTGCGGCTTGCATCACCGACCCCGGCGGCATGGCATCGATTTCCTTTACCAATACCCCGTGCCCCACGCGTACCTCGACGATGCCCACAACTTCCAGAGCAATCAGCGCCTCACGCACCGACGCGCGGCTGACACCTAATTGCTGTGCCAGATCCCGTTCGGGCGGTAATAGTGACCCCGGGGGGAACTCACCATCACGAATCAGTTGTTGCAACTGATCGGCGATCTGCCGGTACAGGCGTTGTGAGCGAATGGTTTGAATCGGCATCGCATCGTCTCTCCGCACCGCGTTGCGACTAAAGTTGATGGCAATTGACTTGCCGCCGAGACCTAGCCCAGTAGATGATGGCCTAATCATTGGTCAGGCCTCTGGATCTTCGAATGGCTGGCCGCGTCATGTTCCCACGTTCAGCAGGGATTCGCCACACCATGAAACTTCAAAACAAGACCGCACTGGTTACCGCTGCTGGCCAAGGCATCGGTCGCGCCACGGTGGAGCGCTTCCTCGCGGAAGGCGCCAACGTCATCGCCACCGATATCGATATCGGTCTTCTCGACGATCTCGAAGGCGCCCAAGTGTATCGGTTGGATGTCACGCAACGCACTGAAATCGACACCCTGGCAAGAGAACTGGGCGAACTCGACATTCTATTCAACTGTGCCGGCATGGTCCCTGGCGGCTCGATACTGGAATGCGACGACACCACCTGGGAGCGCAGCTTCGGCCTCAACGTGACCGCCATGTTCCATATGATCCAGGCCTTCCTTCCCGGCATGCTCAATCGAGGCGGCGGCAGTATCGTCAACATGGCTTCGCTGGCATCCAGCATCAAAGGCATCCCCAACCGCTTTGCCTACGGCACCACCAAAGCCGCCGTCATCGGCTTGACCAAGTCGGTCGCGGCCGACTACATGACGCAAGGCATCCGCTGCAATGCTATCTGCCCCGGCACCGTCGAGTCGCCCTCGTTGCATCAGCGCATCGAGGCCCAGGCCCAGCAACAGGGCCGCGATAAAGCGGCGGTCTTTCAGGATTTCATCGACCGCCAACCGATGGGCCGGCTCGGGCGACCGGAAGAAATCGCCGCGCTGGCGACTTTTCTCGCCTCGGACGAAGCAGCGTTCATTACCGGCACCGCGCAGTTAATCGACGGCGGCTGGGCCAACTGACCACGGCGCTATCGTTTACAGCGCCCCGAAACCGGCGCAACGCTCGTAGCTCGTAGCTCGTAGCTCGTAGCTCGTAGCTCGTAGCTCGTAGCTCGTAGCTGACCATAAGACTCAACTCACTCACGTGATACGTAAGAGGAAATCGCATGAAACTGCTACGTTTCGGCCCCCAGGGCCAGGAAAAGCCCGGCTTGCTGGATGCCAACGGCAAAATTCGCGATCTTTCGTCGCTCATCAAGGATGTCGCCGGCGAGTCGCTTTCCGATGCTGCCCTGGCCCACATCGCACAAGCCGATCCCGAAAGTCTGCCGGAGGTACCCGAGGGCACTCGTCTGGGGCCCTGCGTGGGCCAGGTCGGCAAGTTCATCTGCATCGGTCTCAACTATTCCGACCACGCCGCCGAAACCGGCGCCGAGGTGCCGCCGGAACCTGTGGTCTTCAACAAATGGACCAGTGCCATTTGCGGCCCGAACGATGACGTGGAAATCCCCCGCGACTCTCAGAAGACGGACTGGGAAGTCGAGCTCGGCGTGATCATCGGCAAGCCTGGACGCTATATCGACGAGGCCGACGCCATGGATCATGTCGCCGGCTACTGCGTGGTCAACGATGTCTCAGAGCGGGAATTCCAGCTCGAGCGCAGCGGTAGCTGGGATAAAGGCAAGGGCTGCGACACTTTTGGCCCGCTCGGCCCATGGCTAGTCACCCGCGACGAGATCGCCGACCCACAGGCACTCGACATGTGGCTGGAAGTCGACGGCAAGCGCTACCAGGACGGCAACAGCCGCACCATGGTTTACCAGATCCCCTATCTGGTGGCGTATCTTAGCCGCTTCATGAGCCTGCAGCCCGGCGATGTCATCTCTACCGGCACACCCCCAGGCGTGGGCGCCGGCCAGAAACCCCAGGTCTTCCTCAAGTCCGGTCAGACCATGCGTCTGGGCATCGCAGGTCTCGGCGAACAGTGCCAACGTACCAAGCAGGCTTGATCCGGCCAGAGACCGCCCATGCGGCGGTCTCGGCTTTCATGACGTGGTGTTAGACCAAAGACGACCACGACTTATGTCTAGACCTCGTTACCACTAAAACGCTTGAAGTCAGGTCCATCGCTTGGGCATCTTGTTAGCCAATTGGCCTGACCTCTAGATCAAAATACCGCTGAGCAACTGGCCTGACCATCTTGCCTGGCAATGCGCGAAGGAAGTCATATGCACACGATCGTCTGCACACAGCCTCACGACATGGAATTGCGCGACGTGCCCGATCCGCAATGTGCGCCGGGCGAGGCCATGCTCAAGATCCGTCGCGTGGGTATTTGCGGTACCGACATTCATGCCTACGGCGGAAATCAGCCCTATTTCACCTATCCCCGCGTATTGGGCCATGAGCTTTCCGGCGACATCGTCGGCGTCGGGGAAGACGTCGATGACGCGCTCGTCGGCCACAGCGCTTATGTCATTCCTTATCTACATTGCGGCAAATGTCGCGCTTGCCGGCAGGGACAAACCAACTGCTGCCAGCACATGCAGGTCATCGGCGTGCATCGCGATGGCGGCATGGCGGAGTATCTCAGTGTCCCCGTCGCGCACCTGGTTACCTCGAGCACCCTCGACGCTGAGCAACTGGCGTTGGTCGAGTGTCTGTCCATCGGCGCGCATGCCGTGCGTCGTAGCGGTACCGAGTCCGATGAGCTCGTCGTCGTGGTGGGCGCGGGACCGATCGGCATCGGTATCGTGCAAATCGCTCAGAGCCGTGGAGCCCGGGTGCTGGTGGTCGATACCAACCGCGAGCGCTTGGCCTTCTGTCGCGACACGTTAGGCGCGGATGGCGTGCTGCATGCGCTGGATGACGACGTGGAAGCAGCCATCGAGCGCCACAATGACGGCGCCCTGGCCGATGTCGTGTTCGACGCCACAGGCAACCCCAAGGCCATGAATCGAGGCTTCGACTTTGCAGGCCATGGCGGGCGCTACGTGCTGGTGAGCGTGGTCAAGGCCGACATCACCTTCAACGATCCCGACTTCCACAAGCGGGAGCTCAGCCTGTTGGGCAGCCGCAATGCCACGCGTGAAGACTTCGAGACGGTGGCCCGCCTGATGGAAGAAGGCCGTCTGCAATCAACGGCGATGATCACTCATCGCGGCCATTATGCCGACCTCCCCTCGTTGATGCCGCAGTGGTGCGACCCGGCAACTGGTGTCATCAAGGCAATGGTCACGTTCGATGACGCCACCACGCAGGGAGGCCAACCGGCATGACCCAGACCATCGCCTCCGACCAGCTTCAGCAGCCCAGCCTGCGTGTCCATGCCCACGACAACGTGCGTGTGGCACTGCGCGACCTGCCCGAAGGCTTGGAGATCGACGACAATGGCCATCGACTGCAGCTTTCCGAAGCCGTACAGCACAAGCACAAATTCACATTGCACGCCATGCAACCCGATGAACTCATCGTGATGTATGGCGTAACCGTGGGGCGCGTTATCCAGCCCATCGCCGCGGGCGCCGCCATCACAACATCCAACGTCGAGCATTCCACCGCCAATGCCAAGCCGCAAGGGCACCGCGAACATTGGGATGCCCCCGATGTCAGTGCCTTCACCGGAAAAACCTTCGATGGCTATCACCGCCCCGACGGCCGCGTGGGCACCGCCAACCATTGGTTGGTCATCCCCCTGGTATTCTGCGAGAACCGCAACATCGAGGTACTGCGCCAGTGCGTCGAAGACGCCATCGGCGACGACCCCTACCGGGATTACAAGCACATGGCACGCCGCATGCTGCACGGTGAAGCGCAGGCAACTCCGGCCCCGAGACCCGATGCATCGCTGTTTCCCAACGTCGACGGCGTGCGCTTTCTGACGCACACGCTGGGCTGCGGCGGCACCGACGATGACGCCCAGGCGCTTTGCCAATTGCTCGCCGGCTACATCTGCCACCCCAACGTGGCCGGCGCCACGGTCCTCAGTCTCGGGTGCCAGAAGGCCCAGATCGAGATGCTCAAATCGGCAGTGGCCAAGCGCGACCCCGAGGGGCTGCGCCCGGTCCACTATTTCGAGCAGCAGGCCACCGACACGGAACCCGAACTGATCCGCCAGTCACTAGGCAGCATCTTCGAAGGTCTCAAGGCCGCCAACACCGTCGAACGGCGTCCTGCGCCACTTTCAGAACTCACCATCGGCGTCGAATGCGGCGGCTCGGACGGATTCTCCGGGCTCTCGGCCAACCCCTTGGTGGGCGCCGTCATCGATCGGCTGGCGGCCTTGGGCGGCAGCGGCATCTTAAGCGAGTTCCCCGAACTATGCGGCGTCGAGCATGAGTTGCTGGCGCGCTGCCACGACGACACCACAGCCTCGCGTTTCCAGCAGCTCATGGAAGCCTACCAGCGGCACGCCGCCTCGGTGGGCGCGCACTTCTCGATGAACCCCTCGCCCGGCAACATTCGCGATGGCCTGATCACCGATGCCATGAAGTCTGCCGGCGCGGCCAAGAAAGGCGGCGATAGTCCCATCGTCGACGTGCTTGATTACACCGAGCCCCAGGTACGCAAGGGCCTCAACCTGCTCTGCTCACCGGGCAATGATGTCGAATCCACAACAGCCCTCGTCGGTTCCGGCGCCAACCTGGTGATGTTCACTACCGGGCTCGGCACGCCCACCGGCAATCCCATCGCGCCTGTCTTGAAGCTAGCCAGCAACAGCGAGCTCGCGCGGCGCATGCACGATGTCATCGACTTCGACGCCGGCCCCATCATTCGCGGCGAGGCGGAAATCGCCGAGCTCGCCGATGAACTCCTGCACCTGTGCATCGATACCGCCTCGGGGCGCTATCGCACCAAAGCCATGCGCCTATCGCAGCTCGATTTCATCCCCTGGAAACGTGGAGTCTCTCTGTGACAGCAACAACGCTCGCCGACGCCGGTATCGTGCAATTCGGCACCAGCCGCTTCTTGCTGGGGCATGTCGCAGCGTTCGTACATGCTTCCCGAGAAGCCGGCTACACGCGCGACAGGGTCCTCGTGGTACAAACCTCTCCGCGTGAGGCCGGCAAGCAAAAGGCGCGCGATCTCGATACGCACCGGCATTACCCACTGGTGATTCGCGGCCGACGCGACGGCCGCGACATCGACACCCGCGAGACAGTCACCAGCGTCGCCGGCTGTCTGATCGCCGACGAGCAGTGGGCCGCACTGCAGCGGCACTTCGTCGAGCATGCCCGCTTCGTGGTTTCCAATACCGGAGACAGTGGTTATCAAATCGACGATGACAGTGCACTCACAGACGTGCCGCAAAGTTTCCCGGCCAAGCTCACCAAGCTGCTGCACGCCCGCTACAAAGCGGGGCGCGATGGCCTCACCGTGCTGCCCTGCGAGCTGGTCAGCCGTAATGGTGAACAACTCAAGACCCTGGTGCTGGACCTGGCTCATCGCGACTACACGGATACCGACTTCAACGATTGGCTTGCAACACGCTGCCTATGGGCGAACACCCTCGTCGACCGCATCGTTTCGGCGGCGTTGGAGCCGGTCGGAGCCGTTGCCGAACCCTACGCGCTCTGGGCCATTGAAGATCAGCCCGGGCTCGAACTGCCCTGCCGACACCCAGACGTGCAGTGCGTCACATCCCTGGCGCCCTACGAAATGCGCAAGCTGCATATCCTCAACCTGGCGCACACTTATCTCGTCCACCGTTGGCAACGCGAGCCACACTCAGGCATTCGCTTCGTACGAGAAGCCATGGAAGCACCGGAATGGGCGGCTGACCTTCGCCGGGTACTCGACGACGAAGTGTTGCCCACCTTGGCGGAACACCTCGAGCGTGCCGAACTTGAGGCCTATCGCGACGCGACGCTCGAGCGTTTCACCAACCCTTATCTCGATCACGCCCTGCAGGACATCGCCCAGCACCACGCCATGAAGTGCCAGCGACGCCTGCAACCCGTGGTCGAATCGGCGCGCCGACGAGGCATCGCCACACCGCGACTCGATGACGCCATATCGAGCGCACAATCCACGACGCATTCCCGGTAACCCGACCGCACGATCGACAACAACCAAGGAGCACAACATGCGTTTCAAAAAACTCACATTAATCGCCACAAGCCTTTCCATTGTCGGCCTGAGCAGTATGACTCTCGCCCAAGCCGCCACCGAGATCCGCGTCGCCTACGGCAACCAGCCGGGCGAGCCGGTCGATGTCGCCGTCAAGGAATGGGCGGAAAACGTCAAGGAAGCGAGTGACGGCGAACTCACTCTCAGCGCGTTTCCCGCCAGTCAGCTAGGTTCCGAGACGGATGTCATGGAACAGGCGCGCTTCGGCGCACCGATCATCACCATCACGGCCTATAGTAACTTCATGAGCTCGGTGCCCGACCTTTCGGTTCTCGATGCGCCCTACCTCGCCGATAACTTCGACGACAAACTCAAGGTCTTCGACTCCGAGTGGTTTGCCAAACAAAGCACCAAGGTCGAAGAAGCCGGTTATCACATCGTCATCCCCAACACGGTGTACGGCACGCGCCACCTGCTCTCTCGAGCGCCCGCCACCACGCCCGAGGAACTCAACGGCGTGAAGATCCGCGTTCAGAACTCGCCGATGTACGTCGAAGCCATGCGGGCCATGGGCGCCACGCCGACACCCATGTCGCTGGGCGATGTCTACCCGGCACTTGCTCAAGGGATAGTCGATGGGGTCGAAAACCCCACACCGGTATTGTTCGGCGGTAAGTTCTATGAAGTCGTCAAACACCTCAACCTGACCGGCCACATGAACACGGTCGCCCCCTTTATCACCGGCAAGGCTTTCTGGGATCAACTCAGCGAGGAACATCAGCAGATCTTGACTGATACAGGCCAAGACATGGCCGCCCATTTGCGTGAACTGGTCGAGCAAAAAAGCGACATCGCTTTGCAGAAAATGCGTGACGCTGGCGTCCAAGTCCACGAAGTGGATACACAGCCATTCCGCGAACGCGCCGCAGAGCAGATCCCCGCCGCTTTCCCGCAGTGGAGCGATGGTCTGTATGAGCAGGTTCGCCAAATCATCAACGGATAAACGTTGAAAGACCGTCGGCGCCACGCAGCTCAGTGGCGCCGGCACGCGTATCACGGACGGCATCACAGTGAGTTGCCGTGCCCGAGGAGTATCAAATGAAACGCGTATTCCATTGGATCGACCGCATCATGCGACTCGATGAAGTGCTGGCCAGCACGGCCCTCTTCGCGATTTTTCTCGTCGCCATCAGCAACATCTTCATGCGTTATATCTTCAACACCCCGCTGGCCTGGACGGAGGAAGTCTTGCAGCTCTTGATGGTATGGGCCACGTTCCTCGGTGCTAGTGCCTTGGTCCGGCGCAACGAGCATGTGCTCATCGGCATACTATCGGAAAACCTTCCCGCGATGCTCGCACGCTGGAACGACCGCCTCTTCAATGTCGGCATGGTCTTGATCGCCGCCATCGTGCTCGGCTACTGGGGGCTGCAACTGTTGCCCTATTCCAATTTCCGCAGCACGCCCATGCTGCAGATTCCCTACATGTGGATTCACGCCGCCATCCCGGTCAGCGCCGTCGTCATGGCATATCACTGCCTCGTGCGCCTGGCTCGCGATACCTAAAGGATAATTTCCATGGCTGTAGGAATAGCACTCGCTGCACTATTGCTTCTTTTCGTGCTAGGCACGCCCGTCGCCTTCGCACTCTTCTTGTCGACGTTCTTGTATTTCCTGTTCGGCGCCGAGCAGCCCACCATGCTGCTCATCCAGCGCCTGGCCGGAGGACTGGAATCCATCTCGCTGCTGGCGATTCCGTTTTTCATCATGGCGGGGGTGTTCATGAACCACTCCGGTATTACCGACCGCCTGCTGAAACTGGCCGAGCTCATGACCCGGCGCCTGCATGGCGGCCTGGCTCAGGCCAACGTTCTGCTGAGCACCTTCATGGGTGGGCTCTCCGGCTCGAACATCGCCGATGCCGCCATGAACGCAAAGCTACTCGTGCCCAGCATGACGGCAAGCGGCTATCCCAAACCGTTTTCCACCGCCGTCACCGCCGCGTCCTCCTTGGTGACCTCGACCATTCCACCGGGGATCGCGTTGATCGTGTATGGCTACGTCAACAACGTATCGATCGGTCGTCTGTTTCTAGCAGGCGTGGTGCCAGGCATCTTGATGGCCCTCTGCATGATGCTGCTGGTATCGCGTCAATGCCGCCGGCTGGGTTATCAACCACCACGCAAGGAGCGAGTCTCGCGGTATGAATGGGTCAGCGTAACGCGTGCCGGCATCATCGCCTTGCTGCTTCCGGTGGTCGTCATTGGCGGTATTCGTATCGGCGTTTTCACACCGACCGAAGCCGGCGCCATGGCCGTGCTGTATGCCTTGATCGTGGGAATGTTCGTCTACAAGGAAATGAACGTTGGCAGCGTCGCAGTAGCCACGCGGGAATCGCTATTCGCGTCGGTCAATGTCTTGTTTATCATCGCGGTAGCGTCGGGCTTTGCTCGTGTGCTGACCTGGGAACAGATTCCCCAAGAGATTGCGCTCATGCTCTCATCCGGGGTCGGCAGCGCCATAGCATTTCTGCTAATCGCCAACGCCTTGCTACTGATCCTGGGCATGTTCCTGGAAGGTAATGCCATCCTCATCGTGCTATCGCCGCTGTTGGCCCCCGTGGCAGCTCAGTTCGGTATCGACCCGGTGCACTTCGGGATCATCTTCATCCTCAATGCGTCCATCGGTACGATCACGCCGCCCCTCGGCACGGTGATGTTTACCACCTGTAGTATCACCGGCGTCAGGGTGCCCGATTTCATCCGTGCCATCATGCCTTATTGGGTGTTACTGGTCGGTATACTATTGGTGGTGACCTTCGTGCCCGCCGTATCGTTGACGCTACCCAATTGGATTTTCTAGCCACATTTCTCTCCGCCCCTCACTATCACGCCTCCAGCGCCGCCTTGGCCATAACCTCGGCGGCGGCCCCACGGGCGGCGGTGAAGGTGCTATCGTGAATGACCTTGACGGGTACGCGCTGCGTCCCACGCAGCAAGTCATTCTGATGAGCTTCGAAGTAGGCCAGTGCCGGCGTCACCAGAGGAACCCCCAAGCGTATCAATGAACCTCCGAGCACGAGCATGGCGGGATTGAGCGTGTGATGCAGGTTGAGCATGAGGATGCCCAAGGCTTCACCGGCACGCTGCAGGACAGCATTGACCTCGGCGTCGTCGCCCCGCGCCGCGATCGCGGCTTCCAGGTTCTGGGTATCGTCGATGCCCAACGCGGCACGAATCGCCCAGCCACTGACCAGCGTCTCGGCGCAGCCACGGTTGCCACAGTGGCAATACGGTCCGTCAGGCTGCACGATGGTATGGCCGATCTCGCCCACCAGCCCCTGCATGCCACGCAGTACCAAGGGATAATTGTCGCCGGTCACCAGACCGCTGCCGATACCGCTGGCAGCGCTGATATAGACGATGGACTCGGGCGGAATGCCATCGTGAAAGTAAAATTCACCGAAGGCCGCCGCGTTGGCTTCGTTGTCCAGCAGCCAGATCCCGTCGATATCGGGCAAATGCCCGCGCAGCACCTCGAGCAACGCGACATCGACCCACCCCAGGTTCGGCGCCAAGCGCAAAATGGGCTGCTCCGGCGACACCGGCCCCGGTACCGTCACGCCCAACCCCAGGCAATGGCGGTCGGCAATCAGCGGATCATGCCGCATGGTGCGTATCAGATCGGCCAGATGTGCCGCCGTCTCGTCGGGTGTGGTAGGCGCTTGGGTGACATAACGCTGCAGAAGCACCTCGCCGCCCAGGGTACACGCCACGATACGCAACCCCCTCACGCCGACATCCGCCCCGAGCAGCACGTGATGCGCGTCATCCAGATACAACGCCCGCCCCGGACGTCCTCCGCCACGCGGCTGCAATTCACCTTCGCGCAGCCAGCCGCGCTCCAGAAGCGCCTGCACCACGCCCCCTACGGTCGCCTTGGTCAGTTGCGTGCGCGCCGCGATATCGGCACGCGTCGCGCCGGGGTAGCGCCGCACGGTACCCAGAATCGAACTGCGATTGAGCTTCTTGAGGAAGTTGAGATCACCGGCGGCTTGGGGGGCAAAGGTACTAACCATGGCAATACAAGGTGCCTCGCTGAAATGCTATTCGGAGTCACCAATATACCAAACATTATGCGGCCGGTTTCCTTCATCGAAGCGTAAAAGAGGATTATACTAAGCGCCCTAACGATAAAGCGATATTGCTGACCATTAACCTGCAGCAGCGCTTTCATGTCTACCCAATGACGCCAGCGATACACTTTCGATGTCCGTATTCCCTCGCACTATTCCTCAACGACTCAACTGGCTTTCCTGGTTTCTGTTCGCGAATGTCCCGCTGGCCTGCCTGCTGGCCACACGCTTCTTCGTCTGGATGCCCATCGACGGGACAGGCCCCGCCGCCTATATCACGCTGACCTATATCGGCCAATATGCGCTTTTGACTTGGCTCATCGGCCTGCCCTTGGTTCTCCTCGGGCTGATACTCAAGCAACGTTGGCTGATGTTAGCGGCGATTGTCATTGCCACACTGGGGCAATTCCTCCTAGTCATCGATATCGCGGTGTTCTCTCTTTACCGCTTCCATCTGTCGGGATTCGTGCTTAACACGCTCATCAAAGCAGGGGCGCATACGTTCGATTTTTCCTGGCTGGAATGGACACTCGCCGGTGGCGCGCTGATCGCCATGCTGTTGGTACAAGGCGCTATCGCCTGGCTGCTGACACGCTTTCGCCCCCGCGCACACTGGTTGGGTGTCGGCTTTGCCGTGCTGTTTGCCGCTCAGTTGGGTGCGCATGGCTGGCATGCCTGGGCCGATGCCACCTACAACACACGCATTACCTCGCTGACCCGTTATGTGCCCCTTTACTATGCAGCGACCGCCAAGCGCTTTTTCAAGGATCAGGGTTGGGTCGATGCCAGCGCCAATCGTGAGGCTCAGTCCATGACCAGACTGGAACATGCCAAGCGTTCCGGAAGGCTCGATTATCCCACCCAGCCGCTGAGCTGCCAGCCTCCCAAGACACGCCCCAACATCTTGATGATTGCCGTGGACGCCCTGCGTGCCGACATGCTCGATCCGCGCTGGATGCCGAATACAGCACGTTTCGCCAAACGCGAGGCCAAGACATTCACCCAACACTATAGCGGCGGTAACTCCACCAAGGCCGGTGGCTTCAGCATGTTCTACGGGCTTCCTTCGACCTACTGGGATGCCTTCGAGAGCAGTCAGACGGCGCCGGTATGGATACAACGTCTCCAGAAGCTCGATTACCAGACCGAAATCCTCTCGGCGGCAACGCTGATCAGCCCCGCGTTCGATCGCACCGCCTTTGCCGGTATCTCGGACATTCGCCTCAATCCCCCAGGGGACGAGGCCTGGCAACGTGATCGACTCATCACCAACGACTGGCTCGATTTCATGGAAAGTCGCCAACAAGAGGCTTCTCCTTTCTTCGGCTTCTTGTTCTACAAGTCGGTGCATGGATACGACGTACCGCCTGATTTTCCGCGCATCAAACCCTATTGGAAAACCATCAATCACCTAGCGCTGGATGACGACTTCGACCCCGAGCCGTACTTCAATCGCTACAAGACCGCGACACGCTATGTCGACCAGTTGATCGGTCGAGTCCTCGACGATCTCGAGCAACGCGGGCTCTTGAACGACACCATCGTCATGATCACCTCGGATCACGGTGAAGAATTCAACGACAACGGCCAAGGCTATTGGGGACATGGCAGCAATTACAGCGATGCTCAGCTCAAGGTGCCGATGGTGGTCCACTGGCCAGACAAGGGAGCGGGAAAAGTGTCCTATCACACTTCTCACGCCGACATTCCCGCAACGTTCATGCAAGCGCTGGGATGCCAAGCCACCCCACCCAAGACCTATGCCATGGGTAATGGCCTGTTATCCAAGCGAAAGCGTGACTGGATGATGGCGGGTAGCTACATGAACTACGCCATGGTCACCGACGACCATCTCGTAGTGACCTATCCCACAGGGCGCTTCGAGACCATGACGACGGAACTCGAGCCAGCCCCCGATTATCAGCCTCCCGCTGACATGCTCAATCAGGCACTCCAGGCCATGTCACGCTTTTATCGCTGAAAACCATCACCGGCACTGAAACACACGTCTTCGCCACATGGTCGCCATGTGGCGTTCCCCACACCTTTTCGAAGCCTCCCAACAACGTCGGCCTATGACCATGGTCGCATGGAAATCCTCTGGGCTCTGAACGATCATTTACTTAGTTAAATCTATTAACTAAAGAGTCGTCATACGACGGTCTGCCCCCAATGCAATCCCGATGCAATAGAGGTTCTGCATGAGTTCCGCGATTTACCCCAGCCTCAAGGACAAGACGGTCGTCATCACCGGTGGCGGTTCCGGCATCGGCGCCGGCTTGGTCGAGGCTTTCGTCAACCAGGGCGCGAACGTCCATTTCCTGGATGTCGCCGAGGCGCTCGCCAAAGAACTGGTCGAGAAATGCAATGGTGCGCCGCATTTCCACTACTGCGACCTGACTCAGCCCGACCAGCTCTGCGCCACGCTGAGCGACATCGATCACGTCGACGTGCTGATCAACAACGCCGCCAACGACGACCGCCATAAGCTCGAGGACGTCACGCCCGAATACTGGGAAGACCGCATGAACGTCAACCTGCGCCACCTGGTGCTCGCCGCGCGTGAGGTGGCGCCCGCCATGCGTCGTCAAGGCCAGGGGGCGATCATCAACCTGGGGTCGATCAGTTGGCACCTCGGGCAGTCCGACATGCTGCTCTACGAAACCGCCAAGGCCGGTATCGAAGGTCTGACCCGGGCCCTGGCGAGCGATCTGGGCAGCGACGGCATCCGTGTCAACTGCATCATCCCCGGCAACGTCAAGACACCACGCCAATCGCGCTGGTATAGCCCCGATGACGAGGAACAGATCGTCGCCGAGCAAAAGCTCAAGGTACGCATTCACCCTCATCACGTGGCCGCGATGGCGCTGTTCCTGGCGTCGGATGACGCCGCCGCCTGTACCGCTCACAACTACTGGGTCGATGCCGGCTGGCTGTAACCCCTAGCCCCTGGCAACCGCCACCAACAACAACGGAGCACATCATGCCAACATATAGTGATTCGCAACGTTCCCTGATTGTCTTTTTAACATGTTGTGTCGCCGCCATCGGCGGCTTTCTGTTCGGCTTCGACAGCGGGGTCATCAACGGCACCGTCGATGGCCTGCAATCCTCGTTCAATTCCGACAGCGTAGGCACCGGCTTCAACGTCGCTTCCATGCTGCTGGGGTGCGCGGTCGGCGCTTTCTTCGCCGGTCGTCTGGCGGACAAGTACGGTCGGCGTACTTTGCTGCTCGTCGCCGCCGTGTTCTTCATCGTCAGTGCCTGGGGATCGGGTGTTGCCGGCAGCTCGATGGAATTCGTCATTTATCGTATTCTCGGCGGCCTGGCCGTGGGCGCCGCAAGTGTCATGGCACCGGCATATATCAGCGAAATCGCCCCGGCGCACCTACGTGGGCGACTCGCCACCATTCAGCAGATCGCCATCATCGGTGGGTTGTTCGTCTCGTTTCTGAACAACTACATCCTCGCCGATATCGCAGGCTCCTCGACGACTGAGTTATGGTTCGGTTTCACCGCCTGGCGCTGGATGTTCTGGATGGAATTGATCCCCGCCACCATCTTCCTGGTCGCGCTTTTGTTCATTCCGGAAAGCCCCCGCTATCTGGTCAGCGCGCGTCGCGATGAACGTGCCGAACGCGTCCTGCACATGGTCTACAACGAAAGCGATGCCCAGGAGCGTCTGGCCCAGATTCGCGAATCGCTATCGCAGCAACGCAAGCCGCGCTTCAGCGACCTGATCAATCCCAAGACCGGAAAAGTGCTGAATCTGGTGTGGGCCGGGATCGGCCTCGCCGTGTTCCAGCAATTGGTGGGTATCAACGTCGTCTTCTACTACGGCGCCGTGTTGTGGCAGGCCGTCGGCTTCTCCGAAGGCGATGCCCTGCTGATCAATGTCATCAGTGGCGCGGTGAGTATCGCCGCCTGCTTGCTCGCCATCGCCCTGATCGACCGCATCGGCCGCAAGCCGTTGCTATGGGGCGGCTCCGTCGGCATGGCCATCACGCTGGCCATCCTCGTCTATGCCTTCTCCACCGCAGAGATGGTAGACGGTAGCCTGAATCTTTCACCAAGCAATGGCGTGCTCGCACTGATCGCCGCCAACGCCTATGTATTCTTCTTCAACAGCTCCTGGGGCCCGGTGATGTGGGTCATGCTCGGCGAGATGTTCCCCAACCAGGTACGTGGCTCGGGCCTTGCCATCGCGGGTCTGTTCCAGTGGGTCAGCAACTTCGCCATCACCATGACGTTCCCGATCATGCTGGCCTCCATCGGTCTGAGCGGCGCCTATAGCTTCTATGCTATCTGCGCGGTCATCTCGATCTTCTTCGTTATCAAGTGCATTCGCGAGACGAAGGGACGTGAGCTCGAGGACATGGCTTACGAATGATCGTCTGGGATGCCGGGCGTCTTGCTCGGCATCCCTTCCTAGGAGAAGAAACTATGTCTCTCTTGATTCCCGCCAACACAGCACCACGCGTCGTCCATCCGGCTCAGAATATCCTGGGTGAGGGGCCGCTATGGGACGTGGCGGAACAAGCGCTTTACTGGGTGGATATCAAAGGCCATCGCCTGCAGCGTCTCGACGCCGCAGGCGTTCGTCATTGGCAATTCGACGAGGAAATCACCAGTGTGCATCGTCACGCCGAAGGTGGCTTCCTCGTCACACTGCGACACGCCATCGCCCGTCTGCACCTGCCCGACGGCACGCCCGAAAAGTGGCTCACGCCCGAACCCGAGCTTTCCGGCAACCGCTTCAACGATGCCGTCGTCGATGCCAACGGCAATCTATGGTGCGGCACCATGGACGACGCCGAACACGACACCAGCGGTTCGCTCTATCGCGTGCGTCCTGACGGCGACTGCCAACGCCAGGACAGCGGTTACGTCGTCACCAACGGCCCGGTGCTCTCTCCCCAAGGCGATTGGCTCTACCACACCGACACGCTGGAACGCCGCATCTACCGGTTCGCCGTGGATGCACGCGGCCATCTCGGGGACCGCGAACCCTTCATTCGCATCCCGCAGGATCAGGGCTGCCCCGACGGCATGACTACCGACCGCGACGGCAACCTCTGGGTGTGCCAATTCGGCGGCTGGCGTATCAGCATATTCGACAGCCAAGGTCGGCTCCTCGAGGAAATCCCCATGCCCGTCGCCAACATCACCAGCTGCACCTTCGGCGGCCCCGACCTTTCCACCCTGTACATCACCACTGCCCGCAAGGGGCTCGACGACGCAGCGCTCGCAGCGCAACCCGATGCCGGTGCGCTGTTTGCCATCGACACGCAAGCACAAGGCCTGCCGGCCGTGGCTTTTGCAGCGCAGACGTAACACCCCCTCCCTGAAAGCAAAACGGCCCCACTGCCTTGGCAGCGGGGCCGTCGTTTGTCAGCCCGGGGAGCGACTTTTCAGCCCCCACGGACCTACGCTCAAGTGGCGGGTAGCGCCTTGGTCGAGGTGCTGTCGTCCGTGTCGTCGTCTTCCTCGTAGGCCGCGTTGCTGACCTTGAAGCGTCCCACCAGCACGTGCATGTCGTTGGCGCGTTCATCCAGCGACAGGCTGGCCGATGACGCTTCCTGCACCAGCGAAGCGTTTTGCTGCGTCACCTGGTCGAGCTGGGCAATCGCCTGATTGATCTGGTCGATCCCCGTCGACTGCTCTTGCGTCGCCTCGGCGATTTCGGAGACGAACTGCGACACCTTGTCGACGCTCTCGACGATCTCGCGCAGATGTCCGCCGGTTTCCTCGACCAGTTCAGCGCCCTCACCCACCTTGGTCACGCTATCCTTGACCAGGTGGCGAATCTGCTCGGCCTCGTCGGCACTGCGGCTGGCGAGACGGCGCACCTCGTCGGCGACGACGGCGAACCCCCGGCCGTGCTCGCCGGCACGCGCCGCTTCCACCGAGGCGTTCAAGGCCAGCAGGTTGGTCTGGAAGGCGATGGAATCGATCGCCTCGACGATCGTGGAAATCTTGGCGCTGGACTCGCGAATCTCCTGCATCGCGCGATGCGTCCGATCGCCCACATCACCCGCTTCACGCGCGCGCTGACCGACACCCTGGCTCATGTCACGCGCCTGGTGGGCATAATCGGCAGTCTGCTTCACGGTCGCGGTGATTTCCTCGAGGCTGGCTGCCGTTTCAGCCAACGACGACGACTGCTCGTCGGTGCGTTGCGCCAGGTCCTGATTGCCCGAGGCAATCTGACGGCTGCTGGAGGCCACCGACTCGGCCCCGTCGCGAATCCGCGCGATCAGGCGCTCGAAGGTCACCATCATCTGATTGAAGGCCTGCGCGGTATGCCCGATTTCATCGCCGTGACGCACTTTCAAGCGCATCGACAAGTCGCCGGTTTGGCCTGCCGCCCCGCTGATGCTTTCCATCTGGCGACGCATTTCACCGATGGGCTTGAGCACGCGAGTCATCACCCGCCAGCCCACGGCCGCCAGAATCACGATCACGATCAACAGTACCACTAGCTGCAATATACGTCCGGCCTGTGCCGTCGCAGCGGCTTGTTGGGCGACATCATCGGCACGCTGGGCGGCATAGGCTTCGACACGTTCGAGGCTTTCGCCCATGCCATCCATTGCCTGGGAAACGCCGGCCAGTGCTTGTTGAGAGCGCTCACGCAAGCCCAGCTGGCGATCCCGCAGCGCATACACGGCACCGTCGCCCGTCAACATCAACTCGTTGAGTTCGGTCACGACATCATCCAGCTGCGCGGCACTTTGCTGCTGGGCCGGGGTTGCGCCCACCGCGCCCTCGATACTCGCCAACGCCTGATGAATACGTGAAATCTGCTGGGCAATCTGGTTATAGCGCAGATCGACCAACGCATCGTGGCTATCGACCTGCATCAATTGACGCCCCTGATCGGCCAGTTGCGCCACCAGCATCTGTACGTCGCCGCTGAGCCCCGCAATGTCGGTGCGCTGCCCCATCAAGGAATCGAGCATCGCCATCGGCACCACCGACAGGCCCTGGTCCTGCAGGGTCTGGATACGCTGCGCCAGCGCGCGCTGCTGACGCACCTCGCCGAGCGTGGCGCGTCCGGCCATCGACTCGGCAGCGGTCAATACTTCGGCGATCTTGGCCTGCATTTCGACGATACGCGCCTGCATGGAGGCGGTCAGCGCGACGTCTTCGCGGCGGACTTCTTCCAGGGCCGCGTCGGCCTGCTGCAAATCGGCATAATCACTGTCCAGCGTCTCCAGCAACGCCTGTTTATCGGCCGTCATCAAGGACGCCAACCGTTCGCGGCCTGCCATGAAACGCTCATTGGCACTGGCTTGTGTCGGCGCCGCGTCGAGTGCTGCCTCGCTCTCGGCGGCAAGCAGATCCATCTGCCGCTCGCGATAACGTGTCAACGCATCGCTCATGTCACGACTGGCCGACTGCTGCGGCAGTATCTCATCGGTGAACAGGCTCTGTGCCTCAATCAACCGCTGGTTGGACAGAAACCCTGCCACTGCGGGGATCACGGCACCCAGTACGGCGGCCACGAACAACCCGATCAACATCGCCCGTAGGCTCAAGCTCTTCTTCATGGGTTACTCCTTGGCCGCGCCGTTATCGAGCAGGGTGAACCAATCGACCGGCACGAACTGGCCGTCGTCAATGCGCGTGGCCCACACGGCGTCGCTGGCTTGATGATCCTTGGGGCCCAACGTCAGCGATTTGCCGATGCCTAGCTCGACATCTCCCAGGCCTTCCAGACCATCGACGAGTGCCTCGCGGTCGGCATCGGCACCAGCCGCCTCGAGCCCCTTGATGAACAGCGACGCCGCCAGATAGCCCTCCAACGAGACGAAATCGCCGTTGGCGCTATCATTCTCGGCGCGAAGTGCCTCGCGGTAGGCCTTGACGCCCGGCAACTCGGCGTTGTAAGGCGGCACGACCTGGGTGACGATCACGCCCTCGGCCTCCTTGCCAAGCTCATCGAGCAGTGCCTGGCTACCCACGAAAGAGACGTTGAGAAACAACGCATCGGGTAGATCCTTGCGGGCTTCGCGGATGAAATCCGCCGCCGGCCCATAGGTACCCACAATGATCACCGCGCGGGGCGTGACAGGCGCCTGCAGAATGCTCGCGAGTCCGCGATGAACGTTGCGCGTGCCGCGCGTATAGCGGCCATGCGCCAAGCGTTCGGGGTGGGCATAACCGTGATTGGCCAACGCACGCAATGCCCCCTGATAACCGGCATCGCCGTAACCGTCGGCCTGGGTAAAGAAGGCGATCTCCTCGGGTTTGATGCCTGCCAGCAGCAACCCCTCGATCATCGTCGCGGTTTCCTGGGCGTAACTCGCGCGATAGTTGAAGACATAGCGGTCCGGCGGGGACTGACGCAGGACGCCGCTACCGGTGAACGCCCCGATCAAGGGCATTTCATGTTCCAGCAGGATCGGCAGATTGACGATGGCCGTCGGCGTGCCGACATTGCCCAGCATCGCCAATATATCGTCGTCTTCCAGCAGCTCACGAGTCGCCTTGGCCGAGCGCAACGGCTCGTAACCATCGTCACGTGCCACCAGCGTCAGCGTTTCGCCATGCACGCCGCCCGCCTCGTTGGCCTCGGCGAAACGCGCCTCGATGCCCTGTCGCATCCCCTCACCGAGCGATGACGCCGCGCCACTGAAGGGCGCGACCATCCCGACCTTGACCTCCGCCATGGCCGGCGTCGCCATCAACGCGAGCGACACGACACTCACCAGCGACCCTAAGCCCGCCAGCCACCTGTATTGAACCTTCATGTATCCCTGCCTCTTGATAGTGATGCGTGCTATCGCGGGAGCTTATCGGTTCACCCGCGATGCTGATGCAGTCACTATCGGCAGAGGATCAGAAAAGTTGAATGCAGTAATTTAGCCCGTCGGAGATTTGTTCGAAACATCGGCAGGCGTAGACGCTTCTCGAGACACGACAACCCACGCGCCACGCTTACAGGAAGCGCTCGGCGCGGAAGGGCGCCATCTCGATGGCCGGCACCTCGCCTTCCATCATCGATGCAAGGAGCTGTCCGGTCGCCGGCCCCAGCGTAAAGCCTTGATGGGCGTGACCGAGGGCGAACCACAGTCCCTTGTGACGCGGCGCCGGACCGATGATGGGCTTCATATCCGGCGTGCATGGACGCGCGCCCTTCCAGGGGCGTGACTCGAGACGCTCCCCTAGCGGGAACAACCCCCGCGCCGCCGTCTCTGCATCTTCGAGCTGGGCATACCCTGGCGGCGCATCGCGCGGCGCCAGCTCCGCACCG
Source organism: Chromohalobacter sp. HP20-39 (assembly GCF_033052815.1). NCBI lineage: Bacteria > Pseudomonadati > Pseudomonadota > Gammaproteobacteria > Oceanospirillales > Halomonadaceae > Chromohalobacter > Chromohalobacter sp. HP20-39. The sequence continues at coordinate 25,135 of NZ_JAWHTP010000007.1, read as the reverse complement.
GTGGTCAGGCGAATGCCCGCGCGCATCGGCGACAACAGATAACCGGTATCGGCATCCAGCACCCAATGGTGCAACGTCGCCTCGCCTCGCGCAGCGTAATGCATGTGATAGCCGCGCTTGACGAACAGCGGCAAGCGATAGCCCAGCGTCGCCAGCCAGTCATCCGCCCAGGGTCCCAGCGCGAGCACGATATCGCGGGCCTCGAAGGCGCCGGCGTCCGTGGTCACACGCCAGCCCTCACCATGGCGTGAGATCGCCTGAATTTCGCCGCGCAGGCATGCTCCCCCTTCGGCTTCAAAAGCCTCCGCGTAGGCCGCCACCAAGGCGCCGGGGTCGGCCGCGCTCCAAGGGTCGCGCCAATGCACGGCGCCGATGGCCTGAGCATCCAGATCGGGCTCCCGCTCGCGCAAGGCGCGCGCATCCAGGGCCTCATACGCCAGGCCGAAACGCTCGCCCAGGTCACGGACCTCGCCGAGACGAGCCTCCAGCGTTTGCGGGGTGCGAAAGACTTCCATCCAGCCGTCGCGACGTATCAGTCCCTCGGCCCCCGCCGCCGCGATCATTTGCGCATGCGTGGTGATCGAGAGTTCGATCAACGCAGCATATTCGGGGACGATCCGCGCATAGGCCTCCGGCGCGCTGTGCTGCCAGTACTGCCACAAGGCACGCCCCGCCTGCATCACGCCACGCGGCGTGTAACGAATATCCACGCCCTGGTTGCCCAGCACACGCCACAGAGTGCGCATGTCACGCGGAAAGGCATGCGGCGCCACCGCCTCGCGCTGGATGATGCCGGCATTACCATAGGAGGTCTCACTCCCCGGCGCGCGACGATCCACCAGCCCCACTCGGCGCCCGCACCGCGCGAGATGGTACGCCACGCCGACGCCCACCATGCCCGCACCCAACACCAGGGTATCGTGCTTCATCGTGGTTCCTCTTCATTCGCAACGCGCATCGTTTATTCGCAACGCGCGTCGTTCATCATGCGATTCTTGCCCTGCGCCTTGGCGTCATAACTCGCGGCATCGGCGCGTTTCACCATTGCTTGCGCATCGCTGTCATCGGCACCCAAGCACGAAATACCCAGGCTCACGGTGACACGGTAGCGCTTATCCTGGCGCAGCACCGACAACTCGCTTACGGCATGACGCACCTCTTCGGCGATACGTATGGCTTGTGGGTTGGCACAGCCTGGCAACAAGATGGCGAATTCATCGCCGCCCAGGCGCGCCAGGTGGTCGTCACGGCGCACGCAACCTTCCAGACACCGAGCGATCGCCCGCAGCATCTCATCGCCCAGGGCATGGCCGCCCTCGTCGTTGATCGGTTTGAAACTGTCCAGGTCGAAGAGGATCAACGACGCCGTTTCGCCATGTTCGCGAAAGCGCTGGAAGGTCTCTTCGAGACGCCGCTCGAAACCGCGCCGGTTGAGGAGTCCGCTCAGCGGATCGTGCTCGGCCTCCCAGAGCTGGCGCTTCTGTTGCTCGCGCAGATGGGTAATATCCTTGACGAAACCGACCACGCCTTGCGGCTGTTCACCGTTCATCACCTGACTGGTGTAAAGCTCCAGCCACATCATTCCGCCATCGCCACACTCAAAGCGTAACTGACGATGCAGCTCGTGGCCGCCGTCTACCGCATCGCGCCATAATGCGAACAGCAAGGGGCGATCCTCGGGATGCAGCCGACGTAGCCAGGCGCGATGCCGGAACGATGCCGCCGACAGCCCCGTCAGGGATTCCAGGGCCGGATTGACGTAGCTGATACGCCCCTCGATATCAGCCAGGAACATCGGCAGTGGCGACGAATTCAATACCGCGTCGAGATAGGCCTGGCGGCGGCGGCGTTCCGTACGCTCCCGGCTACGCTCGAACTCCACCGTATTGAAGGTCTGCGCGATGCGTTGCAATTCCTCCAGCGGGGTATCCAGGGAGATGCGCGCGATATCGCCTTGCCCTACCTGCGCGATCTGTCGCGCCAGGCGCCGCAGCGGGGAAAGCCCCATGCGCAGCAGCCACCACAACAAGGGCAGCATCGACAGCACCACGACCACCGCCACCCACCACTGGCGACGCACGTAGTCGACGATGGGTTGATGGATTTGGCTCTGCGGCACGAAAACGCCCACGATCCACCCCGGCCGCCAGACCTGATGGTAACTCATCAACGCTTGCTCACCGTCGAGAACGCGTCCGGTGCCGGTCCCCTGCCAACCGTCCAGCGCCTGTTCGAGCAACGGGCTATCCAATTGGGTCGAAATGTCCTGCATGACCAGCGAATGGTCGGGATGGCTGAGTACCGTACCGTCACTGTCCATCAATACCGCATAGCCCTCTTCACCGATGCGCAGGCTGCGCAAGTCAAGGAAAAAGCGCCCATCGCGCAGGTTGACCACGCCACCCAGCATGCCCGCGAACTTCCCCTGCTCATCATGCAGTGGCACACCCATCACCACCACGGGGCGGTTATCGTAAAGCTGGCTGACGATCGGACGGCCCACGAAGGGGCGCCCAACCTGGCGAATGAAATGAAAATAATCGCGACCCGCCACATTAAGCCCCACGGCGCCAGGTAACCGCGGTGAAAAAGCCATGACGTCACCCTGGGCATTGGTGACGAAGGCCGAATCGAACAGTGTCATCAACGCCGAATGCGCATTCAGGCGTGCCTGGATGTCGGCGGTGTCTTGCTCCTCCAGCGGTTTGCCCGCTTGTAATGCACTGACAGGCGAGTCGGCGATGCTCTCGAGCGTCTCGAGCCGCAACGAAATGGCTTGCTGAATATTGCGCGCAATCAGCTCCGCCTCGTAATCCAGATGCGCTCGATTGATCTCCTCGGCAAGACCACTACCGCCACGCAACGACACCCACAGGATGGCGATGACCAACACACTCCACCCCACGCCGATGCCGAGAATCAAACGTCCCAGCAGTGTCTTGGGCAGCAGTGTCTTGAATAGTCGTTTCATGCGATTTGACCATATTCGCATCATGCCCCGCCGAACCCGTGTCATTATTTAGTGGTAGTGACAAGCGTATCCCAGCGGCTTCAGCGAGCAAACCCTGCGCGCCTCACAGCCCTTTGCGCGTCGTTGTTGTCCTCTCACTTTTCAGCACACACCATTTTCAGCACGCCACATAAATAAAAAACGCTGGTGCACGAGGCACCAGCGTCAAGGCCAAACACGATCGAACGCTTTTTCGAATCAAACCATTATGTTCTCTGTTCGAATCATCACGATGCCACTCGGTTGGTACGTGTGGTGTCGATGAGGTAGATCTTCGGCAAGGCGTTGGCCATACCGCCGGGCTTACCAAGGCTGTCGCGTCGCACCACGCGTTTACTTGGGTACCCTTCAGGATTATGCGATTGCCAGCGCCAGGTATCGGCAATCATGTCGGTCAAGCCGCGCTTGGCTTTCCAGCCCAACTCCTGCGCGGCCAGCGATGCATCGGCCCAGCATTCAGCGATGTCTCCGTCGCGGCGCGGCACGATGCGATACGCCACGTCGCGCTGCGAGACTATCTCGAAGGCACGGACCATTTCGAGCACGGAATAGCCCTGTCCGGTGCCCAGGTTCCAGACATTCACCCCCGGACGATCCGCCAGCACCCGCATCGCCGCCAGATGCCCCTCGACCAGATCCATGACATGGATATAGTCGCGCACCCCCGTCCCGTCCGGCGTGGGGTAGTCGTTGCCGAAGACCGATAACGCCGGCAGACGTCCGATCGCCACCTGGGAGATAAACGGCAGCAGGTTATTGGGCGTGCCCGACGGGTCCTCACCGATGAGCCCACTGGGATGCGCGCCCACGGGATTGAAGTAGCGCAGCAGTGCGATCGACCAGCGCGGGTCGGACCGCGACAGCTTGCGCAACACCTCTTCGACCATCAGCTTGGAATGCCCGTAGGCATTGGTCGGCTGTCCGGTCGGCGCGTTCTCGCTCAACGGCATGCGCGTGGCATCGCCGTACACCGTCGCCGAGGAGCTGAACACCAGACGGAAGACCCCCGCCGCTATCATGGCCTGACACAGCGTAATGGTCCCCGCGACGTTGTTCTCGAAATACGCCAACGGCTCGTTGACGCTTTCCCCCACGGACTTGAGCCCGGCAAAGTGCAACACGTCGCTGATCGCGAAGTCCGTGAACACGTAATCCAGCAGCGAACGATCGCGGATATCACCCTCGATGAACGTCACTTCCTTACCGGTCAACTGTGAGACGCGCTCCAGCGACTCGCGCGAAGCATTGCAGAGGTTATCGATCACGACCACGTCGTGGCCAGCCTCCATGAGTCGCAGCACCATATGCGAGCCGATGTAACCGGCGCCGCCCGTCACTAATATCGTCATCATGCCTCCATTTTCACGCGTTGGTGATTCATCAGGCCGGCCTCCAGGCAGGCCAGATATCCCGCCACGACGATGTCCTGCGAGAATTCCTTTTCGGCGCGTCGACGTGCCGCCACGCCCACCCGGGAGAGCGCCCAGGGCGTCATTACCAGGCACGCGCGCATACGAGCTGCCAGCGACTCCACGTCCTTGACACGACACAGCCAACCGGTTTGGCCATCGGCCACGGCATGGCGGCACCCCGGCACATCGGTGGCGATGGTCGGCCGTCCCATCGCGCCCGCTTCCAATACGGTGGTCGGCAAGCCCTCGCGATAGGACGGCAGCACCAGCACATGGGATTGCGCGAGCCAAGGACGCACGTCGTCCTGAGCGCCGACGTATTCGACGACGCCCCGCTCGTGCCAGGCCTCGATCTCGTCATCCTCGATCGCCGTGCGGTTGCTGATCCCCTTGGGTCCGACGATCAAGAAGCGCGTCTCGGGATTATCAACAATCACTTGCTCGGCTGCCGCGACGTACTCGCGCACGCCCTTGTCGCCCAGCAGCCGCGCGATCAATACAAAGGTGAAAGGGTCGTTCTGTGGCAACGGCGTGAACGCAAAGCGCGCCACATCAACCCCGGCGCCGGGTAGCATGTCCCAGTCGACTTTTTGCAACATGCCTTGGCGCTCGAAGACCTCTCGGTCATCGGGGTTAAGAAAAAACACTCGCCTCGCCCCGGCGTTGGCGAAGCCGTAAAGGCGTCGCACCTGACGAAACAAGTGGCTTTCATGCAGGAACGCCGTCCCCAGACCGGTGACGGTATTGGCATACGGAATTCGCAGGGCACGGCATGCCAGGCCCGAATAGATGTTGGCCTTGACCGTGAAATTGAATACGAAGGCGGGACGCAGCCCGCGCAACTGCCCGTACAGCCAGAACAAGCACTTCCCCTCCCGCGTGGGCGCGGTGCTCTTGCCATCCATGGGCATGGTGCGCAGGGTCACGCCGAACTCTTCGTGCAAGCGTTGCGAATAGTCGTCATGGGGCACCAGGCACACCACACGAAAGCCGCGTTGCTTGAGTACCCTCAAAAACCCCTGGCAGAAGTTGTAGAGAGACCAAGACGTGTTGGAGACCAGCACAATCGTTTTATCGTTCATGGAAACAACTCCTCTGCAATGGCGATCGCATATGGCGCAGCGTTCTTCGGCGGCACGTTCTTGAAGACGCTCTTGAAGACGGTTTTGAAGACACAGGGGCCCCCACCCCTCACGCGAAAGCGCGTGGGAAAGCAATTGATCAAGCGTTATAAAGGCGCCGGACACGTGTGCGGCTAGCGCCCATGGGCTAGGGACGAGAGGCTAGGTCGATGATGGGGCCGTCATGGCCTGCTCATGACGCGCCAGCACATCGCTCATCGACATCGAGCGCATGCCGTATTCGATGGAAAGCACCTGGAAATAGCCGATGATGGCGGCCAAATCACGCAGGTGAGCATCGGTAGCCTCACCGAAGTTGTGCGGATGCCACCACAGATGGAAGATCTCGCCACGCTTGGCGGCACGTCGCATGGCCTGCTTGATGCGTCGTAGCCGCAATGCATCGAACTGCGGTATCCCACGGCGCGGGCGCAGAAACATGCTGGCCGGAATATTCAGCGGGTCGCCCTTGAGGTCGCGCCACTTGATGCCGTGATGGCCGGTCAAGTTGATGTAGCTGTCCAGAAAGCGCAATGCACGCCGGGCGGTCGCATCGCGTTGATGACGCGAGAATCCCGCGCGACGCGGATTGCCGCGATAACAATGAAAGCCGACGTCACGCATCGGCGCCAGATAGGCATCGTCGATCTGATTGCGTGGCAGGACCAACGAACGGGGGTGATGCCCGGTATGCTCGGCGATGGCCATCGCCGCCGCGAGATCGGCCTTGAAGTCCGCCGGCGTCTGGCCCTCTTCATGGCAGTAGTAATGCGAAAAGGTATGCGAGGCGATCTCCTGGCCTGGCGTCTGCGCGATCAGATCGACCAGGGAACGCGCGTAATGCAGTGGATCGCTGGCCTCATCGTCTCCGATCTCCTGCCGATAGTTATCACGCGCCGGATTGGCATAGCGCGGACGCCGCACGGGCGAGAAACGCGTCAACGTTTCGCGGTCCTCGGCGAATAGATAACCCACCGTGGCCCAGGTCGCGCGGATATGGCGTTCACGAAAGAGATCGAGCATCGCCGGTACCGCACGGCGCGCACCGAGCAATTGCCGCATATACGGATGCTCAGGCGTGGTCACGATATCGGACATACCCCAGTGCAATTCGAAGTCCAGCGAAATCACAAAGGCCGGCGGACGCAGCGGCTCGCCTTCGGAGCGGGCTAAATAACTCATCCAGTTAGCATTCATACGTGGCACGCCTGATGCCAGGAAGCGCTGTAACCGTCGATCATGCGTTGCACACTGAAGGAATCGACGACCCGTTGATGCGCGCGCTGCTTACGCGCTTGCCACGCCAGCGCATCCGCGTGTTCATCGAGCGCCAGGGCGAGATGATCCGCCAGCGCGCGAGGGTCGCCAGGAGGCACGATCCAACCGGTATCGCCAACGATGAAAGCCGCGTCGCCGACATCGGTCGACACGCACGGCGTGCCGCAGGCCATGGCCTCGGAGAGCACGTTGGGAAAGGCCTCGCCGAAACGCGACGACAGCACATGCACATCGAGTGCGTTCATCACCGCCGGAATATCGCTACGTCGCCCAACCAGCAGTACCCGGTCACGCACACCGTGGTCTTCCAGCAGTTGGACCAACTCCTCGTTATCGGCATCTAACCCCGCGCCGATCAGCGCACAGCGAAAGTCCCAGCCCAGGCCCTTGAGCTGTGTCAGAGCCGCGATCAGATTGGCATGATCCTTTTGTGGGTCGAAGCGGGCCACCATCCCGAACAGCGGCATGTCAGCGTCGAGTCCCCATCCGGCACGCACCCGTTCCCGCGCTTCGGCGTCAGGGGTGAGCAGCGACAGATTGTAGCCATTGGGCACGACCACGAACTTCATAGCCGCATAACGCAGCTTGCGATGCACCTCGACCGCATGTTGCGAACAACTCACGATGCGACTCGGCACTACGCGCGACAAAGCCCCGCACGCCTTGGCCACCCAGATCGTGCTGCGTTTGGTGACGCCCGGCATCAAATTACTGTTGTGAATCCCCCAGCAGATGGCCTTGACGCCTGCCAGCCTCGCCATGACACCCCCCACCAGGTTGGCGTGATACATCCACGTCTGCACCACATCCGGCCGGAGCGTGCGAATGGTCCGCCACAGCCGCCACAAGCCCGCGAAGGTCACGCGGCCAGGCGACATGTGCAGGTACACGACCTCGATACCGGCCTCGTCGAATCGCGGGCCGTATTGCCCGGCATCCATCAGGCACACCACGCGATGCACGTTGTGACGATCGTTATTGCAAAGTTGGTAAAGCGAATCCTCGGCACCGCCATCGGTCAAGCCGGTGATGACATGCAGGACATTCAGTGGTTTGGCTAGCATAAGAGATTGCATCCTCTCGATTGGCCGACGCCCGACAACAACTGGGCACGGCGGATATGATCTTGAGCAAGCGTCGGTGGTCCGGTGACTTCCTTATCCCCCGAACGCAAACCCCAAACGCTTACGGCTCCCTTTGAGCAACACCACCGCCAGCAGCGACGACGCCAGCGCCAACAGCGCCAGCGTGTTGCCCGGCCGATACGAAAGCGCCTCGAATAGCGAAATGAAAAGCGGGTGGATGAAGTACAACGCGGTCGCGTAATACGCCAGGGACGTGCTGTCGCCGGGGACGTGCATCGACGACACCCACAGAAAAAGTCCCGGGCAAAAGATCAGCAGACTCAAGTACATATCGAACGCCGGCTGGCCTTCGAGCCCGATATAATTGAGGTACGACTCCCCCAGCAGCAGCAACGCGCCGCCCAGGCTCCATAGCATGAAATAGCGACGATCCCACTGGCGCAGCCCTTCACAACGGCGCAGCAGGTAGCCGGTGCAAAAGAAAGGAAAGCCGAAGAACAGGAAGTTGCGGTAAAACCATATCTCGTTGAAGAGCGCATCCAGCGGCGTGCCGGCAAACAGGTGATAATGACCGGCATAAATGAAGAAGGTGCCCATCCCATAAAGCGTCAACGCCAGCACCAACAACGCTTTCAAGGGCAGGTTGCGCAGCATGTACAGCATAATGGCGGCGCCGATCAGCGCGGATAGAAACCATAGATGGTGGTATCCCATGACGGCCACGCGCAGTAACTTCAACAGCTCATAAGGCGTCATCGCCGGAATATCCAACCAAAAATACAAATAAACCAGCATCCAAAAGGCGTACATCGCCACGACCTTCTTGAGCCACGCGACCAGTGACCGTGAGCGAATCACGCTAATGAAGAAATACCCGCTGGCCATCATGAAAATCGGCACTACGATGCGAAACAGACCCTGCACCGTCAGCTGATACCCCAGGTCGCTATACCCCATTAAAACCTGGGCATGTGAAATCACTACAATAACGGCCAATGTCAGCTTAAGCACATCCAACGAAACATTGCGCTGCATTTTTACCTCCCCCTCGTTTCCCCTCGCCCCGAATAAAAATGCTGACGCATCTTCATCTCTCATAAAGCACTTTTACATGGTTCCGTCGGCAGCCCAGCCGTAACCAGGAACCCCCAGCACCGGGTACCACTGCATGCAGAAATAGAAGGCATATAGCGCATAGACCGCATAACGTCGCCAGTCACTTAACCCCAAGGATGCCAACAGCACCACCAACATGCCGCTCTCGAAAACACGCGCAGTCACGGGCAACAGAAAGTAGGTCGACAAATAAAAGACCAGAATGGTCGCCGCAAAAAAATTGTTTTTAAGAAACTCCTTGCCCTCCATAAAGAAAATCACGGTAAACATGGCCCAGAATACAAATGCCAACCCCGACCCGTCGGAACCCATGGCACTATACTCGGCACTCTCGCCTTGCCGTGCCCCAAGTGCACCGGCCAGCCACATCCCCAACGCCCCCAGCACGATGCCCATGCCCAAGGTGTACGCCACGCGCCATACCGTCGAAATTCTGAATGTCGAAAAGGCGATATTGAGAAGAAGCAAGGCATCAATGAAGAAAAAAGAGGCATGCACTAACGGCGCCAACCCGATGAAGAAGATACGCAGAGGCAAGTAACGACACCACCAACCGATAAAGAACACCGTAATCCCCAAGCCCTGGCGCAAATGAATGATGTGGTTTTTCAAAACCTGAGGCATCAGGATAAAAAGTATCAACAAGAATGCGTATTTTGGATAGCTTCGCAACACCAGAAACGAGACCCAAAACGAAGAAAAGAAAATTATCAAGCGTAAAGTATCTTCCGGCGTAAAATGTCTTGACGCCCAGATATTCAACAACAGCCATATCGGCTCGTTAGTAATAATCGTCTTGAGGCTACTAGCGGCATACATCACGAATATTTCATCGGAGTGCTTGGCGTAGATGAGATAATTGGCACGATCGATATAGCCGTCGATATCCAATCCCATCAGAAACCAGGCATAAAAACCGGCCAGGGCCAAACACATGACCTTGTAACCGAACGAGCCATTGGTGGGTATCAGTAATTTCATCATTTGCCTCGACGTACGGGGCGCTTGCGCGCCTGAACTCAAATGGACTGACGCTGCATGACGTGTAAATAGGCCTGAACGGCCTGACCGAGATCGAATTGCTGCGCGCGTCGCTCGACATCGGGACGGGGGTTACCGCTGAGGCCCGCCAACATCGCCTCATGTAACGCCACCGAATCTCCCACCGGCACCAACTGTCCCCAGGCACCGTCTTCCAGAATTTCCGCCGGTCCGCAGGGGCAATCGGTACTCACCACAGCTGTTCCACAGGCCATGGCCTCAGCCAGTACATTGCCGAAACCTTCCCAGGCCGAAGACAATACGAATAGCGAGGCTTGGCGCATCCAGGCATAGGGATTGTCGACGAAGCCCATAAAGGCGACGTCATCACTCAACCTGAGCGACGCCACCATTGCCTCAAGGCTCTCGCGAAGCTCTCCCTCGCCGAGGATCACCAACCGCGCTTCGCGGTGGGCACGCAAAGCAGCAAAGGCCTTGATCAAGGTGGGATAATCCTTTTGCGCGGCGAGTCGCCCCACCGCCAGAATCACCGGCGGCTCGTCGGGTGCGAGCCAGGGATGCGTCACCGTGAGCATGCTCAGTTCGCGCAGACGCTCTGTGACCGCCGGGTTGTAGATCACATCGATACGCTCGCGCGGCAACCCCAAAGCCTTGGATAGTTCATCGGCCACCCCGCTGGAAACAGCGACGATGCCGTTCGCCCAGGGATAGCAACGACGCATCAATAACGGGATGAGCCACGAGCGCCCCATGGGCTCGGCGCGCATATCACGCGTCACGTTGTTGTGCTCGGAGATCACCACCCGCGTGCCCACGTTCGCCAGCCGGCTGGCCCACAACGCCACTACGTTGGCGTAATTGAGCGCCGACAACAGCACCGGCGGCTGCTCACGACGCAAGTAACGTACCAGCACCGGTACGCTGTAGAGCACCCGAGCAGCCCGCAAGTCGATCAAGCGCACCGCCGACGAGACATTCTTCACGTAAGCCCCGGTGGCATGTGCAACGACAAGATCCACCCGCCAGCCTTGCGCAGCGAGCCCATTGGCCAGAGTCACCATCACCATTTCGGCGCCGCCGCCTTCCAACGAAGGCAAGAACAGCGCAATCGCCACGCCGCTCGTCTCACCCAACGGGGATTCGGCAGTCGCCATGCATTGAACGCTACCCAAAACGTCGCTCCTTCGGCATGGTCACGCGTAGTGCATGCAGATAGCCATGCAGTGCCTGATGAAGGTCGAAACTAAGCGCCCGGTGGCGAACATCGGGATGCGTTTCATCGTTGAGCGTCGCAGCGATGGCCCGCGCCAACGCCGGAGCATCGCCCACCGGCACCAGCCGCCCCCACTTGCCATCTTCGAGGATCTCCGCCGAACCACTGGGACAATCGGTACTCACCACCGGCGTACCGCAGGCCATGGCCTCGGCCAGCACGTTGCAAAAACCTTCCCACGCCGACGACAACACGAACAGCGACGCCTGACGCATCCACGGATAGGGGTTATCGACAAAGCCCGGCAACGCCACGTCATCGCCGATACCCAATTCGGCGATGCGCGCCTCCAGCACCGAGCGCAGTTCGCCCTCGCCGAGAATCACCAGCCGCGCCGTATGTGTCTTGCGTACTTCGGCGAAGGCCTCGATCAGGGTCGCGAAATCCTTCTGCACAGTCAGCCGCCCCGCCGCGACGATGACCGGTGGCTCGCCATCGGCCAGCCAAGGATGCACGACCGGCGCCTCGCTAAGTTGAGGTAGATTCGAATTGATAGGGTTATAGACGACATCGATGCGCTCACGGGGCAAGCGCACCGTCTGCGCCAGATCATCCGCCACCCCACCAGAAACCGCGACGATAGCGTCCGCCGAGGGATAGCTCAGGCGCATCAACCACGGCACCAGCCGCTCGAAGCGATCACTCGACATATCGTGCGACAGCGTATTGCGCTCCGAGACCACCAGCCGAGTCTTGGCCCCCGACAGCTTGCGCGCCCACAGCGCAATAATGTTGGCGTGGTTGAGTGCCGAGAGTAAGGCGTGCGGGCGTTCGCGACGCAGGTAGCGCACCAGCGCCGGCAAGCTGAACAGCACGCGCGAAGCACCGAGCTCCACCAAACGCACTTGTGGCGAGACATCCGCCAGATACGCACCCTTGGCCGCAACCACGACGAGATCCACCGGCACACCGCGTGCAGCGAACCCATTGGCGAGCGTCACCATCACCCGTTCCGCGCCCCCTCCCACTAACGAAGGCAAAAACACCGCAATGCGCTTATCGTCATCTTTCATTTGGCCGTCCATCGCTTGGCGAACACCCACTCGCGTACATTCGCCACGTTCATCGAAAATGCGCTAACGGTATAAACTGCCGCTCCCCACAGCACTTGCTCGGCCAGGGCCAGCGCCCCACTCGCCTCACGCAGTGGCCACAGGCACGCCACCATGATGGCGCCGCATAATAGAATCTTGAGGTTGTCCCGCGTGACCAGGGAGATCGCGAACAAACGTCGCCCCAGCAATATGCTCAGCGCCAGCGCCACGCCATACGCGATTAGCGTGGCGTACGCCGCGCCCACCAGGCCTAAGGCCGGAATGAACAGCAGATTGAGCGCCACATTGACCAACGCCGCACCACCGTTGATCCACACTTGATAAAGCGTCTTTTCGCTTAGCTGAAAGGCCAGATCGAAGTGAAAGGCACGGATGCAGCACATGAAGATGGCCAAGGCGACCCACGGCACCAGCTGCGTCGCGCCAGCATGGAACGCCTCGCCCAACATCAACGCGACGATCTGCGGCGCCAGCACGATAAAGCCCAGCGTCACCGGTATCGCAATCAAGAGCAGCATGCTGCCGTTGCGGTCCAACTGTTCCCGCGCCGCCTCGCGACCGTGATGCTCGAGCGCGCGCACCACCAAGGGATACGCCGCCAGATTGACCGTCACCAGCAGGAGGTTGATGACATGCGCGACCAGATCGTAGCCCGCCGTATAGATGCCCACCGCGTCGTTGCCCAGCATCCACGCCAGCAGAAAGCGATCGGAACTCGAGACCACGAACTCCAGGGCGAAGGTCGCAGTTAACGGCAACCCATAGACCAGCAATGGCTTCAACGCCGGCACTAGTGCCAGCGACGGGCGTGCCTCCCGCCACAGCGACGCCCCCAGCACCAGCACGGCCGCGAGCATCCCCACCAGCATTGCCAACAGGGGCCCAAAAGACCCAAAGCCCCAGGTGATCAACAGCACGCCGAGTCCCAACGCGATGACCGCCCGCACCCCTGCCATCAAGCCATAACGCAACGGATTGAGCTGGCTGCGCATCAGCTCCAGGCTCAGTTCGAACCCGGCCTGCACCCAGATCAACGGCACGGCGATCAGCACCAACGACTGCAGCGCGGGGTCGCTCACCGCCAGCAACACCCCCACGCCCACCACGCCAGTGATGAGCGCCACGCTGGTATACGCCAGCAACAGCGTGCTCAATAGGCGCCGTGGATCGTCCATGTTGGCCGGAAAGAACCGCAACAATGAGAGGCGAATCCACTGGAAGCACACCACATTGACCAACCCCACCCAGACCACCACCAAGGCGTAGATCCCGTAGTCGCTGGGCGACAACATCCGGGTATAGATCGCGATGGCCAGGAAGTTCAGTAGCCCCGGCACACCGCGCGCCAAGCCGTAATAAGCGGTATAGCGAATCAGCAAGGTTCACTCCTCGAACGCGTCTAGCGCGCGCTATGGCGACGTAAGACCGGTTAACGGTACGCATGGTGAGGTCAGTGATAGGAATAGTTGTAATAACCATAGGTGTACGCCGTGGCCGCCTTGCGCTCCAAGCCGTTGAGAATCGCGCCCTTGACGCGTACCCCACCGGTATCCAGGCGACGCATGGCCAGCTCGACTTCCTTGGGCGGGTTGACCTGGAAGCGTGCCACCATCAGCGTCGTGCCCACGCGCTTACCGATGACCGTGGCATCGGTCACCGCCAGCACCGGCGGCGAGTCGACGATCACCAGGTCGTAACGCTCGCTGGCCGTGGCCAGCAACTCGGTGAAACGCGACGACGCCAACAGTTCCGAAGCATTGGGCGGCACCACGCCGCGCGCCAAGTACTCGAGGCCATCGACACTCTCTACCACGCGCACCATCTCTGCCAGGCTATGGCGGCCGGCCAGCACTTCGCTCAAGCCATCCTCGGAGGACCCCTTGAAGATCTTGTGCATCTGCCCCTTGCGCATGTCGCCGTCGATCACCAACACGCGCTGTCCGTTCTGGGCACACACCGCCGCCAGGTTGGCCGCAATGAAGCTCTTGCCCACCCCGGGGCTCGGCCCGGTGATCATCAAGCGATTGTCGGTGCTATCGAGCATCGCGAAATGCAGGCTGGTACGCAGGCTGCGCAACGCTTCGATAGACACATCCAGTGGCCGATGCCAGGCCAGCAACCCCGCCGGCACGCTCTGCGAACGGCTGCCACGACGAATACGCCGATTGAGTTTGTTCTGGTCATCCGACTTGGGCACGATGGCATAGACAGGCAGGCCCAGTTGTTCGAGCTGATCGGGGCTTTCCAGGCCGCGATTGAACATTGCCCGCAGCATCACCACCGCCACCGCGAATACGGCGCCCAGTATCGTCGCCAGAGCGATGATCATGAGCTTGTTGGGCGCCACCGGGCGCGGAAACGCAGCCGCCTCATCGAGTACCCGCACGTTGCCTACCGTGCTCGCCTCGGCGATCTGCATCTCCTGCACCTTGTTACGCAGTTGCACATAGATTTCCTGGTTGACCGAGACATCACGCTGCATGCGCAAGACCTCCTGCTGGGTCTCCGGCATACCGTTGATACGCTCTTCCAGGGCGCTCAACTCGTTCTTGAGCTGCGCTTTCTTCTCCAGCAAGGCGGCATAGGTCGGGTGGCTCGGCGTGAAACGACGAGAAATCTCCGCTTCGGAAAACTCGAGTTCATTAAGCTGGCTTTCCAGATTGACCACGCGGTCTAGCACCGACTTGGTTTCCATGGAAATATCCACGCTATCGTGTTCCGAGCGATAGGCGTTGAGTTGCTGCTCGGCATCGACAAGTTTATCCCGCACGGCGGGGACCTGCTTATTTAGAAACTCAAGGCTCTTGCGCGCCTCTTCGGACTGACGCTGGATATTCTGCGTGACGTAGATATCGCCGATGGTCGTCAATATCCGCGCAGCCAATGCAGGCGAAGGATCGGTCAGGCTCCAGGCAATAATGCCCGTGCCGTTGCCTTGTTCAGCCACGCCGAAGTTGTCGCGCAGCATGTCGACAGCGACCACGCGTTGCTCATGCGCTAGCTCGAAGGTCGCGCCCGGCGAAGCCGAGATCGATGCCACTTCGACGCCCACCGCTTTACCCAGGAAATAAGACACCTCACCGACGCGCCCCTCACCCAGACGCTCGCCGCGATAGTGCAAGGCATAGCGCTGCTCATCGAGTACCTCGAGGATGAACGTGTGGCCAAGATAAGCATCGTCGACCGGCATCGACGCCAACTCGATACTGTCGTCCGCCCAGGCATAGCCCCAGTCCTGCGCGAACGCGGGCGCAGCGATGTGATGACGTTTCAGAAAGTTGCCGATGACCGGCAGGCGCACCGGCTCAACACGAAGATCCAGATTGAGAATGCCCACCGCTTGCCCCAGTACCATGCGCGATTGCATGATCTGCATTTCGGCACGCGACGGCGGTAACTGCGGCATCATGGCGGCGGCTGTCGCATCCGCCAATGGATTCTGAGGGGTCTTGGTTTCCACCTGCACCAGCGAATCGGCCCGGAATATCGGCGTCGCGAAGTAGGCATACGCCGTCCCCACGAGCGCGAACAGCACGATCAAACTGATCATTAACCCCTTGGCATCGAACAATAAACCCAGAATGCGACCCAACTCCATATCATCGGAGGTTTTAGTCGCTTGCGGGGCCGGTACATTGAGATTCATAGAATTCCCACTCCATGAGAATGTGGGTCCAAGACCCGGCACCGTATCGAGCCAATTGTATTGGTCGGCAGCGGTGTCGGGGCTCGAGACAATGACGGCTTATAAGTTGTCGTCGATGTCCTGGATGTCACGCGTGGCCTGCGTCAGCTCGTAGATCGCCGTCACACTCGGCAGAATCTGGCTGATGACGCGGTTCCAGCGCGCGATCGGGGCGGCAGTGACATACACCACATCGGTAGGCTGCAGGATGAACTCCGCCCCCAGCGCGAAGGAGATCGCGTTATTGGCGTTGAGCTGATAGACGGTGGCGAAGGTATCGCTATCGACATCGTGGTTGCGGCGAATCACGAAGATACCCGAGGCATCGGCGCTGTTCTCGTTGATACCGCCGGCCTGGGCCAAGGCATTGGTCAGCGAGAAGCGCGTATTGGGCATCGGCACAGCCGCCGGCGCGTTGACTTCACCCATCACATAAACCTGCTGATTGCCGACCACCGGCACATGCAATACGTCGCCATCCTGCAGCAACAAGTTTTGCCCCATATGGCCATTGACCAGCATGTCGTACACCGAGAGATGCATCTCTTCGCCGTTACGCGTCAGCACGACATTGTGCCAATCCCCACCCTGGGTAAGACCGCCCACGCTACTGAGTGCATCCAGTACCCGCAGCGGCACGTTGGTGATGGGCTGCGCGCCGGCCTGCTCGACCTGCCCCGTGACGTAGGCCTTCTGAGCATTGAAGGCAGCGACTTTCACATCCACCTGGGGCTGTGCGATGTAGCCCTGCAAGCGGCGCTGAATTTCCTCGCGAACATCACGCACCGTCCGTCCCGCGACGTCTACCTGGCCGATATAGGGATAGAAGATGGTGCCGTCCGAATGCACCACATTGCCCGACTCCTCGGCGCTACGCTCACTCCCGGCGGGAATCGTCAGTTCAGGATGGTCATATACCACCACACTGAGAATATCGCCGCGTCCTATCAGGTAGTCATAATCGAGATCGCTCTCGGGGACGGCATTTTCGCTGTAATCGAACAACGAATCGCGCAACTCATCTTCTGTTGCGGCCAGCGTCTTGACCAGACTCGGCGTAATCGGTTTGATCTCGATATTATCGGAAAGATTTTCCCCCTGCGTGTCGTATCCCATATGGCTACCGGGCGCGAACGCACAGCCCGACAGAGCCACCACCAAAGAAAGCCCCAGCAGCGGCTTTCTCCACCCCGAACGATATTCCATGCGGCTTACAGTCATGCCGATTCCCTCACTCGTCATTTTGTTAGGGCTTAAGATTCTTTTACCCACGCTACCGCCCTGGAGCGACACCACATCTCCCGGGCCATAACCACTAACTTTCAAATACCTATCTTGCTTATATCCTGCGGCACGTATGTCTCGCGTTACGCAATCATTTAATTACGCACCTTTTGAATTACGCGCAGCTTTCCTTGGTTACATTCTTATCTGCTTGCGAATTTCATTCTATGCGCTGTGTAACGTTTCATAGACTGAATTCACACAATGTTTACATTGGATTTTACTCGTTACTAAATCGCGCCTTTTAATCAGAAAACTCATCCACCCGATGTGAGAAATCAACCTACAGGAGCACGATAAACTAACCCTTAAACTTAAACGCATAGAATAAAGCGCCCCCGCACAAAGACGGGGGCGACATACGCCATGCTTCAACTCAATAGTCAACGCGGACGCGCCTCAACGTGCCCCAAACCCAGTGCCGATCGTTTTCAACGTACGCAGAAGAATCAGCACATCGAGCCATAGCGAGAAATGCTTGATGTAATAGAAGTCGTATTGCAGCTTGATGGCCATGTCATCGACCTCCGCCGCATAGCCCTGCTCGACTTGAGCCCAGCCCGAAATCCCCGGTTTGACGACACGCCGGTAGCTGAAAAGCGGTATGTCCTGCTCGTACCACTGCGAGAGATCCACAGGCTCGGGGCGGGGGCCAATGAAGCTCATGTCACCCTTGAGCACATTGAATAGCTGCGGGAGTTCATCCAGGCGGTACTTGCGAATGATCTTGCCCACTGGCGTGATACGCGGGTCGTCCTCACCGGAGACGAACTCTTTGCCCTTGATATCGCAGTACATGCTGCGGAATTTGTAGATGCGAAACGGCACGCCGCGATGGCCCATACGACGCTGCACGAACAGCACCGGCCCTGGGCTGTCATGGCGTATGGCCCAAGCCGTGGCCAGCATGATCGGCGCCAACAGCGGCAACAACAGCAACGCGCCGCATAGATCCAGGCCGCGCTTGCAGGCGCTATACAGCGGCGACGGCAACAACGAGGACAGCTCCGTATCCGCGAGATGTTCCAACTTGACACGCCCGGTGCGTGACTCGTCGAGCTGCTTAAGTTGATACACCGGGATCCCATGCAGCATGCACTTGGTCAAAAAGTGTATCCACTCGTGATTGAGGGCGTCGCTGCGCAGATCCGCAACGATGCCGTCGATACGCTGCGCCCCCAGGCGCGGCACATCGAGACGGTACAGTTCGCCGCCTTCGAGCTCGCCAAGATGGCGCGCGTCACCCAACGGCACCACCGCAAAACGCGGCCGCCGAAAGCGCTGCACCGCGGCGTAGCCGATAAAAAACCACACCAGGCTCGCAGCGTAGCCCCCCCACAAAACACGCGTGTCCAAACGCTCGATACCCAACAGAAGTGCCCAGGCCCCCACGAACACCATGCTGACCAGCGGCACGGCGAACATTGAGGCCTGCGTACCGGGGAAACGCGTCATGCGGCGCAAGAAGAAAAGCGTGACCAGAAACGCCGCCCCCACCGCCCATAGCGTGGTGGCGAGCCCCGGCGCCATGCTGCGCCAGAAGCCCCCGCCATGCACCATCAAAGGCGGCACCATCACAACCAGCGGCAACCCCACGACGAAGTGCAAAGGTGTCCCCATCAGGCACTGCTCATACCAACGTGAATGGCGCCGCTCGTAACGCGTATCGAATGCATCGCTACTCGACAGTAACGACTCGCTCCCCACCCATGCCGAACGATCAAGCTTCTCGAAGACTTTATGCTTATTGAACATGATTGACGCCACCTTTATCAGTGTCCCGTACCGCCCATTAAAGGGCATCAAATAACCGGGTTTTCGCCAAACAAGTTACAAAGCGTCCACATTCAAAGCCAGACGGTTTTAGTGGTAAACATGCCCCATATTACTAATGCTAAAAATCGCAAAATTCGTAGGTCAATTCTCAGTCGCACCTTATACTCAAAACGCCACCATGATTTCATATCAAAAAAACCATCACAGATGACAAATAATTACAATCTCATCGTCATAAAGATAACAAAAATAACCAGAATAATTAAAAATGAGAAAAATACGCTTCCCGATGGGAAATATTTCACCTTATCGCGCAACACAACCTCCTCTACGCTAGGCCTCACGTTAGGGGGATGATATGAATACTTCGAGAAGACGACTTTTGGTTCGCCTACTCCACGGCGGCGTCGTACTGACCGCCTCCGGTCTATTGCCGGCTCACACTATGGGCATGGAAAAAAACGCAGCAGACATAGAAAAAAGAGAAAAGAAGGGGCAAACAATCCCGGGGGGAGCGCAGGCTGTGCATGCCGATTCCATCGCCGACATGCAGGCGCTGGACGTTGCCCACCTCCATGATGGGCAACGCGTCGAGGTGGCCAGTTTCCACGCGGGGGGAACACTCGGCGGGGGAAGCTTCATCTGGTACGCCAATGAACAACGCGCCGAAGACGGCGGCACTTGTTTTCGTGCTCACGACCAAGCCGGAGGACGCTTTCTGAGACGCCTCGACGACACGCTGACGCCGGCCATGTTTGGCGCACGCGGCGACGGCAGCGACCAGTATCCCGCCTTGAAGCAACTGGCCCAGGTCGCCAGTACCCAGCAGCGCGATGTCATCTTCCCCGAGGGCGACTTCGCCTCATCGGGTACGGGGTTACGCTTCACAGGCATCCGCGTGACCGGGGCGGGCGTCACGCGTACGACCATTCGTTATACCGGTGACGCTCGAGGTTCACTGGTGGAGATCGATGATGGCGCCACCCTCTCCGGCATGACACTGGATGGCAATGTCAGTGACGACCCCGCCCATTGGAGCGCCTCCAATCACGACGCCTTTACCGGCTGCCTGCCACTGGACCTCATGGGCCACGACGTCACCGCCCACGACCTCGTATGCCGCCGCTCTCCCCTTGCCTGCCTCCGCGTTGGAGCACGCAATTTCGTGCTCCGCGATGTCATCGCCGAGCATGCGCGCGGCAACTACGGCGACGGTATCTTTATCGTCGACGCCCACGACGGCATCGTCGAACGCTGCCAGGCGCGTGACTTCACGCGTATCGGCTTCGTCTCCGACACTTACGGCGAAAGCCCGGAGCACATCCTCAGCGAGCGCATCGACTTCATCGACTGTCTCGCCGAAAACGGCCACCACGCCAGCATCGATTACGGAGATGACGAGTACAACGCCGGCTTCTGGGCCGAAAACAGCCACGACGTGCGTTTTATCAATTGCCGCTCACGCAATACGACGCATCACGGCTTCGTCGCCACCACCGGACGTATTCCTACACTGGGTATCGGCCACTTCACCCTGCGCGGCTGCATCGCCGAAACCACGGGCGATGGGTACCTACTCAGCGACTTGCACGGCATTCCCGTACGCCATACCGTCGACGACTGCCTGGCACGCGACGTCGCCAGGGGCTTCTGCATCGAGATGGACCTCGCAGCCAGCCGACTCACGGGACAACGATTCACCACGTTCCTGCGTGGCAGCCGACGCAGCGGTAACACACTATCGCTCACAGGCGACGGGCATATCGACATCCGCCATCTCGATGAAACCTGGCAAACCTTCTATCCACGCCGCCATGAGAGCATTCGGGCCAGCTACGCGTCGGTCGTCGCCGCAGACGGCTTCAAAGGCGCACTGCAGCTCGCCCACTTTCAGAGCCGACACGGCGTTACCGACAAACCCACCGCCGTGGGCTTCAAGCTGATCGGGCAATCGCACCTGCACGATTTCACATTGACCGACACTCACGCACGGCTCTTTCATGTCCCCGCCGAGCGCATCACCCTGCACGACTGCGAGATCCCCTCCGGCTGGGTCAAAGCCTTCGACGCGCTCGACGTAGATACCTGCCGGCTCGGCGACGGCGTGCCGCGCTTTGATATCTTCGAGACCACGCAGCAGCATCGCTACCGGCACTGCCAATTCGACTTCACCCCCGGCGGCGGGCACCTCTACCTGCACAACAGCGACAAGCGCAATTCCCGGCATGTAGTGCGCTTCGAAACATGTCACTTCAAGAAAAACCTGACCGAACACGGCTACATGATCACCCTCGATGCCGCGCCGGGGGTCTTCCTGGCCAAGGAAAGCAACTACCTCACCTTCCGCGACTGCACCTTCGAGAACACCGGCCAAGCCACCAACATTCCCGCGATACGTACTCATCAGCGCCCACCGCAAGCAGCGCTCATCGGGCACGGCAACCGCAAGAACGCCACACTCAACACCCTCACCACTTTCGAACTCGACGACGGGCTCATGGCGGAGGGCTAACGGCGTAACCACATCCCACCCCACAAACGCCAACGGCCCCATAAAGGGGCCGCTGTTCATACATCACCACATTAGTTTAAACCAACGCTACAACTTTCCCGCCCATGCCTCGGCCGCGTTGACCAATTGCCGGTGTACGTGAGTAAACGCCTCGTCGCTCTTGCCATAGGGGTCGGAGATTTCCGGGTTGGCCAGCCAGCGCCCGAACAGCATGGTCTTGCCCAACGCCGAGGGTAACAACTCCCCCACCGCACGGCGTTGGCGCTCCGTCATCACCAGGACAAGGTCCGCCTCACGCAGCATCGTTTCATCGATCTGGCGTGCCGAATGCGCCTTGAGCGCCTTGGCGATCTCGGGCTGCTCGGCCTCCGCCAACGCACGGGAATGCGCCTCGACGCCTTCGCCCACCCGTGCGCCAAGTCCCGCCGTGGTGATCGTTCGTTCAGGATACTGCCGCTGCAACAGCGCCGCCGCCACCGGGCTACGACAGATATTGCCCGTACACACCACCAGAATACGCTTGAACATCAATGCCGAGCCCCATTTCGCTTTGCATAACGCCCTATCGTGACGCCAAGGCGCCCCAACAGGAAGATGAAAAGCCTCGCCAGACAAGTATGATCACGCTCATCCCCCGGCCACAAACGACAACGGCCCCAAAAGGAGCCGTTTAAAACACAGTTCATGATCAAAAGCCGGGATAGGTCAATGCTTATCATCGAGGCGCAACTCGTAATCATTGGAGGGGTCGAGTAACTCGCCATACGCGCTCCTGTCTCGATCCAGAAAGCCTACCGCGTTGCGGGTATCTGATGACAGGAGAATATCGCGAATAAATTCGCTTCCACTAATATCCATTCACAACCTGGGTGGATGCTCTTGTAGGAGGGACTTCAGTCGCGATTATATTAACGCGAGCGTCGCGCGATTAGGGCGTGCCTTGCTCGCGCAGTCCTTCCACGTCGGCCACCGTCAGCCCCGTGGCCTCGGCGATCTGTTCATCACTGAGTACACCCAGCTTGATCAGGTTGCGGGCGGTCTTCTCGATGCCCCGTTGTTCGCCTTCCTGACGCCCTTCCTGACGCCCTTCTTGCCGCTCTTTCTCGGCCCAGGTCCGCAAATTTTCTGCCAACATATCTTTATCCTCCACCAAACTGTTGAGCCGATCCAGGTCGACCTCGGCCCCGAGTCGTTGAAGGTGGCGCTTCAACCAGCGGGTAATGATCGTGTCGATACGGTTCTTGTTCGGATCAGCCTGGATGATCGCCACGATCCGGTCCACGGCTTGCTGGAGACTCCGGCGATCCTTGGATGCCTTCTCGACACTGAACACCCCACTCAGCGGCGTCTGTACCAATCCCAACTCTTGGTCAGTATAGCGCCCTTCGTCGACCAGGTAATAGCGCAGGTGTGGTTGATAGACCTGCAGAAAACTCGGGGGTTCCGGGGCGATCATGCGATAGACATCCAACGGCGCCGCCCAACGGTCCAAGCCATTGTAGAGCACCACCGGAAACACCGGCGGCAGGCCTAGGCGGGGCGTGGTGACCTTCTGCTTGAGTAGCTCGCTGTAGAAGCAGGCGACGTAGTGCATCAGACGGATCGGCATGGTGCGATCCACCGACGACTGAAACAGATGTGCGCCATCCATGGCGCCCACCCTTCGGGCGCACTGAAGTGCGCCCAAATTCATTCCCGATGAATTTGTCAAGCAAGATGTACAAATACACTTCTTGCATCACCCCGTCCCACGTCACCTCAACCGACCACACCACATCCTCGATCTTCTCTTCGAACATCGGCGTGATGTAATGGCCGTTGTGCTGCCTGAGCGTCGTGAAGTCCATCAGCGCGGCAATCTCGGCAGGTGCAAAGCCTTCGATCAACTGCTGCACGAACTCCGGGTGGCTGAACAGCTCCTTGTAGCCGGTATCGTGGTGTTGACTCGCCATGCGTGCTCCTGTCTCGATCCTGAAAGCCTACTGCGTTACGGGCGCCTGCGACAGAGACTATCACGAATAAATTCGATCCCACTAATGTATTATCACAACCTGGGTGGGCGCCACGCCTCGGCCGCGTTGACCAATTGCCGGTGAACGTGGCTATTGACGCAACGCCCTATCGTGACGCCAGGGCGCTGCGGCGGGCTTTATGCAGCGTTTCCATAGTATGCAAACTTCAGGAAGCGGGCTTCAGGGAGCGGGCTTCGCCAGATCGCTGATCTTTTCAAGATCGTAGCGCTGCGCGGTCTCGGCGGTAACCACGAAGCCGTTCTTGTCTTGCGCAGGGGCTGGCTTGAAGCCCACCAGGTCGTGTTCGGGCAGCAATGCCGATAGGGGTTGTCCGCTCGTGTCGGCGAGCGTGTTCAGCCAGCCACCCAGACTGCCGGTGTATTCCGGAAACAGGTCGATCTCGCCACTTTCGAGCAGGGGCAGATAAGTGGCGCGGTTGCCGATTTCCCGCCGATGCCGGGTCGGGTATCCCGCCTGATCAAGCGCCTGGTGGTACATTTCCGCCAGGATGATGCTCTCGGCGAAGTTACCAGAGCCGACCACGATGGTGGGGCCCTCTTTTGTCGGCGCACTCTCCGAAGGCGCGGGCGCTCCGTGCTCCTGCAGCCACTCCCGGGCGATGGTCTCCGCCGCCACCCCGTCGAGCGCG
Source organism: Chromohalobacter sp. HP20-39 (assembly GCF_033052815.1). Taxonomy (NCBI): domain Bacteria; kingdom Pseudomonadati; phylum Pseudomonadota; class Gammaproteobacteria; order Oceanospirillales; family Halomonadaceae; genus Chromohalobacter; species Chromohalobacter sp. HP20-39. The sequence continues at coordinate 865 of NZ_JAWHTP010000007.1, read as the reverse complement.
AAGCGCCGATTCATCTCGGCCAGCTCCGGGGTCGTCAGGTCTGCGCTGAGCGGATTGAGTACCTTACCGAGCCCGGGATAGGCGTCGGCGATGGACTGGTGGGCCACCGGGATGATGTTCTCCGCCGGTTGGGCGTGACGGTCATCCTCCAGCAAGACGAAGCGGTCAGTGGCAAGATACCCATTGGTGGTGAAGAGCACGCCGATCTGGATGTCTCCGTTCAGAAGCGCCTCTCGTGTGCGCGGCCCACCGGGGTCGGTGACCACGAAGTCGGCGAAGTGCAAGCCGTACTCTTCCTCGAGCGCGGGCAGGCAGTACGGCTCATGGGGACACTCCTTGCCGGAGCCGAACACGAACTGGTTGGCGATGGTTTCCGGCCCGTGCTTGCCGGCCGACTCGTCCTGCTCGGCCTCACTGGCCGACAAGGACGGCGTTGCCAGCAGCAAAGCGGCCAGGGCCGTGCTGAACATCAGGGAGCTGCGTCCGGTCAGTAGCTGGTTGCTCAATTCGATCACCCCGTCATATTGAAGTTGTAAGGCAGATTGTTAGGCATTGTCGAAGCGCCGAGGCCCATCGCCAGCATCAACGTTCGACACGAAATGAACACACACCCTATATAGCTATCGCTGTCGTTACAAAATCCTGGGGGCATAACTCGCCGATGCGTCTCGCCGGCCTCTCCCACACGCGCGCCAAGACCCGTCGTAGCGATCATGCTACGGCCACACACAAAAACGGCCTCAAAAGAGGCCGTCATCAAACACCTGTTCAGGGTCAATTAAACTAGGTGTCGGGTCCCGTGTGATTGACTACCCGCTTGGTAAATAACTCAGGACGCTTGGTCTGCCATTCCTTCATCATCGCA